>JANQLC010000011.1 GCA_028280815.1 Flavobacteriales bacterium | reverse complement strand
CGGTTATCGGTGGAAATACACCGGTTCGAGCACCAGTGGACGATTGATGTGGAAGAGAGGGGGTAAGTGGGACGAGATAGAAGCTGGTATGCTTTACGACTTAAGTGGTCCTCAAACCCTTGTGTTGAGCTATAGCGATTCGCAGATCAGCTCCTGGAAGTTGAACCTTATAGCTGTGGATGGGTATGGACAGCGAGTACCCATAGAGGTGTCTGCAAGGGTTAATCCCTGTTATAAAGTCGAGGTATCATCAAAAATAGACGCGGAATATATAGAAACAGAATCGAAAGATGTACAAAACCCGGCTGATATTGAGTTCAAAGTGAGCGGTAAAGCTAAAAACGTTTCAAAAATCCTTAGCTATACCAGTGATTTGGGCGGCATCATTTCGTACGGAGGGAAGGTATACAGCCCAGGTGATGAGATACCTATCGGAAAGAAAACGGATATAACGCTTTCCTTTGTACCGGAAAAGATTGGCACTGCTCATTTGGCCTTTACCTTTGGGCTTGAGCACGGGGATGCAGAGAAAAAAGAGGTTCCGGTTGATGTAGTGGTAAATGGAATTGTTATGTCGCTTACGCCTGATGATGGGCACAGCCCATTATATGCAAATAAGTGGAATGGTATCAAATTCTCTATTGAAACCAACCTTTCGAATGACATTGTACATTCGGAAATTACTCTAAAGAATGGAAAACTGAAACTGAAACTGGAGGGGGAGGAGTTGACAAAGGATGATTTACAAGATTGGTTTAATTTCACGAAAGGCTATCACAATAAAGAATACCCCCTCTACTTTATGCCTGTTTCTAATGAAAAATCGGCAAAATTAACTGTAAAGATTACAGAAGATGTATATGGAGAAGATTTTATTGTATTGCATAAGTGGAAAAATATAAAATAGGGACAGAACTGAAGCCAGGAAATACGGAATTGAAAGCGAGCAAACTTATGAGTAATCGCTTTGTCTTACTGAAGGTTCATTTCAGAATCAGTGGGGGGCATTAAAGCACAGGTAAAAACTCAGAATATTAATGGCGAGCCTGTGCTGCGGTTACTCTCCCTGATAAAACTATATGAAACATGGGATTGCATATTGGATTAGCCGATTGCCACCGGCAGAGGTCGTGAAAGATGGGTGCGCGCCACATCGATTCCCATGAGCTCGCGCTCAACTCTGTGAATTTTTGTATGGGATCTTTCTGAGTCGCTACTGACGGAGTGGGGTTAAAGCGCTGCAAGTGTGAGCTCAGCTTCGCAAGATATGGCTTGGCGCTCTGTAAAGCTATGACCTGTATCGGTAGGTCTTTGCAGGGTAAAGCGCGATTTGTCCCTCAAAACAGCTGTTGAAGGATGTGGGGTAAGTGAACAAATAGCGGTAATTTTACATGGTGTAAGTCGCTTTCTAACTCGGGTAACCCATTGAAGGATGGTAAATCTGAAGGCATTCTTTTTTAATCTTGCAGAGGCTGAAGTGCGGGGTCGCGCTGAGACGAATTCGACTGCGCACCGGGATTTTAGGTATGAAGAGCTGGGTTCCTCACTCTTTTTAGTAGATTGGAAGGGTGCTGGTGAAGGCGCTTTTCGGGCGGCTGTGGCCTTTGCCAGACGAGCCAGGGATATGGGTTTGCCCCTGCTTTTCAGCAAGGTGTTGGTGATGAACGGATCGGGGTTAAAGGATTTTCGTTGCGATCATTTTACACGGAGAGATTTTAATTGGAAGGGGATGCCGAGGAGCAGTGAGCTGAAGGAGCTGCTGGACAAGCCTTACGACGTTTTGGTCGATTATTCGGATGGGAATAACCGCTATTTGAAGCGCATTTTGAAGCTTGTGAAAGCAGCTGTAAAAGTGGGCTATGCTGTGGGGAAAGCAGCGCGTGAGGATTGTGATTTTGTAGTACATTTGCAGGAGGTGGATTACGGCCAGTACAACCGAAGTATTTTTGACTACTTAAGGCATATACAAGTGGCGTCTGCCGATTCCTAATCGCCTCTCAAGGCGAGAAGTTGTGGGGTGGGTTGAGTAAAAGTCTTAAAAGAAGAGGTGAATTGAGAATACAAAATCGGGTAATTATGCTAAGTGACAAAATTTTAAACGCGCTCAATAAACAGGTAACCCTGGAGGCGGAGTCCTCACAAACCTACCTGGCGATGGCTTCCTGGGCTGAAACCCAGGGGATGGAAGGCGTAGCCGATTTTATGTACAAACACAGTGATGAGGAACGGGCTCATATGTTAAAACTGGTGCGCTACATCAATGAGCGCGGCGGGCACGCGATAATCTGTGCGCTGCGCACACCGAGTACTTCTTTTGGAACCATGAAGCAGATGTTTAAGTTGCTTTTGGAGCACGAGGTGCTCGTCTCAAGAAGTATCAACAACCTGGTGGAAATCGCTTTGAATGAGAAGGACCACGCGACCCATAATTTCTTGCAGTGGTATGTTTCTGAGCAAATCGAAGAAGAGGCCTTGGCTCGTTTAATCCTCGATAAAATCAATCTGATCGGTGATGAAAAAGGGGGCGGACTATACTTATTCGATAATGATATTCGCAACTTGGGGGCAAAAAGTGCAGTCGATAAAACCCTTTGAGTTTGCCTGTACCTGAAATGAAGGATAGGCTTTGGACAATGGGAAAAGGACGACCAAGGCTCATCGAGCCAAGGGGTAGGCATGTATAAATCCCAACAGAGAGTTTGGCGCCTGAGCTGTCCCAGCTTTGGTCAATCCGATGCTTAGGGCCTACTCGATTCTTTTAAGCTTAGACGGATATCGACCCGCCCCTATGCCGATGTATCCATTTCCTTTGTTTTTGAGCCCATCATTCAAGAGGAAAAGCGTCACCACCGGGTGCGAGATCCGGGTTCAACTGGGTTCAGCGCACGATCTGTATTCGAGTTTAGGCTCTGGCTGGACGTTCTTCGCTCAGTAATATCTGTAGGTGCTTCTTTGCCTCTGTAGCCTTCTCGATGTTGTGTATGCAGTTATGTACGGCAATCCGCATTAACTCCACAATAGCCTTCGCGTTGTTCTCGGTCACTGGGTTGCGCCTGTAAATCACATCTCGAATGGTCGACGTGCTCACCTCGGTCTTTACGGATGCCTTTGAGCGGTCGAGACAACTGGTATGCGCTATGAGATAACCGGAAAGCTGCCCGCTTATCGGTTTTCCAAAATGCCTTTTTTTAAATAGTGCCATAGCTTCTAATTTGAAATGCTGGTTTGAGTCTATGAGTTGAAATGGATAAACACCGTGCAATCTTCTCCATTTTTTCTACCTTTGACTTGTTGTATATATACTACAGAACAAATATACAACTTAGGAGCGTAAAGTAAGCTAAAAAGATTAATACTCGGTCTTTATTTAATCTTTAAGAATGTGAGTTATGCGAAATAATTTAAGAAAAGTAATTGATTTTAAAGGTATTACACAAAAAGAATTCGCTGAGAAAATTGGTGTATCGCAACAATATATAAACAAGATAATCACCGGAAATGTGGGAGTAGGGAGTTCGATTTTGGAAAAAATAGCGCTGAATTATCCAGATATTAACCTTAAATGGGTATTGGGCATACCTGGAGCAGATATGTTACTCGAGCTGGAAGAACCTCGGGGTAGAGACACTTGTGATTTGGGGGAGAAATCTTCGGAACGCGAGCGGTACGCGAAGGGACGGGAGTTGGATGCGGCGGCAGAAGGCCTTGCGATTTACCGGACTGCTGGACAAAAAGGTGTCCCGTTAATACCGGTTGAAGCTATGGCAAGCTGGGGGACAGCAGACTTTCGGTTGGCTGAACACGAATCTCAAACTTACTCAGTGCCTGATTTTGATGAGTCGAAAGTTGATTTTATGGTCAAGGTAAAGGACAATTCGATGTCACCAGAATATCGGAGTGGCGATGCGGTCGCTTGTAAAAAATTGCCGTTGGACACCTTTTTTCAGTGGAATAAGGTATATGTGTTGGATACCATACAGGGAGGCGTGGTAAAGCGAATTCGGAAATCGGAATTGGAAAATCACGTCAAGTGTGTAAGCGACAATGCGGACTACGAGCCTTTTGATCTGCGCTTGGAAGAGGTCTGCGCATTGGCAATCGTACGGGGTATTATCCGTTTTGAGTGAATCGATAGCCCAAGTCCATGACGCCAACCCAAGTGGACTGCTGCTTTTAATTGGATTTGATCTCGAGCTTCGCAGACTCCAGCCCATCTATCCCTATCTTTCCTCAAAAGTTGAAAAAGACTGATGAGACTACAGCATTCGATAACCCTATCGGGCTTTATTTGAAGCCCGGGTGAACAGATGACTTCAGTCAGCTGCCCCATGCCACAAGCCGATCAGTCCCAGGGATAGGCCGATGAGCAAGGCTATGGCTTTTACCCGCTTGATCTGGTGGTGTTTCCCGGTGCTCTCGAGTAAGATCGTGGCAGAGATTTGTAAGAACGCACCAGAAGCTGTGGCAAGGATGGCCCTTTGGTTTTTGACAAACCAGTATAGGGTATCTAAGTAAGCGCCCAGCGGTGCCGCCGCCGCAAAAACGCCCAGCGACAGGAACAGCTGCATTTTTGAAACCCGCTCGCGCATCAGCAGCCCTACCAGCATAAAGCTTATCGGGATTTTGTGGAGTAAAACGGCATACAAAAAATACGGGTGACTGCGTGCGGGTATTCCGTCAAAGATGGCGTGTACAAAAAGTGCTGTAATCACAATGCGCCTGTTTTGATCGGTGAAATGCGCGGCGTGGCCGTGTTCAAAACCCTGTGAAAAGGACTCGATTACAATTTGAATCAGCCAACCCACTACGACCCAAAAAGCGGCCTGCTTCCCCATTGAAACATAAGATTCGGGTAACATCTCACTTAGCGTTACAGCGAGTAAGAATCCACCGCTCAGGGTGAGTAGGGTATTGAGATGGGGCTGAAATTTAGCCTGAAACGAGAAGGCTAAGGCTGCTCCGACCAGTACAGATGCTACGAGCAATAGGTAAACCATGATTCGCTTAGTTGATCGACGCTTTTATCATCTGTTTGATTTGTCTCTGAGCGGTTTTTACCGCTGCTAATATAGGGATTATGCGACTGACTCAATCGGCCAAGAGGAGCAAACGGTCTGAGGTTTTTTCATCAAAAGTTCTCAGGTCGTAGCTTCCGAAGAGGGCTTTTAACCTGAGCCTCGTCGGCTTTAAATAGCGTTTAAAATCTGTAAGGGTCAGGCATTTGACCCGTTCCTCATAGGCGTATCGCCGTCCTCGATCTGTGAATTTTATCGCCTTGCTGATAAAACCCTCTTCGATGCGCCTCGTCAGGTGAAAAGTCAAGTCGCCGCGTTGTACGACTTCATGGGCTACCACATTTGCCCTTAGCTTTTCCACATTTATAAAATCTATCAGAAGGGTGCCACCCGTTGCCACCGCCTGGACTAAGTTGCCAAAAGCCTTTTGATTGTCCCTTTCGGATTTGAAATAACCGAAACTGGTAAAGAGATTGAGAACGACATCATACTGCTCGGCCAAGGGCTTGCGCATATCGTGCACGAAGAAACGCAGGTTTGGATTTTCAAATCTTTTGGCTGCTTCGATGTTGCGCTTGGAGAGATCGACCCCCGTCACATCTAAACCCCGTCTATGGAGAATCCTAGCATGTCGGCCCTTGCCACAGGGCAAGTCCAATATGCGCTGTCCTTTCTTTAATCCTAAGTATCGCGCGATGTTTTCGATAAAAAATTCCGCTTCGGAATGGTTTCGGTTCTCGTATAAAAGGTGGTAATAGGGGGTGTTAAACCAGTTTTCAAACCATTCCATAAGCACTTATTTGCCGCGAAGTTATGATTTGAAATCCGTTTGTATGTGCCCCTGGGACAGGGTGCTAAAAACAGTCGGTAAGCGGTGGGCCAATACCTCGGCAAGCCCATCAGCAAGCGGCGCCGTTACAGTGTGACCTCGTCTCTGCCGAAATGAAGGGCTGGCCTTGTGCAGGGGCATCCCACCGTGTGGGGTCCCTATTATTTCGCCTTGCTTTGCCTCGCTTTTCCAACAAGGGTGAAAATTTGCTACATTTATCGCCTGGATTATCGATGACTTAAAATTTACGGCATGAAGATAACCAAAACGCAGCACAGTAGAATAACTGCGTTCGATGAAGACAGCATCCCGTTCGGGCATCTCTTTTCAGACCATATGTTGGTTTGCGATTATGCGAGTGAGGCCTGGCAACGCCCCGAAATAAAACCTTATGGCAGTTGGTATATGGCGCCTTCATCGAGTGTTTTCCATTATGGACAAGCGGTTTTTGAAGGCTTAAAAGCCTATCGGGATGCGCGTGACTCCATTTTCCTATTCCGCCCAGATGAAAATGCGAAACGCCTGAATCGCTCTGCAGAACGCCTGCAGATGCCTGTACTCCCTACAGAAATCTTTATGGAAGGCTTGAAAACCTTAGTGAAATTGGATAGCGATTGGGTACCCCGTAGATTTGGCCATTCGCTATACATACGTCCTTTTTTGATCGCGACACAAGAGGAATTGCGGGCCAAGCCCTCTAAAACCTATCGCTTTTGTGTGGTTTGCAGCCCAGTTGGTGCCTATTATGAGAAACCGCTCAAGGTAGTTATCGAGCAGAAGTACAGCCGAGCCGCCAGCGGTGGTACCGGCTATGCCAAGGCTGCTGGTAACTATGCCGGTGCGCTTTACCCCACGGCATTGGCGATTAAAGAGGGTTACGACCAGGTGGTTTGGACAGATGCCGCTTCGCATGGCTATGTGGAAGAAGCCGGTACGATGAACGTGTTTTTCCGCCTCGGTGATACGTTGGTCACCCCCCCGGCCAGCGATCGAATTCTGGATGGTGTAACCCGAAAGAGCATTATTGCGCTGGCTGAAAGGGAGGGCATTCAGCTCGAACAACGCCTGATCTCCTCAGATGAGATCGCAGCCGCCCACCGCGAGGGAAGGCTGCGAGAAGTTTTTGGTTGTGGTACGGCAGCGGTGGTCAGCCCCATAAGCGCACTGCATGGCAAGGGCTTGGATATTCGCCTGCCCGATTTGGGTCGTCAATCCTATGGCAAGTGTATGAAAGAGAAAATATTGGATATACAGTACAACCGGGCTGCCGATCCATTCGGCTGGCGCCTAAGGGTGGTGTGATGCCAATCGAAGAAGATGCCAGGTCGGCTGCTATTTGTCCGGTAGTCTGAGTAAAATACAATGAGATCGGCGGACTATGAGTGAATTCAGCGTCGGGCAGCGCGTGTTTGCCATGGTCTTCCTATCGATCTTTCTAATTTCCTTGCGCTGGGCTTATCGGAGAGACCTCAGGATACACCGCAAGTATTACAAGGGCGTCCGCATGCTGCTTCTCAGTATGCTGGTGCTCGTCTTTTTGCTATACGTGATTAAAATCGTATTTTACAACTGAATTCCCAATTCGGGTTAAACCCATGCTGAGGTGCTGTGCAGCGCAAACCGGGCGCGTATCAAATCGACCATTGTGTGAAAATTCTCGTACCGCGCACTTTGCAAGGGTTTGATAGGAGAAAAATGAGGTATAGGTCGATGAAAAGCAGGTGTTTTTACAAGGGGGCAATGCAATTGCGCGCTATTTTTTAGGGCTGACGTAGGGTAAGGGGGCATATAGAAAAAAAATGAAACCGAGATGTGGCCGAATGCTTGTCGATCAAAGAAAATGTTGCAGAGGTTTCTGTAAATAGCGTCGGTGAATGCGTGCCTGTTATGATAACTCTTTACCCCATTAGCCAAAAATATTTATGCCTTGCGTTTCTTAAATTTAGCAAGCGGCACAATATGCGCGATGGAAAACCGATGGTTCGATTTTCATATGCGATTTGAAATGATAGCAGACAAATCATAACCTGCTGAGTTATGCACAGACCGATAAAAGCAGCAGCTGATCCCATCGATGCCAGCTTAAAAGGCGCTGTTGTTGACACGGTTGGCGCTTCGTCGGAAAACAAGGGCGATAAGGATACATCCTTTACTCGATCTCCTTTGCGCTATCCGGGCGGAAAGACGAGGGCGGTAAGAGATATCGTCACATATTTTCCGCCTGATGTGAATGCATTGTGTTCTCCATTTATCGGTGGAGGTTCACTTGAAATTGCACTTGCACAGCGCGGCGTTAGGGTTTACGGTTATGATATTTTCGAGCCTTTGGTAGCGTTTTGGCAGTCGTTGTTGAAAAACCCCGATGAATTGGTAAAAAGGGTGAGGAAGTATCATCCCCTGACAAAATCGAAGTTCTATGCCTTGCGGTCTAAATATATGGAAATTGAAACCAAAGAAGAAAGAGCTGCTGTTTTCTTTGTCTTGAATCGCTGCTCTTTTTCAGGCACAACCCTATCGGGTGGCATGTCTCCAGATCACCCGCGTTTTACCGAATCAGCCATTAAAAGACTCGAACGCTTCCACGTTAAAAATCTCGAAGTTGAAAGAGCAGACTTTGAAGAATCGCTTAAAGCGCATCCCCACGACTTCTTATATCTCGACCCACCTTATGCGAATGGAGAAAAGCTATATGGCAATAGAGGGAATATACATGAAAATTTCGACCATGAGAGACTGGCAGAAATTCTAAGGGAGCGAAAGGCTTGGGTGTTGTCTTATAACGATTGTGAGAAAGTCAGGGCCTTGTATAAGGGATATACCACATTAATTCCCCAATGGGCTTATGGTATGAGTAAGAATAAAAGATCAAATGAGTTGCTCATCTTTAGCGAGGACTTTACAAAGAGATATTAATCATGCCTTCTCAGACTGAATCAGGCAAGGCATTTGAATACTGTATAGCGGTAGAATTGAGCGAATTTTTATCGATTCCATTTGTTTCTAATGGTTCTAAAGCGAGTGCAAAAAGGTCGTTTGAGATTCATCCCGAATATGAGCGGGATAAAATGCGAGGTGCCGCTGATGAAGCAGCTGTCTTTTTGGGATGTCATGAAGACGGGTTTAAACATGCTAAAAGCGTTTATTTACAAGCCGATCAGGAAAGGGATAAAAAGGGATGTGAGAGATCTAGTAGTCGCGCTTAAAACGGGGACAGCATAGGCATATCAGCTAAAAACAGGCATGATGCCATCGAGCATTTTAGGTTATCGGCCAGAATTGATTTTGGCTTAGAGTGGAAGGAAAACAGGTATTATTTACCGATTTTAACGGCTTTTGAGATGAATTGAAAAGATTGTGTGAAGGTTTTGGAAGCGCATTCGTAAGGGGAATATTTCAGTATTTAATCGGCGAATATGATTTTTACAAAGTCGTCAAGGAAAACGGAACGGTAGCGATTCAATCATTCAATATCGACGGAACTTTGGGATGGGGGAAGAAATGGAGAGTCCCAGACCGGATAGATGGTATCAGCCGCAAAAGAGCCTCATTCAATACTCTTATCGCATCGTTCACGGGTGGGTGGCAGTTGTCATTTCGCTTGCACAATGCACGTTCACAGGTTGAGCCATCTTTAAAGTTTGACATTAAATTTATTGGAATGCCACCAGGTGTGGCTAGGCATGAAATTCCGGTCGTGTTTGATTAAATGCATAATTCCCTGTTTGAGATTTACCGAAGTGGGTATGATGAACCCGCCCAACGATTTCTTAGTCGGGGCGGCGTACTGGGGTTTTATCGGCGGTAGCGGCAGCTTTGCGGAATTGTTAAACACCTTTGATGAAGCGGGTGAGGCGTTTAAAATGGGATTGGATAAAAAATTTCAGGAGATGGCGAGAGAAAAGCTAGATGCCTGTTGATTGAATTGCCAACGGGGCTCAAGAAGCGCAGGATGCTTATGCGAGCCCTTGCAGGGAATTGGTTTTGTCGGCTCAAAAAAGGCGCGGTCGGTTTGGTGCCTTTTTGGGGTGTTACATCGTGTGGGTGGCCCTTTGAAATGGCTTGCGGGTTATTTTGTACGGGCGGTTGCTGAGAATTGATTTTATCGTTCTTAAAGAGCTATCGCTGATAATTGGGTGCTTCTTTGGGGGTGTTACATCGTGGGGATGGATTTTTGAAATGGCTTGCAGGGTGTTAGGGGATTGTCGGAAAAGGGTCTGTTCGTCTCGAAAGCTGCTATCGCTGATAATTGGGTGCTTCTCTGGTGATGTTTACATCATGGGGATGGCTCTCCATCAACCCGGATTGGGTGATTTTCACAAATTTTCCATTTTGGATCAGATCCGCGATGGATGCGGTGCCGCAGTAGCCCATTCCCGAACGCAGGCCACCGTTGAGCTGGTAGACGATATCCGCCAGCTTTCCCTTGTATGGAACGCGGGCTTCGATGCCTTCTGGGACGAGTTTTTTGGCTTCGCTTCCACCCTGGAAGTAGCGGTCTTTGCTACCGCGCCTCATGGCTGCCAAAGAGCCCATGCCCGCGTAGGTTTTAAATTTTCTGCCGTTGTAGATGATCTCTTCACCCGGTGCTTCGTCGGTTCCGGCCAATAGGTTTCCGAGCATTGCGCAGTGGGCGCCTGCGGCGATGGCCTTGACGATATCGCCAGCGTGTTTGATGCCGCCATCGCTGATCACACCGATCTCTTTTCCCTCGCAGTATTCGCATACGTTGCCAATAGCCGTGAGCTGGGGCATGCCTACACCGGCTACTACGCGGGTCGTGCAAATCGAGCCCGGGCCGACCCCTACTTTTACCGCGTCGACACCCGCCTCGATCAGCGCCTGTGCCGCTTCGGCGGTTACGATATTACCCCCGATTAGGTCGATTTCTGGAAAGGTGGCCTTGATTTTTCGCACTGTGTCGATAACGCCGGCGGAATGCCCGTGGGCAGAGTCTATGGATAAAATATCGACTCCAGCTCGGATCAGGGCTTTGGCGCGTTCCAAGGCCGAATCGCCGACCCCGATGGCTGCTCCGACGCGCAGCCTGCCTTTACCATCTTTACAAGCGTCGGGGTATTCCGCTAGGTTGTCGATGTCCTTGATGGTGATCAAACCTTTTAATTTGAAATACCCATCGACGATGGGCAGTTTTTCAATTCGATTTTTTAACAGAATTTCCTTGGCTTCGGCGATGGTGATACCCTCTTTGGAGGTGATGAGTGCTTCCTTGGTCATGTAATCCGCTACGGGCCGGCTCATCTCTCTCTCGTACTTCAAATCGCGGTTGGTGATGATGCCGATGAGCGTGCCGTCTGGCTCTACGACCGGCAAGCCCGAAATGCGGTATTCTTTCATAATGGCAAAAGCATTGCCGAGTACGGAATCCTTGTCGAGCGTGATCGGGTTGGTGATCACGCCGCTCTCGTAGCGCTTTACGCGGTTTACCTCAGCCGCTTGTCGTTCGATGGTCAAGTTTTTGTGAATGATTCCCATGCCCCCCTGGTGCGCCAATGCGATGGCCAGCTCGTGTTCGGTAACCGTATCCATCGCTGCGCTGAGGATGGGGATTTTCAGGCCGATGTTTCGGGTGAGCTGGGTTTGAAGTGAAACGCGGTCGGGGGTTATGGCAGAATAGGCGGGCACCAAGAGCACATCGTCAAAGGTGATGCCCTCTTGGGTGATTTTTTCCCTTACAGACATGCCTCTTTTTGCCAGGCAAATCTACGGCATTCGCATGGATTTGAGTAGATAAATTGAAGGATGATAGGGTATGGGGCTAAATTAAATGATTATTTTTGTATACGTGTATGTCATGCCTAACCATACAAAAGTGTTAAGGGTCTAATCCTTTATTTGAGTCGTTGAATTGCTGTAGCGTTGAAGTGGCTCGTACTGATTATTCAACTGGATCCAACAACTGCGCAAATGGAAGATCAGCGTGTAAAAACCCGGCTGGCAGTTTGATTTTAATCAAAAAATGAGGGTTAAAACAGATATCATATTTGGGGATTGCGCTGAGGTTTTATGTCATTTACCTGAAAATGTTGTAGACTTAATTTTTACGTCTCCTTCTTATGCAGATCAGCGGAAAAAAACTTACGGGGGCATTCACCCCGATAAGTATGTGGATTGGTTTTTACCCATTTCAAAAGAGTTGTTGCGAATTTTAAAACCAACTGGCACATTTATACTGAACATAAAGGAAAGAGTTATAAATGGCGAACGGAGTACTTATGTTATGGAGCTGATTTTGGCAATGCGCAAGCAAGGTTGGTTCTGGACTGAGGAATTTATCTGGCATAAAAAAAACAGTTATCCCGGAAAGTGGCCCAACCGTTTTCGCGATTCATGGGAACGCCTTATACAGTTTAACAAGAGTAAAAAATTCAATATGTATCAAGAAAAAGTTATGATTCCAGTTGGTGGTTGGGCTAAAACCCGATTGAAAAATTTAAGCGATGTAGATAAGCTAAGGGATAAATCAAAGGTTGGGAGTGGATTTGGAAAGAACGTATCAAACTGGTTAAATAGAGATAAGGTTTATCCGACAAATGTATTGCATCTCGCAACTGAGTGCAACAACAAAAATCACAGCGCTACATTCCCAAAAGAACTTCCCGAATGGTTTATCAAGCTCTTTACACGACCAAATGATACGGTAATCGATCCTTTTATGGGTTCAGGGACTACGAATTTGGCTTCGCGAAGAATGGGAAGAAATTCGATTGGTATAGAAATTCTTTACGATTACTATAAAGGGGTAAGAGATCAGATTGAAGCAGACGAGTTGGTTTTATTTGAACCTGAGAAAAAATATGAAACGACTGGACTTAATAACGAATGTTACCGAGTACGTAGAGAATAACATTGAAGTCTTTCATAAGAAAAGGATTGAAAGGCTTGATGAGCTACCGCTCAAAACTGTACTCAAAAAGAAAAATCCCTATTTGTTTAAAGCAAAACATCTTTTAACTGCTGGTGAAATTGTCAAAAGTATTACAGACGCTTTTATTTCTTCAAACGAAGAGACCATATTTGGAGATTGGCTAGAGGGTCTCGCTATTTTTATAAATCAAAGAGTTTATAATAGCTGGAAATCCGGTATTCAAAACATTGATCTGGAATTCGATAAAGGAGATATACGATATATAGTCAACATCAAGTCCGGGCCGAATTGGGGAAATAGCAGCCAAATTTCAAAGATGAAATCCGATTTTAAGGCAGCGATGAGAAAATTGAGGACGAGTAACTCAAATCTAATGGTCATGCCTATAAATGGCTGTTGTTATGGTATGGATAACAACTCCGATAAAGGAGATTATCACAAATATTGTGGACAGGCGTTTTGGAAATTTATTTCTGGAAATGATAAACTATACACTGAAATCGTTGAGCCCTTAGGTCATAAGTCCAAAGAGCGGAATGACGATTTTGTGATCTCTTATTCAAAAACCCTCAACCGGTTTACAAAGGAATTTATCCATGACTTTTGTCGGGAAGACGGAGGTATAGATTGGGTTAGATTGGTCAGATTTAATTCTGGCACTAAAAGGTGATTGTATAAAGTGAAAGGGCTTGTCTAAGGGGAGAAAGAGGTCAAAAAGCACGAGCGGTAAAAATAGATTTTTACTGTGTTTATGAATTGAGCTCGATGACTCGGTGTGTCAAAATGCATTACCCCCAAATCACTCCCATTCAACGGTAGCCGGCGGTTTGCTGCTGATGTCGTAGGCAACCCGGTTGATCCCGGCCACTTCATTGATGATCCGGTTGCCCGCCCTTTCCAAAAAGTCGTGAGGCAGGTGAGACCAGGTTGCCGTCATGAAGTCTGTGGTATTGACCGAGCGTATCACCGCTGTGTATTCGTAGGTCCGCGCATCACCCATCACGCCTACGGATTTTACGGGCAACAAGACCACGAAAGCCTGGGATACTCGGTGATACAATTGGGCTTTTCGTATTTCCTCGATGAGAATGGCATCGGCCTCCTGTAAAATGGCTAGTTTTTCAGCTGAGACTTCACCCAAAATTCGGATGCCCAAACCCGGGCCTGGAAAGGGATGCCTGTCGATCAGCACTGCTGGAATGCCCAGTTTTTTACCCACTTCCCGCACTTCATCTTTGAATAATTCGCGCAGGGGTTCGATGAGCCTCAAGCCCATCGATTCGGGCAGCCCGCCGACGTTGTGGTGGGATTTGATCGTGTCTGAGGGTCCTTTTACGGACTGGGATTCGATCACATCGGGATAAATGGTGCCCTGTGCCAGAAAATCGACGTTTTGTATCTTCTTGGATTCCCTGTCGAAGACTTCGATAAAGGTCTGTCCGATGATCTTACGCTTTTGTTCGGGCGCCGTGATGCCTTCTAACTTTTCCAAAAACTGCGCTTGCGCGGTGACCAACCGGATGCGCATCTCAAAGTGTTCCCCATAGGTTTGCATCGCTTTGTGTGCTTCTCCCTTGCGGAGCAAGCCCGTGTCTATGAAGAGGCAAGTCAATTGGTCGCCGATAGCCCGGTGGATTAAAACAGCGGCTACGGAAGAATCCACACCGCCAGAGAGTCCGAGTATCACCCTTTTGTCACCCACTTTCTCCCGGATCGCTGAAACGCTTTGCTCGATGAAATCGCCCATATCCCAACTCGGCTTGCAACCGCAGATTTCGACTGCAAAATTTTTCAATATTTCCTCGCCGTACACTGAATGGGTAACCTCTGGGTGAAACTGGACGGTATAAATTTGGCGCTTCAAATCGGCCGTGGAGGCGATGGATGAATCCGTGTGGGCCAATTGTTGAAAACCCTTTGGCATTTCTGTGATGTGGTCGGCATGGCTCATCCACACTTGGCTCCCATCGGGGATGTTTTTATATAGCGGATAGGCCTGGTCTATGTATAGATGCGCTTTCCCAAATTCTTTTTTCCGCGCTTGTGCCACCCTGCCGCCCAACAGTGCTGTCGTGACTTGCATGCCGTAGCAGATGCCCAAAATGGGAATGCCGGTATCAAATAGGGCAGGGTCGGGTAGCGGCGCTTTTTCCGCATACACCGAAGCCGGTCCGCCAGATAGGATGATGCCTTGGGGTCCTAAGCTTTGAATGTGTTCGATGCACGCCCAGTGCGGGACGACTTCAGCGTATATGTTGTGGTTGCGTATCCTTCGGGCGATGAGTTGGCTGTATTGCGAGCCGAAATCCAATATGGCGATGCCCCCTTTAATGCGCATAAGTGCAATCTCGTTGCGGTGTCAGACTCCATAGGCCCGATGGGATCGGGCTAAGTCTTAGAGCGGCTAATGTAATTAAAATTGTCCGATTGGATGGGGACCGCACCCAAGATCTGGCATATGAGGCAAATGAGCCCGGTAAGGGAAAATGGGTAGGGTGGAGCGATTTATGCCCGGCATTTTTGGCCATCAGATGTCTTTCTGTCGGAGATTGATTTTTTATGCGTATATTGTTCATTCAAAAAAAAGTCACATTTTAGCGAGCGGAAAGGCATTGACAACTTCTCTTCATGGTTGCGACAATCGTTCTGATTTTCACCCTGGGCTACCTGGCCATTGCTTTAGAGCATCCGCTTCGTTTGAACAAGACGGTTCCGGCCTTGTTGATGGCGGCCTTGATGTGGGCCTCTCTGTCGATCGGCCTCAGCCGTGGCGATTTGCAGATTATCGATTCGAATCACCACACATACAGCATGCTGGGGCAAGGTTTTACCGATACATTGCTCCACCATTTGGGAAAGACGGCTGAGATCTTGGTGTTTCTGATCGGCGCCATGACCATCGTAGAAATTGTGGACCTCCACCGCGGATTTGATATTTTAAAGGCTTGGGTAAAGACGCGTAGCAAGAGAAAGCTGCTTTGGCTCATCTGTATTGTGGCCTGGGTACTCTCGGCCATTGTCGATAATTTGACGGCTACGATCATATCGGTAACCCTGATTCGCAAATTGATACCCCACCACAGGGATCGCTGGTGGTATGCCGCTATGGTCGTAATCGCTGCCAATGCGGGTGGGGCCTGGTCACCGATAGGAGATGTGACCACTACCATGCTTTGGATTGCACCTAGGGTCTCTGCATTGGGCTTGGTCGATCGCCTGGTGATTCCATCGGTTATCTGCATGGCGCTCCCCACCTTTATCGCCTCTTTTTTACCGGCTTTTAGCGGCGAAATTAAAATGAAAAGCGCGGGAGAAGACAAGGAGGCGGAACTGCTGTTGAGCAGTCGGACCCTGCTCTTTCTCGGTTTGGGCGGGATTGTTTTTGTGCCCGTTTTTAAAGCGCTTATCCATCTGCCGCCTTATATCGGTATGACGTTCAGTTTGGGTCTTGTCTGGCTGGTTTCGGAGTACATCCATCCCGAAGAAGATTTCACGAAGGAGCGCCGCCATGCCTATTCGGTCAATAGGGCTTTGGCGCGTATCGAACTGTCGAGCGTCTTATTCTTCCTCGGCATTTTGTTGGCCGTAGCTGCTTTGGAGGCTTTGGTCGTGAACGGAGAAGGTACGTTGCGATACCTCGCAGGGGTTTTAGACCGCGCGATCCCAAACAGGGACATCGTGATCATCCTAATCGGATTGGTTTCCGCCATCGTTGACAACGTTCCGTTGGTGGCCGCTTCAATCGGTATGTATGACGCGCCCATCGACGATCACATTTGGCAATTTATCGCTTATACCGCCGGCACGGGTGGCAGTGTGCTGATCATCGGTTCTGCCGCTGGGGTGGTGGCCATGGGTATGGAGAAAATTAACTTTATATGGTATTTGAAGCGCATCGCCTGGCTCGCGCTGATCGGATTCTCGGCTGGGGCTGCTGTATACCTCTCCTTCAACCACCTATACCACTTTGATGCGGGATCTAGGGTAGCGCATTGAGACAATTCGTAAGTTTGCTACCCGACGAGGGGATCATGCTTTTAATCGCTCAAAACGACATATCCATCTTAGATATGATTGCCAGTGGTGGGCCGGCTGGCATACTGATCGTTTTTATCCTCCTTTTGCTCTCCATTCTATCCGTTTCCATTTTGGTAGAGAAGCGCATGCTGATTTCAAAGGTCAAGCATGCGGATCGCAGTGGTTTAGAGGCCGTGAGGCGAGCGGTGAAAAGCGGTGATCTAAAGGGGGCGCTCGAATGGGTTGAATCCATTGATTTGCCGGAAGCTCGCATGATCACAAAAGGTTTGCAACGCACGCATAAGTCTCAGGCGGATTTGCGCCAGGCGGTAAGCGCGGCCGGAAATTTGGAAATCTATGGCTTAGAGCGAAACATAAACCTATTGGCTGCGATAGCTGGGGCTGCACCCATGATCGGATTTTTGGGTACGGTTATCGGTATGGTAATCGCCTTTCACAAGATGGCCAGTGCCGGTGGGCGAGTCGATGTGAGCATGCTGTCCGGTGGAATCTATACGGCTATGACTACCACGGTAGTCGGTTTATTCGTAGGCATTACAGCCTACTTGTCCTACAACTATCTCGTCGCTGAGATCGCCAAATTGTCGCACCGCTTCGAGGCCACCGCACTGGATTTTTTTGATGCACTGGAGAAGTGATGAAGCTGAGCGGCCAGAATAAAATCGATCCCAGTTTCAATATGTCATCCATGACCGATATCGTATTTCTGCTTTTGATATTCTTTATGCTAACCTCTACTTTGGTCAGCTCAAATGCGTTGCAGGTTGATTTGCCCAAGTCAAACAGCCGGGTACAAAATGTGCAGAGCCTCAGCGTTACCATTACAAAGGATGGCACCTACTTCGTGAATGCGATCGAAACGCCGCTCGGCGGCCTGGCGGATAAATTGAGGCGACTGCTGAAAGGTAAGCCCAATCCGAGCTTTCGCATCCAGGCTGAGGTCGGCACGCCGATTGAAAAAGTGGTACGCGTTTTGGACATGGCCCAGAAGAACAACTACAAAGCCGTTTTGGCTACACAGCCAAAACCTTAGATGAACTACGAGGATACGCTCAACTATCTGTTTACCCGTTTCCCCGCTTATCAAAACCAGGGTAGAAGTGCCTTCAAAAGAGGGTTGACTCAAATCCGTTTGCTCTTACAGCATTTGGAAAACCCGCAAGAATCCTTTCGGAGCATACACCTAGCCGGAACGAATGGCAAGGGATCGGTCTCTCATATGTTGACTTCGGTATTGCAGGAGCAGGGCTATCGGGTGGGCCTCTACACCTCGCCCCACCTCTTGGATTTTAGGGAGCGCATCCGCTTGAATGGGCGAGTGGTGAGCCGAGGCGAAGTCGTCGAATTCATCTCGAAAAACCGGGCCTTTCTAAGGTCGCACAGCTTTTCTTTTTTTGAGGTGACCACGGCCCTGGCTTTTTATTTTTTCTCGAAAAGACGGGTCTCCTATGCGGTGGTTGAAACCGGTCTCGGTGGCCGGTTGGACAGCACAAATGCGATTCATCCCATTCTGTCGGTGATCACCAATATCGGTCTCGACCACACCGATATGCTCGGCCATACGCTTTCAGAAATCGCTGCGGAAAAAGCGGGTATCATCAAACCCCGTACGCCGGTGGTGATCGGTGAGGACCGAGGCGAAACGCGAAGCGTATTTGAAGAGCGGGCCGCTGCGGTGCAAGCGCCGCTTTACCGTGCTGAAAATTTCCATTCCCCGGCCTTTCGGATCGATTTAAAAGGCGCTTACCAACAGAAAAATATGAGGACCGCTCATGCGGCGCTACAGGTTTTGAAGGCGTATGGTGTAGCCGTTTCCGACAGCGCCATTACGAGCGGTTTGGGAAACGTGGTAAAAAATACGGGGTTGCGCGGGCGATGGGAGAAATTGGGCGACAAACCCTTGCGCATTGCCGACATCGCTCACAATGAGGCGGGGTTGCGCGAGGTGGTAGACCAGTTGAATCGGATTAAAAGAAACCGGCTTCACGCGGTATTGGGTTTTGTGAAGGGAAGGGATGTCGAATGTTTAATCCAGCTCTTTCCGAGCGATGCTTTGTATTACTTTAGCAGACCACAGATTTTTAGAGGGCTTTCCACAGCTTGTATCCAGCCCGTCGCAGGTCGCTTGGGGCTGCAGGCGCAATACTTCGACTCCGTTTCAATGGCTCTTCAGGCGGCAGAGGTGACGGCTGATCCAGCGGACGTGATTTACGTCGGTGGCAGCGCTTTTGTGGTAGCGGAAATTTTGAGATAAATTTCGATGAGAGTTGGTATAGACGAAATTTGAATTTATATTTGCAGTCCCACTCCCCCTGATGGGGCCCTTAGCTCAGCTGGTTCAGAGCACCTGTCTTACAAACAGGGGGTCGCAGGTTCGAACCCTGCAGGGCCCACAAAAAACAAGTCTTTGATTTTTAGTAATTTATGACGGTTTAATTCCATGCTGCCTCCTCTGAAATCCAATTCTCGACCCACTTTTGTCCCGATGGTTTCAAATGCGCTTTAAGTGGATTGATTGCATTCGGCAAAACCCATGTGTTAAAGCAGGGCGTGAGATGATGGAAATCGACGATTGTCGAGATGTCGGATGGGGTGTGATGGTCTCGCTTTTATGGCTCGAAAAGAATTGGAATGCTCACGATTTACCGGTAAAGCGCAATTCGCCGGTCTCAATTTTGATAGCGGTTTTTGAAAGGATGATGAAGATGAAAGCCCCCAGTGCCCAAATGCCCAGGGTTACGCCGATCTCTATCGCAGTGGGGGTGTATTCCGCTATTTTTCCATAAGGCCCCGGTATAAACCCTGGCACGATTAAACCGAATCCCTTTTCAATCCAGATGGCAAAAAACAGTACAGAGCAAGCCGCATAGAGCACTTTAAAATTTCTGCGCAGCCTGTGAAAGCTAAGCGTGGCCGTGGCGATTACATTTAAGGAGATCGAGGTCCAAATCCAGGGGCGCAATGCGGCTTTGTCGCCCAGTCCGAAAAATAGGTAATAGGCGCTTTCGCTGTGTTGCGTAGGTGCGTAGAATTCTTTAAACAGTTCAGAGCCCAGCATGATCAAGTTGATTTGTGCGGCCACGGTTACCACCATGGCTATTTTTCCGATGGTTTTATCCGATATTTTAAATGGCGTATGCGAACGGATCGCAGCCAATACCAGCACGATCAAGGCAGGTCCGGCTGCAAAGGCCGAGGCCAGAAATCTGGGCCCGAGCAGGGCGTTGTTCCAAAAGGGACGCGATTGCAGTCCTTGATACAGAAAAGCGGTGACCAGGTGAATGCCCACCGCCCAGAACACGGATAACAAAGCCCCCGGCACGTAAACGCTGGCCTTGGGCTCCTTCCCCTGATAGCGTGTAAATAAGATATAAAACGGGATACTGATATTCAAAAACAAGTAGCCATTGAGTACCAATACATCCCAGGTGAGCATAGAGTTGGGGAAGTTGAAAACGCCGATTCCCGGTATCATATGCCACAAGACGGCAGGGCCTCCCATATCGGCGATCACGAAGGCGAGACACATGATGAGTGCGGCTACCGCTATGCCTTCACCCATTAATACCGCTTGCTTGAAGTCTAAATCTTTCAAAACGTAGGTGGGCATGACCAGCATAACCGCAGCAGCGGCCACCCCCACCAGAAAGGTGAAATTGGAGATGTACAAACCCCAACTGACCCGGTCGGTCATACCCGTGGCACTGAGTCCTTGTTTCAACTGTATGGCATAACAATACATACCGATGAGCATCACCAAGGTTAGGAATGCCATCCACAGATGATACCTTTTAGACCCCTTTGTGGTCGTGTCTAAGCCATCTCTGATCAGGTGAATCAAAACGCTAAGTCTTCTCATCATTGGGCGAATATTTGGCGTCTATGGATTTTTATTCGCGCTTTACACGGGGCGTGCTAATCCACATAATACCAAAACTTGGGTTCTGTCCCGAGGTCTTCTTTGAGTCGAAACACCTTTTTGTTTTCGAGCACATAGCGGATGCTGCTGTCCGGATCTAACAGGTTGCCAAAGACGCGCGCCCCTGTCGGACAAGCATCTACGCAGGCGGGATTGCGCCCGGCTCTCGAGCGTTGTATACAGAATGTACACTTTTCCATGACGCCTTTCTTGCGCAACCGATTCCCCAGGTAATGTTGGTTTTTATTGACTTCTTCTTCTGGCACCTCGGGCTTGTTCCAGTTGAAACGCCTGCCGTCGTAAGGGCAGGCGGCCATGCAGTATCGACAACCGATGCACCAGTCGTAATCGATGACTACCAAGCCGTCTTCTTCCTGCCAGGTGGCCTGCACCGGACACACTTTGGTACAGGGTGGATTGTCGCAGTGAAAGCACTGGGTTCCCATATAGAAATGCCCCGCCGCTGGCACCTCGTGGTAATAGTTGTCGTCCGCCTCGTTGAATTTGAAACCCTTTCCGTCTTCCATTTCGTGGATGCGTATGTATTGCATATGCGATTTGCGGTCTTGGTTGTTTTCTTTGACACAAGCCGCTACGCAATTCATATATCCGCGACATTTTGAAATGTTGAAGGCATAGCCGAACAGCACATTTTTTTCGGCATTTTTTGAAGACATGTGGATGGTCTTTCCCGTGCGCAATTCATAAGCGCGCGTCAGCCTTTGAACGGTTGCGCGCTTCTCCGCATCTGTCATCAGCTTGTAGTTCCCCTTGAAGAGCTCCTCCCAGCCGATTTGCGCCTTTTCTTTGGCCGATTGCCCCGTGGTGAGGCTACAGGATGTATCGACGAGCCCAGCGCCCGACAACAAACTAGCAGTCAGCTTTTTAAATGCTTTCCTGCGTCCCATTTTCACATCGAAAACCTGTTTAAATCCGTCTTTGTGCTCGGGCGACTCGCTCCCCTTACAGCTTCCTGCAGTGCGACCGCAACCGCATGGGCTCGCCTTTCGCTTGGTGCTGCTTTTCAGGTTTAGCGAAAACCAATTTGATTTCTTATCACGCATCTGTCATCATTTTCGTTCCACAGCTTTTCGCGTGTTATACCATGTCGGCCACCTCGACCCGAAACGCGGCGCGTGTGGGTTGTGGCAATTGACACAGGTCATGGAAACACGGGGTGGTGCCCAACCGCCAGCGCTTTTGCCATGCGCACCGCCTGCCCAATCCTCGAATTGCTCGGCATGGCATTGACTGCACAGTCGATAGCTTTTGTTAAAATCGATAGGATTCCCGGTTAGACTCCTGAGCTGGGCGGGATTCCCAGGGTCGTGACAGGTCGTGCAACGCATCGTCTTTGAATCGGCATGGTGCAAGTCTATGTTCCAGTGTGCGCGTTTCAATCCTTCGCCCCGCATTTCTGGTAAGGGCTTACTGTGACATATCGCACAGGTGCGTAAGGCGACTCGGTTCTTTCGCGCGGGAATCAAAAAGTGATGTCCCTTCTCGATAACCGCGATGGTCTCCTCGCTTATATAGGGATTGGACGAGATGGAAACGCCATCGTAATGCGCGCTCTTCGCCTGGATTTTGTCGATGATAGTAGGGTATTTTTCCCGTTTTGTATCCGCTTGCTTGCAAGCGCAAAACAGGAATAGGAGAAAGATAATACAACACGGGTTTCGCGATGCGCTGTGCATCATATTCTCTCTCTTAAGGGTTTTTGATCGGTTGTCGACGCCTGACCGGAGATATGGCATTGCATGCAGTTGACGAGTTGCGGGTGTTGGGTTCTGATCTCCTTAGGGGCACTGGGTCCGGCGTGACAAGCCAGGCAGTTCTCCCGCATCTGAAGCGAATGTGGAATCACAGGTGGACGCCCATCTGATGCACGGTTAGCGCCCTTTCCGATCGCGGGCGCCGGTATTTTTTCAAAGTTCGTCCCCCTGAACTGCGTTTGTACCTTTTGTGCGACATGGCATTGGCGACAGTTTATCATCTCGGGGTGTGGCGTGACGGGTGCATAAGCATTCCACTTGGGCACAAAGCCGCCGTTTTCATGGCATGACAAACAATCCTTTCCACCCATACTGCGTTCGTCTAATAGGGGATGGGGTATAGTCGGTGGTGCACCGGGAAAAGCCCGGTTCCGATAATAATCGGCTATCGAGTGCCGGTGTTTCTCATCTATCGCCATATCGGCGTAGTCTAAGGCGTGCTTGTCGCGCCGAAAGACGCCCGATTCCAAAGGGATTCGGTCGGTGATGCGCCTTTTTAACGGTGTATAGGCCGGCTCCAAACTCTTTCGGTAACTGTAGTCCCAAATCGCGATGAAAGTGGCAAATAACAGCGTAAATAAGCATATGATTCCCAATCTTTTTTTCACTGCCTACAGCTTTTCGACTCGGACTGCACATTTCTTGTAATCGGGTTGTTTGGATATGGGGTCGAACGCGTCTAAGGTCAGCTCATTGATCAAGCTGTTTTCATCGAAAAACGGGACGAATACCTGTTTGGGTGCAGGGACACCTCTTTGATTTACGGCTGCCGGCAGGGTGATTTCGCCTCGCCTGGAACGGATCTTTACCCCGTCGCCCGTCTGTATCTGCAAGCGCTTGGCATCTGCTGGATTCAGCTCAACATACGCATGGGGCATGGCTCGGTGCAGAATGGGAATCCGGCGCGTCATCGAGCCCGTGTGCCAGTGCTCCAGCACGCGGCCCGTGCACAGCCAGTAGGGGTAGGCTTCGTCAGGCACCTCGGGTGCGGGCTCATAGGGCCGTTGCCAAATCACGGCTCTCCCATCGGGCTTTCCATAGAAGTGGAAATCTTTCCCGTTCGTGCAAGCTGGATCGTATTTTAAATTGTACCGCCATTTCGTAGACTTTCCCCTTACATAAGGCCACATAGCCCCGGGCTGGGATTGCAAGACGGACAAGGGAGCCATATTGTGTTTGTCGTTGTCGTGGTGCTTGCGGTATTCGGCGTAAATTTCCTCGATATGGGTTTCCTCCTCATAAGAGAATTGTCTTTCGAATCCCAAACGCCTGGCGACTTCGATGAGTTGCCAGGTATCGCTCATTGCCTCCCCCGGCGGTTCGACCATCTGCTCGAAGTATTGCGTCCTGCGCTCGGAATTCCCGTACATCCCCGCGCGCTCTATCCACATGGCGGAAGGTAAAATCACATCGGCGACATCGGTTGTCGGCGTCGGGTAAACGTCTGAAACCACGATGAATCGATCGGCTTTTTGGGCGCCGTTTCGATAGCGCTTCAACTTGGGCAGGGTGACCATCGGGTTGGTCACCTGTATCCACATAAAGCGGATATCGCCGCGGTCTAAGGCGCGAAACATCTCGACGGTATGATAGGTGGGGCGGGGAGAGATGTTTTTGGCCGGGACCTGCCAGATTTTGGCGGCGAATGCCCGATCGCGCTCATTTGTCACCAGGCCGTGGGGCAATCTGTGGGTTAGCGTTCCCACCTCTCTCACCGTACCGCAGGCACTGGGTTGTCCGGTCAGGGAAAAGGGGCTGTTGCCCGGCGATGCTATTTTGCCGGTCAACAAGTGAATGTTGTAAACTAGGTTTTGGATCCAAGTCCCGCGCGTGTGCTGGTTCATGCCCATACACCAAAAGGACATCACCTTTTTGTTCGGGTCTCCGTAAAGGGATGCCATATATTTGATGTCCTTGGCTGAAACGCCTGAGCGCTTTTCTACTTTTTCGGGGGTGTAGTCCGCCAAGAACTTTTTGTAGGCTTTAAAATCTATTTTCTCAGACTGGTCTTTAAATTCGTAATGGTCTTCCAGTCCGTACCCCATTTGCGTCAAGCCTTTTCTAAAGCTGCAATGCGATTCGACAAAAACGCGGTTTACCCAATTGTTTTCGATGATTTCGTGGCAAATGGCATTGGCCACTGCCAGGTCTGTCTGGGGTTGGAATAGAATGGATCGGTCCGCTGCCATACTCGTACGCGTCGTACGCGTAGCGAAGTCGATGATTTTGACTCCCTTCCGCTTTAACCGTTGGTCCAACAACCTGGAGAACAATACCGGATGCATTTCCGCCATGTTGTTGCCCCACAAGACGAAGACATCGGCATGGTCGATGTCTTCATAGCAGCCCATGGGTTCATCCAGACCAAAGCTGGTTAGGAATCCGGTCACCGCAGTGGACATGCAAAGGCGCGCATTGGCCTCTACGTTATTCGTACCGATGCAACCTTTAAAGAGCTTGGATGCGACATACCCATCGGGAATCGTCCACTGCCCCGAGCCGTAAATGGATACCGCGTCTTTTCCATACGCCTCGACCGTCCGCTCGATTTGCGAAGCGACTAGATCCAAGGCATCTGCCATAGGGGTTTCCACATATGCACCATCCCTTTTTACCAGGGCTTTTGTCAGGCGGTCTTTGCCATACATAGCCATGATGGAGTGGTACCCCTTTACACAGCACAAGCCTTTGTTTACCGATGACCGCACATCACCCTTGACCGCTACCGCTTTTCCGCCTTTGATGCCGATTAGCAAACCACAACCCACCCCGCAAAACCGGCATGGGGACTTCTTCCAGTCCAAACCTTCGCTTCCGGTGCCCAACCACTCTTGCGCTTCGGGAAACAAGATGCCGGGAAATATCGCCGAGGCTGCTGTCATGGCAGATAGGGCTGCCATTTTCTTTATAAAACCACGTCTGTCGGTCCAGCCCCTATACATTCGATTGTCTTTCGGAGCCGCTAAATCCAGAGACCATCGCCAGCCATTTTAGGCTTTCAGTGCACTCGAGTCTTTGCCTTAACCGATCGTCTGCTGCCTGATTTTCCGAATCGGTGATTACGATGAGTACATCTCTATTCTTTGCCGGGATGACCGCACAGCCTTCCACATTTGAAATCGATCGGGCCAATTCTTCCTTTCTGCCCTCCTGTGGGTATGCCAAATAGCTTTTTATCCGCATGGACGAGCGATTTTCGCCTTACAAATCTACCGATAAATAGGGGATCGAAGGGCTTAGCCATCGCGTTTTATCCCAATTTGTATCGAGTCTAAAAAGTCCGATTTGTAAGCCCGTGTTCACGAGTCGATTCAGGTTTGGATCGACTACTCGGTTTGTGCGGTGTATAGGCCCTTTCTCGGCCGATTCTTTTTCCTTATATTTGCAGGGAAATAGCAGATTTTGATCTGCCTCGATAAGTCGGAGAAAAGTCATGCGCCAATTGCCTTGGAGTGAGAACGATTGAAAGAGCGACTGTGATCAGCGTGGAGCAAGCCATACGACTCGTATATGCGCACAGCGTGCGATCTGATCGAACGCAAATGCTGAGCTGCCTGGAAGCGAGCTCTTGTGTACTGTCGGAAGACATCGTATCGCCGATCGATATGCCTCCCTTTTCCCAATCGGCTATGGATGGCTATGCGCTGCGCTTGCATCCTAAGGCTGATGCGGATGCGTATCGAATCGTTGACGAGATATGTCCCGGAGACGAGAAGCACACGGTTTTGCGAACCGGTGAGGCGGTTCGCATCTTTACTGGTGCCCCGGTTCCCGATACGGCCGATGCCGTGATCAGGCAGGAGAGAGTTCAGGTGGAAGCTCCGGTTTTAAAGTGTGTAGAATCCGTTTCAGTAGGAGAAAATATAAGGCCTCTCGGAGAACAGCTCAAGCGCGGAGAGACGGCATTGAAGCAGGGAACCCGGTTGAATCCGGCGGCTGTTGGTTTTCTATCTGCGCTTGGCATCGCAAGCGTGCCCGTCCTTAAAAAACCGTCTATCGCCCTTATCGCAACGGGAAATGAATTGATAGATAACCACCAACAGCTGCGCAGGGGGCAGATATACGAGAGCAACAATGCCATGCTTTCGAGCGCTTTAAGGCGGCTCGGATATGGTGATGTCTCGGTTTGTAAATGCAGAGACGATGCGCAAAAAATCACCGATTTATTGGGCCGGGCGATTCGCGAGCGGGAAGTCGTCTTGATTACGGGCGGCATTTCGGTCGGTGATTTCGACTTTGTCGGGAACGCACTGCAAGACTTGGGCGTCGAAACCATTTTTTACAAGGTAAGACAAAAGCCGGGCAAGCCCCTGTTCTTCGGTAAGCGAGGGCGCACGCTGGTCTTCGCACTGCCGGGCAACCCCGCTTCAGCGCTGACTTGCTTTTATATCTATGTCTGTCCTGCGCTGCAAAGAATAGCCGGAGAAACCGGCTTTCAACTCAATCCATCCACTAAGGAATCGGCTTCTCATTTCGTTAAAAGAGGAAATCGCGCACAATTTTTAAAATCCCTTGTCAAAGGTGAAAAAGTGCACATTCTCGGCGGTCAGTCTTCGGCTATGTTGCAGTCTTTTGCACAGGCCGATGCGCTGGTTTATATGCCCGAAGACACAGCCGAGATCAAGCCTGGAGATGGGGTCGAAACCTTTATTTTACCTGCTTGATAGATCGACTATTTGATAGATCGACTATGGTCCGATCAGATTAAGAGCGAGATTGGGCTGGGAATAGGTGGCAGGACGCTGCTCGGTGAAGGCCGAGTTCGCCCGCTCAAGGCCATCGGGGAAACCGGTGGGCGCTTGACGCCTCTTGGAAATAAGTCGGTTGAAGCCTTTGAAGCGATCCATGAGCATGCTTGGGATTATTGGGACGAACAGTTTTATTTAGTCGATGCCCTATGAGTTTTGAGAGCATACCTACTCTGACCTTTTTGATAGCCCTTCTGCTGATCGCTTTTTTGTACGCCTGTGTAGGACACGGGGGAGCCAGTGGCTATCTGGCTCTGATGGCGATTTTTTCCTTTGCGCCTGCGGTGATGAAACCCACCGCCTTGCTGCTCAACCTGTTTGTAGCGGCTGTGTCGTTTTACCATTACTACAAAGCCGGGCATTTTGACAAAAATTTATTTTTCCCCTTTGCGATAGCCTCTATACCGATGGCTTTTCTCGGCGGCGTGATCCAATTGGATGCGCATCTGTACAAGCGGATACTGGGGGTCTTTCTGATCTTTGCCATTCTCAAGATACTCGATGTATTCGGAAAGGGAAGCGCGACGCTGAGGCCGGTGAAAACCGGATACGGGCTTTTGGTCGGCGGGTCGATCGGATTTTTTTCAGGACTTATCGGCATCGGGGGCGGCATTGTCTTGACACCGGTTATCTTGCTGCTGAATTGGGGTCGAATGAAAGAAGCGGCAGCTGTTTCCGCGCTGTTTATCTGGGTGAATTCCGCTGCGGGTTTTATCGGGCAACTCAGCAGTGGTGTCGCCTTAGCCGCTCAATGGTTTTTGTGGATCGGCGTGGCCTTGATCGGCGGCTTTGTCGGGGGGTATTTGGGCAGTCGGACTTTTAACAATAGGCAGTTGCGACGCGTATTGGCTTTGGTCTTGGCGTTGGCTTGCGTGAAATTATTTTTTGCATGATGGCGGAACCGTTGACCGGGATTATACTCGCCGGGGGAGAGAGCAGCCGAATGGGTGTTGACAAAGGATTGATTCCATACCGGGGCAAACCCTTTGTTCAGCACATCATAGAAGCGCTACAGCCTTGGGTCGGAGAGATCATCATCGCAAGTGGTCGCTCGGAATACGATCGGTTTCAGTTGAGACGCGTAAGCGATCTGATTGAAGATGCCGGTCCCTTAGCGGGCATCTACACGGGGTTGTTTTACACTAAGACGAGGGGCAACCTCATCCTGAGCTGTGATATCCCCCTGATAAACGCATCGGTTTTGGCGCAGCTCGTCGCACATCGGGCAGAACCGTTTCAAGTGATTCAAATGCAGCACCAAAACGAAACCATGCCCTTGATCGCATTGTATAAAAAGGGATGCATGCGCACTTGTTTAAAGCTGATCGAATCGGGGGAGCGGCGGGTGCGCGTCTGGGTCGACCAACTGCGTTCGAAGGCGATTTCGGCGTCTGATGCCACAGCTCGGTATATGGTGAATATCAATACGCCGAGTGAATTGAAAAAAATTGAATCATGGATGTAAATGTTAGGTATTTTGGTATGCTCGCAGCGCTCACCCGATGTGGTGAAGAAACCGTTTCCCTTTCCGGTGATCGCGTTTCGGAACTGTTGGCCCTGCTCTTTAAAAAATATCCTCCTTTGAAGCAGGTGGACTTTCAGGTGGCTCAAAATGGTGAAATCACAACGGAAGAAGCCTTGATTAACCACTGCGATTTGGCTTTGTTACCCCCTTTTGCCGGCGGATAGAGATGAGTCGATACATCCGGCATATCGCACTCCGTGAGCTCGGCCGAGAAGGGCAAGACAAGTTGGCGTGCGCCCGTGTATTGGTCGTGGGAGCCGGGGGATTGGGTTGTCCTGTTTTGCAATATCTAACCGCTGCTGGAATCGGCACATTGGGAATTGTCGACCCCGATATCGTCGAGGAGTCCAACTTGCAACGTCAGATTCTCTTTGGGACCGCTACCTTGGGACAAAACAAGGCCCTCGCCGCTCGAGCGCGCCTGTTGGATTTAAATCCAGATATCGATATAAAAGCCTACCCCGAGTGGTTGACCCCCCGAAATGCGCTGGCGCGCTGTAGCGATTACGATATCGTTGTAGATGGTACGGACGATCTGGCCAGTCGCTACCTCATAAACGATGCCTCTTTGATAACGGGCGCCCCTTGGGTTTACGCCGCCGTTTATAAGTTTGAAGGGCAACTCTCCGTATTCAATTATCGAGATGGCCCGAGCTATCGCTGTCTGTTTCCCACGCCCCCTCGGGTGGGGACGGTCCCTGATTGTTCCGAGGTCGGGGTGCTGGGCGTGTTGACCGGCTTAATCGGTGCGATGCAGGCGAATGAAGTATTGAAGTTGGTTTTGGAGCTCGGAGATGTATTGAGCGGAAAAGTATGGCTCTACAATGCGCTGTCTGCCGAGTCCACAAGCGTAGTGCTACACCGGTCGGAGTCGGAAATAAACCGGGTCTTGGCCGCTAAGGATACCTTTGCGCATAATTATCCCGAGCTTTACGGTGAGATTTCGGCTGAAGTGGCTTTGCGCAAGCGAGATGTGCAATGGATCGACATTCGTGAAATGGGTGCGCAACCCGAGCTGAAGGGCTTGGCTATAAAGCGTATCCCGTTCAGTCGCTTGACTCAGCAAATCGAAGACTTGGATCCCCGAAGGGAAAAGATCATCTTTTGCCAAACGGGGCTGCGAAGTAAGCGAGCGGTCGCACTATTGCAAAGCTATGCGCTCGGGGATTGTTACAGTGTGAAAGGCGGGGCTGCAGCCCTCTTAGCGCGCAAAAACAAGCGGGAATGAACAATCATAAAGCTGTGTTTAAAACCGGTGGCATTTCAGCTGAATTCATCGCAGGTGCCATTGCAAAACACCAGTCCAACACCGCGATTGGGGCACATGGCGCTTTCTTGGGACAAGTGCGCGCCGATGCGGTAGGGGGTAAACAGGTGACCGCCATAGCATACACGGCTTACGAGGAAATGGCGGCTCAAAAATTGAGTGAGATTCGCGAATCTGCCTTTGCGCAATTCAATCTCACCTGTCTGCATATCTACCACAGTTTGGGCCTTGTAAAGGCCGGGGAGATCTGTCTATTCGTATTGGTATCATCCGACCGGCGAGAAGCGGTTTGCCGAGCTACAGCGTACATCGTAGATGAGATTAAGGCAAAGGTTCCCATCTTTGGCAAAGAGCTGTTCGGGGATGCTTCGCATCGGTGGAAGGTCAATCGGTAAAAGAGTGAAATAGCAGCTCGTAGGGATGATCGATATCACGCCTAAAACCAGTACATTGCGAATGGCGACTGCGCGGGCGGTCGTCGTGGCAGGCCGGGCGGAAACCCTAGGTGCAATTCAGAACCAAACCGTTCCCAAAGGGGATGTGTTCGCCGTGAGCCGAGCGATCGGCCTGTTGGCTGTGAAAAAAACGGCGGATTTGCTTCCCAGCTGCCATCCGATTCCCATTGAATATACGGACATTGAATATGAAATCGATGGTCTGGAAATCCGCATTTTGTGTACGGTAAAGGCGATTTGTAAAACGGGGGTGGAGGTAGAGGCTGTGCACGGCGCGAGCGTGGTGGCACTCAATATGTACGATATGCTAAAGCCCATCGATAAAGGCATAGAAATTCAGCGCATCAAGCTGGTGGAAAAGCGGGGAGGCAAGTCAGATTTTAGGGACCAACCGAAGGATATCAGTGCTGTGGTCGTCGTGTGTTCCGATTTGATTTCCGCTGGAAAAAAAGAAGATAAGACGGGTCAAATCATCGTTGAAAAGCTGCGGCAAAGCCAGGTGACCCTCGCCGACTATGTCGTCATTCCCGATGACGAAGCCCTCATTCAAGCCCAGGCCGAACAATACCAGGGGCGAGGAGTCGATCTGATCATTTACACTGGCGGTACGGGCTTGTCCGAGCGCGACGTTACGCCTGAGGCGCTGAAACCGCTGTTGCACAGGCGCATTCCGGGTATCGCGGAGGCCATCAGAAGTTACGGGCAGAACCGCACCCCTTATGCCATGCTGTCGCGGAGCGTAGCCGGTGTAATAGGTCGAACCTTGGTATTGGCTTTACCCGGGTCCACCGGAGGGGCTAGGGACTCGATGGAAGCGATCTTTCCGGCTGTATTGCATATTTTTAAAATTTTAAAAGGGTTTCGACACGATTGATTAAAGAAACACCAGCGATATTGACAGATTCCTTTGGCCGGGTGCACAACTATTTGCGCATTTCACTAACCGAGCGTTGCAACCTGCGCTGTACCTATTGCATGCCCGAAGCGGGCGTGCGCTGCTCGCCCAAATCGCAGCTGATGCAAGCCGAAGAAATCTATCGGATCGCCAAAATTTTTGTCCAATGCGGTGTCACCAAAATTCGATTGACCGGTGGTGAGCCCTTGGTGCGCAAAGACTTCAGGCTTATTCTGGAGCGTTTATCCACCTTACCCGTGGCGCTTACCCTCACGACCAATGCGGTCTTGGCCGATCGCTTTATCGATTCGTTTAAAGCCTGTGGCGTCCAAGCCATAAACATCAGCTTGGATACGATGAAACCCGATAAATTCAGACAAATCGCACGCAGAGATGAATTTGAAAAGGTCCATCGAAATATGCAATCCTTGCTAGCCCACGGATTTGAGGTCAAACTGAATATCGTACTGATAAAATCTTTGAACGATGATGAGATCATCGATTTCATCCAGCTCGGCAAAACGCTACCCCTGGCCGTTCGCTTTATCGAGTTTATGCCTTTTAATGGAAACCGATGGGATTTGAAAAAAGTCGTTTCCCACCGGGCGATCATGCGTGTTGTCGGGGGTTACTTCGGAGAACGTGAGATCATCCGCGAGGCGGACGCGCCCAACGATACGGCCAAAAGTTATCGCGTGGCGGGATACAGCGGTACGTTTGCCGTGATCAGTTCGGTGACGAACCCGTTTTGTGATTCCTGCAATAGATTGCGCATCACCGCTGACGGCAAGATCAAGAGCTGTCTCTTTTCTATTGTTGAAACCGACTTGCTCAGTGCACTTCGTTCGGGCAGACCGATCGAACCCATCATTCAACGCGCTGTTCAGGCCAAGCGTAAAGTCCGAAGCGGGATGAATGCCCTGCGGGAACTGCAAAGCGCTGATCGACATCACCGTGGGAATCGGAGCATGATACAGATTGGCGGTTGAACCGCCCGTTTCACTTTGTAAATCGCTTTGATGTATTCGGTTTTGTTTTCAGCTGGACGCCTATTTTTCAGTCGGTAAAGCAGCTTTTTAACGAGGACGAGAAAATCCGCTGCTATGCGTTTGAGAACTTGTGCTGAGGTTTCAAATCCCGCTCGTGGCTTGGGCGTTACCGCTGGTATTGTAGGCTTTTCGGTCTTTTATAAGTAAAGTATTCAAGGGCTAGGCCGATCACCTATACTTCTCCTGTGCTCCTGCGCTTTGCGGGGTTTGGCATGAAATAATTGCTTCTATTGCCCTGTTTCGGTCCAAAGTCGATTCGGCTCTCGAAAATACATTGCTATGGGTCAACAAGGTATTCGCACGACCTTTGAATAAGCTGAAACAGATACGGCCGTTTTTGTGATGCACCTCATAGTTTAAAATTGACCCAATTGACGAAGTCGATTCCCTGAGCTGGGATAGCAGAAGAAATATATCTTTGTAAAAGCGATTCCGAGAATTCAAAACCATCTGCAATTCCTCTAAATTCAGCGCTTTGCTGCGGGTTTTCTCCGATGGAAAGAATTTGCCGATAAGGGATTTTCGTCCCTCAAGTAGCCTTGCGATACAGCTTTACGCCAAAGCGCTTAGAGAACGGGAATAAAAGAGGAAGGATTTTACCGCTATCGGCAGTCGAAAGCCGCGTCTCGGTGGGTATAGCTACAGGAATCCGCATCCGCTTGGTATCGATTCTATATCATCGAATGGGCATCAAAGACGCCTCTGAAACGCATTTGGAGCCGTTGGGACAAAGGCGGGACGAGAATTGGATTGTAAGCGCAAGAATCAGTGGTTAGAGCAGGGGTAAGGATGCTGAAAACTTGCCATAGTATTCTAAAATACAGATTTTTAAACAGTAGTCGGGGTGGCAGGATTCGAACCTGCGACCTCCTGCTCCCAAAGCAGGCGCGATAACCGGGCTACGCTACACCCCGAAAAGTTTTGCTCTCGCGGAGAATCAGAGGTCATAAGGCCTCGGCTGCATCTTATCCACGGTGCAAGGCTGGCAAAGCTACGCTTATTTGCTCGATTTGCGATCAGCCAAACCCCTTTACCCGCCCATTTTGCCGCCGCCTCACCGGTATATCGTTCGACAAATTACTGGATACTGAACTTGCGTCTTTCTGAGGTGGGATTCCAGTTCGATTGGCCGCTGGGCCGAGAATTACAGCATTTGTTCTTTGATGCGCGCGCGCTTACCGGTCAGGTTTCTCAGGTAGAATATGCGAGCCCGGCGCACTTTGCCGCGTTTGTTAACCTCTATCTTTTGGATGCTGGGCAGGTTGAGCGGAAAGATGCGCTCTACGCCAAACGCACCGCTCATCTTACGAACCGTAAAGGTTTCGGTAGCGCCTTGGCCCCTCTTTTGAATGACTACACCACGAAAGAATTGGGTTCGGGTCTTGTTGCCCTCCCTGATTTGGTAGTATACCGTAACGGTATCGCCGGCCTTAAATTTCGGAAAGTCCTTTTTCTCGATGAAAGTGTCTTGAACGTGTTTGAGTAAAGCGTCCATAGCGCCTGTGCTGCAGTTGTGGCTGCAAAGGTAGCTTTTTTTCTGCTTTACCAAATTCACAACTCCTATCCCAATAGGTCTGGGCGGCGCTTCTCGGTGCGTTTTAGCGCTTGTTCATGCTGCCACTGTTGGATTTTGAGAAAATTCCCAGACCGCAAGACCTCGGGTACGCTCTTCCCTTTATAAGCGGCGGGTCGGGTGTAAATCGGGGGGGCGAGCAGCCCGTCTTGAAAGGAATCGGAGAGGGCAGCGGTCTCGTCGTTTAGAACACCCGGAATAAGTCGTATCAGCGCATCGGAGAGTACAGCAGCAGCCAGTTCACCGCCGCTTAATACGTAGTCCCCAATTGAAATTTCACGGGTTACGTGCATTTCTCGGATGCGCTGGTCAATGCCTTTGTAATGCCCGCAAATCAGCATGAAATTCTCTTTGAGGGACAGCTGGTTGCAGCACCTTTGGTCTAAGGTTTCACCATCGGGCGTCAGATAGACAACCGCATCGTACTCTCGCTCAGCCTTTAGCTTTGAGATGGCTTTGTCCAAAGGCTCCGGCATCAACACCATGCCCGCCCCACCGCCATAGGCATAGTCATCCACCCGCTTGGCCCTGCCGATGGCATAGTCCTTTAAATCGTGTAGCCGTACCTGTACCAGCCCCTTTTCGATCGCCCTTTTTGATATGGAAGCGGAGAATGGACTTTTGAGCAATTCGGGCAAAACGCTTATGATGTCAATGCGCATATATCGAGCTCTAATCCAAATTTCCGATTTTTATCCCGACAAAGAAGGTGCGCGGACGGTAAGGGCCATAGATGAAGCTGTTAGACCGGTTGGGTCCGCTGTCAAAATTGTCTTGGTAACGGTTAAAAATATTTTGAACCCCCGCACTCAGGTCGATTTCACAATCTGTGATGAGGGGTAAGTGATGGTTGAGTTGGGTATTGAGTTCAAAGAATTCCGGACTGTCGTAAAAACTCGCTTTCCCCTCCCACAGGGTACCCCCTCCATAATAGGGTACCACCATGGAACCCGTATAAACTCCGGAAAGGTCTAAGTCAAAGCGGTTTGACATTTCGAAATGGGCTGTGAAGTAGCCATATAGATTGGGGGTTCTCATGATTTTTTTACTGCTTGAGGCGCCGCCTTCGGCGATTTTGTCCCTGTCTAAGATCTCCTCCGGCTTATCATAACGAGCGCTTTGCCAGGTCAGACCTACCTGGGTTTGGATCCTGGAATGAAAGGAATTGTCGATTCTGAAATTGATTCCCGAAACACGGCTCCTAACGCCGTTGCGTATGAGTTTTCTGAGGTAGTCGTCTTGGTCTTGGGGCTCGGTTATAAACGGGTTGTCTATTTGGGTGTAAAAGCCTTCTAAGAGAATTTCCATATAGAATTGGGGGCTGGCGTAATCCCAATTGAGGGAGGCGGTGAAATTGTCGGACTTTTCCGTCTTCAGGTTTTGGTCCGCCGGCGCATCGTCGATCATCATCAAAACGCTCGCTTGCGGTGCCCTGAAGCCGCTCGCATAGGAGGTCCTCAATCTCAGGTGATCTGAGAAAGCGTAGCGCAGGTTGAGGCCGGGGCTGAGCTCAGTCGTGGCATAATCGCTATGCCTTTCGGTATGATCTTGGAAGAGATAGTCGGAGTCTATATGGACCCAGTCTAAACGCGCACCGATTGCCGTGGTTAATTTCCTTAACGGATTAAAGCTAAACCGGGCGTAAGCTGCCGTATTCCAAACGCTCTGATCGGTATGTATTTTATCGGTTTCCCTTTTGTGTGAATACTTTACCTTTAATTTTTCACGATCGCCTTCTATACCCGAAACCCAAGCGGCTTCGTCGCGCAAAACCCTGTGAAATATCTTATTCCATTGAAGCCCTGCGATTCCAGAAAAACTACGGGTTCTGTCAGTCATCAACATATACATAGATTTCATGCCCGATGTGGACATCTCTCCAGGCTTCATGGCGCCTGGTTTCATTTCCGACATGGATTTTCCCTTCATATTCATGGATGGCATTGCCATCGGTTTGTGCACGTCTTCTTTCCTGTAAACCGCTTGACTCCAAAGGTAAGCGGAATAGTGGTTCGTCTGATCTTTGGAGTCCAACTCATAACTCAGTTGTCCGCCATAGATTTGGTGGTCGAGTTGCAGCGCCATTTTGGCTTTGTCCACGGGTTTTTCAAAATCGGTACCGCCCCTTCTCGATTCGTCGATAAAGTGGCTTTCGAGCTTCAATTTGCTTCGGTCTCCGGGTCTGTAATAGGAATTGAATCCAAAGGAATTATTTGAGATTTTCGGTATCTCACTGTACTGGTCGTCATTGGCGTCATACCAGTTTCGTCGGCGGAAATTTCCATATAGGAGTGTGCTCAAATTGAGGTTGTCACCTGCCGTGGATGCGGCAAAGGAGATGTTGTTATCCGATCGCTCTCCATCGATCAGAGCCGTCTGGGTCTCGATTTGAAATCCGTCGATCACGGGATCACGCGTAATGATGTTGACCGTTCCAGCAATGGCATTTCGTCCATAGATCGAAGAGCCGCCACTGCTTATGACCTCTATGCGATCGATCATAACCGTCGGGATTTGATCCAATCCATAACCAGTTAAGGGGCCGAAAACCGGTCTGCCATCTATCAAGATTTGGGTATAAGCTCCGCTCAATCCGTTCATTCTCAATTGACTATAGCCGCAAAACTGACAATCTTGTTCGTATCTCAAGCCGGGCTGAAAGTTTAAGGCTTGTCCCAAACTAACCGCTTGTACCGCATCGAAAGTCTGTCTGTCGATGGTGTTTACGACAACCGGCGACTTTTTGCGGTCGATGCGTTCCCGTGACCCGGTCACGACCACTTCCGGCAGTTTTCTGTTGTCGGGTTTTAAATACAGGTCGAGGGAGTAGGTTTTGGGGGTTGAGAATCGAATGGTTTGGGTGAGCGTTCGATACCCGTTCATTTTTACGCTGACCCCATAGGTTCCGAGTGGGATATGGCTCAGGGTGTATAACCCCTGTTTATCCGCTTCGGCTCCGATGTTAAGGGAGCGAATAAAAACAGTGGCACCGGGCAAGGGATTGTGTTTTTCATCCCGTATCACACCGGTTAATTTGGCATTTTGTGAATGTGCCGGGATGCAGCATACGGCGCAGAGTGCATTTGAGACAATGACTTTTATCACGGTTTTTATTTTAAATGAAGCTCCTGCAAATATAGGGCGTGCTCAGACTCCAGAACAAATAATTCCACTCGTATAGGAGAAGATTTAGCCTTTCTCTATGCCGTCTGAGATATGTGATTTTACGCTAGGCCTTTTAGTCCTCAGCGCCCAAACAGCGCATCTGAGCGTGCCGGCCTCAGCACCCACCGTCCCTTAAATCGCATAGCTGTACACCAGCCCCCTGTCGATCGCCCTTTTAGATATGGAAGCGGAGAATGGGCTTTTAAGCAACTCGGGCAAAACGCTTGTCATACCGATCGAGATCTAATCCAAATTTCCGATTTTTATTCCGATAAAGAAGGTGCGCGGCCGGCTGGGGCCGTAGATGAAGGTCGAAGCCCTATCGGGTCCGGTATCAAATTCTTCTTGATAGCTGTTAAACAGGTTTTGAATGCCGCCGCTCAGGTTAACCGAATAATTATCGGTCAGCTGAAAGTGATAACCGATCTTGGTGTTGAATTCAAAGAATTTGGGACTATCAAAAAAGCGTGCATCCCCGCCTCGAAATGTGCCGCCACCGTCATAGGGTACCACCATGGATCCGGTATAAACACCCGAAAGGTTCAGATCGACGTGGTGCGACATCTCCCAATTTGCTGTAAAGTAGCCATATAGGTTGGGCGTCCGCATAATTTTCCTTGAACTTGAAATGCCGTCGACGACTTTAAATCCGTCAGGCGCTTCTAAAATTTTTTCCGGTTTGTCGAAACGAGCGGTTTCCCAAGTAAGCCCGAGCTGGGTTTGCATCCGTGAATGAAACGAATTATCGATTCTGAAATTCACGCCCGAAACATAACTTCCGCTTCCGTTGCGCTTTTGCACTATTCGATAGTCCGCTTTTTGTTCGACAGGCACATTGATGAACTGATCGTCTAATTTGGTATAAAAGCCTTCCAGGAGAATTTCCGTGTAAAGCCCATCGCTGGAATGATCCCAGTTGAGGGAAGCAGTGAAGCTATTCGAATGTTCGGGCTTTAAATCCTTACTCAGCATGATGAAGGATTGTTCTCCGCCTACTTGTTCCACATGTAAATCTTCGTCAAATGCTTGCGGCGCTCTAAATCCCCTTGCATAAGAGGTTCTAAGTCTGAAGTGGTCCGATAGGGCGTAGAGCAAACCCATTCTCGGGCTTAGTTCAGTCGTATTGTAATCGGTGTGATCTTTGGTTTGTCCGAGGAGATAATCGCCGTTGATACCCACCAAATCTAAGCGTGCGCCGATCGAGGCTTTTAGCCTTTTCATCGGATGAAAATCGAGTTGTGAATAAATCCCTGTATTCCATACCCTTTGATCATTGGATCGTTTGTATGCCGCCATTTTATCCCTTACTTTCTCATAACTGGTCTCTACACCGGAAACCCAAGCGGCTTCGTCATTCAACGCATTGTGAAATCTCTTATTCCATTGCAGGCCTCCTATTGCCGAAACATCGCGGGTTCGCCCATACGCATTCGGGTCCTGACCCGCACCGTAATAACTCTTTCTGTTTACGGCTTGGCCTGAGACATAAGCGGAATAGTGATCCGTTTGATCTTTTGAATTTAATTCATAACTCAATTGGCCGCCGTAAATTTTATGGTCCAACTGTTCGGCGATGTCTGCTTCATGCGGCGGCTGATCAAATTTGTTTCCCCCTCTTCTAAACTCGTCGATAAAGTGACTTTCGAGTTTCAGCTTGCTTCGGTCTCCGGGCTTATAATAAGAGTTGAAACCAAAGGAGTTGTTGAGAATTTCAGGTATCTCGGAATAATCGGAATACCGACCACCTGTTGCGTCCCACCAACTTCGTCGGCGGAAATTCCCGTAAAAATAAGCGCCCAAGTCGAGTTCGTCATTGGCTGTGGAAGTGGCAAAAGAGATGTTGTTATCCGATCGCTCTCCGTCTATCAAAGCCGTGTTGGTTTTGATTTGAAAGCCATTTACAACCGGGTCGTTGGTAATGATATTGACCGTTCCGGCAATGGCATTTCCACCGTATAGGGAAGAACCACCACTCACCACTTCGATCCGGTTGATCATAGCTGTCGGGATTTGATCCAAACCGTAAATCCCTGCCAAAGTGCTGTAAATCGGTCTGCCATCTATCAAAATTTGTGTATATGACCCGCTTAATCCATTCATCCTCAACTGGCTGAAACCGCAATTTTGACAATTGTCCTCGTACCTTAACCCGGGCTGAAAGTTAATGCCTTGGCCTAAGTCGACCGCTTGAACCTCGTCAAGCGTTTGTTTGCCGATAGCCTTTACAATCATCGGCGACTTCTTGCGGTTTTCCCTTTCTCGCGAACCGGTGACGACCACCCCGCCGAGTTGCTGGGTCAACTCCCTTAGCCGTGCATTGAATACATGGGTTTTTCCATCCTCAAAGCTGATCTTCTTCGACTTTGGCAAATAGCCCAAGCTGCTCATTACCACTGTGAAAGTGCCCGACGGAATAGCTGAAATGCGGTATGAGCCGTCGAAATTGGAATCGGTGCCCTTTTTGAGCTCTTTTAGGATGATCACAGCGGGTATAGGACGCCCGTTTTCATCGGTAACCCTGCCTTTGAGTACCGCGCCCTGTGCTCGTAAAGACACCGATGTGAATAAAATAAATAGTATGGGAATTGCACAGCTTAAATAATTTTTCATCGCCTCACGTTTTTTATTTGGCAAAGCTAAATATTATTTAGACTTGATAAAAAAATTTGCTAAAATTTAATTGAGAGAATTGGATGGAACAGGTGTAAGGAAGTGAGACTTCTTCCTCAGAGGGTTCTTATTCGGCTCTGGCGACCTGTTGGTATACTTGACCTGGGGTTAGGGGCTTTGGAATGCCTCCGCTGCCTAGCTGGAAAACGGAAAACCCCTCGACAATTGCGTCAGACAAAACCAAAGAAAGAGGCGGCCGAGAAGCGGAGGCAACTCAGACGATCGAAGCCACAGAAGAAGCACAACGAGAAAGCGCATAAAACAAACCACCGAGAAAACAACGGAGAAAGACGTAGAAAAGGGCAGCCGAGAAGGCTGAGCAGCTCCATATATGAAGAATTACCGCGTTGACTGGAAAGAACAAACCCCATCCACTGTGTTTAGCTGTGTCGCACCCCGACCGATGTCGCATCCATGATTCCTCAGAATAGGGCGGAAAATTTGGGGATACCACTGTGTTTAGCTCCGTTGGATGTCGAATCCCGACCGATGTCGCGCCCGCGATTCCTCAGAATAGGGCGGAAAATTTGGGGATACCGCTGTGTTTAGCTCCGTTGGATGTCGAATCCCGACCGATGTCGCGCCCGCGATTCCTCAGAATAGAGCGGGAAACTTTTTGGGATTTGCCTCGTGCATCAAGTCGTATAGCTTTTCGAAAACGTCGTCTTCCGAGGGTTTGGAGAAATAATCTCCGTCACTGCCATAAGCAGGGCGGTGTTCTCTCGCGGTGATGGTGAGCGGTTTGCTGTCCAAATAGCGATATCCGTCTTGGGCTTCGAGGATTTCTCGCAGTAAATACGCGGAACAACCGCCCGGCACGTCTTCGTCGGCTAGGGCCAAGCGACCGGTCTTTTTCAGGCTGCTTACCACGGCCCGAGCATCGTCAAAGGGTATCAAAGACTGGGCGTCGATCACTTCTACATCGATGCCAAATTCCGCGAGCCTTTTTGCCGTACGCATGGCAATTTCGCACATAAAACCGTAGGTGACCAGGGTTATATCGCGTCCACTTCTCAAAAATTCCACCCGGCCGATGGGCGTTTTGAATTCGCCTAGGTTGCTCGGCAACCGCTCTTTTAAACGGTAGCCCCTCAGGCTTTCCACTACGATGGCGGGGTTGTCGCATTGGAGTAGGGTATTGTAAAAGCCGGCCGCCTGTGTCATATTTCGGGGGGTTAAGAGGTAAATGCCTCGAAAACCGTTGAGCAGCGCCCCCATGGGTGAGCCCGAATGCCAGATTCCCTCGAGCCTGTGTCCGCGTGTGCGAATGATGACAGGTGCTTTTTGGCCACCGCAGCTGCGGTAGTGCAGGGTGGCCAGATCATCGCTGAGGGTGGAGTAGGCGTATAGGATGTAGTCTAAGTATTGGATCTCTGCGATGGGGCGTAAGCCTCGCATGGCCAAACCGATGCCGCGCCCCACGATGGCGGATTCCCGGATTCCCGCATCGGCTATGCGCGTGCTGCCATATTTTTTCTGCAGACCCTCCAAGCCTTGGTTGACGTCGCCGAGTAAGCCGCTGTCTTGGCCAAAAGCCATCAGTTCGGGATATTGGGCAAAGAGCCGATCAAAGTTGTCTCTCAATACGATTCGCCCATCTACTTCCGGCGCATCGGCCTGGTATTCAGCCGCAACGGCGGGTATGTGTCGGTAACTCTGAGTGGACTCACTGTACAATAGGGATCCATAGATTTGATCTTGTGCTCGGGTATAATCCGACACCCACCGTTGCAAGGATTTTTTAGCCGGTGTATCTTCGCACGCTATGCGGTGTAGCACTTGCCGCGCAGTGGATAAGAGTGCTCGCTTCTTCGGCGCCTCATTGCCCTGGAGTTCAGCGATTGCGCTGCCGATCCATTCCCTTTGCGCGGATTCTTCGCACAGGGCTTGTAAGTGCGCACAGACCACAGCGCTTTCTCGCTTGATGGGGTTTATATAAGCGTTCCAAGCTTCTCTTCGCGCTTGGTTTACCGCTTGTTGGGCGGCTGCTTCAATCGCGCTGAGCGCTTTTTCTCCTGCGATGTGATAGACGTCGTCATCGGCGTGGATTTCAAAGCCCAGGATCCACTCGCGCATCTTGGCGATGCAATCGTATTCCGCTTCCCATTTCAGGCGCTCTTTGGATTTGTAACGCTCGTGCGAGCCCGAAGTGGTATGCCCTTGGGGCTGCGTTAATTCTTCTACGTGTACCAATACGGGTACGTGTTGCTTGCGGGCTAGTCGGGCAGCTTTCTGATAGGTCTCGACGAGCCCCGGGTAATCCCAGCCCTTGGCCTTCAGGATTTCCCAACCGTTTGTGCCCGCTTGCCTTTGCAGCCCTTGCAAGGCATCGGAAATGCACCCTTTGACGGTCTGGTATTGCTTGGGAACGGAAATGGCATAACCGTCGTCCCAAACCGATAGGACCATGGGCACCTGTAGGACGCCAGCCGCGTTGACAACCTCCCAAAAGAGCCCTTCAGAGGTGCCGCCCTCTCCAATGGTGCCAAAGGCGACTTCGTTTCCACCCTGGGAAAATTTGTGAGCGTCCCCGATTCCTTTTAGCGCTCTATATACCGAAGAGGCTTGTGCCAGCCCGAGTAAACGGGGCATCTGTCCGGCCACGCAGGATATGTCAGCACTTGCGTTTTTCTGCTGCATCAAATCTTTCCAGGTGCCATCGGGACGTAGGGAGTGCGTGCCGAAATGGCCGTTCATCTGCCGGCCATACGAGTGGGGCTCCCGCTCGAGTTGGGTATCGGCGTAAAGCGATGCAAAGAATTGACTTAGGGTCAGTTGCCCAATCGCCATCATAAGGGTCTGATCCCGGTAGTAACCCGATTTGAAATCCCCGTTTTCAAACACCTTGGCCATAGCGATTTGGGGGATTTCTTTGCCGTCTCCGAAAACCCCGAACTTGGCTTTTCCACTCAGTACTTCTCGGCGTCCGACAAGGCTTGCCTGGCGGCTGAGCAACGCCAACCTGTAATCGTCGAGTACGTTCTTTTTGAATTCTGCAAAGGACATATCCCGCTGAGTCTCCGCATGCATCCCATGGATTTGGCTGCAAAAGTAGCGCTTTTTCCAAAGGTGATTCGGCATGGTTATTGATATGGTGATGCTACGGTTTCAACTCGGCTTCTATAGCCCATTTGATTTGAATCCGCTGTACCACAAAAATAATCAGTACACTTTCATGGTCAAAACCCTCTTCCCTTTAAAACGCCTCTTCGATGAAGAAATCTGTATTTCTGTCGGCAGCGGTTGCCCTTGCGTTTGGTGCCCAATCTCAAACCCTGACTGTCATTTATCAATATCAAAGACCCGACTGCGAAAAAAACACGAGACCGAGCGATGAAATGGGACGCCGAGCAAGCGGAAAAAATCTATGCGGAACTCGAAAAATATGGGAATACAAACTCGTAAACAGTCGTGGAAAATCGCGTTTTAGCGCTATCAAAGATGCGGCAGCGTCCGATTCGGCGGGTGGTGATCCCTGGGTCAAGCGGGTGCACAAGCGACTTGAAGAGGTAGCGGTGTACAAAGACTTTGCAAAGCGCACCTATGAATACCGGGTGAGCCTGGGCTTGCAGAGCGTTGTGGTTACAGACTCCCTAAAAAAAACCGATTGGATCATAGATGCGGAAAAGAAGCACATCGGCAAGTACGAAGTCACCCGAGCGCATAGGCCGGACGACTGGAATCCAAAGGATACGGTAGTCGCTTGGTTTGCAGCTGGGATTCCGACTTTCGATGGCCCGCTGAACTGCTGGGGTTTGCCGGGTTTGATCTTAGAACTTCAAAGTCCAAGGGGTCATCTGATCGCCAGGGAAATCCGGTTTGAAAAGAAATCGGCCTCGATCAAACCGTTGGACGAGCGCGGTCTGAGAGTTATCACCGAGAAAAAATTTCTATCTGCCGTTAAAAATCAGAGGCATTGATCACTGCTAAATTTTATATTAAAAGATGAAAAGATACCATGTTCTGATGGGACTGTTGTGCTCGGGTCTTTCGCTTTTTGGGCAAACGGTTGCGATAAAGGGTGTGGTTCAAGATGAAAGGGGCCAACCTTTGCCCTTTGCGAATATTCAATTGCTACATGTGGGCGATCAAAAGTTGGTCAGCTATGCCGTGACGGATTCGACGGGTCGTTTCAGTATGAAGGCCCGGCCGGGAAGATATGTTTTGAAGACCTCTTTCATCGGATACGATGGGGTCGAACAAATGGTGGATGCGGGCGGTGACCAACGGGTTTTAGATGTTGCGGTGACGCTCAACGAATCGGAGAATAGGCTCGATGAAGTCGTCGTCAACTTACGAGCCGTTGAGGTATTGGGTGATACGCTTCGCTACCGCCTCAGCATGTTTACCGATTCTACCGAAACCAACTTAAAGGAGTCTTTGGAAAAGTTGCCGGGTTTTGAAATCAGCGAGCAAGGCGAGATATCGGTAAACGGAAAAAAGGTGGACAAGGTGCTGCTCGATGGGGACGATTTTATGAATGATCAAATCGGGATTGCGCTGGAGACCCTGCCCGGCGCTGCGGCAAAAGATGTGGACTACATCAAAAATTACACGGAGTCCCGGACCAATCGAGGCATGGGCTCTGAAAAGACGGCTTTGGACATCAAGCTGAAGGAGTCGCAAAAAAACCGGTGGAAAGGGGAGTCCAAGGCGGGAATCGGAATGGATTCAAAGGGATATGGGTTGTTAGACAACTATAACTTGAACAAAAAATTCAAGGTGTTTTACGTAGGCGAGTTTCAAAACATCGGTTCGCGGGTCGAAGGTATGAGGGACTACCACCGCGCCTTGGGCCCAAACCTTCGCAGATCGAACGCATATACGACGCTGAATCTCCGCAATGGCGCTCTTTCTTCCCTTGGAAATATTATGTCCCTAGGACAAAATGATGTAAACGAGCGAGCGTCCCTCGTTCAAACCATGAGCATTTCCGGTAAACCAAATGACAAATTGAAACTATCCGTTTCCGGGGTTTTCAGCAGAGCGATTTCCGATTCGTTCACCTCGGGAAAGAGAAATTACTTTGATCGGAGTCACACAGGGGTTACCGAGCAGCATTTCCACAGGGACATCGACGACGATAAAAACTTTTTCAACACGGGTTTTACTGCGATCTATATGCCATCAGATGATTTTGAATTGTATTGTAATTTCAGATTGAACGGCATGGCTTCATTTTATCACCGGTTGCAAACCCAAGAGGGCGTACCGTCGGATCAATTGAATAAAATTCGCGCTGACAACTATGTGGCACAATTGGAAATCAACGATCGGTTTGGTGAAAAGTCGCTCGGAAATATTGCGTTTTATGCCAATGTGGGGAATGATTTTTCAAAGTACCGGCTTTCATCTGAGACTGCGATCGCTTTACCTGAAGATCGAGATCAACCCCTGCTCAAACAGCAAAACAACACCTATACGAGCGAATATGCCGTGGTTCCGGGTTATACGTATCGCAGTGGAAAGACAAACTGGAGTCTGCGGAGTCTATTCTCACATAGCGACCGGGTGCTCAGAACCCAAAATATCTCAGATGAAACCTCGTTTGTAAAACCCCAGCTTCAAACCCAGGCGATTGCAACCGAGTTCGCAGCTGAAAAGAACGAGGAAAAGATACAATACCGGTTCTTGCCTAAGATTGCCTATCGCGAATGGGTGTATCAGCAGGGTTATTCACATAAGCGAAGCGGCTATTTCTTTGAGCCCCTACTGAATTTTGAATATCACTTTCGCGATTTCCACTATTTGGGTTTGACTTATAAGAGGGCGAATGAGGTTTATGATTTACAAGATTTGTACAGGGGCTTCATATCCGACGATTTGGGCGAATATAAAGTAGGTGGGCTCGATTTGGATTACAGCACAAATGTGAAGATTCGATTGCGCTATGTAATGATAGATCAAATCTCTCGGCTTCATGTTTTTGGTTATCTAACTTACCATAGAGATAGGAATAAGCCCACGGTAAGCACTGCGTTTGATCGAGCGCGCGGAATAGGTGTTATCACCAGTCGGGTCAACCCCGATTCGGAATCGTATTCCACCCGCTTATACGCGAGCAAAACCCTAAGAACCAAAATCCCGTTGCGCATAGGTGCCGGCTTGAATTTTGGAATTCAAAACGCCAACACTTACGTCAGAGAACGCCTTTTTCGGACTAAAAACACCGATTACGGCGGAAATTTTAGAATTAGAACGCGCCGGGATAAGGGGATCAACCTGGGGGCGCGTATCTCTTATAGCAAAAATAAAAATGAAGGAGCTGGCAGGGGTAGGACTAGCGATTTTGACCAGTATGGTATCGGCGGTTTTATTCGGGGTGAAACCATTGAGAATATATGGGTGAAGCTAAGGTGCGATTACAGCTTGAGCGAATCGAATGACGCCAGGCGGGAGCTCAGTCGATTGGGCGGCAGAATCTGGTATGAAAAGCCCAAGGGAAAATTCAGGTATGCTATTAAAATGGAAAACATTTTAAATCTCGACAATCCCTTACAGCTCCATTACAAAAACACCGATTCTTACCAACAAGAGACCCTTTCGAGCCTTTTGCCGGGATACATTCTCGCTGAGGTAAAATATCGATTTTAACCGCGTCTAAGGCTGGGGGGAAGCGACTGCAAAGAGCGAGAAATCGCACTAAAAGTTTGGTCTCAGGTGGTAGGTGTTGTAGAAGTCCTGGATCTGGGCTACCGCTTCTTCGGCGGTATTGACGATTTGAAACAATTCCAAATCCTTTTGTCCTATATTTTTTTCCGCTAGCAAGGTCCCTTTTATCCAGTTTATCAATCCGCTCCAAAAAGACGAATCGACCAATACGATGGGGAAACGACCAATCTTTTTGGTCTGGATGAGCGTGATGGCTTCGAACAACTCATCCAAGGTACCAAAGCCCCCCGGCATCACGATAAATCCTTGGGCGTATTTCACAAACATCACTTTCCTGACGAAGAAGTAATCGAATTTTAAACCCTTATCTCGGTCGATATAGGAATTGCCAAATTGTTCGATCGGCAGGTCGATGTGCAAGCCCGCAGAAGTGCCACCCCCGCGTTGTGCCCCTTTGTTGCCCGCTTCCATAATGCCCGGGCCGCCGCCGGTGATCACACCAAACCCTTGTTGCGTGAGTCGATGCGCTATTTCTTCAGCCAATTTGTAGTGGCGTTGGTCGCGCTGCTTGCGCGCAGAGCCAAATAGGGACACACAGGGGCCCATTTTGGCCATCTTTTCATAGCCTTCCACAAATTCGGACATGATCTTGAAAATAGACCAGGAATCATGGGTCTTTATCTCGTTCCAGCTCTTCGGCCTAAATGTATCGCCGACCTGCTTTCCGCCCTCTTCAACCATTTGGTACCTCGTCTTTGAATGTGCTAATGTAACAATTCTCTCCTCAAGTATTGAGCGGTATGGGAATTTGTGCATCCTATCACCTCTTCCGGTTTGCCTACAGCGATGACCCGCCCCCCATCCTTTCCGCCCTCGGGTCCCATATCCACGAGGTAGTCCGCTACCTTTAGCACATCTAAATTGTGTTCGATAACGACGGCTGTGTTCCCCAGGTCCACCAATTTTTGCAATACGCGAATCAAGGCGTCAACATCTTCAAAATGCAAGCCCGTAGTGGGCTCATCTAAGATATAGAGCGTTTTTCCCGTGCTTTTCTTAGATAATTCAGCAGCCAATTTGACGCGCTGGGCTTCGCCTCCGCTCAGCGTATTGCGCTGTTGTCCCAGGGTGAGGTACCCTAGTCCCACCGCTTGCAGGGTTTTAATCCTGCGATGGATTTTTGGGATGAGTCTAAAAAAATCGACGGCTTCTGCTATCGTCAGCTCCAGCACATCTGAAATGGAATGTCCCCGGTAGCGCACTTCTAAGGTTTCTCGACTGAATCGCTTGCCGTGACAGGTTTCACAGGGGACCTGCACATCGGGTAAAAAATTCATTTCAATCAGGCGCATGCCAGCGCCCTGGCAAGTCTCGCAGCGCCCCCCCTTCACATTAAATGAAAAGCGCCCGGCTGCATAGCCCCGCACCTTGGATTCGGGCAACTGGGCAAAGAGGTCGCGAATCTCAGCAAAGGCGCCGGTATAAGTCGCCGGATTGGATCGGGGTGTTCGCCCGATGGGGCTCTGGTCTATGTCGATGGCTTTGTCGATGTGTTGGATTCCTTTCACAGCCCGGTAGGGCAGGGGCGGGGCTACCGCCCGATACAGCTGCTGACTGGCGATCCGATAAAGGGTTTCGTCGATCAACGAAGATTTGCCACTTCCGGATACACCCGATACAACCGTGAGGGTACCCAATGGAATTTTTAGGTTTAGGTCCTTGAGGTTGTTGCCATGGGCGCCTGTAATTTCAATGTAATGCCCATTCCCCTTTCGGCGCTTTTTCGGGACTTCGATCTGCTTCTCTCCGTTGAGATAAGCAGCGGTCAGGCCCGGGCCCTTTTCAATCGACTGCGGTGTGCCCATCGCTACGATCTCACCGCCGTATCTTCCCGCCCCGGGTCCCATATCGACGACGTAGTCCGCCGATCGGATGATGTTCTTATCGTGTTCCACTACGACTACCGAATTGCCGATGTCACACAGTCGCTTTAAGGACTGGACGAGCCGGTCGTTGTCTCTCTGATGCAAACCGATGCTGGGCTCGTCTAAGATGTACAATACCTGCGTGAGCTGTGAGCCGATTTGCGTAGCGAGGCGGATGCGTTGGGCTTCTCCACCCGATAGGCTTCTCGCAGGGCGATCCAAGGTGAGATAAGCCAAACCGACATCGGATAGAAACCGGGTTCGGGTGATCAGTTCCTTTCGAATTTGCGAAGCGATTTGACGCTGTCTATCGGATAGTTTCTCCGTCAGATTTTCCAACCAATCCAACAGCTCATCGATGTATAGGCCGGCCAGCTCCCCGATGCTTCTACCATCGATTTTAAATGCTAGGGATTCGGGCTTCAAACGCATGCCGCCGCAGTCGGGGCAGCCGACTGAGTCCATGTAGGACTTTGCCCAACGCCTGAGTGCGGTACTGGTGTTTTCGCTGAATTGTTTTTGTATGAAACTTTTGATCCCTTCAAAGTCGATGGTGTACGGCTTTGTCATGCCGAGCGTTGGGCTCGGCACCGAAAACTTTTCCCGTGAGCCGTTCAGAATCAAGTCCACGCCTTTCTCAGAAATATCTCTTATCGGTGTGTCTAAGGTGAAACCATATCGCAAACCGATGGCGTATAATTGTTTGAAAATCCAGGTGTTTTTTTTTTCGCCAATGGGTGCGATACCACCGCTTTTAATGCTGAGACTCGGGTCGGGCATGATCTTTTCTTCGTCGATTCGATGAATGAACCCCAGACCGTTGCACAGGGGACAAGCCCCTTTGGGCGAGTTGAATGAAAAGTGGTTCGGCTCTGGCGTGGGATACGAAATCCCAGAGCTGGGACACATCAAGTGGCGGCTGAAGTACCTCGGCTCTCCGCTGCCTTTTTCCAGTATCATCAGCGTGCCTTCGCCGTGTTGCAGTGCGCTTTCCACAGCTTGTCTCAGGCGCTTTTGCGCCTGTGCGTCGACGGTGATTTGATCGATGACGATTTCGATGTCGTGCATTTGGTAGCGGTCGAGTTTCATCCCCCGTTCGATCTCTGCAATTGTTCCGTCTATGCGAACCTTTACAAATCCGCTTCTGCGGATGGATTCAAATCGCTCTCGGTAGTGCCCTTTGCGGCCGCGAACGACGGGAGCCAAAATGCAAATCGATTGTCCCGCATAGGTCTCTGCGATCAGATCCAGTACTTGCGATTCGCTATGGGATACCATTTTTTCACCTGTTGCGGTTGAGTAGGCCTGGCCGATTCGCGCGTAGAGCAAGCGCAAAAAATCGTAAATCTCGGTGATGGTACCCACCGTGGAGCGGGGGTTTTTGGAGGTGGTCTTCTGCTCGATGGAAATGACCGGTGACAAGCCCTCTATTTTGTCCACGTCAGGCCGGTCCAGATTGCCCAAGAATTGTCGTGCGTAAGCGGAAAAGCTCTCGATGTAGCGGCGCTGTCCCTCCGCATAAAGGGTGTCAAAGGCCAAAGAGGATTTTCCGCTGCCGCTCAAGCCCGTGATAACCACCAACTCGTCTCGCGGTATCTTGAGGTCTATGCCTTTGAGGTTGTGTACGCGCGCCCCGTAAATTTCGATGAATTGTCTCCCGCGCTGCGCTGCCATAACAATTGGCAAAGCTACGGTAAAATCGGCGCATTTTGGGTTGAATAACTGGGCCCTTACCGCGGTTTTAAAGTCCTGTCCCAAAAAGTAAAAGAGTTGACACCAACGGCCAGGTCAAAACGTGAACTACCGCGATTGTATGGGCTAAAGTGCACGAGGAAAGCACTCGGCAAACCGCAATCGACCTAAAACAGCGGGTAGGGGTAGCGATTCTATGAGCGAGAAAGTGGCTAAGGGGCAAAAAAAGCGGTTGAAAGCGATATTTCTTATAAAAGACATCGAGCGCACTGGCTTGTCGTCTTGGGTTTTTCTATCGGCTTGGTTTGTCTGTCATTATGAGGGAGCGGCTTTTTACTTTGGATTTTCAAGTTCGATAAAGTTTCTGTTTGAGCATTCGAAACGGCTGTTCTGCGTTCATACATTCTCCTTCAGATTTCCAAAATCGATTAATTTATTGATAATCAATTGATTATGAACGTTTTATTTCTTCCCAAAGCGAATGTTTATTTTTACCTCAAAAATTTTATGTCGCTATCCGATGCGCTGCACGAAGGAGTAGTCCGCTTTTTGCGGACTCGGACGCAGGACGAAATCCCAAATTTAGAATTTCAACCCACCCGCAAGGAATTTGCAGGCGATATAACCTTGGTGGTATTTCCGTTGTGTAAGCGGTTACAGACCCATCCCCCTGCCTTGGGCGATGCGATCGGTGCGTTTTTACGAGAGCGGATTGCAGCCGTGGCGGATTACAATGTGGTTGACGGGTTTTTAAATCTCTCTATTTCAGATTCTTACTATCTGAATTGGCTCAGTGATACAAAGGGGGTCAAAGATTTTGGTCGCGCTGCCATCGATGCACGCGCGGGGGTAACTCTGGTGGAGTATTCCTCGCCGAACACCAACAAGCCCCTGCACCTCGGTCACATACGAAACAATTTGCTCGGCTATTCGGTCGCGGAAATCTTACAGGCCGCCGGCCATCGCGTCCGAAAAACACAGGTGATCAACGATCGCGGTATTCACATCTGCAAGTCCATATTGGCTTGGCAAAAGTGGGGTCGGGGTGAGACGCCGGTGCGCAGCGGTGTGAAGGGGGATCATCTGATCGGGAAGTATTACGTGCGTTTCGATGCGATGTATCGCGCCCAAGTGGCCGAGCTGATCGCCCGGGGCTGCGATGAGTCGGAAGCCCGCACCCAGGCTCCGCTGCTTCGAGAAGCGCAGGAGATGTTGCGCAAATGGGAAGCTGGAGACGGGAAAACCCGCGCCTTGTGGAATGAGATAAACGGCTGGGTTTATCAGGGTTTTTCAGAGACTTATGCCCGCCTCGGAGTCGATTTCGACGAGTCCCAGTACGAGAGTCATACCTACTTATCGGGCAAGGATTTGGTCGCTCAGGGGCTGGAAAAAGGTGTGTTTTATAAAAGGCCCGATGGCAGCGTGTGTTGCGACTTAACCGATGCGGGCTTGGATGAAAAGGTCGTATTGCGAAGCGATGGCACCTCGGTCTATATCACGCAGGATTTGGGAACGGCTGTCGAGCGCTTTAAAAACCGCGAATTCGACCGGGTGATCTACACCGTTGGCGACGAGCAGACTTACCACTTTAAAGTGTTGTTTTCGATCTTAAAGCGCTTGGGCTATGCCTGGGCGGATAGGCTCCACCACCTGTCTTACGGCATGGTGGATCTGCCCTCGGGCAAGATGAAATCCCGGGTGGGAAACGTGATAGACGCAGACGATTTGATGGATGAAATGCACCGAGCTGCCAAGCGGAAAGGGGAGGCTTTGGGCAAGTTAGAAGGCTGTTCCGATGCGGAAAGGGAACAATTGTACGAAGCGATTGGCATGGGGGCGCTGAAATACCATCTCTTACAGGTCGATCCCCAAAAGCGCATTTTGTTCCATCCCGATGAGTCGATTGATTTTACCGGCAACACCGGCCCCTTTTTGCAATATACCCATGCGCGCATTCAATCCCTGTTGCGCAGCGCCGGCACATGGGAATGGCGGGGTGGATGCGTAGCCATAGAAGCGCAAGAGCGCGAAGTCTTAAAGCATCTGGAACGGTTCCCCCAAGCGATACAACTCGCTGCTGAACAGCTCAACCCGGCGCGGATTGCCCATTACAGTTACGATTTGGCCCGGTTGTTCAACCATTTTTATCAGCGCACTCGTATCCTAAACGCCGATAGCGCAGCCCTGAGGGGGTTCCGGCTGCAGTTAGCCGCCCAGACCGCAGCGGTCTTGGCCTCGGCTTTGCGTTTGCTCGGTATCGCTGCACCGGAGCGGATGTAGCCGTCGGATTGCCATTTTTTGAGACTTGCGATCCAGATCCGTCCTAAAAGGAAGAAATGAATTGCCTGACTTTTCACTGCTGGATCATTCAAAATTGGACTGCTTGTTTTTTACCAAGTAGGGTTGTTTGAAAGAAATATGGATTACCTGATGGAATCCAGCAAAGCGCTCCAGTTATTTTTTTGTATACTTGTACACATAAAAAAACGAATATGGATACGGTCAATCATACACAATTGAATCGAAAGACAAAACAAATCCTCGATAAAGTATCTGTGGATAAAGAAACGATTATAGTCCATCGCTCAGATAAGGAAGATGTTGTCATGATTCCCATTTCAGCGTACAATTCATGGATTGAGACCGATTATTTATTGGCATCTCAGGCCAACAGAGCGCATTTGCTCACATCTATTCGTCAAGCTGATAAAGGCGATACAGAAGAGATAGGCTGGGATGAGTTGTGGCCTTAGCATTCACCAAAAGGGCGAAGAGAGACCTGGAATGTTGGGATCGGTCGGGGCGTGCTGCCATTAAAGAGCGGGTTGAAACCCTGCTTAAATCCATATCGGCTGATCCGTATTCCGGAATTGGCAAACCCGAGCCCTTGAAGCACGAGCTAAGCGGCTGCTGGAGCAGGCGGGTCAACTCAACGCACAGACTGGTGCACAAGATAACCGACGATGCGGTTGTGATCGTTTCGCTTCGATATCATTATTAGTAGGACTGACATCCCATTTTATCTCATCTGTGGCTTAAGCCTTTGGGTTCAGAACCCTCGGTCGAGCTGTGGGTCGCGTTTAATATGCCTGTTGTCGCCCCATCTCCATCGAATTCATAGGGGATGGGTTATTTGCAGTTCCACCTTTTCTAAGTGGGTTAACAGCTTTTTGTTTTTCATACCTTTGCAAAAAGGATATGTTTCAAAATCTGCAGAACAAGCTCAGGGACGCCATCCACAAGCTGAAGGGTCACGACGTGATCACCGAGGCAAACGTGTCGGAAACGCTGCGGGAAGTACGGCGTGCACTGCTCGATGCCGACGTGAGCTATGCGGTAGCGCGGGATTTCACACGAGATGTCAAGGCGCAGGCAATCGGTCAAAAGGTGCTCACCGCGCTCAACCCCGGTCAGCTTATGGTCAAAGTCGTGCGCAACGCATTGGCCGATCTAATGGGCAGCACACAGGTGGGTATCCATATGGATGGAAATCCGAGCGCGATCTTAATCGCTGGCTTACAGGGTTCGGGCAAGACCAGCTTTTCGGTCAAATTGGCACATTACCTCAAATCCAAAAAGGGGAAAAAGCCGCTTTTGGTCGCCGGGGATGTACACCGTCCGGCTGCCGTAGCGCAGTTGCAGGTATGGGGGGCGCAAATCGGCGTACCGGTCTTCGCCCTCGAGGGCAGTGCAGATCCCGTTGCGATCGCCCGACAAGGGATCCAAAGAGCCCAGTCAGCGGGATGCAATCCGGTAATTGTGGACACCGCTGGCCGTTTGGCGGTGGATGCAGAAATGATGGATGAAGTCTCCCATATACACCGAGCCATCAGGCCTTCAGAAACGCTTTTTGTAGTGGATTCCATGACCGGTCAAGATGCCGTGCATACCGCCACTGCGTTTAACGACCGGTTGGATTTCGATGGTGTGGTATTGACCAAATTGGATGGCGATGCCCGTGGTGGGGCTGCTTTGACGATCAAATCGGTGGTGCATAAGCCTATTAAATTCATCAGCACCGGCGAGCGGATGGATGCCATAGATGTATTTTATCCCAAACGGATGGCCGACCGAATACTCGGCATGGGCGATGTGGTCTCGCTGGTGGAACGCGCACAGGCGCAATACGATGCAGGGGAAGCCCGCAAACTCCAGAAAAGAATCGCTGAGAATCGCTTTGATTTCAATGATTTTCTCAAGCAGATCGAGCGCGTCAAGCGCATGGGGAGCACGAAGGATTTGTTGGGCATGCTACCCGGTGCAGGACGAGCTTTACGGAGGGCAGACATCGGTGACGATGCCTTTAAACAAGTGGAAGCCATCATCTTTTCCATGACGCCTTATGAACGGGAAAATCCGTCTGAGATCAATTCCAGTCGCAGGCGGCGAATTGCAAAGGGTTCGGGCACTTCGATTCAAGCGGTCAACCGCTTGTTGAAACAATTCGCTCAGATGGCTGAGGCGATGAAGCTCATACGACGGGGAGCGGGTGGAAGAATAATCTCATTCATGAGCAAAAGCAGCGGCATCACATGATTTTTGTCTTAGGGTATTGGACTGTCCACTGCGCATTTCTGACTTTTCGGGGGTAATGGTGCTTTTGGATGGGAAAGAGCTCTCCCAACAGATTTGTCAGGGGATTTCCCGATCCGTCGGCAACTCGGTTCGATCGGGCAAGCGAAAGCCCCATCTCGTGGCGGTGTTGGTGGGTGGTAACGCGGCGAGCCGCACCTATGTCAGTGCCAAGGCGAAAGCCTGTGAAGCGGTGGGCTTTCGATCGACGGTTATCCACAAGTCAGCTGCGATTGCTGAGGAAGAATTGCTGTGTGTCGTCTCGGAGTTGAATCGGGATGAGGGCGTAGACGGCTTTATCGTTCAGCTGCCACTTCCCGCTCACGTAGACGCGACGAGAGTCATCCAAGCCATCGATCCCCAAAAAGATGTCGACGGCTTTCACCCAACCAATGTCGGAAAGCTGGTTTTGGGGCTGGACACCTTTATCCCCGCTACACCCTATGGCATTTTGGAGTTGATAAGGCACTATGAGATTCCCACGGCTGGAAGTCGCGTAGTCGTGGTCGGACGCAGCGATATCGTGGGCAAACCCATCGGTATTTTGATGAGCCGAAAGGCCTATCCGGGCAATGCCACGGTGACGCTCTGCCACAGTCAAACCCGAAATGTCGGCGAGCTGACCCGGCAGGCCGATATCGTCATCACAGCTTTGGGCGTGCCGGGATTCCTGACAGCCGATCGGATAAAGGCGGGCAGTGTGGTGATCGACGTGGGGATCAGTCGGGTGGCCGACCCTTCTAAAAAGAGCGGTTATCGCTTGGTGGGAGATGTCGATTTTGAAGCGGTGCGTCAAAAGGTTTCTCATATAACGCCGGTGCCGGGTGGTGTAGGACCGATGACCATTGCCATGCTGCTCAAAAATACCCTACAGGCATACGAATCTCATGCGGCGGCAGTAGGAAAATGACATCGTGGCAATCGATAGATTTCACTCATGTGATTTTAATTAAAAGGCTGTGAGCCGACGCTGCGATAAGTCCTGTAATTTGCGATATAGCTTTTCCACTGTATAAAAATAGTCCGCTGTTTATTTTCTATCTATAGAAGCAGTGCGCAACGCGTTGATATTGTCTTTGTCCTCGTATGCATGCTGCAACCTCTCTTATACCGGCTCCTGCTTTCCTTCACGTCTTACAATCGGTTAAAAGCAGGTGTTTTTAGCTTTATTCTGCATGCCGGCGCGCCTTTACCGCAAGATCATTCTAACCGCTTGTAATTTCAGCCCGGCCTGTCCGAGTCGCCGTGCTATGCGGTCGATTGTTTCCGTTTGAAATCGGGAACGTATCGCTTGCAACAGCCATCTTTGTAAAATATGACGATTTGTTCGATTTCATCTGCAGGGGGTGTAGTTTTCGGCGATTTTGATTTTAGCATGGGCGGCTCCCCGAGCACGAGCCAATACAAATTTAAATCCGGATAGGCGCTGAGGAGTTTTACGATCAAATCCAAGCTGGCTTTGTTTCGACCCGATAGGATATGTGAAATGCGCGAGCGCTGTATGCCGATGCTTTCGGCCAGTTGGGAAGCGGTCAAGCCATAGTGTTTCAAAAGGCTTTCCATGCGGGTGACCATCTCGCTGTGCTCCATGTTTACAAATGTAAAAAAATCATTTACTTATTGATGAAATTAGATAAGAAAAATAGGTATTTAGTATAAATTATTAGTTTACTTAAAACTCACAAAATATTGAAAATAAGAATTTTAAAATTCAATTTAACAAAGAGAGCCACAGTCCTTAGCGCCCGGTGATCAGAAGGGAAAAATCTGTTTACAAATGGAAACGATCGAGATGAAAAAACCCGTGTGAACACGGGTTTTGAGTGGAAGTCTTATATTTGCAAAGAAGCGGGTCAGGTGAGCGGGGTGAAGAAAATTGCGGTGATGACTTCGGGTGGCGATGCGCCGGGCATGAATGCTGCGATACGAGCTGTGGTGCGGGCTTGTGCTTATTATCGCGTCGAATGCAAGGGCGTTCGCCTGGGCTATGAAGGATTGATAGCCGGCAAGTTGGTGCCCATGGGTCCGCGAATGGTTAAGAATTTAATCGGCCGGGGCGGCACCATATTAAAGACAGCCCGTTCCGAATCGTTTAAGACGGTAGCGGGACGCAGAGAAGCCTACGAGCAGTTGGTGCAGCACGGCATAGACGCGCTGATCGTCATCGGCGGGGATGGCTCTTTCACAGGCGGCGTGATTTTTGAAAAGGAGTACGGGATTCGCGTGATTGGCATTCCGGGTACGATTGATAATGATATCTACGGTACCGACCAGACCATCGGATACGACACAGCGCTCAACACCGTGGTAGCGGCCATCGACAAGATTCGAGACACAGCCACCTCGCACAACCGGTTGTTCTTCGTAGAGGTGATGGGACGAGACGCTGGTTTTATAGCGATGAACAGCGGCATTGGCATAGGGGCACAAGCGATTCTAATCCCGGAGGAAAACATGGCGCTCGAGGCGCTCTTCAGCCGCTTGTCCCGCAGTCACAAAAGCCGCAAGTCCTCCAGTATCGTAGTGGTAGCAGAAGGTGATCAGTTGGGCAGTGCTTTCGATCTGGCCAAAGCGGTAAAAATGCGTTACCCGAAATACGATATTCGCGTGACGGTTTTGGGGCATATCCAACGCGGTGGTGCCCCTTCCTGTTATGACCGCGTATTGGCGAGCCGTTTGGGTGTGGCTGCTGTGGAAGCGCTCTTAGCCGGGAAAACCGGCCTGATGGTGGGCATTCGCCACAACGCAGTGGTGGAAACACCATTGGACCAGGCCATCAAAGCGCACAACCCATTGGACGTAGAATTGAAAAAGATAGCGGATATCACCGCCGTGTGACATCCCACACATGAGTCTGGACTTGAAAAGGACTCAAAACGAGCAGAGGTGGAGAAAATCAAAGTAGGCATAAACGGATTCGGAAGGATTGGGCGTCTCGTCTTTGCAGCTGCCACGAGGCGCGCAGACATCGAGGTAGTCGGCATCAACGATCTGCTGGCGCCCGAACAAATGGCGTACCTACTGCAGTACGATTCCGTTCACGGCGGGTTTCAGGGAACTTTGGGCGTAGAAGCGGATCGGCTCACGGTGAATGGCAAGGAAATTCGGGTGACTGCCGAAAAAAATCCGGGTGACTTGCGGTGGGATGAGATCGGGGCCTCGTACATCGTGGAATCTACGGGCTTGTTTTTAACCCGGGAATCCGCGGGCGGGCATATACGCGCCGGGGCCAAAAAGGTAGTCCTATCGGCCCCGTCGAAAGACGACATACCCATGTATGTGATGGGGGTCAATCACCAACGGGCGCAAGCGAGCGACAGCCTGGTTTCAAACGCCTCTTGTACGACCAATTGTCTCGCTCCCTTAGCCCAGGTGATTCACGACCACTTCGGCATTGTAGAGGGGCTTATGACCACCGTACACGCGGCTACCTCTACCCAGCGATTGGTGGACGGGCCTTCAAAGAAGAGCTATCGCTTGGGGCGTTCCGCACTGGTAAACATCATTCCCACCACGACAGGAGCCGCCAAGGCAGTGGGTAAGGTGATCCCTGCGTTGGACGGAAGGCTCACCGGCATGGCTATGCGCGTCCCGATTGCAGATGTATCCGTGGTGGACTTGACCCTGCGCTTGGAAAGAGCCACCGATTACGATACTCTGATAAAGGCCGTAAAAGCAGAAGCGGAAGGGAATTTAAAGGGCATTCTGAAATACACAGATGAACCCGTTGTATCCAGTGATTTCGTAGGGGAAACCCACACTTGCGCGTTCGATGCTGGGGCTGGCATGATGCTCAATGACAAATTTGTAAAACTCATCGCCTGGTATGATAACGAAGTGGGGTATTCCGACAAACTGGTCGATTTGCTGCAACACATAGCGAGGTTGTGAGCGGGTGGACTCTTGGGAATGCAGGTAGGCGTCATCTGAGTTTTAGACACGCATAAGGGTTTGACGGGGTGTACGATCGGTTGACCCATTTGTAAGGACTGAGGGAAAATAGGTGAGCGGTTTGAGATGGGCGCTGATAAATGGGTTTTTCAATGCGAGGTCGATAATCAAAAACAGCGGAAGCGACCAAAAAATGCTACCGGCCTGCCTGTACGGGACAGGACGTAGTGAGATGGATATCTTTAGAATGGAAAACGGCACGTGCTGATAGATGGAAACGCTGTTAAGCCAGTATATCGAGACGCGGCGAAAGACCGAAGAGCTGTGCGCCCCCCTTCACGCAGCGGATTACGTCGCACAACTCGAAGCCTTTGCCAGTCCGCCCAAATGGCATCTCGCACATACCACTTGGTTTTTCGAGGAGATGATCCTCAAGGAAAACTGCGCGGATTACCCGTTATTCCATCCGCATTTCGGTTATTTGTTCAACAGTTATTACAATGCGGTAGGCAAGCGGGTGGCTCGTGCCCAAAGGGGTGGCATGACCCGTCCCGATATCGATGCGATTTACGCCTATCGAAAGCACGTAGATCGATACCTGTCTCAACTCTTGTCCACGCCGGTATCCCGTGCAGTTGCTGAGCGAATCACCCTCGGCATCCACCATGAACAACAGCATCAGGAGCTGCTGCTCACCGATTTAAAGTACACGCTGGGACGCAATCCGATCTACCCGGTTTACCACCCCGATTTCAGCCGGGTGGCGGATGGAAATGAAGCGGCAGGCTGGTTGGAAATACCGGAAGGGATCTATGAAATCGGTTGTGATTCAACGGGGTTTTGCTTTGACAATGAACGGGCGAGACACAAGGTGTATCTGCAAGACTACTCTATTTCAAAGGCTTTGGTCACCAATGGTGAATTCATGGAATTCATAGCGGCTGGCGGATATGAGAAATACCCATATTGGCTCGATGAGGGCTGGGCTTGGGTGCGTAACAGCGGGGCAAAGAGTCCGTTGTATTGGCATGAGATAGACGGCCAATGGCATGTCTATACGCTAGCGGGCTTACGGCCCATGGATCACCGAGCTCTGCTCGCACACATTTCCTTTTACGAAGCGAGCGCTTTTGCCCTGTGGAAAGGATGTCGTTTGCCTACCGAGTTTGAATGGGAAGCCGCCTCGGGCCGGCTCCAATGGGGTTTGCGTTGGGAGTGGACGAATTCGGCATATCTCCCTTACCCCGGTTTTAAAGCAGCACCCGGCGCCTTAGGCGAGTACAACGGCAAATTCATGATCAATCAAATGGTGTTGCGCGGCAGCTCTGCAGTTACGCCAAAGGGACACAGCAGGCATACGTATCGCAATTTCTTTCACCCGCATTTTCAATGGCAATACGCTGGGATTCGCCTGGTGAAATAGAGATGATAGCGCGGTTTAAAGAAGAGGTGGATCGCGGTTTGAGCTGTACGCCCAAAAGGCTTCCATCCAAGTATTTTTACGATGAAAGAGGCGATGCGCTCTTCATAGCGATCACGCGTATGCCCGAGTATTATTTGACAAGGGCAGAATTTGAAATACTCAGCCAAAAGACACAATGCATAACCCAGGCCTTGGGGCTGCAAAAGGGCAAATATTTTGAACTTGTAGAACTCGGTGCTGGCCATGGCAGCAAGACAAAGGCGCTCATCCGTGCCTGGCATCGGGCGGCTTACCGATTCACCTATCTGCCCATCGACATCTCTCCATGTGCCCTCGATGGACTCATAGCGGGTCTAAGCCGAGAATTACCCGGTGTTTCCATACGAGCGCAATGCGGTGACTACTTTGAAATACTGGATTCCTTGCGGGGTGATCGACACCCCAAAGTCGTTTTATTTCTGGGCTCCAATATGGGCAATATGCCCGATGAACAGGCTGCCGAATTCGTCCACGAGCTCGGTGCCCGGTTAAAGCCGGGTGACAGCTTGTTGCTGGGTCTCGATCTGATTAAAGATGCGGCCATCGTCTTGCCGGCTTATCGTGGGGGTATCACTCGGGATTTCAATTTGAATCTGCTGCTGCGCATCAACCGGGAACTGGTTGGAGACTTTGATGTGAAAGCATTTGAACACAGGGTTGAATACGATGTACGCGAAGGCATTGTAAAGAGCTATTTGGAGAGCACCCGACCGCAGGAAGTCCGCATTTCAAAGATCGGTAAGCGATTTTTCTTTGAAAAGGGGGAGCGGATTCATACGGAGATCTCACGCAAGTATGACGACCGCATACTGGCGCGAATCATCGCCGATAGTGGCTTTCGGATCGTGGATAAACTGATGGATGGCCAAGGGTGGTTTGCGGATTACGTTTTAAAGCGTTGTTAGGCTGGCGATATGGGGTAATGGTTTTCGTCAAATTCGACAGCTCCAAAGTTTCACCGCTCAAAAGTAAATTAGGCACATTTCAGAACCTTCCAGATCGATTGCGCTTAAAAAGGCGCCGCCCGTTTTGGCGGCTTTGATCGACATGAATCGGGTGCTTTTCGCTGTTGTTTTTTGCTGCTCTCCATGCTTTTGTGAGTGGGCTAACCCAATCGGTTCCGCAT
>JANQLC010000015.1 GCA_028280815.1 Flavobacteriales bacterium | reverse complement strand
TCTAAAGTCTTCCAGCGTCTTGGGAATGACCCTCCCCTTTGGTTCTATATCGAGAAACCTACCACAACTCATAAGCGAGAAATAGGACAGCAACACCCATTTTACAGCACCTCATACTTTTCATTTCTCTTCGTTTTTCAAAACAGTACTTGTAACCCCAGAGAAATGGATCTCGAGATGGGTTGCACAAAAGGATTTCCATAAGTTTCCGGGTCGAAATAACCCTCGTAATCGGAGCCGAAGACAAATGAGTTGCGACCTTCGATACTGAGCCTGAGCTGATCTATATGCAGTTTTTTAGCTGCGCTTTCCGGCAACGTGTAACCCAGGCGAATGCTGGAAATCCGCATCCAACTCATCTCACGCGCCCATAGGTCTAAGTAGTCGTAAACCGCATGCTTTCCTCCTGAGTACCACGAGTACGACATCCGAGCCGGCATGTTTCCAGGGTTGGAATCCCGACCTTTCGCCCCCTGCAAATCGCCAGTGGGGTGATCGGGTGACCAAGCGCGTAAGATATCGGTTGTAAAATTTTGGCCGCGGTCCACGCTATGGGCGTTATAAGGAGGTATCCTTGTCGCGATCTGTTTTAAGTTGAAGCTGGCAGCTACGGTGAGATCGAAGTTGCCATAGGAAATCCGATTGGTCATGCCCCCGCTGTATGGACGGGTCGGCATCCCCAAGGTAGGTAAAACGCGCGCGCATTTCCCCAGGGGATAATTTTGAATCGATAAATAATCCAGCGAGATCTGGATCGCCTGCATAGGGATCGTATAAGTCAAAAAATTGCACTGTATTGAGCCTTTGGCCGCCCTTCCAAAACAAGGGATACCCATCTTCGTCTATGCCAGCTGTTCGAATCACAAATACGGCATTTACGGGATACCCCGCCCGAGAAGGGATATAATCGGCTTCGTCAAAGGTTTCATCCTCTACCCTACTCTTATTGTGAGCTATATTGAACTGTGTGCGCCACGAGAAATGCGCGGTCCTTATGTTTTCGGTTGCGATGGATATTTCAAAGCCTCTGTTGCTGATACGGGATGCGTTTTTGTACATAGAACCAAAACCGGTCTCCAAAGGGAGGCGTTGGCTTCCGAGCAGATCGGTGCCTCTTTTACTATACGTATCCAAGGTGATGTCGACTTTGTCTTTGAAAAGCCCGCAATCAATACCCGTGTTTACATTTTCCGTTTTTTCCCATCTCAATCGATCATTGGGCGGTCTCGCAACCGTCAGGATATCCTCGGTATTATCCGATAAAGCAGCAACGGTTTTATATGTTCCAGCCACAAAGGGCGAGGTATGCCGATCTATGTTTCCTTGAAAGCCGTATGAAGCCTTTAACCTCAAGTGGGATATCGCCTTTGCGCTTTGAAGAAAGGGCTCTTCGGAAGCCTGCCAAGCACCAGAAATCGACCCTATCGGTAAGTATTTATGTTTGGAGGCTACCCCGAATAAGTTTGACCCATCATGCCGGATACTTCCAAATACCGTATACTTTTCGTCGTAGGTATAGGATAGGGTTGCATAAAACGAAGCATAAGCGTTTTCCGCCTCCTCTCTTTCATAGCCCTTGTACTTACTTCTATGCACGAGATAGGTGCTCGGAAGAATCACGCTCTTTGTGGTTAATGTCTTGGGATTGTATCCAAATCCTTTGGCAGAGAGATATTTGGTTTTTGTCTTCCGCAGCTCGGAACCGATAAAGGCTTGTATTTCATGCTTTTGCCACAATCGCGTGTCGTAGTTCAACCCTGCCTTGTAGTTGTATTGAAAGAAATTATCGCTGGCGTTTTGAACGATTCCACCTTCCGGCAAAAAGTAACGGTATGCACTGGATTCCTCGTCGTAATATCGGGTGTGTTCTTTGTATTTCCTCGTATAATAGGATTCTTCAGCCGCCCATTTTTCCACGGCGGTTTTATCCGCCTGTAAGCCCAATTGCGCAGAGACTTTTAAGGCCTTTGCAATCGGTATATTCACGTCGAAAATCGCTTCTAGGGATTGGTCTTTTGAATCATCTGAAGTGTTCCTTCGCTCTTCGAGAAAGTTAAACGGAATATATCGGTCATCGTATCCCATTATATCTCTATCGTAATTATAGCTTCCGGCTGCTGTATAGGGTTGTAAATACGGGTTGGCATGTCGGGCATAGTGGGATCGGCTCGGTAAAGGCTTCTTCAGCTGTTAGATAGGTTTCCCTGTTGTTTTGAGAGGCGAGCAAAGTCAAGCCCGTTTTTACCCTGTCGAACAGCGTACGATGACTTCTCAACGTCATGCTATACCGCTTAAAGCCGGTACCGATGGTCGCTCCTTTTTCATCGTAATATCCCAAGGAGAAATAGTAGTCTGCATTTTTCGATCCCCCCGAAATGCGCAACCCACATTGTTGATTCACCTGGGGTCGATACAACAACTCACCCCAATCCACCGTATGGGTTCTCAGCGCGTCAATGCGCTTTTGAGTCGCTCTGCTCAATGCGGAAAAGCCGCCTTTTCGATACATCTCCAGCTCATCGGAATCCCTTAGAATTCTTGCTACCGCGCCTTGCTCAGCCCTGTATGTCAAGTCTGTCCGCTTGGCCATTGCCAATTCAAAATCCACCCTTTGGGCGGCATTCATCAAGTTTAGCTTACCAAAATCGGGGCGTTGGGTCACAGGATTATTCATGTAAAAGTTTAGCCTCGTCTTCCCCCTTTTTCCCTTTTTGGTCGTTACGACAATCACGCCGTTAGCCGCGCGTGCACCGTAAATAGCGGTTGCAGCGACATCTTTTAGCACGGTGATTCTCTCCACGTCGAAAGGGTTTAGTCCGGCTATATAGAGCCGGTCCAAGGGTAATCCACCCACAAGGGCTCTTTCGGGCCGTTAAGCGAAGCCGTTCCACGTATCCTTATCTTTGGAAGTGCGCCCGGCGCACCGGTTTGAGGGCTTACCACCACCCCTGCAAATTGTCCCTGAATCAAGTCGCTTATGTCGGGCACGCCGGCTTGCTGAATGTCATCCATCTTCAACTGATCGACAGCGCCCGTCAGCTTTCTCTTTTCTATCTTTTGATAGCCGGTTGCCACCTTATCTTTTTTATCTTTACGGACGTTTAATTCGACCGTTTTCAGCACTTTTTGGTCTTTTATCAAATAAACCCGGTAGTGCTTTTGAGTCGATAAGCGCAGCCTCTGGGTTTTATACCCCACTAACTGATCACAATCTCTTTAACCGCTTTGGGTATGTGTAGTATAAAACGTCCATCGGCATTGGTGGTTGTCCCGATTTTCTCAGTCTCTTTGTCGTCTATGTAAACGGATGCGCCCACAAGCGGCTTTTTATCTCCTTTGGATAACACTCGTCCGGTAATCGTCCCCCTGCCTTGAGCGAATACCAGTACGGGAAAGAGTAAGAACAATACGGATATTACCCTCATAGCTCGGTGTGTGTACTGGAAGGATTTATACTTTATCGTTAAAAATCTTTGCCAATGCATCTTCTATCTCAGTGCCGCCTGCTCCGACAGATGTCGAGATGATATTTCCGACCCTATCGATCAAAACCTGGTGGGGGATAAGATTAACGGCGTAATTCGCTGCTGTTTTTCTTAGCCAGCATTCTTGAGTCGAGAAATTACCGACGCAGAGGTATCTTTTCACGGATTTGAGTTTGTCGATTGAAACTCGGTTTTTTAAAGTTCCGTACAAGTTTAAGGAATATTATTTAATCCACTTTATGAAATTTAGTCTTTTTACGTTGCACAAAAGCCAAGTATGCGATTTGCCCTTAAAGAGCCATAGATTTCTAAAGGGTCGCTGCTACCCACCGTTTATCAATTGAAATTTCGGCTCGGCCTTTCCGTCGTCATCAATGATTATTATTACTATTTTAGTTTTAATCGGGTTTGTTTTACGATTGTGCGCATATACATCTATGCGCAGCAGTAGGAGACTCAGAAGGGGGCTATCATTTGTTCTTTTGAATTCTGGCCTCTTGTGACTGGCTGTAAAGGGGTACCTCTTCGTCCTTATCCCGTTGGGGGCTTATAGAACCAGCCTCGGTCCTTAGGTATTGGATTCTACGAGGCGATCTGAGGGCAGGATTTGTCTTTATTCCCGTGGGGGACGTGCCAGCTAAGAGGAGACTTGTCTTTTTGCATTCGTCCTTTTGTGACTTCCTGAAAAGGGGTATTCTTCGTTTTTTATCCCAAGGGCAATGACAGCTCTGTCAGTATTTATCTCGAGCAAATATTTTTTACAGCACCTTGGGTGAACCGTTGCAGGCGTAGTGAATGGGTTAAAAAGGGAGAATCAGCGCTTCGGATTCCCATCTAAACCTTTAAAAAGCGGTTTTATCCTTTTGATTTTGTCTTTTTGCCATAGGAATGGGCGTGCTCTTAGGCTTTTGTTTTTGTACTGCATTGCCAAGGTATTCGGGTGAATGATTTGAGCCGAGTCACACCATTTCGTCATCTCGTCGAAAAACTTGCAAAAATGATGGTAAAGCAGTACCTTTGTCTGTTGAGTTAGGACAGCTTTTACAATGAGTAAGGCACTGGATTACGTGCTTCAGGTCGAAGCGGAATGGACTAGAGCAATTGAAATACGAAGTCGATTGCAGCGAGAAGTTCAAGTTCTACGCGAAGAGAACAGCCGGTTGAAGGCGGGCCTCGAGCGTCGAGCTGCCGCGCATAGAGCACTGATGAATAAGAACAAAAACCTAGCGACTGCAAATGCCCTGTTGGGTGGGGAGCGGGCTGACAACAGGGAGATTAAGTCTCGAATGAACCACTTGATTCGAGAGGTGGGCGTTTGCATCTCGCAATTGAAGAGGGCTGATGAGAGGCGAGCTGAAGATTAAAATAGCGATTGCGGATCGCGTCTATCCCCTGACCATCGGTAGTGCGCAAGAAGAGGGCTTGCGAAAAGCGGGGATGCGCGTCAACGAGATGGTCGGGGCTTTTGAGCGCAGTTATGCGGTCAGAGATAAGCAAGATGCCTTGGCCATGGCCGCTTTTCAACTGGCCTCAAAGATCGAGTTAAACGAAATACAAAACCGAAATGAAGACCTGGAGCTGATGGAGCGACTGGAAAAACTCCAGCGTTCCATGTGCAAACACAATCAAACGACATAGTTCTTTAAAAAATCTCATCCTGCATTAGTTCTGACTTAATGAATTTGTAAGCTCAACAGTAATTCATTAAAAAGAGTGATTCGGTATCCGGAAAGCGGGCTGCACCCACAGGGATCTTCTGTATGGAAGACGCGCAGATACTCGAACGATACGCTAGCTCTAAACCTGTTAAGTTCGGAGTTTTACAATTCCTCTTTTGGAGCTAATGCAGGTTTTTTTGTAACCCTTATAAAGTGAGAGGCACATGACATCGACTATTTTTTTACCCGTGATTGCAGCCGTTGTGGTGTTGATCACGGGCTTGGTTTTGGGCTACTCCTCCTCGGCCAGGCGCTTAGAGAAGAGGTATGCAGTGCGCTTGGACAAAGCCAGGGAACGGGATGCTGCGCTGCTGAACGAGGCAAAGAAGGAGGCTGAAGCGATTAAAAAGGAAGAGGTTCTCCGGGCTGAGGAACGGTTTGTCGAGTTGAAAACGAGACACGAAGAGTCGATCAATGCACGTAATCGCAAGCTGAATGAAGCTGAAAAGAAGCTGCGGATCCAGCGGGAGAAACTCTCTGCCGAAATACAGCAGCAAAAGCAGGAGAAAAGGGAGTTAGAACGGTTGGAAGCGGCGTACAAAGATGGGTTACGCGGACTGGAATTGCGTCGGGCTGAGCTGGATAAAGCCTTGAGAGCGCATGTGGAAGGGCTCGAAAAAATCAGTGGTTTAACAGCTGAATCGGCCACACAGCAGCTGATGAAGAGCTTACAGGAAGAGGCTAATAAGCGGGCTATGACGCATATTCAGGAGGTAATTGAACAAGCAGCGCTCACGGCTGAGATGGAAGCCAAAAAATTGGTGATCAAAGCCGTACAGCGGATAGGGGTCAAACAAGCGGTGGAACACGCCGTATCGGTCTTTGCCATAGGGTCCGATGACATGAAAGGGCGCATCATCGGCCGCGAAGGACGAAACATACGCGCTTTTGAGGCTGCCACAGGTGTTGAACTAATCGTGGACGATACGCCCGAGGCCATTGTCATTTCCTGTTTCGATGCCGTACGCAGGGAAATCGCTCGCCTATCCTTGCAGCGGTTGGTGGCTGACGGTCGCATACACCCAGCCCGCATTGAAGAGGTGGTGGAGAAGATGAGGCGACAGCTCGAGGAAAAAATCGTTGAAACGGGTAAGCACACCATGGTGTTGCTTGGGATTTACGACCTGCATCCCGAGCTGATCAAGATCGTCGGCAAGATGCGATACCGCTCGTCATACGGACAAAATCTATTGCAACACGCTCGCGAAGTAGCCAAACTGGCGGCTGTGATGGCGGCGGAGTTGGGCTTAGACGCAAAACTGGCCAAAAGAGCTGGCTTGCTACACGATATCGGCAAGGTGTCGGATACCGAATCAGAGCTGTCGCACGCCATTTTGGGCATGCAATGGGCTGAGCGGTATAAGGAAAACCCAGAAGTGGTAAATGCCATCGGTGCGCACCACGATGAGATAGAAATGACATCGCTCATCTCACCTATCGTACAGGTAGCTGATGGCATATCAGGTGCCCGACCGGGCGCACGCCGCCAAATTTTGGAGTCTTATATCCAGCGTTTAAAAGACCTGGAAAATCTGGCATTGGGCTTTGAGGGGGTCTATAAATCCTATGCGATCCAGGCAGGCCGCGAACTGCGCGTTCTAGTGGAAAGCGAAAAAGTAGACGACAAAAGGGCCTCGGCGCTTTCCTTTGAGATCAGCCAAAAAATACAAAACGAGATGGCCTACCCCGGACAGGTAAGGGTTACGGTGATTCGAGAGACCCGAGCGGTTAGCCTGGCGAAGTAAAGGCTGACTCTTATTTTTTCGGTTTCCCTGGGGATGATCTGAAAAAGCGGTTCCATTCCTTCGCTTTTGCCTTTTTGCAGTGGCTTGAAAAGGATGCGCATTTCCCGTTCCCATGCGCTCGACTTGAAGATCGATCGCTATTTTTCTCCTGCTCCTATGGGGTTTGGATTGATGGTGGGAGACTCGTCTCTTAGGTGCGGATTGGTGGTGAGGGATCGGTTTTTTGGATTTGACTTGCCGCGGGACTGGTCTTTTAGTCTGGATTGGTGGTGAGGGGGTGGTCATTTTTTTAAAGAATGGATTGGCGTTGGGGAGAGCGGATTCGTTTGGGTTTGGCTTGTCGTGGGACTGGTCTTTTAGTCTGGATTGGTGGTGAGGGGGTGATCATTTTTTAAAGAGTGGATTGGCGTTGGGGAGAGCGGGTTCGCTTGGGTTTGGCTTGGAGGGCGCAGCCTATTTTTTGTTTTTCCATGCATAAGCCGCTGCCCCTGGTCAGAGCTATGCCGACTTTTATCGAAGTGGTCGCCTGTATATCGGTTTTTAAGCCTAGCAAATCCGCGAGAATAAATTTGTAAAATCAGGGCTTATCCTTTGTGCAGTCGTCCTTTTGCTGGTTTTGATCGCATCCTTTTGTTCTCGTCTGTGGGCGGTGGTTTGAAAAAGGGTATTATTCTTTATATACCATAGGTTTGGCAGCTGCGGTGATAGGGCATTTGTTTCCCATTTCAGGAAGGAGCCCCACCATTTCTTGTCATATATTTATGTCGGCTGTGACCTTTGTCGCCTATCCCAATCTAACGCATGTTAAAAAGCGGACTCGTCTTTTTGTCTCTCCCGTGGGATTGGGTTTAAAAAGCCAGGCTTCTCGCCTGGGGTTCACCGGATGTACGAACTCCTGGGGTGAAATCTGGCGAGCGTTTCGCGCAGCTGCTGCTCGTCCGTATGCAGGTAGATTTCGGTGGTCGTAATGCTCTCGTGTCCGAGCATTTGTTGAATGGCTTTTAGGTTGGCTCCGTTCCTCAATAGGTGCGAGGCAAATGAATGCCGTAAGGTATGGGGGCTAACCGTCTTTTTCCAGCCTAGTTTTCGCCCTAGATTTCGGGTGATGACAAACAGCATTTCTCTCGTTAGCCGTTTGCCGCGGCGGTTTCGGAAAACGATGTCTGCCTCTCCTCTCTCAGGGGTCTCGTGTACGCGAATCCGACTGATATAAGTGTTCAGCACGTCTTGGGTGTAAGCGCTGATGGGCACCAAACGCTGTTTGTTTCCCTTCCCCAAAACACGGATGAAATCTTCTTTTAAAAAGAGGTCGGACAGCCTTAGGTTTACGAGCTCTGAGGCGCGAAGGCCACAGCCGTACAACAGCTCTAACATGGTGCGATTTCGCTCTCCAGTGGGTTTGCTCAGGTCGATGGCTCCGATGAGCGCATCGATCTCATCGAGTGAAAGGGTGTCGGGCAAGCGCTTTTGCAGCTGGGGGGAGCGCAGCGATTCGGCGGGATAATCGCTCCGATGGTTCTCCAACTTTAAAAACAGAAAAAAGCCTTTTAGCGTGCTGATGAGCCTTGCCTGACTGCGGGCTTTCATGCCCTTTTTGACCATCTGGTATATAAAGTCCTGTAAATCTTCGCCGTCTATCGCTTTGAAGTCGATCGCGGCATGAAAGTGATCGAGGAGCTTCCTCAAATCGGCGTGATAGCTCTTTACCGTGTTTTCAGCCAGGCCCCGCTCGAGCTTGATGTAGTTGAGGTAATCCTGTATGACGGGGGGCGTGGACAAAGCGCAAATTTTTTTCTAAAAGTATACTTTTATCGGATAACAAGATTAAATTGCTTAGCTTGCACAATTGAACCCAGATTTGATTTACCATGCTGAAGAACTCAGTGCGCTCATCCGGTTTATTCCTCTTTGCACAGCTGCTGTCGAGCTGCATAGCCTTGGGCTTAGTGGAAAAGGGCAATTCAAAAACATCCGAGGCGAAAGGCGGCGGGCAGAATTTTACCGAGCAAAAGCGTTTGATGGCAACCCTGTACAACCACTACGCAGCGGAGTACAAGGCTATTGCTCACCAGGCCTACAACCTGGCTCAGCTGCGCATCGACCAGCTGAAGGATCGGCTTCCACATGATGGAAAGCGTTGGGCAGTCGTGGTGGACATCGACGAGACACTCCTCGACAATTCGCCCTATGAGGCGCAATCCATCTCGTGCGACAAGGCTTACCCAGCCTGCTGGGACAGCTGGATGAACGCGGCGCGGGCAAAGGCCATACCCGGCGCGGTTTCCTTCTTACATTATGCCGAATCAAATGGCTTTGCGGTTTTTTACGTTTCAAACCGAAGGGAAAAATACCTGAATCAAACGCTTGAAAATCTCAAACAGCAAGGATTTCCCCATGCCGACGCCGCCCATGTTTTGCTGAGAACAGCTCGATCTGCAGTCAACCCAAATCCGAGTAGCAAGGAAAGCCGCCGGACCCAAATAGAAAAAAGGGGCTACGAAATCGCACTGCTACTCGGAGACAACCTGGGCGATTTTTATGAAGACGGGCAAACGCCGGCTGATCGCAGGCGATTGATGGAAGCCCACCGCAGTGAATTCGGCAAGCGCTTTATCGTCTTGCCCAATGCGATGTATGGCAATTGGGTGCAGGCGGACCACGCCGATGATGACGCTTCAGCCCAAGCGCTATTGCATGCCATGACTTCAGACTGGCAGGCTGATTGCTCGAAATAGATGAATCTTATCGATGTGGACGGCCGTCGAGCAATCAGGTGTTTCCCACCCTTTTGCGAGCCTTGGGATTTTTGTAAACTTGCGGCTCATCAATTGCATATACCAGGCGGATGAAATTTTTGATCCTCAACGGCCCGAACTTAAATTTAATCGGTAAGCGGGAACCCGAGCTATATGGTGTAACGGACTTTTTGGTCTATTTGGAATCGCTTAGAAATTTTTACAGTCAGCACGAAATCGCTTATTTTCAGAGCAATGCAGAGGGTGATTTGATCGATCAGTTGCACGAAAAGGCTTTGGATTGCGATGGCATCCTACTCAATGCGGGCGCTTACACCCACACCTCTATCGCCTTGGCAGACGCGATAAAAGCCATAGATACGCCGGTGATCGAGGTGCACATCTCAAACGTCGGTGCGCGCGAGGCTTTTCGCCGCCGGTCTTATATGGCAGTGGTTTGTCGCGGAACCATTTCCGGCTTTGGCCTGCTCTCTTACGAGCTGGCGCTGCTGAGCTTCCTGACACCGGGCGAATAAACTGCGCAATGCCCTGTATGGACATGGCTAAACTACACGAAAATATGAGCCGGGAAGCATTCGAAAATGGGTATTTTTACGCCGCTGACCTCCGCCGATTTGCCAAGTCTTTGGGCATTGCCGTCGGCAACCTGAAAAAAGACGAAATCGAACTGCATATCAAGGCCCGATTATTTGGCTATTCAGGCGTGCTGCCGGTTGCGGTTCCCAATAGAAGGGACAATACGAGTCGAGACTTACTTCGGCTCGACAGTCGGGTGGTCAATTATGTCGATGACAGGAAAACGAAAGGGTTCCTCTTGAAACGAGTTGAATCCAAATACGGACCCCTGCCCGACAAATCCGGCCAATGGTATGGGTTGAACAGCTGGCGAAAAGCACAGTTGGCCAAACAGGAGCGGATTACCTATGCCGATCTCGTCGAACAGCTGGCATCGCTCAAGAGACGAAAGGGCCGATTGCCACAAATTCCCGCTGCCCGCTTGAATAATTTCATCAGTGACTTTATCGCCGATCCAGAAAATGCGGGGAAAGGAAGGGAACAGGCGCTTGAGGCATGGAATGAATTAAAGCAAAGCAACTCCCACAAAACCTATATCGCTTATAAAAAAGCTAGGCAGCAGCAACGGTGAGGGTTGATGGGACTATGCAAATGCGTATTCGCATTTATAGCAAAGTCTATGAGAAACAGACGCGAAAAACAGAGGGTTAAATACGGATTGAAAATTTCGTTTGGCTTTTATCGGTGAGCTTAACTCCGAAACATAGAAAAGGGATTGGACAAGGGGGAAGGGAAATCATTTTTTTCACGCTCGGTAAAACCCCTAACTTGCGCGGTCGAGCCGATTCAAAATGAATCTCAAACTGACGCGGCCCCTGTGCGTATTGGATCTGGAAACCACGGGAACCCAGCTGGCCCGGGATCGAATCGTAGAAATATCGATTTTGAAGGTGTATCCAAATGGAGATAAGGAGCGTCATACCTGGCTGGTCAATCCGGAAATGCCGATCCCAGAACAAGCTGCTCGCATACATGGGATAACCGATGGAGATGTAACGGATAAACCAACTTTTAAGGAATTGGCACCTGAGATTGTATCCCTGTTAAAAGACTCGGATTTGGCTGGTTACAACTCCAATCGCTTTGACGTGCCGCTCCTCGCAGAAGAATTTTTGCGAGTGGGACAGGACTTCGATCTAGGCCGGCGCAGATTGGTCGACGCCCAAGTGCTCTTCTTTAAAAAGGAGCCCCGAAACCTTGCGGCAGCCTATGCATTTTACTGCGGTAAAGCACTGAACGAAGCCCATTCGGCTGAAGCAGATGTGAAGGCTACATTTGAAGTTCTCGATGCGCAGGTGGGGCGTTACGAAGACCTGGAAAACGGGATTGATTTTTTGAGCGCGTATACCACAGAGCGAAAAACAGCGGATTTGGCCGGTTTTATCGGCTTGGATGAGGCGGGTGTAGCGGTTTTTTTATTCGGCAAATACAAGGGAAAAAGCGTAGCGGACATACTGGAAGAGGACCCGGGGTACTTCGGCTGGTTGCAAAACGCCGAATTTCCACGCCATACCAAGAAGGTGCTCACCGCCATTCGGTTGAAAAAACGCAATGGGTAGCCTATGCAGATCGGTGGGTGTCGACAGAAGCACATACGCCTTCGAGCTGGGGAACTGAAGGCCGAAAAACCTGATCTTTACGGGTACCCCCGAAGGCGTTGACCGAGTAGCCTGGGGAAATAAAACGATTGGCATAACTCTTGCCTTACTTATGAGTCTATTTGTAATGAGCCGTACAAAAGCCCTTATAGGAAGCGGGCTACAGCATCACATCAGCCGCAAGAGGGGTCCATTTTGTCGGCTTTCCAAGAGCGGCGTTTGATATGGATAAAAGGATTTTTTATAGGGTATTTGACAATTTGTCACTCGGGGATGCCATAGATCAAAATGCGGAGTTTATCCCCTTGTTGAGCAAGGAAGACGAAGCGGAGATGGACAAGGAGCACATGCCTGAGGAATTGCCCGTATTGCCCATTCGAAATACGGTGCTGTTTCCGGGGGTGGTTATCCCGATCACGGCAGGCCGAGACAAATCCATTCAACTGCTCAGAGACGTATACGAGGATAGGCGCTTGCTCGGTGTGCTATCCCAAAGGAATGTCGCTATTGAAAACCCCAAGCCGGCCGATTTGTTCCAGATAGGCACGATGGCTCGCCTGATAAAACTGTTGAAGATGCCCGATGGCAACACCACGGTTATCCTGCAGGGTATTAAGCGGTATAAGGTGGTGGAGTTCGTACGTGAAAATCCGTACTTTACGGCTAGCGTAGCGCCGCTTGCAGAAGACCAGTCCAAAGAAAACGTCGAATTTACGGCCTTGGTCGATTCCGTTAAAGATATGGCTTTACAGATTATCAAAGCCAATCCCAATATTCCCTCAGACTCTGGTTTTGCCATAAAAAATATTGAAAGCCCCAGCTTTTTATTGAATTTTGTAGGCTCCAGCATGAGTCTGCCCGTTTTGGAAAAGCAGAAGTTGTTAGCGGAAAATGACATTGTAAAAAAGGCAAACTACACCCTAAAGCACTTGACCATTGAGTTGCAAAAGCTGGAGCTCAAAAACGACATTCGTTCCAAGGTACAGAGTGACTTGGACAAGCAACAGCGCGAATACTTTTTGCACCAACAGCTGAAGACCATCCAGCAAGAGCTCGGCACGGTGTCTGATGAGCAGGAGTTAGAGGATATGCGCGAGATGGGCCAAAAGAAAAGATGGCCTGAGCAGATCGCTGCGCGTTTTGAAAAGGAGCTCGTCAAACTGCAACGGATGAATCCCCAAGTGCCAGAACACAGCGTTCAGCGCAATTACCTGGAATTCATGCTCGATTTACCCTGGGAAAAGTACTCTCGAGACAGCATCCGCCTGGAGCGCGCTGAGCGAATCTTAAACCGCGATCACTATGGCTTGGAAGATGTTAAGGATCGCATTTTGGAGTACCTCGCGGTCTTGCAGATCAAAAATGACTTGAAATCACCGATTTTGTGCTTGCACGGTCCGCCAGGCGTGGGCAAAACCTCTTTGGGAAAGTCTATCGCCGAAGCCTTGGGTCGGAAATACGTGCGCATGTCCCTGGGCGGGTTGCACGATGAGTCGGAGATTCGCGGCCACCGAAAAACCTACATCGGTGCGATGCCGGGACGTGTGTTGCAGTCCATAAAGAAAGCGGGTACCTCCAATCCCGTTTTCGTATTGGACGAGATCGATAAAATGGGGCAGGGCGGTCACGGTGACCCCTCGTCGGCTATGCTCGAAGTCTTAGACCCGGAACAAAATACGGGATTCTACGACAATTTTCTCGAAGAGCCCTACGACCTGTCTCGCATTCTCTTCTTGGCTACGGCCAACAATGTGGCAGACATCCAGCCCGCCTTGCGCGACCGCATGGAAATCATCGAAGTGAGCGGTTACAGCCTGGCGGAAAAAGTAGAAATCGCCAAAAGGCATTTGCTGCCCAAGCAATTGAAGGCACACGGCTTAACACATAGAGATTTGAAATTGGGTAAACGCCAAATCGAAAAAATCATCGAGGGATATACCCGGGAATCGGGCCTGCGAACGCTGGAGAAACGCATTTCAAAATTGCTGCGCCATACGGCCAAGTCCATCGCTATGGCACAAATATACACCGTGAAGATGGTGGACAAAGACATCGAGGCGGTGTTGGGCGCACCTAAGTTATACGCGTCCAAATACGAACACAACCGAAACCCAGGGGTGGTGACGGGATTGGCCTGGACTTCTGTCGGAGGTGACATCTTGTTTATCGAGTCCATTTTGAGCAAGGGGATGGGAAAGCTCAGCTTGACGGGTAACCTGGGCAAGGTGATGAAAGAATCTGCGACCATTGCCCTGGAATACATCAAAGCCCATGCAGCGGATTGGGGAATAGGACAAGATTTACTGGCGCATTCCAATATTCACGTCCACGTGCCGGAAGGGGCTACCCCCAAAGACGGCCCTTCAGCTGGGATTGCGATGCTGACTTCGATCGCTTCTTCCCTCACCCGGCGAAAAGTGAAAACCCGTCTCGCCATGACCGGCGAGATTACCCTGCGCGGAAGGGTCTTGCCCGTCGGCGGCATAAAGGAAAAAATTCTGGCCGCCAAACGCGCTGACATCAGAGATATCATACTCTCGGCTGAGAATCGAAAAGACGTGGCAGAGATCAAGCCGAACTACATCAAAGGTCTGCGCTTTCACTATGTGGATGAGATGCGGCGGGTTTTGGATATGGCCCTTTTAAAACAGCGGGTGACAAAGGATAGAAAACGCAGGTGAAAGCGATAACGATTGCCATCGATGGGTTTTCTGCCGCTGGAAAGAGCACTTTAGCCAGGCAGTTGGCCCGGCGGCTGAACTATGCCTACGTGGACTCCGGCGCCATGTATCGCGCGGTAACGCTCTTCGCACTTAGGCGCGGGCTGCTTGACAATCGATTGGATGAAGCGGACTTGGTCGCTTCCTTGACTCAGGTCGATTTGAAATGCAAAAAGACCGATTCCGGCGGGGAAGCGATTTTGCTCAACGGCGAAGATGTGACAGCTGAAATTCGCGGTGTGGCGGTATCCGACCACGTGAGCAAAGTGGCCGAGATTCCCGAAGTCCGTTCGCATCTAATAAAAATGCAGCGAGCCATGGGTCGAGCCAAGGCTGTGGTAATGGACGGCAGAGACATTGGAACCGTCGTCTTTCCCGATGCAGAACTCAAGCTATTTGTGACCGCTTCACCTGAGACTCGCGCCCGCCGACGCTGTGATGAGTTGGTGGCCAAAGGACAGCAAGTGACTTTGGCGCAGGTTTTACAAGGGATAAAAAAACGAGATGAAAGGGATAGCACTCGGGCGCACTCTCCTCTGGCAAAGGCTGCAGATGCCATCGAAATCGACAATTCTCATCTGAGTAAGGCCGCGCAATTGCAAGAGGCCGTGCGACTGGCCTTGCGCAGAATACAGCCCCAAAAAGGGGGAAAATCGAAAAGTAAACCGTAAATTTGCAATCGCTTTTGCCCGCCAGGGGACAAAATTGGAAGGGAATGAGGTCAAACCGCTCTCACTGCGCGAATTGCTCAGCGCGCTTGCGCAAGGGGATACAAATCGCTTAAACCATGGCTGATGAAGATGGAAAAAGACCAGCTGTTCAGGCTGATGTAGCGCCCGAAGAATCCGACTGGGAATCGCTTGAGAATCAGTTGGAAAGCCTTGATGAATCCGATCGGAAAGAGCTGGAAGAACTGTACGAAGAAAATCTAAAAACGCTTAAAGCTCTGCAGTTGGTAACCGGCGAGGTGACCAAGCTGACCGATCGCGAAGTGATCGTAGACATCCATTCGAAGTCTGAAGGGGTCATCTCTTTAAATGAGTTTCGCTACAAGCCCGAGCTGAAGGTCGGTGACCGGGTCAATGTGTTGGTCGATAAATTGGAGGACAAGACCGGTCAACTGCTGCTTTCACACCGCAAAGCGCGCGCGATCAAGGCCTGGGAAAGCGTAAATGAAGCCTACGCCAAGGGTGAAATCATAAACGGCTGCATCAAATCCAGAACCAAGGGTGGCATGATCGTCGATATCATCGGCATTGAAGCCTTTTTACCCGGCTCTCAGATAGATGTCAAACCGATCCGCGACTACGATTCATATATCGGAAAGACCATGGAATTCAAAGTGGTCAAGGTCAACCGTGAATTCAAAAATGTAGTCGTTTCACATAAAGCCTTGATCGAAGCCGATCTCCAAGAACAGAAGAAAGAGATCATCGCCAAACTCGAAAAAGGTCAGGTGTTAGAAGGTTGCGTTAAAAACATAACCTCCTACGGTGTATTTGTGGACTTAGGTGGTGTGGATGGGTTGATACACATTACCGATTTGTCTTGGAGCCATGTCAACCACCCCGCTGAAATAGTCGAATTAGACCAAAAACTGAAGGTGGTCATCCTGGATTTTGATGAAGATAAAACCAAGATTCAATTGGGGTTCAAGCAGCTGAAAAACCATCCTTGGGATGACTTTGATCCCGAGGTTAAAGCCGGTGACAAAGTAAGTGGAAAAGTAGTGGTAATCGCTGATTACGGTGCATTTGTAGAGGTGGCCCCCGGTGTAGAAGGACTGGTACACGTCTCTGAAATGTCGTGGAGCACCCACTTGCGTTCGGCACAAGATTTTGTGGAAGTAGGCGACGAAGTAGAAGCTGAGGTGCTCAGCTTGGATAGGGAAGCGCACAAAATGTCTCTCGGCTTTAAACAGTTGACGCCGGACCCCTGGACGGATATCACCGATAAATACGCTGTGGGTACAAAGCACAAGGGCATCGTTCGCAATTTTACCAAATTCGGTGCTTTTGTGGAATTGGAAGAAGGCATTGACGGATTGATTCACATCACCGATATTTCCTGGAATAAGAAGGTGAAACATCCGAGCGAATCGCTACAGGTGGGGCAGGAAGTCGAAGTCCTGGTATTGGAATTGGACGTGAAAGGGCGCAGGTTGAGTTTGGGTTACAAGCAATTGATCGAGAACCCATGGGATAAAATAGCGCAGAAGTACGCTGTGGGTACCCAGCATGAGGCGGTCATCAGAGATGCGTTTGAAAAGGGTGCCATCGCAATTTTTGAGGAATCGGGCGAAGAGGTAGAAGCCTTTATTCCCAGGCGGCATTTGGAAAAGCAGGATGGTGGCAAATTGCGTAAAGGTGAGCGTGCGACCTTTGTCGTCATCGAATTCAACAAGGAATTCAAGCGAATTGTGCTCTCTCATACAGCTGTTTTCCGCGAACGGGAAGCCGACGGTAAAACACCTCGAGAAGGCGACTTGGATATCCCAGCTGCTTTGAAGCGAGGCGGTAAAAAGGGCGGATAAAAACCCGTTGATTTGAGGTAATCGGGTTTTGTGTTCCCGGTGTAGCACGCGTGATGAAAGTCGAACCACAGGAAAAAGTCAACAGCATTGTCGTTTCTAAAAATGACGTAAACCCCATCTCATCGAGTGATCTGAGCCGGATTGTTTCGGGTGATAAGACGGTAAGGTGGGTGGTTCATTTCTATGGTGTACAGCCCGAAGCAGCCCATTTGGCTCAGCTCGGTAAAATAGCCCAAGGCCCTGACTCGGTAGCTGACGTTGAAGTGGCATTACGGCTGTTACACATCTCGATGAAACCCGTTTTCAATTCGATGGGATGGGCATTGGTCTGACTATTTTGGGTTCAGCCTCGGCGATCCCTATCCACCAGAATTTTCCCACAGCTCAATTGTTGCAGCTGTGTGGGCGATACATCTTAATCGATTGTGGGGAAGGCACCCAGCTGCAATTGATAAGGGCGGGAGTCAAATTTTCCAAGATTGATCAGGTATACATTTCGCACTTGCACGGCGACCACTTTTTTGGCTTGCCAGGCCTGCTCGCCTCCTTTGAGTTGATGCAGCGAAAAAGACCTTTGCAGATCTTCGCTCCAAAAGGCTTGGAAGCCATCTTGAAGGCGATTCGTAGAGAAAGCGGCATGCGACTGAGCTACCCATTGCAAATCGCAGCGTTGACCACCAACGCCTCAGAAGTCATTTATGCAGACGATAAAATCGAAGTGAAAAACCTACCGTTGGACCACCGAATCTACACCAATGGTTACCTATTTGAGGAAAAGCCCAAACTCAGAAAGTTGGATCGGGCTGCTGTGGAAAAGTACCCTGAAATTCAAATATCCGATTACCCAAATTTAAAAAATGGGTGCGACTTCATCCGCAAAGACGGCACGCGCATTAAAAATGAATGGGTGACCCGGGATCCGCCGAATCCGCTCTCTTACGCCTTTTGTTCCGATACGGCTTATAAGCCTGAGCTGGCCGATTTGCTACAAAATGTGAGCGTATTGTATCACGAAGCTACCTTTTTAGAAGCTGATGCACACCTGGCCAGACAAACCAAGCACTCGACCGCTGCCGAGGCCGCTCGATTGGCACGGGCCTCCCATGCGGGGCTGTTGTTGTTGGGGCATTTTTCAGCCCGATACCGGGACTGCAGTGCCTTTAAAAGAGAGGCGGAAACCCATTTTGAGCCCGTACGACTGGCCAAGGCGGGTGAGGTGCTGAAGGTAGACAGCGGTAAACCCAAAATGGCGATACCTTGAAAACCTCGTTCTCAGTCCGGCACGCCAAGTCCATGCGAGATTTTGAAGGGGTATCAGCTTGTGAGGGGCCCCTGAGGAGCCCTGGGATCGAAAAAGGAAAGACCCTTTACCCTTTGCTTCCAAAGCAACTGCAGTGGAGATGAAAAACTCAAATCGATATGTAAACCGTGAAATAAGCTGGTTGCGATTTAATGCACGGGTTTTGCAAGAGGCGGGCGATGCGACCGTCCCACTGGTGGAACGCCTGCGGTTTTTGGGTATCTTTTCAAATAACTTAGACGAGTTCTTTAAGGTGCGTTACGCCTCGGTACGCCGTTTGGTCCAACTGAGCAACGCCCAAAAGTACACCTCCTTTGACGGTGTGCCACCCGGAGCGCTATTAAAAGAGATCAATGAAACGGTAAAGCACTTGCAACACCGCTACACGGCGATTTACGACGAGCTGATTGAAAAACTGGGAAAAAAAAACATCTCTATCGTCGACGAGAAAAGCGTTAGACCTGAACAGCGGTCTTTTCTAAAGCATTTTTTTAACGATAAAATCATACCGATACTCAACATCATCAGCTTTAGCAAGCATCTGCCCTTTCCCGAATTGCGCGATAGTTTTTTGTATCTCGCCATTACGATATACCCGGAAAACAAACAGACGAGATACGCCTTGGTCGAGGTACCTACCGATCGCTTGCCCCGTTTCATCGTGTTGCCGAGAGCGGGCGAGCAAAAGTACATCATGATGCTCGAAGACATCATCCGCCTTCATTTGGACTCGGTATTCTTCATATTTCCCCAGGCTAAAATCGAGGCCCATGCCTTTAAAATTTCGCGTGATGCCGAGCTCTCCATCGACAACGACTTGCACCGGAGCTTCGTAGACAAAATAGCCCGCAGCTTGGAGCGGCAGCGGAAAGCCGAGCCGGTGCGCCTGGTCTATGATTCGGAGATGCCCAAGAACACCCTGAAGTTTTTCTGCAGGCAAATGCGCATAGCGGAAGATGTGGACAGCATCATACCGAGTGGGCGCTATCAAAATAAGCGCGACTTCATGCGGTTTCCAAACCTGGGGGGAAAATCCCAGGTGTATCCCAAAGTCAAACCGCTCAGCACGCCCGGGTTTTCAACGGCGGAGAGCATGTTTGAAGCCATCGCCAAGAGAGATTATCTCATACAGACACCTTACCAGGATTTCAATGACTTCGTCCGCTGGTTGCGCGAGGCAGCTATCAACCCCAGGGTCAAAAAAATTCAATTGACCGTTTATCGCGTCGCCGATGACTCCCGCGTCTTGGCTGCGCTGATGAATGCGGCGCGAAATGGAAAAGCGGTTTCCGTCGTGGTGGAGTTGCGCGCCCGCTTTGATGAAGCCGCTAATGTGCGCTGGGCTGAAGATTTGCGCAAGGCTGGCATTCGTGTGGTCTTTGGCGTCCCCGGCCTGAAAGTGCACGCCAAGCTCTGTTATGTGGAACGCGAGGGCTCACCGAGACACTTTGCCTTAATCGGTACGGGCAATTTCAGTGAATCGACGGCTGATATGTACACGGATTACTTTCTCTTTACCGCCGATAAAACCCTCAGCCGAGAGCTGCGACAGGTATTTGAGTTTTTCGCTCTCAACTACAAACCCTTTCAGTACGAAAAACTCATCGTTTCCCCACTGCATGCGCGCCATGTGATTTACCGTTTAATCGAACGGGAAATGGAAAACCACAAGCGCGGCCTGCCCGCATTTATCAATTTGCGGATGAACAATTTGGTCGATAGAAAGCTGATCGATAAACTCTACCAGGCCAGTCGGGCAGGTGTTCCCATGCGCCTTATCATACGCGGGATTTGCGCGCTCAGGCCGGGTATATCAGGGCTGAGCGACAGCATAGAAGTGATCAGTGTCGTGGATAAGTGGCTGGAACACGCTCGGGTGTATTGGTTTGCCGATGGGGGGAGGGATAGGATTTACATCTCTTCAGCAGACTGGATGAAGCGATGCATGGATTTCAGGGTAGAGGTAGGGTGTCCTATTGAAGATCCGGACTTGAGGCGAGAAATTATAGACGTATTCGAGATCTATTGGAACGATCACAGCAAGGCGCGCATATTGGACAGCGGTCAGCGCAATCGGTACAGGCGTTTGAGAGGAAATCACCACCGGGCACAATTCGACAGCTATGCGTATTACCGCGATAAGGTGGAGCGATTGAGACCTGCGATGAGATGATTGAAGTAAAAACCTTGGCCGCCATCGATATCGGCTCAAATGCCATTCGCTTGTTGATCAACAATGTCGTAACCCGGGTTGGAGATCCGAAATTCAATAAGGTTTTGTGGTTGCGTTTGCCGATTCGTTTGGGGACTGCTGCCTTTGGTGTGCAGCGCATCTCTCCCCCCGATGTGCGCCGCATGATAAAAGCGATGCGCGCTTTTCGGTTCATCATGGAAGAGCACGGCGTAGCGGACTACCGCGCTTTTGCTACGTCGGCTATGCGCACGGCTGCTAATGGTGAATCCGTCGCAGCTGTTCTGCGGCGCAAAACCGGTGTAGACATTGAAATTATCGATGGAAAAAAAGAAGCTACCATACTGCTTAAAACCGGGTTAAAAGCATACAGCCATTTCGCAGCGTCTTACTTCTTTATCGACGTGGGCGGGGGCAGTACGGAACTCAGCCTTTTATCTGATGGTCGGCTTGTCGCATCCCATTCTTTTGACATCGGTACGGTTCGCTTCTTAAACGGAGAGCCAACCGGGGAATTGTGGCGTGAAATGCGCCTTGGGTTGCAGGAATGGGCTGAGGATTACAAAGGCATCACAGCAGTCGGATCAGGCGGAAACATCAACGAGATATTTAAGCTGTCGGGCAGAAAAATCGGGCAGCCACTCAGCTATCACTATGTGTGCGAGCAATACAAAAGGCTCAAAAACATGACTTATCAGCAGCGCGTTGCAGACTTAGGGCTGAATCCAGACCGCGCCGACGTCATCGTTCCGGCCCTTAGAATCTATTGCAATGCCATGCGCTGGTTGGACGCCAAACGCATCTACGTCCCCAAGGTGGGCCTAGCCAATGGCATGATTCGCAGCTTGTATTTCAATGAGATTTGACAGCGATCAACTTATCGCTTACCCCCATTGAGGACGAGTAGCGCATAGGAATGGATCAATACGCGTGGGGGCTTAACTTGTTGCTATTTGCTTTTACCCACGAAGCTGGGTGTTGCTGTCCTATTTCTCGCTTATGAGTTGTGGTAGGTTTCTCGATATAGAACCAAAGGGGAGGGTCATTCCCAAGACGCTGGAAGACTTTAGA
>JANQLC010000041.1 GCA_028280815.1 Flavobacteriales bacterium | reverse complement strand
AGGCGCTTGCCTTCGCAGCGCTTTGTGCTTCGCCCTTTATAGGGTGCTAACCTTTTTAGGAGACATACCTTCCCGTATTCTAAGTTGGATATCGCTCTTTGCATTGTCGATGTGTTTTAAGCAGCCTTGCACGTCAAGGTATGGTGTTTCAAGACCACAGCCATACACGCGGTTAAGATAGTTATAATATTTTTCCCACGATAGACGCGATTTTAATGTTTGGAAAGAGAATTCGCTGACAGTAATGAGTTTAGGCCTCACAGACTTTGTGATAGTATCTCCGGGTAAAATCCCATGATCACGCAGTGTCATTCTTGTGAGATATTCCCCTGCACTGCAGGGCTTGGTATAGTTGGCATGGATGCCTGCCTTTAGTGGTATGCCTTCAAAAAGGTTTTCAAGTATAGTCTTCATAGGAGACTGCATAGGCATCTCCGTATTCGGGTCGTAGTGGGTATCGTAGAGTTTATGACCGCGGGCTTTTATCAACTCAGCACGCCCTTCGCCCTTTAAGGAGCCTATGAGGTAGTCAGCAAGACCATGTGAAACATAGCCGTACCCGAACACTTTGCATTCAATACCGAAGCGCCAAGCCCATTCGAGCTCTTTGATGTATCTGCAGAATCGGAAAAAGTATAATAGGTGCTCTTTATAGAGTTTCTCTATAAGGGCGACAGCTTCTTTAAGCGTGTACTCTTTACCTTTGAAGGTTAAGAAAACATCTTGACCTTTTATAGTCAACTCCCATTTTACATTTGGATCGCCTTGGCTGCCCAATGGAGCTCGTTTGATTCGATACCGTGTTCGGCCTGGAATAAGGTGTGGTTGACCCAGAAGGGATAGGGTGTTCATGCTGGGATTGTGTATCCAGCTGAAGTTAAAATGATTCAGCCTACACTCTGTTCCGTCGGTGATGCTTTTGATGCCGCCAGATGAAATCGCCATCATCCAGCACGCTCCGCGAGCCATTGCTGTTATATTGTTAGCAGCACACGGGCTGCTTATAGCAAAATAGGGGGACGCTAATACACCGTAAACTGTATTGATGACCCCTTTTAGAGCCCTTTGCATGGCATCTTTCTTGTTGTATTCAGCTTCTTTGCTTGGGTCACCAAGGAGTGACTTCATCTCGGCTTTAAGCTTCATGCGGGCTTCTACTAATGGGCTTATGAAAGTTTTTAGCGGGAACTTCACCCAAGGCCCAGGGCGCCTGTCTTGAACGCTGTGACCTGAGATGTCGAATATGGTCTCAAGACGTCGTGGCTGCTTGCGTAGCGCCTCTTGCCATTTCACGAAGGTTTGTGGGCCCTCATATTCCATCATTTGACTTCGAGGGTATATCATAGCAGATTTTATGCGTATCTTACGCATGAGTTCTCCCCATTCTTGGTTGGAACATACGTTCTTTAAGAGTCCCAGAATGGTGCTGGTGAGAATCCCATTCTTGATCTCCTTTTCAAGGAGCATGAATTGACCTTTGATATGACTGTCGTCTTCGTTGAAGGATTCATTATCATGCGCTTCATGCTCGCGCTCGGGCTTATCAGCTTTGTTCAAGTACTTGGAGTAGATAAGATTCTGGCAGAAAGAGAGTTGTGAATCGCAGGTGTCAATCACAGCGTACCAACAAAGGTCGACCAGTTCGTGACCGAACTTCTTGAGGAACTTCCCAAGTGTCATCCACTCTTCAGGGCGATTCATTGGGAAATATATAAGGGATGGATGACCTATAGGCACAAAGAGATTTATAAGCGCCATGCCGTAACACGATTGCAGGTCCATTGACAGTATAGGCTCTTCGCTAAATACACTTTGTGCAGGCAACTCGTGTTTAACCCGACCGCCTTGTACTATTGCTAAATGCCGCTTGGTTAAAGCGGGATCACTCTCTAAAAGCTGCTGGCACCCATATACTTTCATTAAGTCAGTGATCGATGGATGCTTCGAACGCCCGCGTAAGTCAGCTATTTCATTAAAGTCTTCACTGACCCCACAGAGTGTATCCAGAAACCTTCTGAACATCATAGCAACTTTAGCTCCTTTTGTCATAGCAGGCTTCTCCTTGGCTTCGTCCTTGGCTTTAACAGGGTGGTGCATCGCACCTGTTTCGGTCGAAGCTGTGACACCAGCAAGTTTGCACAACTCTTGAAAGTTGGACTTGTAAGCGTCTTCTAGATCGCCAAGACATAAGTCACTCAATGCGTACTCGACAAAGTCAGCCCGAGTCTCAGAATGGCGATAAGCCTCGTGCATCCTCGTTTTGAACCCTTCCATGAGATCTTTCGACTTCATACGTACGTTATACGCCAAGCTAGTTTGCTTCAGTGATTGGTATTCAATACCAAACCAGTCGACTATCTGCAGCTTCACTCGTCGACAAACCCCAAACCCATCTTTTACGACTAATGGGAGGTTTATCCATCTATCTTTAAAACGTAACGTTTTGCGGGTTACCAACCTATCAGCGATATGTTTACTGAGGCGCCTTCCAAAGAAGGCTGTGATATCTCCAAAAGACCAAAAAACATGCATCTGAAGCCTCAGCTCTTTGAGTGTATTGTAAAATTCACCGCCATAATGAGAGTCGAATTCAGTAGAGTTTATAGTGTACAGCTGACCGGCCCTTGTCCTGTGCAACAGAAGCGACGTCCTACCTTGCGGTGGATCGGGCCAGTCTGGAAGCTTGACAGAGGTCAGGCTATAAGGAGCTCCAGACTCCAGTAAGCCGTTCAGAGAAGCCGCCAGTGCTGTTCCTGACTCACCCCATGGTGGGTATATAGGTTGATGCGGTCTGGAAGATATACGGTGCAAATCATAAGCCGGCGGATCCTCAGGGAAGCGCTTACTCCAGTCTGGATGCTGGAAAATGAGCTTCTTATTACGGAGACGGCCCATCAAAGCAACTTGTAGTGTAATGAACTGATTCTTCGAAGGCTTGCAAGGCGAGCCTTCGTTAAACCACTCGGCATCCAATTGCATCCGCACTAACAGATGTTTATCCCTACACGTTTCAGAATTGTAATTGACTGAAACATCTGACTGGAGAGCTTCTAAATATCTTTCATCAAACGAATCTGGTAAAAAAGTATCTTTATCATCTAAATCATCAGGTTCAATTGGTGCGGCTCCACTGCACCATCTATATCCATAAGGCTTATTACTCAATATAAATTTCTTGTGAATAAATGCTGTAAAAGCCCGGCCGGAGGCCGAGGACGGCAAGTCAGGTGCAAAGCACCAGGTGCTTTGCGCATATATATAGTCTAAAAAGGTCATTTGCATAATGATATGTTGTCGTATTATTGTCTGCTTTTCCGGATGTTTATGCTTTAACACCCGGAGTGGATTGCGAGATTCGAACTCGCAGCGGTCCCCTGTGTGGGCGTAGTCGTGGGTGGGCTACGCCCACACAGCCTTTACGGTCGCACAGGTTTAACAGCAAGACTTAACGTCCTGGGCGCTGCCCGCGACCCCGCGACCCCACATTTCGTCAAATCTATTGTCTCCCATTTCGGTCAATCTATTGTCTCCCATTTCGGTCAATCTATTTTCCCCTTAAATTTGTGCCACGTTCGCCAATTTTTGGCGATTTTTGGGGGGACGTGGCATTAAAAATAGAATGAAATATAAGGTATTTTTCACTTGCAAGTTGATATTTGGGGTAGAGAAACTTGGAACTTTCGAAAACTTTTGTGCTCGCGCCGCGAGCTCCCACAGGTTTGTGCTCGCGCTGCGAGCTCCCACAGGTTTGTGCTCGCGCTGCGAGCTCCCACAGGCGAATTTGTAAAATTCGCCCCACAGCGCGAATTCGCGCTGCGCGTTGAGGGCCCCCAGCAAAACGTGGGCCGTCGCCCCTTCGGCCCACAAGTTTTGCCGCGAATAGCGAACGATGTGCGAACTTGGCCCCAGTTCGCACATCGTAAGCGTAGTGAGCGTAAAGTCTGAGGCCATATTGGACGTATCGCACGCCGTTGTGAAGTGCGAATCGTCCAATATCGGCCGAAGTCAAAGGGCCCCCTGGCGCGCCCCCCTAGCGCAATGCTGGTGCGCAGCACCAGGTCGTATATGACGTGAAGTCTGGTGCAAAGCACCAGGACAAATATGACATTAATATGACATTTGTCACCTAATATGACAAATATGATATTAATATGACATTTGTCACCTTTTGTAATATTACGTGAAGTCTGGTGCAAAGCACCAGGCCTCTCATTAAGTATGGTGCGCAGCACCAGGCAGCTCATTAAGTCTGGTGCGCTGCACCAGGCCGCTCATTAAGCCTCGCCCGAAGGGCGTGTGTGCTCCGCACCCTGGTGCGCTGCACCAGGCTGTTAAAGCTCGGCCGAAGGCCGAGGTCGTACATGCTGTAAAAGCTCGCCCGAAGGGCGAGACGAGCTGCGCACAGCGCTGGTCTACAAGGCCGAGGGGTACCCGAGTGTGGCAGCACTCGGAGTCCTGGTGTTGCGCACCTGCTTTAAACCCACTTTAGCAACAAAAGTTTATATATGGGGTAAAGAAAGACCCGCACCCCAAAGGCGAACTTCGACGAAGCCTGGTGCTGCGCACCTGCTTTTACAGTCTACGGACCAAGGACTTAGTACTACATTTCCACTTGGAAAGAGTATGGTTGAGCTCACGGGTCAAACCTTCTCGGGTACATGGACGTGCAGAGTGGGGTTTGGCACGGAATGCAGGAGTACTGTCAGGGTAGTCTCCTATTAGGATCTCCAAGTCTGTGGCAATGCTAAGAGCATCGTCCTCAAGAATGTCCTTGGCTTCGCCAAGCCCGTCAAGGCTTTTCCAGCCACCTTTCACAGCGCGGAGCTCTTTGAGGTCTTTGAGGTGACGTACGTCAAGTGTGAGTAGCTGGGACAGTTTGAGGCCTTCAATATATAAGACTAACAGCGCTACTCGCTGTCGTGCTCTGATAAACGGGCGTGGGCTTTCCACACTTTGCAATATCGCCTTGAAGTCGGGTAGTGAAGGTCTACTCCAGGCGAGGCTCGCCCTTTGCGGTTCAAGTTGGTGCGCAGCACCTGGATCGCCCTTTGGGCGAGGGGTGAGTAGACCCACACCCCCACGACCCACAAAGCTGGTGCGCAGCACCTGGGCGAAGTCAGGTGCTCCGCCGGTCGAAGGACGTTTAGTAGTGCTTCGCATCTCAACACATTCAGACCGCAGCTCGCGCATTTCAGACATCAACTGTGATCGCATATCAGCTATTTCAGACATCAACTGTGACCGCATATCAGCTATTTCAGACATTAACTGGGTGCATGCACACTTGTGCGCATGCACAAGGGAACGCATATCTGCAATTTCTGACATCAAAAGGCAGCTTGCAGGTCTATCAGGCTGTATAAGCTCGGTCGGAGGCCGAGGGTGGTCAGGTGGGGCGACGGTACTCGGGGCGGGCGCCGCATCGTACTCGCGCATCAACTGTTTCACTGGTTCTAAGTCCATGGGCTGCTTGCGGGTTTCTAATTCCTTACGCCTATCTTTATAATGTTTAATAAACGACTTCAGTTGTTTTTTCTCTAACGTGAAATGTGGATGGTCTATTAACAAGATATTTCGATAATTCTCGACGATTTCCCAGTCGAGTTGCTTAATATCCTGAATATTCTGAATCACCTTTTTTTCTAATAGATAACTTTCAAGAGCAAACATAAATAAGCTGATACTGATTTTATCGATTTTCGGCATTGTCTAAATTTGGTGGTTTGACTTTTTGCAGCGATTAACTCGCTTGTGCACTTGTGTGCTGGCTGTAAAAGCTGGTGCGAAGCACCAGGCCGTTAAAAAGTGAAAAAGTCACTTTCGCGTCAAAAGTGAAAAACTTAAAAAGTGAAAAACTTAAAAAGTGAAAAACTTAAAAAGTGCAGGCCCGCGAAGCAGGGTGTTAAAGCTGCGCGCAGCATTTCGAAAAGTAAGGGCGTAAACCCTGCGCTTGCGAAGGGCGCAGCGGTTCCCATTTCGAAAAGTAAGAAATACGTATAGTAAGGGCTAGAAGGCTGTAAAAGCTGGTGCGAAGCACCAGGATGGTCCCGAAGGCTTTTAAAGCTTACACTTTGTGAAAAAGTGAAAAAGTCACTAAAAAAGTGAAAAAGTGAAAAAGTCACTAAAAAAGTGAAAAAGTGAAAAACTTAATGGACCGCGAAGCAGGGTGTTAAAGCAGGGCTTGCCCAACTTTACGTCCTGGTGCTTCGCACAAGGTTTAACAGCCTCTACGTCCTGGTGCAGCGCACCTGCTTACACTTTGTGAAAAAGTCACTTTCGCGTCAAAAGTGAAAAATTGGCGAAGCGGGCCCAAAAAGTCACTTTATTCCTGGTGCAGCGCACCAGCTTTTACAGCTTACACTTTGTGAAAAAGTAAAAAGTAAAAAACTTAAAAAGTAAAAAGTAAAAAACTTAAAAACTTAAAATAGGCGAAGCACTTCGCGCTGCGAAGGCCGTAGAGGGTGTTAATGCCGATTGATAACGCTTGCGCAGGCTGTTAAAGCTCGGGCGGAGGTCGAGGGCGTAAAGGGTGTGTGGGCGTAGCAAGTAAAAAGTAAAAGTAAAAGTAAAAAAGTAAAAAGTAAAAGTAAAAGTAAAAAGTAAATGTTAAAGTAAAAGTAAAAGTAAAAGTAAAAAGTAAAAGTTAAAGTAAAAGTAAAAGTGAAAAACTTTGTGAAAAAACTTAGGAGCCTCGAGTGTTGACGTTGACGTTGCAGCACTCGGGGCTTTTTTTTTACGTTTGGTGCGCCCGCAATAAATGAATCCTGTTAGCGACAAAAGTTTATATATGGGGTAAGGCTGGTAAAGCAGTCAAGTGCGGGCGCCCGAAATCACGAGCGACCATTACATCCGGTGAGCAAGTTCTTTGGACGAACAGCGACGCAAATCGAGTAAAGGAGCCGACCCTAAAAAGAGGCGACGGCTCGATTTGCTAGCTTTGAGTCCATTGAATTTGCGAAAAGCGAGTGATTTCCTTGGTCCTACGGACCAAGACCTAACGGCCTGCGCAAGCGCAGCTTTAACAGCGTTTCCGTGGGACGCGCGCACCAGTGAATTTGAACACTTAAAGGTCGCTGCGCGACCCAATTAATTGTAAAACCTCGCCATGGTCCCTGGTGCTGCGCACCAGACTCGCCCTTCTTAAGAGGGTGCAGCGCACACTGGTGGTAAACTTTGCTGTGAAATATGTGTGAGGCGCCTTAGCGCCGAACTCCAAACAAAGCCCGTGCGGCGCACACATCCGGCTCCGCCGAGGCTGTCACAGCTGGTGCGCTGCACCGCACCATACCGTTAAGGCTAGACCCCCCCTAGGACCCGCGATAAATCGGGGCGCAGTCGCGAGCAAACTTTCGCACATGCATGGGGCATTGGGTCCCATACGGACATGCAGGCGCTTGCCTTCGCAGCGCTTTGTGCTTCGCCCTTTATAGGGTGCTAACCTTTTTAGGAGACATACCTTCCCGTATTCTAAGTTGGATATCGCTCTT
>JANQLC010000032.1 GCA_028280815.1 Flavobacteriales bacterium | reverse complement strand
GGGCGGCGCCTTTTTAAGCGCAATCGATCTGGAAGGTTCTGAAATGTGCCTAATTTACTTTTGAGCGGTGAAACTTTGGAGCAGTCATAGGGGGTAAAGCGAATTGCATCGAATTGAAGAAAGGTAAAAATGCGCGGGAACGTCAGTAATTACAGGCAATACAGGAGAATAAGGATGGACCCCCAAACAAAAACGAAATCAGATGAAACCGTCATTTGATCCTCATTCTGAGACGGTACGCACATATCTTTTATCACTAACCGTCGTATAAACGTCATAAAACGGGCTATCTCCTATAAATAAAGGCTTTAAAGCGCATTGAACCACTAAATCACGCCTCGACACAGGGGCTTTCTTATTGATGAGCGGTGCGTTTCTCAAAAAATCTGATTTTGTTTTTCAAACCGACCTGATTTCGTTTTTCGGATTATAATATTAAAGGGAAATACAAAAAGAAATATGGTTTTTATCGCTCCATTGGTAGTGTTCACGATAATTCAAGTTCCACAAATCGACAAAGTCAATGCCACCGAGATAAAGCTGTAACAAAAACATGTCTTTGTAAAGACTTTCTCGGCAATCGAAAACGATTTTTAGCTCCTCCAAACTCAGGGATTTGCTCCGAGTGCGTTCTGACGGCAATGTTTTGCCGACAAACGGATTCTCACCTCTTAAGTAGCCTTGTGACACCGCCTTATTCCAAAGCGCATTTAGCGAGCGTATGTAGATATTCAACCCGTTGTTTGAATGCGGCCATTGGGCTATCCTGCGCGATACATATTCACCGCTTAAAGCAGCAAAATCATTGCATTGAAGCCATTTTACACCACCTTGATAAATCTGCTTTGTCGAGCTGGATAAGTTAAGCCCTTCAATGAATTTTTCAACGTCAAAATACTCCTCTTGTTTGAATTGTTTGACTAAATACTCAAGACTCCACCTATTACGATTGGCTCGGGGCAATAGCGTTGCTATCTTCTTTAACCAGTCGGTGTAGTCATAGATCAATTCGCTATACTGTGGATGTGATCGCTTAGGCTCCGTATTGAAATCTTTCCGCTTTGAATAATACCCGGTGCGGATATAAGTGCTTTTTCTTGTCTTCCCGTCTATGAGCCTTATCTTGATCGGATAACCGCCGGACAGTTCGCGTTGATGGGTGTAGAGGATAACTTTGCCCGTAATCATCTTTTGCTTCAAATGTACAGATTATTTGAAATACAATTGAAACTATCGGTACAGAAATGGTCTATTTTGGGCTATAAAGCCTCCGAAATCAGTCCAAAAATAGGGTTGAAAGAGTAAGTAAAAATACATTAATTAATTGAAAATCAAATATTTATTTTAAATGGGAAATTTATTGGAATAGCGCTTTGCCAATGAGTCCCTTTGGTTAAATCCAATTCAGGGGGATATATTCCCGATACAAATGCGGTCTTTTCGATGGAGATCAATGCAGCTGCTTGCCATATGGGAAAAGAAGACCAAGCGAGATAAGTCGGGGCAAAACTCGGGTCCAAACCATCGAGGGAATTTACGATACCACCGGCTGCGTAAAGGGACGAATAACCGATATCACAAGGCTTAGGTCGAACCAAAGCAAGCGCTCAAGCGGCTAAAAACAGGGATAGGCCACCATAGAATAGGGAAGCCTCACAGACGCCTAAAAAGCGACAAATAGCTCCCGAACTCACAAGGGTATTAAACAAAAAACGCTATCCATTTGGTTTTATATCGCCACAGCCCTTTACGTTGTGTGAACTTCGAGCCGATCACAAGGGTTGTCAAGTCTCTTAGAGGCGGTAATGCTTTGTTTTAAGTAAAATTCTAAAATCATAAGAGTGCTCAATATAAATAAACCGACACAGCATTTGATCATTTCCGCTTTTGCGCTGGCTAAATCTCATTTGGTGTCCGAATGCCGGCTTTTGTCCTTAACTCCGTCTTTTATTTTTCCTTCGATGTATCCGGTTGGATTTTCTGCCTTCTCTTTGCCCGGTTTTTCGGATGACAATCGATAGCGCTCGGTAATGAATACTTGCATGATACATTTAGTCAATGGCTCGCTTAGAGGTACGAGGTGTTTTTCTAAAACTCAGTGGGATTACTTTAAAATACTTTGATTCCGTTTTAAAAATATGCTTATAATTTAATGTAAGGTGCTGTATTCCAATATGTTGAATAACCTTGTTCGCATTTTAGAAGCAGTCTCGCCAAATGGATGTTGGGGAGCGGGTTGACACCCTGGATGAGCTTAACCATAGGGGGAGTATGCCCTGAAGTGGATCGGGTAACGCCCTTATTTCTAAAAGATCAGAAGGATTGAAGGCTGGGGAGACTTGGTGGGTCGGTGTGGTCGGTTGGGCTGCGTTCTTCAGTGGGCTGGCGCGACTGGTTCGTTAGTTCGATTGAGTTGTGCTGGTTGGGTTGGTGGCGATTGGGTTGTGGGCTGGTTGGATTGATTGGTTTTTTGAGTTGTGTTGCCGTCTGCCGGGATTTTACACTTGTCTTTTCTGTAATTGGCCTAGGCGAGCTTTGGACTTCTCATTCTTTTGCTCCTTGTCCTTCGTCAGGTTTTTTGCGTCGGTCTTTTCTGCGGTTGGCGTGGATGGGCTTTGGCTTGTGTTGCCATCTGTCGGGTTTTCACATTTGCCTTTTCTGCGATGGGTGTGGGTAGATCTTGGGTTGGTTGGATGGGTTGGATGGGTGGGTTG
>JANQLC010000024.1 GCA_028280815.1 Flavobacteriales bacterium | reverse complement strand
GATGAAGATCACAATACGGAATTGACATTTACAAGAGATGGCCGATGTATTTGGAAATATCTTATAACAGGAGACTCTCCGGATTATTACACCTATACGGTTGTCTATTCAACGCGAAAAGCCGAAACCCCATCTGGATATGTAAGCGAAAGTGCTTACACCTTGTATTTAAAGGCGATTCCTGCCAATCCCGATGAAGACCTGACCTACGAAATGGCTGTAAGTGATACGGGCTTAGCCCTATACCCTTGGCCGATGGGTCATGGCGGACAATTTGTCCTTTCAAGAGTAAAAACTTGGTGATTTTAGACTTACCTTTTGTCTCCACATCGGTGGCGTTTTAAGGATAAATAAAAGCTAAGTACATGACTCGCATCCCCATGATGACAGGTAAGGACAGCCACCTGCTAAGGCGGCCTATTGCCCAGCAACTGGAACTCGGCAACCGAAGCGCAGTCCATAGCGAGCAGACTCGCTCTTTTAAGCCATTTGGGCAACACGTGGGATATTAAGCGTTTTGGGATATCCGGTACTCCGGTAAAGCGTCCAGCCTTCCAAACCATCCATAAAGAGGCCAATGTATTTTTGGGTCAACACCGTTTCTCTCGAAGCGGGCGGCAACTGCTTCACATATTCGTCTATCTCCGCTGGGGAAACGCCCCAAAACGACATGGCAGCTTTTACGCCTTTTTCATAATGCGTTTGACTCCAGCCTTCAAATTGCGATCGGATAAAGGAGAAAGTAAATTTCCCATGGGTCAGTTTGTCGGCGGCATCTTTGAGTTCTGCCAACATATCTCTGTAAATCACCTGAGCATCGGTATATTTAGGGTTGGGAATGCGCTTACCCCGATCACCCAGTCTCAAGGCTTGGAAATCGGGATTATCCCTCTGACCATAGCTCCAGTAAGGCACATTGCCAAAGGTGTCGGTCAATTTCATAAACAGATAAGACATCAGGATTCTCGAGACTTGAATTTGATCCGAGTTGGAACCGAATCTCAAAATCAGAGATTGATCTTTAACGGCGGGGTCTTCATTTTCCGCGATGACCTTTTTCAAATCTTCCAATATCTCATAGGGGCTGTCCAGAGCTGATCTACCTGTATGGTTCGGATTTGGTATCTGTCCTCATCTGTATAATTGGTCTTTGCAAAATATTGCGCATATAGCAAAGTGGCTCGGCCAGCCGCCCATTGATCATTTAATTTGTATCGCTCTCGCAAAGAGGTCTTCATAGTCAATACGACGGGGCTGTTGGACTGATATAGGACGACATCAAAGTCCGCGTTGGGCACTCGCTCAAAGTGAATCAGGATGAGTACCCAAACAAAAACGAAATCAGATGAAACCGTCATTTGATCGTCATTCTGAGACGGTACGCACATATCTTTTATCATTCGTAGAGCCTTTGAAGTTTTGGCAGGGTGCTTACGGAGCTGATCGATACGGAAGAGTGGATCGATACACCCAGCTTTTTCTCGGTGGTGCGTCCCCGCTTGGTTTGGATTAAAATCACTCCGTTTGGCATTGTTCATGGGAATTCCCTCTACCACAAAGAGCGGTAAATTGTTTCCCGTAAGGGAATTGACGCCTCGGATTAAAATCCTTTGAGAGCCACCCAAATTTCCGGAGGGAGAGGTGATTTGAATCCCCGGGACCTTACCGTTCAAAGCCGCCATAACGTTGTATTGAGCGCCAGCCAAGGTCTCACCACTTAATGAGGATGCGGAATACCCCAAACTCCGCCTTTCTCTTTTAACGCTGATTGCCGTTACTGCTACCTCTGTCAGACTCTATCTTTATTTAACATAATATAAATTATAGGACAAAAGGATTTAAATCGCTTCACGGTGCAGAGCTTTGTTGGTTTCCTTCGTTTTAGGGTTGACACTCTATGTATCGCATTTGTCCCTATCGAGTGACTCCTATATCACTGTCGCCTTCTATAATAAAACCCCGCCCAAAAGATTGTTTTCTTACTTTCTCGTCTGAGGGAATGAGTTTATCAAGCCCAAAAGGTCACTGGTTTACATGTTCCCTGGCTTCTTGTTGCATTTTTTCATCAGCTGTAATCGCGATTTCCACCCGGCGGTTTTGAGCCCGTCCAGCCGGTGTGTCATTCGGATATCGAGGCTGCGTTTCCCCAAACCACTTGACGCTGATCCGGCTGGGAGAAATGCCGGCGCCCTTTAGATAGTTGGCTACTGCCGTGGCACGCCTTTTCGAGAGCTGCATATTGTAATCGGCTTTGCCGGTGTTGTCCGTATGTCCTGCGATCAAGAGATTCGTATCCGGGTACGAATCGAAAACTCGAGTCAGTTTTTGCAATACGCTTTGGCTGCTCGGGTTCAATTCGTCGCTGTCAAAGCCAAAGTTGATGCCGCTCTCCTGATCGAGGGAAACGCTGATCCCCTCTCCCACGCGTTCCACCTTTGCAGCTGGTACAGCCGCTTTAATCTCTTCTGCTTGGCGATCCATGCGATTTCCGATGTAAGCGCCTGCAGCACCCCCTATCGCCGTGCCCAAAATAGCACCAACCGCTGCGTTCTTTCCGATAAGGCTTCCCAGGATGCCACCAGCCGCTGCCCCAATAGCTGTCCCTTTTTGTGTGTTGTTGGCATTTTTTAGTGCTTCGCAACCGACGAGGCACAAGATCAAAAGCGCGCCGACGCCATTTCTAAAGTATCGTGTTTTCATTTTTCATCGCGTTTTTAATTAGATTTTCGTATAGTACAAAACCACATCAAAAGGCTTGTCTTTCCATGTGATGGGAATGGAAAGGGTCATTTTTCCCGCCGCTGCACTGCGGATGACCATTCGGTAACCCACATCGCCTTGGACATCTCTCTTTCGAGCATCCGTCCGTTTGAACTGCAACAAATACATGCCGTTACCGGGTTCGTAAACCGACCAGCGGATGTGGCGTTTTCCATTCGTACAACCGCTTGCATTCAACTCGTAACTACCCGTGCTGTTGTTGTTCATAAAAAGCCAGGTACTGCCTGTAAAGCAGGTTGCTGGTGCATCGTCGAATAAAGTCGCCTCGTATTTTCCCGGATAGCCTTCGTAAGCGATCTCGTCGAGACGCCAACTACCGTTTATCGCAGTGCGATAGGATTGGTTTTCCCTCGATAAAAAACAAGATGTCACCACGAACATCCAGCTTATTAAAGCGCAGTGTTTCATAGCATTGGCCTTTGGGTTAAAAAGCTGTAATCCCTCAGTGTCAAATATAGGGATTTTACCACAGCTCAGTCGGTAGGGACTAACAGTTTTATATCTATCCTTGTGGCGGTTGCAAAATCCCCAGTTGGTCGTCAGCCAATTGCGGTGTTAATCGTATAGAGGCGGCCTGAGAAGCGCAACCCATTTTTTGTACTTTTGAGCTGGTTTGATAAGGGGTATTGCTCTTTTATTTCTGTTTGACGATTTGGGAAAGGGATTCGTTTTTGTCGCCTTGGCGTGAGCTGGACTCAAAGGCAATGGCGTTGATTGGAGCCTTAGCCCACGAAGCGGGCTTTGTGCTCAGCGGTGGGCACCATGCAATCCTTTCGCCTGCCAAACCATTTGTAGCGATTCTGCGCAATTAGCTCATACACAGCATCTCGGATGAATTTGGGCACGATGATAAAGCCGTACAACAAGGGCCAGGCGCCTGTCAATTCTCTCGCTATGTGAAGCACGGCAGAAGACCGGCTATATACTTTTTGATCTCTGATCAATAGGATTGTGCTGAGCGCGGAGATATCCTGCTCGTACTTTTTCATAATTGTCTGTCCCACTTGAGATTGCAAGGAGGCAAAGCTAAATTTTGCCCGGGGATCGCGCTTTATGATAAACTGCACCGAAGCCGTACACAAATTGCAAATGCCGTCGAACAAGATCAGGGGTTGCTTCATCCTTTCTCTATCTGCTACAAAATTACCGAAATCCTGTTATTTTAGCCCTATGAACCGGGTTAACCACGTATTGTTCAAGCCGGTGGATAATATCTCCATCGTCATTTTTCGCATGGTTTTTGGCTGTCTAATCCTCTTGGAATGCTGGGGTGCCATAATCAGCGGTTGGGTGGCCGAAACCTTTGTAAAGCCCCACTTTACCTTTACTTTTATCGGTTTTGGCTGGACGCATTTCTTACTGGGCAAACCCATGTATGCCTACTATGGGGTCATGGGTTGTCTCGGGATACTGATCGCTTTGGGCTTGTTTTACCGTTTGGCTACAGTCGGCTTTACCCTGTTGTGGGGGTTGAGCTACTTCATGCAAAAATCGCATTACAACAACCATTACTACCTCGTTTTCTTGGTCTCTTTCATACTGATCGGATTATCTCCCCATAGGGCATCCGCCTTGGATACCAAGAGAAAACCGGCGATTCAAAGAAATTTCTGTGAGAGCTGGGAAGTCCTCATCCTCAAGGTGCAGATTGCGGTGGTCTACTTCTTTGCCGCTTGGGCTAAGTTCTACCCGGGTTGGTTACGGGCCAGACCCATCGCCATTTGGTTCGCGGCAAAAAAGCACTATTTCTTAATCGGCGACTGGCTTCAAAATAGCTATGTACAATACGCTATCGCTTACGGCGGAATCGCTTTTGACCTGCTCTTCATCCCGCTGTTGTTATTCCGAAAGACGCGCAACCTGGCCGTATGCTTAGCCCTGGTGTTTCATTTGTTCAATTCCATGGTCTTTCAAATCGGAATCTTTCCCTATTTCGCCTTGACCTTTACGCTGTTCTATTATCCATCCGATGAGGTGAGGCGATTTTTTGGGCTGCGGGCACATCCGGGTTTGCCGTCCACTTGCCCTTTTTCAAATCGGCGGCTGATCACCACAGGCGTCTCGCTCTACTTACTCATACAAATCTTTTTGCCGCTGCGCCATTACCTCATCCCCGGCTATGAGCTCTGGACTGCTGAAGGCCATCGCATGGCCTGGCGGATGATGTTGCGGACGAGAAGCGGAAGCCTACGGATCAAAATCCGAAACCCGCAGACGGGGGCGGAGAGATACGCAGATTACAACCGGGATTTGACACCGCGACAAGCCTATCGGCTCAAGGCTTCACCGGATATGATGTGGCAATATGCGCAATACCTCAAAGAGAAGTCGGGCAACCCAAACTTGGAAGTGTATTTGCATAGCAAACTATCCGTGAATGGCAGCCCCTATTTCCCATTTATAGAGGAAGGCGTCGACCTGGCGCATGCGCAGCGCTCTTATTTTGGGCATTCGGACTGGATTTTGCCCGTTCCCAAGCGCATCAAAGCCCATTATTGATCCTTTACATAAGCCTTGTATCGTTTGGCGATCTTTTCCAATTTGGGACGGATGACCAGCTGGCAATAGGGTGCTTGGTTGTGTTGGCGATAGTATGCCTGGTGTTCGGCTTTAGCGGGATAAAAAGCCTTAAATGGGACGATCTCCGTCACGATGGGCTTGTCAAAGTGTTTTTGGGCTTCGTGAAGGGATTCTTCGGCTTGGCTTTTTTGGGTTGCATTGCGGTAAAAGATGGCCGAACGGTATTGGGTACCCACATCGGCTCCTTGTCGGTTTAAAGTGGTCGGATCGTGCAGCTGCCAAAATATATCTAACAATTCTGTAAAGCTGATCACGTTGGGATCATAGGTGATATGGGCTACTTCCACATGTCCCGTTTTACCGGACACCACCTCCTGATAGCCCGGGTTTTTTATCCACCCGCCCGAAAATCCGCTTGTGACGCGCTCTACGCCTTTTAGCGATTCAAATATGGCCTGGGTACACCAGAAACAACCCGCACCTAGGATGGCCGTGTCGCGCGCTTTTTGGGCCTGGGTCATGCGTAGCTCTTTTTTGGGGTTTGCCCCTCGTTTGGGCAACTGCCCTGCTATAGAATGGGATAAGCCGAACAGGAGCAGCAAAAGTATCCGATCCACATTTTCTATTGACACCTAAACACAGACTTTTTCATCACATGCTTTTCAAATCAATCCTTTGACAAGCGGTCTTTGACCAATTCGACTTGTGTCTTGCCATGTGGCAACGACTTTCCATCAGCATCTAAGTTGACCATTACGATATTTTCAATGCTGACGATGATCTCGCGCGTCATCTTGTTGCGAACCGCACAGCGCAGGGTCAACGAAGCCTTGCCGAACTTCACCACTTCAATGCCGATTTCCACGATGTCGCCTTGCTTAGCGGCGCTCTTAAAGTCGATTTCAGATATGTATTTGGTGACTACCTTGGGGTTTTCCAGCTGGATGATCGTGTAGAGCGCCGATTCTTCGTCAATCCACTCGAGCAAGCGCCCGCCAAACAGGGTGCCGTTTGCATTTAAATCACCGGGCTTAACCCATTTTCTCGTGTGAAATTTCATCTTTTGATTAACGGTGTAGGTTTAAGAGAGTTGTAAATGTGTAGACTTAGCATCGACAAACTCATCTTTTATTATTCGGTCTATTTTGCGGATCATTAAAATATCTCGTTTGCTTTTATATTTTTTGTAAAGTTCCAAAATATCTTTGACTTTATCTTTTGACAGCAGTTTTAGGTCGACCACTTTGGCTTGGTTGAGATCATTGGGTTCAAATTTTTAGGCCCGCTTCCATACGGGTGTTCAATTCAAATATGCATTGAAGCGAAAGTTAGCGAATTTCTGAAACGCTGAAGCCTTGATTTTTGAAGGCGAAAATGCGATCCCAGGCTGGCGTAAGGCATGGATGGCGGGTTGTATTCAAAGAGATGGCTGCGTGGGCTGAGCTGTTGCGTTTTTGTCATTGTGCGGATTGGGTTGCACCTGTTGGGGGCACATGGGTATTTTGTAGGATTGGCATAGGCGAGTTAGGGGCTGCTCGATTGATTCGGTGTGCTGCTACGTGAGTCTGTGGGTTGGATTGCGTGAATTGGATTGTCCTTCGTCGATCTCCTTACATGATTTTTATGCTTGGTCTAAGTGGGCTTGGACTGGGTCGTTTCTGCGATGGCTGGATAAGATCGGGTCTTTTGCACGGGTCTTTTCTGCGGTTGATATAGGTGGCTTTTGGGCTGTGTTGTTCTTTTGCCCCTCGTCCTTTGTCGGGTTTTTGCGTCGTTTTGTCCCTGTTTGTGTGGATTTTGCATTTGTCTTTTCTGCGGTTGGCGTGCGTGGGTTTTGGATTGTGTGGGTTTTGTCCCTTTGCGCCGATTTGGTTTGTATCGTTTATAGTCATTTCGGTGATTTTAATTGCACAGGTGCATGGGTTGTGCTGGATGGATTGCGCTGGAAGGCTGTTTATCACTGGTGAATTATTGTGTTAGCTGGGTTGAGTTAAGTTGCGTTGTTTTGTCCCTCGTCCCTTGTCAGGTTTTTTCTCATCGGTCTTCTTTGCA
>JANQLC010000007.1 GCA_028280815.1 Flavobacteriales bacterium | reverse complement strand
AATGATAAATATAGGGATTCAAAGCACAAATTGGGCAATACACAACTGGGTGACGGGCACAAGTATATCGGACGGGGGCTTTTTCAATTGACGGGAAGGGCGAACTACACCGATTTCAATGCATTTTATCGGGCGCATTACGACAGCAAGGTCGATTTATTAGCCCATTCGGAGTTAGTTGCTTCCGATAGAAAAATTACGGTGATCAGCGCTTTGTGGTTTTTTAAGTATCGCATTGAAAACCATATTAAAATAACGGATAAGACTACAGTAAAATCTGTTACTAAATGTATTAATTCAAAGCTTATAGGATTACCCGATCGACAAAAAATATTTCAAAAAGCAAAGGCGAATTTAAACTGTCATTAAAAATGAAAACAACTGATATAAAATGGCCGCTTGTAGGAATGGTTACCCTATTGAGTGTAATAAACTTACAAGCACAAGAGAAGAAAAGCGACCAAGAGCTTCTCATCGGCAAGTGGCGATCCACAGAAGATAGCTAATTGGACAGTGGAATTTATCAAAGGAAAAATATGTTATTGGTATTATAAAGGAGAAGATACAGATATTTACAAATATGAGTTATCTGAAAGCAGAAGCGATAATAGAGTCGTTTTTACAGATATAAAATTGACTAATATTGAGAATCCCAATGAAATATTTGAATATTCGATATCGACAATAAATGCGCAGTACTTACAATTGGAATATACTTCACCAACTGTGGGCTCTGCATTTTTCGAGCGAGTGAGATACTTAAAAGTAAAAACCCGATAGGATGACTCAGCTTTCTGTCTGCCAACAAAGTATATGGTCAACGTAAGGACTTAGGCAACACCCAATCGGGTGATGGCTGGAAATACCGCGGACGGGGTATTTTGCAGCTGAACGGCAGAGCGAACTACAAGACGTTTAATGATTTTTATCAGGAACATTATGACAGTAAAGTAGACTTACTGAGTCACCCCGAATTGCTCAACGACGACAAAGCCATAGGCATAATCAGCGGACTGTGGTATTTTAAAAATAGGGTATTGAGTAGTGTAGATATAATAGACGATAAAACTTCGGTGGAAGCCGTTACGAAAAAAGTAAATGGGTTTACAAATGGTTTATCGGAAAGACAAAGGTTGTATAACAAAGCCCAGATCGATATACAATGTCATAAAGATTAGAAGCGATGAAAACGAAGAGAAATTACTTACTACTGCTGGCACTTGTACTCTTTTCCTATATGGGAAAGGCACAGCAACCGCCGAGTTCGGACACGTATAATTACAACACCTTTGAAGCGCAAAAGAAATGGATCGTAGGTACTTTTATTTCGGATGAAGATCAAAATACGGAGTTGATATTTACAAAGGATGGCCGATGTATTTGGAAATATCTTATAACAGGAGGCTCTCCGGATTATTACACCCATACGATTCGCTATTCAACGCGAAAAGCTGAAACGCCATCCGGATATGTAAGCGAAAGTGTTTACACCTTGTATTTAAAGGCGATTCCTGCCAATCCCAATGAAGACCTGACCTACGAAATGTATGTAGATGATACAGGCTTAGTACTACGCCCCTGGCCGATGGGACATGGTGGACAATTTGTTTTTTCATGGGTAAAAACTTGGTGATTGTAAATTTGCTTTTTGTCTCCGCATCGGTAGCGCTTTAAGGATAAAAGCCAATGCCTATGAAGTCTATCCCCAAGGTGCCGGGTTTGGTCGATCAAAGGGGCGAGCCGGTCGATAGCGTGCGTGTTGAGGAAAAAATCGAAGAGAAGGAAGAAAAACCTTGCAAAACTACGGTGGCAGACTTGCAGCAAGTGTTTCCGAATACCAGTTCGACCCAGTTAAAACAAGTAGCCGACCTGATTAACCGATATGGTGCGGATTTTGGGATAGATGATGATGAGACCTTGCGTTATTTGATTGCACAAGCCGGGGCAGAGACGAATAACCTAACGCGGTTTACCGAAGGAACGACCTTTCATTTGAGCCGGTTAAACGCAGTGTGGAGAAGCAGGTTTAACACGATGAAAAATCCCACCAAACCCGGCAGACGAAACCCCTATGATTTTGCCAAACCAAAAGGTTCAACTATAGCCGACCCGGTAAGGCTATTCAATTATGTATATGGCGGTAGAATGGGAAACAATAAGACGGGAGATGGCTACAAATATCGTGGCAGAGGGATCATACAGATTACGGGCAGAGAAGCATATATGAAATTCAATTCATTTTACCGGATACACTATGACAGTACGGTCGACGTAGTAGAAAATCCCGATTTAGTGGCTACTAGTTCGAAGGTTCGGGTAATCAGTGGGCTGTGGTATTTTAAAGAAAGGGTCAATTCCGTTATCAAACGACAGGGTAAGGATAAAACGGATCGAGTTTCCAAAGCGGTTAATGGAGGTAGAAACGGGAGTCAAGCCCGTTTAACCTTATACGAAAAAGCAGCAATCAATATACAATGCCATAAAAGCTATAAGGGATGAGAAGTATAGTAGCAAACAGACAATTATTTACCTTGGTTTTTTTACTGTTTGGCTTTTATCTGAGCAGAGCCCAGGTCGATAGCGAAGATCCTTATGCTTCTTTAGCCTTACAGAAAGAAGCCATTATCGGCACTTGGATGAACACAGGAGCCAATACTGACGAGATAGGAGATCACCGTTGGACCATGAAGTTTACTGCAGATGGTAAGTGTTATGATACTTATACTTACGATGATGGAAGGAAAGATGTAGAAATCTACACCTACACGATAAGGAATTATATCAATAACAACGGTATGCGTTCTTATGCATTGAGCATAACCAATGTAGATGACTCAGGGGAGCATTATGGTTATGAGATGTACATTGGCAGAGACGAAGACAATAGTTATGACGAGATGTCATTACATTCTGGTATAGACGACCCATTCATGCAGCCTGGTAACTTTGTATTTAAAAAAGTAAAGAATTAGATATACCGATCGCAGACCTGATTAACCGATATGGTGCGGACTTTGGGATAGATAGCGCAGCGAAGTTGCAGCATTTTCTGGCACAGGCCGGTGAAGAGACCTATGGCTTTCAATCCTTTCACGAATACACGAACTATCGGCTATCCCTTTTGGGGACAAATGGTACATATTGAAAAAGTAAATTCAATACGATACAAAATCCTAGCGAAGACCCGGATAAAAAGAACCCCAATGATTTTGTCAATCCCCAAAAACCCGACTAGCCGACAGACTTATGGAGCAGCCCGCTGAATAAATCGAACAGTCCAAACCATCCATCCACGCACCCAACCCGAGCCAGGCAACCCAAAACCCACCCACACCATCACATAAAATACCCATGCAAAAACTCCAGCAGGGGCAAACCAAGCCAACCGACAGACCCACGCAGCAACCCCCAATAAATCAATGCAGCCCAATCAAACCACCCAACCCGCAGAATCCAAAGCCACTCGCGCCAATCGAAGAAAAAACCCGACGCAGGACACCCCAGCTTTGAGGTGCGCCACAGAAACGAAAAACAAATCCGCTTTTCAAGAAAAAATAGCACTGGGCATTCATACCGATCAGAATAAATACCCGGTAAAAGTCAACATGGCTCCCCGAGCCCCTACAGACGAGTTGTATAGCATTTACAAGGCTAAAAACCATATACAAATACGCATTTCAACCCAATTCAGAACGGTTAAGCCCTTGAGAGCACCACGATGACAAACCGACTGAACAAGGGCAAAAGCCGATCAGAGCTGCACAATCCGGATGGACATCCCTTAGCGCCCCGATTTTCCGATCAATCCGCTTTGGAAATGGCTTGTAAGACAGCCGATAAAAATTTCCAAAATTTCCGTACAGAGGAAATCCGGACGCGCTCATCCGGGGAATGCGCACCCAAAATCTCCGGGCCGAAGGAAATGGCATCCATAGCTGGGAAATGCTCCAACAGCAAACCGCACTCCAAACCGCCGTGACGGGCGACCACCTCGGGTTCTTCTCCAAACAGCTCGGTATAGACCGACTGACAAAGCGAGCGTATCGGGGAATCGGGGTTGACCCGCCAGCCCGGATAGGAACCGGATCGCCTAACCGAGTAGCCCGCCAATTCAAAGGCAGAAGCTACAGTCTGTGCCACATCGGCTTTGGCGCTCTCAGATGCCGAACGCTGCGAGGTACCGATTTGAATCTTTCCATCGCGGACGCAGACGCGCGCCAAATTGGATGAGGTCTCCACCAAACCAGCTAGGGTGTGACTCATCCGATACACACCGTCGAAGCAAGCGTATAGGGCGTGGAGCAATTTCTTCTGATCGGCGGTGTGCATGACAGATCGCAGTTGATCGGTCGACCCCCAACTGATCTCCACGCCGCTTTCGGATGGGCTTAGCTCTTCTCGAATGAGCCGGGAAAGCGCCTTTAGAGTCGACTCCAATTCTTTGACCCGATCCGAGGGCACAGCGAACCGGGCTGTACTCTCCCTGGGAATGGCGTTGCGCACGCTCCCACCATCGATCGCCGCGATTCGGATGGCCGCTTCCCGCTGGGCTGCCGACAACAAGCGATTCATGATTTTATTGGAATTGCCCAAGCCCTTGTGAATATCCATGCCGGAATGCCCACCCGACAAGCCTTTTACATACAGGGTAAAGGACTGATAGCCCTGTGGACAGGCTGCTTCCCGATAACTTCCCACAAGGGTGGAGTCGATACCACCCGCACAGCCTACGACCAATTCCGTATCCCTTTCGGTATCGAGATTCAATAGAATATCACCGTGTACGTATTGCCGCTCCAGTTCCTTGGCACCGGTCATGCCGGTTTCTTCGTCCACCGTAAATAGGGCGACCAAAGGGGGATGTGCGATGGACTCAGAAGCCAAAAGCGCCATGATCGCCGCTACGCCCATACCGTTATCCGCCCCCAAAGTGGTGCCCCGCGCCTTGACCCAATCCCCGTCCACATACATATCGATGCCACCCGTATCAAAATCAAATGGGGTGTCCTCATTTTTTTGATGTACCATATCGAGATGGGATTGCAACACCACGGTTTTACAGTCTTGCATGCCCACTGTGGCCGGCTTTTCGATCACGACATTACCCGCCCGATCGACTGTGGTCTGCAAATTCAGCCGCGCACCAAACGCTTTTACAAAAGCGACCACTTGCCCCTCTCTCTTGGAAGGGCGGGGTATGGCGTTGAGTTGACAAAAATGCGTCCAAATTTCCTGGGGTTCTAACTGTTCGATTGACATATCATTCGTTTTTCGGTATTACACATAAGACAAAAGCGCCATGGATATAAGCATGAGAAACCAGATCGCTCATCTTTTCGGTATCACGCATAAGACAAAAGTGCGATGGGTATGAGAAACAAAATCTGTCCCTGCGTCTTCCAGCAGTACGGGCGCCAGCAAAAGGCTGATGAGGACGCCGGCCAAGGCCCCGGCAAAGCGTGCGGTATGACCGACGTGATCAAAGCAGTGCCGCATGCCATAAACGGAATACAGCAAATATGCGACACCGAAGAGATAACCAGGAACGGCTACGGGAAGCGGAAAGATGTAGAGCCGTAAACCGGGATACAGCAAAATGCTGGCGAAGAGGATGCCGCTCACGCCCCCCGAGGCGCCCACTGCCCGATACGCGTAATCGCGCTTGTGGTAAAAGACCGAAAACGAGCTGGAAGCGACTATGGCGCCGAGGTAAATCACCAGGAATCCCAGACTGCCGAATGGCTGCAGCACGGGATCGGCAAAAAAATAAAGGGTGAGCATATTGAAGAGCAGATGCCCCCAGTCCACATGTAAAAAGGCAGCGGTGAGAAGCCTTTTGTAATCCCGATCGCGAAGCATGGGTCCCACCTGTAGGTAGCATAAAGCGTTGAAAAAATGAGAATCGTTAAATCCCCTGATGCTAAACAGGGCGGTAAGCCCCATGATGAGCCAGGTTATAATTTGAGCCTCCCCCATGGTTACAGCCCGTCAAAGGTTAGCATCTCATCTTTGTGTCCAAGTGTCCAACTCGCCTATCCGAGTTTTCTCCTTCCGCAGCGAGCTCTTCTTCTCGGTATGACAAAGGTTCCAAGCGGTTGATTCGCTTTACCCTTTCGGCCGTTAGCCGCTTGCCTATAGCCTTGATTCCCTTTACCGCGATGAAGTCTTCGAGCTGGATCACTTGGGATGCTTTGCCTCGTTTGGCAAAGGTGACTTCAATTCGGGGTCGGTAGTCCGTAGCCACCCATTTCAGCGCACTCTCGCCGTCTGCCGGGATAAACCGCTGGGATTTGGCAGTGTTTTCCAACAAAAAGCGCTTGGCGTAATAGCTCGCTTTGCCTGCGTTGTAATAAACAGCCGTCACCGGCCTTTGGGGATCCCACTTTTCCACTGCGACCATGCTTTCGTCGAAACGCGCAGACAGATCAAAGCCGAGAAGCTGGGCCGTGCCATCTCGTTTAATCACCAACAACTTATCCGCCCCCTGGAAGGCGCCTAAAAATGTACCCCGTCCTTCTGCATTTAAACGGCGAACCGATTCGTCAAACCAAATTTTTATCGGTTTGAGCGTCGATACCCCCGCTTCTTTTAAAGTGATGCGCTTGACGGGATGCCGGGTGACCAAATTGCCCTTGGCGCCCCGTCCCTTGATGTCCAAGTCCGCAAAATCGACATCGAATTTTAGCTTCTTCAGCCGTTGTAAGGCTTTTATATACACCGTTACCACCTCGGCCTCTCCATTGGGATTGGCTGTAAAATAAAGGATTGCTGAGCTTGGGGTGCCCGCCGTCACATCGTATACCCGATCGCGGGTGACGGATTTGACCACGAATCGCTTCCGATAGATAGGACCCTTTTTTCCATCGCGATACATCAGGTTGTAAACGGTACGCAGATCGCCTTTCTGAAACCGACCCACGTGCAAAATGTGTTTGCCCACAAAAGCCTTGGGCATCACCTTGGTCACGAGCATGGTACCGTTTTTAAAGAATACGATGATATCGGCTATGTCGGGCACGTCGAATAAATACGCTTCTTTCCGCAGCGAAGTCCCGATGAAGCCATCTTTAAAATTGGCGTAAAGCCGCTCATTGGCAATGGCGACCTCTTGTTTTGAAATGCCTTCAAACCGGCGTATCTCCGTCTTTCGCTCCCTGTTTTTGCCATATTTTTCGCTTAGCTTTTTAAAGTGGCGGATCGCGTATTGGGTGAGGTGGCGCAACTGCCGCGCCACCTCCGCCATCTCGGCCTCCAAGGCCTCGATATGTCGGTCGGCTCTTTGCCTATCGAATCGGGAAATCCGCTTGATCCGAATTTCGGTGAGCCGCGCGATATCCTCTGGGGTCAAGGGGCGAATCAGCTGACCGATGTGGGGCTGCAAGCCCTTTTCAATGGCCTGTACCACGCCGTCCCAGGTGGTCTCCCCTTCGATATCTCGGTAAATCCGCTCCGCTATAAAAATGCGTTCCAAGGCGGCGAAATGCCATTGTTTCTGCAATGCCTCGAGCTTGAGCTGCAATTCCTCGCCAAGCAAGGCCTTGGTGTTCATCGTGCTCTTGTAGAGCAGCTCAGAAACCCCTAAGAAGTGGGGGCTTTCATCGATGATCGCGCAGCAGAGCGGCGAGAGGGTGAGCTCACAGTCGGTAAAAGCATAGAGCGCATCGATCAGCTTATCGGGTGAAAGACCACCGCTTAGACAGACGATGATTTCGACGGAAGCCGCCGTGTTGTCTTCGATCTTTTTGATCCTAATCTGACCCCTTTCATTGGCTTTCAAAATGGAGTCGATCAGCGAAGCCGTGGTCGTACCAAAGGGGATCTCCGTGATTTTAAGCGTATTTTTATCGAGCTTTTGAATCCGAGCCCGCACCTTGATCTTTCCACCCCGCAAGCCATCGTTGTAATCGGAAAAATCGGCGATGCCCCCAGATTGAAAGTCGGGGTAAATGAGGGGCTTCTCACCTTTCAGGTTTTGAATCGAAGCCCCGATGAGCTCGTTAAAATTATGGGGCATGATCTTGGTAGAAAGCCCCACCGCAATGCCCTCTACCCCTTGTGCGAGCAAGAGGGGAAATTTGATCGGCAGGCGGACGGGTTCGCTGTTGCGCCCATCATAAGCGGCTTGCCACTCGGTAATCTCAGGATTGTAAACGACCGATAGGGCAAAGGGAGAAAGGCGTGCTTCGATGTAGCGCGCAGCCGCTGCGCGATCCCCGGTAGCGGGGTTTCCCCAGTTTCCCTGGGTATCGACGAGCAAATCCTTTTGCCCCATTTGGACAAGGGCATCCGTAATGGAAGCGTCACCATGGGGATGGTATTTCATGGTGTGGCCGACTATGTTGGCTACCTTGTTGTAGCGCCCGTCATCCAATTCTTTCATCGCGTGTAGGATGCGGCGCTGCACCGGCTTTAAACCATCGTAAAAATCGGGAACCGCCCGTTCGAGAATCACGTACGAAGCATAGTCCAAAAACCATTCTTCGTACATGCCCGATACCTTGATGATGCGACCGGCTACGGGGTCTGCTGCATCGTGGGAATGGACGGCATTCGAGTTCTCAGTCATGGTGTTTGATCGATCTCAACGAAGGCATCAGGCAGGTATGGCAATACGGTGCTTTCGGATATGCATTTTCATACTGCTGGACTTTCAACCCAGTCTTTTTCCACCCTTAAATTATCGATGATGAACGCCTGTCGCTCAGGGGTGTTTTTACCCATATAAAAGCTGAGCAAGCCCGTTACTTTCGTCTCTTTGCTGAGCATGACGGGTTCTAAGCGTATGTCGTGCCCTATGAAGCGCTTGAACTCATCGGGCGAAATCTCACCCAGGCCTTTGAATCGGGTGATCTCAGGGTGGGCACCCAGGCGTTGGAGGGCTCGCTGCCGCTCTGCTTCCGAATAGCAGTAATGCGTCTCCTTTTTATTTCGAACCCGAAAGAGCGGGGTCTGCAAGACGTACAGGTGCCCCTCCCGAATGAGCTCGGGAAAGAATTGCAGGAAAAAAGTGATCAGCAACAAGCGTATGTGCATGCCATCGACATCGGCATCGGTAGCGATCACCACGTTGTTGTAGCGCAAACCATCCAGACCGTCCTCGATGTTCAGGGCTGACTGAAGCAGATTGAACTCTTCGTTTTCATAGACGATTTTCTTGCTGAGCCCATAAGCGTTGAGGGGTTTGCCGCGCAGACTGAAAACGGCTTGTGTCTCCACATCCCGCGATTTGGTGATGGAACCACTCGCCGAATCGCCTTCGGTGATAAAAATGCTGCTCTCCAAGCTACGACTAACTTTGGGGTTGTTGTAATGCTGGCGGCAATCGCGCAATTTTTTGTTGTGTAGACTGACCCGCTTCGCCCGCTCCCGGACCTGCTTTCGTATGCTGGCGAGTTCATTGCGCTCTTTTTCGGCTTGTAAAATCTTTTTTTGCAAGGCTGCCGCGGTTTTGGGCTCCCTGTGGAGGTGGTTGTCCAAATGGTTCTTGACGAAGTCGTTGACAAAAGTTCGAATGCTGGGCAAGCCGTCTCCCATGTCGGTGGAACCCAGCTTGGTCTTGGTCTGGGACTCGAAGACGGGTGCCACCACCTTTAGGCTGATGGCTGCAACGATGGATTTCCGGATGTCGGCTGCATCGTAATGCTTTCCAAAAAACTCGCGAATGGCCTTTGCAAGGGCTTCGCGAAAAGCGTTTAGGTGGGTACCCCCCTGCGGGGTCTGCTGTCCATTTACAAATGAAAAGTAAACCTCCACATAGGATGCCTGACTGTGCGTCAAAGCGATTTCGATATCCCCGCCCGACAAGTGTATGATGGGATAGGCTGTATCCGTGTCGATGTGGTCCCGCAACAAATCCCGCAACCCGCCCTCAGAACGAAACTTTTGCCCGTTGTAGACGAGGGTTAAACCGGGGTTGAGGTAGGTGTAATTCTTGAGCATGCACGCCACATATTCGGGGCGGAAGCGATAATTTTTAAAGATCGCTTCGTCGGGGGTGAAGCGCACGCGCGTACCCGTACGCGAAGAGGTCTCGGTCTCCACTACCCGCTCCAACTCACCGCGTTCAAATGCGGCGGTTACGCTTTGACCGCCGCGGATGGATTGCACCTCAAAACGACGGGAGAGCGCATTCACGGCCTTGGTGCCGACGCCGTTCAATCCGACCGATTTTTTGAATGCGCGGCTGTCGTACTTCCCGCCCGTATTCATCTTGGAAGCCACGTCGACCACCTTGCTCAATGGGATGCCCCGCCCATAATCGCGAACGGCTACCCCCTCATTCCGGATGCTGATCTCGATGGTCTTGCCACTGCCCATCACAAATTCGTCGACGGCGTTGTCTAAAACCTCCTTGAGCAAGACGTAAATCCCATCACCTAAGGAAGACCCATCACCCAGTTTTCCGATATACATGCCGGGCCGCATGCGGATGTGCGCCTTCCAATCGAGGGATCGGATGTGGTCTTCGGTGTAGTTGACGGCGCTTTGTCCCGACATCTGATGGCGATAGATGGGACAAAAATAGAAAATTTTAACGTAGGCAAAAGCCATCCAGCACAGCCGCTAAGGGTTACAACAACTGAAAAGCGACTTGTAGGACGCCATTGTTATGCACGGGGCTCCAAAGGGATTCGATGGAAAGCGGCATGCACCGATTCAGAACTTGAATCGCGGATTTATACTCGACGAAAACCCGAGTCGCATTGGCGTGATCGCCGTAAAAATTCGATCGGCTATCCGCAAGGGAAAAGGCGCCGCCTACACCGAAGGTGACGCATTGGTCTTCCGCTTTCCACAGGGGCATAGACAGCTCCACATAGCTGGAGTACCGGTTTTTTCCCTTTCCGCTTTTATCCACATAGGTGTCTCGGCCTGAAATCATGGAGCTCCAAAGCATTTTAAGTGGAAACCGCTCATTCGGCAAGGCATAGGAAATATCTGCATAGATGAGGTGGTCGGTGTGGGTATCAAATACATCATTGGAACTCGGATCGTCGGTCAGCCTTAGCTTAAATCCCGATCGAGCATATTCCACATAATAGGTGATACCTCTCCATCGACCGTTGAGGCTGAATGCGCTCCAAGAACCCACCTTGAGCGCAGCATCCGCGGTTTGGTAAGACAATTCAAATGTAGTCACAGGAGAATTGCACCCTACCACCCCTCGCCACGAATGCAGGTTTTTCAGTTTTACCTCGAGCGCAACCGGCTGTTTTTCGCTCTGTGCTGATAGGACAGTAGCTGTACCCAAGGCGCTGATGAGGATCAGCAGTCGGCGTACCCATGTAGTATTTTTCATCTCTTCAGCTTTTGCAGTTGGTTTTTATCATTTTAAAATTAGATATAAGCCCGCGGCCAGACTCCCACCGATCAAAGGGCCGAAAACGGGTATCCAGGCATAGCCCCAATCGCTGCTCCCCTTGTCTTTGATAGGCGCGAGCGCATGAAAAATCCGAGGTCCCAAATCGCGTGCCGGGTTGATGGCGTAACCCGTAGTCCCCCCGAGCGCCAAGCCGATAGCCCACACCAAAAATCCGACGGGAATAGCTCCTACCGAACCCAATCCGATGGGCGTATGGGCATCCGGGGATTTGATCTCACCACTGCTCAGGTAGAAGATGACAAAGACGAGCACAAAGGTCGCGACGATCTCACTGAGCAAATTGCACAGCCCATTCCGTATGGCGGGTATGGTGGCAAAAACCCCGAGTTTAACAACTCGGTCTGGAGTCTGATTAAAATGGTCTTTGTACACCATCCAGGTGAGCAGGGCGCCGGTCATCGCACCGAGCATCTGTGCCAAAATGTATGGCCATACCCATTGCCATTTAAACGAGCCCGCGATGGCCAAACCCACCGTTACGGCTGGATTCAGATGGGCACCGCTATAGTGCCCAGCCACGACCACACCGAGGAAGACACCCAGCGCCCAACCGGTGGTAATGACCATCCAACCGCTGCCATTTCCCTTGGTGCCCTTCAATACCACATTGGCCACCACGCTGTTTCCGATGAGTAAGAGCAATAGGGTGTCCATATACTCTGGGATAAATGAACTCATAGTGGCGTAAAATTTGCGTTGGACTCGGTTTGATAGACGATTTGCAACAATTTTATCATTTAACATTCAATCACTTAAAAAGTTTTAGACCGCCCCCCAATGGCGCTTTCGAGACCTGCCCTTCCCCACTCCGCATCACTTCACTGCACACAACTGGTTTTATCACCAATTTCTCAGTTCTTTCTAATTAAGCCACTTGGTAAATACATCTCTTCGTACTTCTCTCGTTTCAGTATGGCCATTGAACGGCCTTTGCTGTGGTCCTACGAGGAAAAATCGAATCGATTATCGCTTCCCTTATGCATATAATTCATCACTTTTGTGTTTTATAAGCACTTTTGCGCATTATCGACCACCCATTCCCATGCATCAGGCGTTAAGCGTCCAATTCTCCAAGGCTTGGACAGCCCGGCGCCATGCTTTGAGTCCGCGCGCTATATTTTCCCGGTCTTGAGTCGGGCTAAAAGTCTGATCGATCGCATAGAAACCCGCAATTTCATCGCCACCTTTCCAATATCCGATGGCTAGGCCGGCGAGATAAGCTGCACCCAAGGCTGTGGTTTCAATCACCTTGGGGCGAATGACCTGGGTATCGAGCACATCGGCTTGAAATTGCATCAAGAGCGCGTCAACCGTAGCGCCACCGTCCACGCGCAACTCCTTTATCGGAACACCGCTATCTGCCTCCATGGCTTGTAGGACATCTGTAGTCTGGTAGGCGATGGCCTCCAGGGAGGCCCTGGCGATATGGGCAGCGGTCGCGTTTCGCGTCAGGCCAAAGAGCGTCCCCTTCGCACGCGAGTTCCAGTAAGGCGCTCCCAAACCGGCAAAAGCGGGTACGAAGACGACCCCCCCTGAATCCGCCACCCGGGCCGCCAAATCTTCCACTTCCGCAGGCCGGTCGATGATTCCCAAACCATCTCGCAACCACTGCACCAAGGCGCCAGCGATAAAAATGCTACCCTCCAAAGCATAATGGGTCGCTCCATCGACTTGCCAGGCGATTGTCGTGAGCAAATTCCGCTTGGATATCACGGGCTTCGTCCCCACATTCATCAGCATAAAGCAACCGGTCCCATAAGTGTTTTTGACCATGCCCGACTCCGTGCACCGCTGTCCAAACAGCGCGGCTTGTTGGTCGCCGGCAATGCCTGCAAGGGGGACTTTTGAGGCGAAAATAGTGGTTTTCGTCTCCCCGTATACCGCACTGCTCGACCGGACGAGCGGCAATATATTTTTGGGTATATCAAACAGCGCCAGCAGCTCCGCATCCCAACTCAGGGTGTTTATATTGTAGATCAAGGTGCGCGAGGCGTTTGTGACGTCTGTGATGTGAAGCTCACCACGGGTTAAATTCCATATGAGCCAGGTATCGATCGTCCCACATAGCAAGTCACCGGCCAGCGCCCTTTCTCGGGCCCCGGCTACATGGTCTAAGATCCATTTTATCTTAGTCGCTGAGAAGTAAGGGTCGAGCACCAGGCCGGTCTTCGCTCTGATCTCTTCGGCTTTGCCTTGGCGCTTTAATTCCGCACAATATTCGGCCGTTCGCTTGTCTTGCCAAACGATGGCATTGTAAATGGGAATGCCGCTTTTCCGGTCCCATACCACGACGGTTTCGCGTTGGTTGGCAATGCCGATGGCTGCGATATGTTTACCATTCAACCCCGCCTTTGTGGTGGCTTCTGCCGTCACACCCGCCTGGGTCGACCAAATTTCCAAAGCATCGTGCTCCACCCAGCCCGGTTGGGGAAAGCGTTGGTTAAACTCCTTTTGCGCTACAGAGACGATGTGTCCGCGCTTGTCAAAGACGATGGCGCGAGAGCTGGTCGTCCCCTGGTCCATGGCTAAGATATACCGTTTCACGTCATTTGTATTATCGAGTTAGCATATAATTTTGGGCTGTCTTCGTAAAATCCGCCACCTGAGCCTTTTCCCATTCTTTATCCCGACCGAGTTCACGAGCGATTATCCCCGCTACTTCTGGCGCTATTTTTACCGCGGCTCGCGCATCGAGAAACAAGGCGCGCACCCTTCGTGCCAGGACATCTTCCGGCGTGCGTGCCAATTCGTTCCGCACCGCCCAGACCACTTCCACCCTGAGGAACTCCAAGGACGGGTGCAATTTTTCGCCTAGGCGCCGATCGCGTTCGACCCAATCCAAAAGCGCCAGCCTGTCTGCACCATATACATATAGGTGATCGCTTCGGTCTAAGTGTGCTGCCGCGCCCCATATCGGCTGTTTTTCCGATTGGCTATCCCGACCTGGGATAAGACCTTCTCGAATCGCCCGGTCGACCACGTCCTGACCCATCTTTCTAAAAGTCGTCCACTTGCCCCCGATAAGCGTGATCAACTTAGAGGGAGATACCCAGACTTTGTGGCTTCGGGAGATCTCTTTGGTCTGACGGGCTCCAGCTCGTGGGGCCGCCAGGGGCCGAAGGCCGGCAAAAACACTTCGCACATCGCTGCGCCTGGGCTGATGCACCAGATATTGGCCGGCGGTTCGCAAAATGAAATTGATCTCCGTCTCTAAGGCTACCGGCTCATAGCTGCATGTGTCCAAGGGGGTGTCCGTAGTCCCCACGAGGACGCGGTTGTGCCAGGGCACGGCAAACAACACACGGCCATCCTCGGTTCTCGGAATCATCAGGGCATCCAGACCCGGTAGAAAAGATCTGTCCAATACCAGGTGTACCCCTTGGCTGGGCTTCACCATGAGCTGGGCTTGGGGCTGATCCATCCGATGGATATCATCCACAAAAACACCCGTGGCATTGACCGTCGATCGGGCGTATAAGTCGTAAGGCTTTTGGGTTTCGTCGTCCAAGGCTTTCACCCCTGCTATCCTTCCGCTTTTATCTTTTATCAACCCCGTAACCGGAAAGTGGTTGATCGCAATGCCGCCGAGCTGCAGGCAAGTCTGCGCCAGGTTGACGGCCAGCCGCGCGTCATCGAACTGCGCATCGTGGTAGCAGACACCGCCTTTGAGTTTCCTGGGCTTTAGCGTAGGAATTCGCCTCAGGGTTTCCGCCCTGTCGATATGGGTCGATTTTCCCAAGCTCAACCGACCGGCGAGCAGATCGTATAATTTCATACCCAGGGTGTAAAAGGGGCCACCCCAGCAGCTATAATTGGGGATGATAAACGAGAGATCCGCCACGAGATGAGGGGCGTTTTGAACCAGCAGTCCTCGCTCGTGAAGCGCTTCGTGCACCAGCGCGATGTCACCTTGCGCCATATAGCGCACACCCCCATGCACCAGTTTGGTACTCCGACTCGAGGTCCCCTTAGCAAAATCCACAGCCTCTAACAAAAGGGTCTTAAACCCGCGGCTCAAGGCATCCAAGGCCACACCCAATCCACTGGCACCACCCCCTATCACAATGATATCCCACTCGCCCACAGCCGCGAGCCGTTCGATTAGGTGCTCTCTTTGGAAAATCGCATGCTCCATATACTATCTCTCTATACCAACAGTACAATGCTATATCACTCTTGCGTTTTTTAGAACGGAACCCAAGTTAGCTGTTTTTTCGAACAATCCAACCTCAGGTATAAAATTTTTACACTACCTCAACCCAGCAGTAGAAAGTCTATGTGATAAAGCAGAACAACTGCATACCGAATCGGAAGAGAAACCCAAACGCCTAACCCGTCGAGAAATGAAAAGGGAAAAGGAGCGCTATGAGAGAGCCAATCGTTACATGCAGAGAAAACCCAGCCTTTTACAACTGTCGATCGGGAGCAGCCAAAATATTTTTACAACACCGGATCAAAGATGTCCATTTAAAATCGCTGTAATGCTCGAGGGATAAAAATAGCCGCTTGCAAACAGAAAATACCCGTATCAGATAAACAAATATTTAAAAAATAATTGTGTATCCAAACGCCAAAGGGAATTCCCATCGGTTCAACCCGCGTGTCTAAAAATAATTTTTTGCCCATTTCAATAATTCAAGTACCTTAGCCCCAGAAAATAAAATGTGACAACAACTGTAAACCGACCCGCTTTTCCATGTAGCCGTGATATCCTCACTAAAATGAACTAAAAGCCCGAGAACGAGAGGAAAAATTTTTGCTTATATACACACCTTTATGAAGAAAATACTGTTATTGACTCTTTGCACACTCAGCGCGATAGACGTTTATGCACAGCCAAAGGCGATTGGGGGAACCGTAGCAGATCAAAAAGGTTTGCCCCTGCCAGGCGTAAATGTGGTGGTGGTCGGCACCGCTCCTCGGGGTACTTCCACGGACTTCGACGGTAAGTATTCCATTCGCGCGTCGAAAGGAGAAAAATTGCGGTTTACCTATGTGGGGTATGAGGCGGTCGTTGTAACCGTGGGTGAAAAAGAGGTCCTCAACATTACCATGACCCCAGCTAAAAATCAATTGAGCGAGTTGGTGGTCACCGCCTTTGGCGTGAAGCGCCAGCAAAAAGCATTGGGATATGGTGTCTCTGAGGTTTCCGCCGACGACATAGAAAAATCGGGTGAGCGGAACGTGGTAGAAGCCCTCGCCGCCAAGGCCGCCGGCGTTCAAGTGATCGGTTCGGGTGGCACGCCCGGCGCTTCGAGCAAGATCATCATTCGGGGAAAAAAATCCATCTCTCTGGGTTCGGATCCCTTGATTATCGTCGACGGGGTGCGGGTGAACAATGCTACGGTGCAATCCAAAGCTGGAGACTACGCCTATAATAAAAATCTGGAAGGAGTAAATGCTTCCAACCGCTTGTTGGACCTCAATTCCGATGATATACAAAATGTATCCATCCTAAAGGGGCCTGCCGCCGCCGCGTTGTACGGAGAAGGAGCTGGAAACGGGGTGATCATCTACACGACCAAAAGTGGTAAAAAGAGAAAGGGAATCGGCATCGATTTCAGGACGAGCACCGAACTGGCTACCGTTAGCAAACTGCCCAAGCTGCAGCATACCTACGCAGCGGGAACAGGGGGTCAATTTAAGGCAGCCGCAGATCCAGGGCCAGATAAGTTATATAACACCAAAGATGACGTGTCTGAAGGCACAAGTGATAGTTGGGGGCCTAGGGCTGCCGAAGCGGGGATACCCCTATATGACAATACCGATAACTTTTTTCAGACGGGCGTTACCCAGAGCTATGACTTAGCCCTGAGCGGGGGAAGTGAAAAGACCACTTTTAGGCTATCAGTGGGACGCACCGAACAGGAAGGGATTATCCCCAACTCCGAGCTAAAGCGAACCAGCATCCGGCTGACGGGGGATACAGATCTGTCGGATAACCTCAAGATGGGCGCCACGGCTACTTATTCCTATACAGGTGGAACCAAAGTGCAAAACGGAAGTAATCTTTCAGGGATTATGTTGGATTTGTTGACAACACCTGCTTCTTATGATTTAAGGGATTACGTAGACCCAGCCACTGGATTTCAAAAAACTTACCGCGCTTCACATGATAACCCTTATTACAGCGCCTACGCAGATCCTTTTACCGATGAGGTGAACCGAACCCTGGGGAGCGCCTACATCACCTATACGCCAAAGGATTGGTTTCACAGCACACTGCGCTCGGGCTGGGACGTGTACAGTGATAATCGGCGACAAGTTTACGCCATTTCTTCTGTCGGAGATGACAACAGCTCGGGTAAAGGTCAAGTGAATTACGACAGAATTCTCAACAAAGAATTCAATGTCAATCTGATACTTTCAGGCGCCGTACCCTTAATCGGCGAAGATATCTTGAATTTAAATTATACGACGGGGCTCGATATCAATGCCAGCTTTTACGACGAGGTTTTTTCCCGAGGCAGAAACCTGGCCGTACAAGGGATTTACAGTTTGGGAAATGCCTCCGAGTTATACGCTTCCAATTATAAAAGTAAGAAAATCGATCGCGGCATTTACGCGCAAGCGGAACTCGATTGGAAAGATCAACTATTTGTAACCGCTTCGGGCCGGGAGGACGAGGCTTCCAGCTACGATAAAAAACCCTTCTATCCGGCCGTCTCACTAGCTTGGGTCGCTTCCAATTCCTTTGATTTACCCGCTTGGGTGAGCTTTGCCAAATTGCGCTACGGCTACTCGGAATCCGGTCTTTCGCCCGCACCGTATTCCAACAAAACATTTTACACAGCTTCTAATATTGCCGGTGGATATACCCAGGGTTTGAGTTTCCCATATATGAAACGATCTGGAATGGGCATATCCAGTGGGTTGGGGGATCCCGATTTGGAGCCAGAGCGTTTGCTCGGCCATGAAGCCGGGTTGGAATTGGCTTTTCTGCAAAAGCGGGTCACCTTAGATGCTTCCTATTATTATCAAACCTCAAAAGATGTCTTACTCAACATTCCTTTGGCAGCCTCAACCGGCCTTGAGACTCGGTACACCAATGCAGCTGAAATCGTGAACAAGGGCGTTGAAGTGGATTTGGGATTGGGTGTCCTGCGCAATCGCAATTGGAATTGGGGCACCCATATCAATTTTGCCACCAATGACAACGAAGTCACTCAGTTGGCCGATGGCGTGGACCAGGCTTCTATAGAATCAGCCTTTGAATCAATCGGATCCTATGCCATCGTGGGGTATCCGCTGGGCGCTCTTTTCGGAGCAAAATGGAAAAGAGACAAGAGTGGAAATTTGGTGATCGGTTCTGACGGGCTTCCCATAAAAGACCCCGAAAGCGGAAATATCGGAAATCCCGCCCCCCAATGGACAGCGGGCATTCAAAACACGCTTAGATGGAAAAATATCAGCCTTTCAGCCTTGTTAGACATTAGAAAAGGCGGTGATATACACAATGGAACTTATTCACTATTAAACTACTATGGTGCCACGGCAGAATCGGCGATAGACAGAGGTAAATCTTATACCATCCCCGGTGTGAAAGAAGATGGCTCGCCCAACGACAAAGCCATCGATGCCCAAACATATTTTAAAGAGTATGTCGGGTGGAGCGGGGCTGCCGAACAATTTGTCCAGGATGGGGGCTGGGTGCGCTTGCGAGAGATTTCTTTGGCTTACCGAGTCTCCGATTTCAGCAAATCCAATATGTTAAACTTTATTCAGTATGTAGAGTTCTCCATTTCAGGTCGCAACCTTTGGTTGGATACCCAATACAAAGGCGTGGATCCCGAGACGAGCCTGACGGGCGCAGGATCCCGTATAGACGGCTTCGACTATTTCAACAACCCCGGCAGCAAATCATTTGCTTTTGGGTTAAAGGTAGGATTTTAAGCATTTAAAAAATGAAAAAGGCGATAACAATTCTAACGCTCACGACTCTACTCTTTTACGCTTGTAACCACGAATTGGATACCTTCAATAAGAATCCAAACGAAGTAGAATCCGTTACGCCCGATGTAATGCTAACGGTTTCAGAAGTGGCTACCTTTAGCACGCAAACCGCTGAATTGGCCCATACAGCCAACATATTTACCCAACACTTGACCGGCAATGATGGTCAATATGAAAATACCGGACGATATAAGATTACGGAAGAAACATTCAATAATCAATGGGGAATCTTATACCACGATGCCATGGAAAATGCATTTCTAATCATAGACCAGTATGGAGCGGACAACCCCTATTACGATGGCATGGCCAAGGTATTGATGGCGATAAACCTCAGTACGGCCACCGATCTTTGGAATGCAGTACCCTATAGTGATGCATTTGGCGGATTGAAAGGAAATCACCATCCCAAATACCAAAAGCAAGGAGCGATTTACGACGAGATACAAGCGATGTTGGGTGAGGCGATTGCTGATTTTGAAAAATCCGATTCGGATAACGCGCGCATACCCGGCACAGATGATTTAATCTTCAATGGCGATGTAGCCAAATGGAAAAAGATCGCTTACGTGCTCAAAGCCCGTTACGCTTTGAGGCTTACGCAGATCGATGACAAAGCCGCTGAAAAAGCCTTGGACTACATCAATCGTTCTGGCATATCGAGCAGTCAAGACGATATGGAAGCGGTTTTTGATGGCGGGGGATCGAGCACGAATCAATGGTATGCGATTCAAAAGAATCGAGCCAATTATCTAAAGATGGGGGCTACCTTTATCAATATGATGAGAGCGCCCAACGATCCGCGGTTGGCCTTTTTTGCGACAAAAGATGACTATGATGGATATTCGGGATCTGAGGCAGAAGAGCAAGATAAGGATGATGTGTCAAATATCGGCCCGGCGCTGGCTACAGCCGATAAAAACCTCGGGATGGTTACCTATGTAGAGGCCCAATTTATAAAAGCCGAAGCCAAACTTAGAACCGACGATACGGGCGGTGCGAAAACTGCCTTTCGAGAAGCGGTAAGCGCATCTGTCGAGCAAGTGACCGGAAAAGCGGCAGATGAGGATTTTATAAAGAGGGTTACGCAAACCGTTGACCTGGAAAATATTATCAAACAGAAATACATCGCCCTATTTGGCAGTTTGGAACCCTATAACGACTGGAGGCGAACGGGATTTCCGACCTTAAAACCCAACTCGGCTGCCCAAACTCGGCAGATACCCTTGCGATTGATCACCCCGCAAGGCGAGCGTTTGTACAACCCCAATGCGATAGTGGTAGAAGATCTGTATCAGCCCGTCGATTGGGATGATAGAGATTAAAACCGGTAAAAACCCTGGAGCATTTTCGCGTGCTTGCCCGCACGCAGCACGGCAACTGATTAGGAGGAGAAATCAAATCACATAAATTAAAAGAGGTGTGAAAATGGAGCGAATGAGGGGTGCTCGGCGAAGAGATACGCGCTATTTTTGGGCAAAGAAAAGCTGATTGTCATTCTTTATTAGCCCATGTATCGATTTCGCAGACCCAAAACGGCATAGAAACGCCCCATTGAACTACGCAAAAAATCCAGGCTCGCACAAGTCGGGGTCGGGAAAGATGGAAAGCCAGAGAAAAGGATCGGCAAGTGCCCATATGGATTTGTGAGCCCGCGTCTTGGACGTGGATACCCTAAGCATATAAGCATCCCAGTTGCTTTGGAACGCTCCGAGAGTATCGGGGAAAAGACTGAGTTCAGGAATTTATCAACCGAGTTTCCAATTGGTGCAAGGGGACTACACCCTAATTAGACTTTAGAAACCGCCTGTCTATAAGGGTTTTTTCCAAAAGTGTTCTCTTCCATTATATTCGAGTATATCAGCGTGCCGAAAAGACGATCAGCCGACTCAGAATTCGCCGGCAATACAGGACGCTTCCCCGCTATCAGGTCTAAGGCTGCACGCAACAATCGCTCTTCGGGATCGCCGAGCGGCTTTTTCTCCCTTATTAAGCCTTCTACTTCATCCATCTCAAAATCTGGGAGAAAGCCGTCCCGAGGGATAGGGGTTCCCTCCGAATTGAAACCTCTGGCAAAGATGAGCTGCATACCAAATTTCTCGCTCAGCGGAATTTTGACTTCAGTAAGGTATAAATAATCGCTTTCGGGCCTATCTACCAATACCGTACTCGCTTTGCCCTTTCCTACGGTTTGTCGCCCGATCAATTGTAACCGATGTCCCAAAAAGGGTTTGAGTCCGTTGATAACCGCTTTGCTGGCCGAAGCGGTCAGCCTACTCGTCAGAATTACCAAATGTTTCAAGCCCGTCAGGCTGTTAATCGGTATCGACATAGAAGTAAGGGGGGTAAAACGAATTCCATTGAATTGAAGAAAGGTGAAAATGGACGGAAACGCCAGTAATTACAGGCAATACAGGAGAATAAGGATGGAATCCCAAACAAAAACGAAATCCGATAAAACCGTCATTTAATCGTCATTCTGAGACGGTACGCACATGTCTTTTATCATTAACCGTCGTATAAATGTCATAAACGGGCTATCTCCTATAAATAAAGGCTTTAAAGCGAATCGGACTCACTAAATCGAGCTCCGATATGGGGCTTTTTATTGATGAGTGGTGTGTTTCTCAAAAAAATCTGATTTTGTCTTTCAAACTGACCTGATTTCGTTTTTCGGATTATACACAACTGCTGCAAAGGAAGACAGCCCCAAAAATATCCCGATGCCCAAATGGATGAGAGCCATATCGACTACCGTAAACTTTGCGGAATTTCGTACAGACCAAAAAGGAATAGAGCAGCTCGATAGAGACGACCGATAAAGACAGAGTAGCCAAAAGGAAAGGCGGTACGTAAAGAGCAGGACTCAGATCGTCATAGGCACGCCAAATCGCATTTCCATCCCACCAATTCGGATCCAAGACTTTCGAGAGGCCCGATACGAAATAAACGATGCACAAATGGGTTTTTAAGTAAAAGGGTAATGAAAAATACCTGGATGGCATTTTTCGCCTCGATCTATTCTCGCCCTTGCGATAACTGTCCAGCGCGTATTCCGTCCCAACGGGAAACAACAGGCAATAGAAGAAAGACATGGTGATAAAACTATCGTAACCGTAATTGAAATTCGGGATGGATCGGAATATCAGCAATTGTAAGATCAAGGCGGTGAAGAAGGATTTTCGCGTGTGAAAACCCAAAATACAAAAGACCAAAGCCAACAGGTACAATATGGAAACCGCGGTCATAAAAACCGTAATACTGAGATTGTGATCCGTCATAAAAGTATAGAGCGGACTCAACAGGGTGTGGTACTCGGTTTGAATAAGGCCCAGCCCCAACGGTAAGATGGCCTGATCGGAGGCAAAGATTTTTAATTCGTAAAAAACGCAACAGAAATCGATTAAGACTAAGGTGGCAACAGCGATTCTAAAGCATGCGATGGCGCTGAAATAGCCCATTTGATGACTCGGCGCATTGAATCTAATAGCTAAGCGCAAGGCTTTTATAAATTCCCACCTCTTTTTCGTACAAGCCGATGTGCTTGAATATTTCGTTGACGTACAGCTTTCTCGCCTTCAGTAATTCTTTATCTCCTTCTTTGGGAAATTCCTCGTTATCCGCGATATAATTCGCGATTCTCGAGGCCAAAACTTCAAATCGAGCTAGATTGTTCTGTTTTTTAAACCCAAATGTGTGCGTCTTCGCAATGCATTTTTTATCCCTGTCGTATAGTTCGACGCTAAAATACTTATAGGTGGCTACGTTAATCCCGTAAAAGCCGTATCCGTTATTGGTTCCCGTAAATATGGAATAGGCGTGATAAACCGGATTATCGACAACGCTTCTCTCGATGAAGTGATTCAGCGCGGATAGGTTTCCAGCCTTGATTTTTTTATGCATCAAATAAGAATTCAGCACAGCGGATAGAGAGACCAGAAAAATGACGCCAAAATGGATCAAGTAGTGGGCTTTGGCTAGCATAAGTGTATACTTTCAGGCTTTAAAAGAGATGTCATTAAAGCGGCTTTAATGCCCGGCTGATCTCGCTCGCATTTGCTTCCTCTTCCAATTTTTTACGCGGCCCCGGACAATCCGCATACGCAACCCACCGCCTATGCCAACTCACAAATTTATCCGGTGTCACGTGATAAGATTCTTCAAATACACCAAAGCCTAGCGAATAGGCGTAGACCTTTGTCAGAGTGGGCACCACATCGTTGTTTTTACGTTTCTAAATGAAGCCAAGATTGAGATTCCCAGGCCGAGCACGCCGATTAAAAGTACTTTTTCACCACAGGTATATTTGAATTATGTAATTCAACAATAAACCAAAAAAAGGTTTTGAAAAGCATCCATAATGGGCAATATAATTAGCTCAGATCTGTATGCCACAAAAGACCGATTGACCAACACCTTATTAGCCTCTTGTGACATTCTCTTTAACCGTTTCACCAAGCCGGCTTTTTGGACTAAAAAAAGGATTCCTTTATCTCGTCTTTGCCCTTTTCGGCCTTATATTTTTTCTCGTATTCATCAATCTTTGAATGAAGCAACTGGGTTCATTTCGCAAAAGCTGTAGCCGATGTGGTTTCCGATACACACGGAGTAAGACCGATCAATCGGATTGGTCGCAAAACGGGTAGAATAGCAGGCCTGGGCAGGCATAAATATATTTCTCGCCTTTAAAAAGATGCCTACTGGATCAAAACCGCTCTAATGCATGGCTAATCTCACTCACCTTTTCCGCTTCTTTTTTCGCTTTATCCACCTCTTTACTCGATTCTGTCTTCTTAGCAGTGGGGATAGTGGTAGGAGAATACTTACTCCAGGTCCGACGCCATTCCGTAAACTTATCCGAGGATGTCCTGCAGGTTTCCGTAAAGTTATCACAGTCACCGGACCCTATCGAACAGGCTCCAACCTCTGCCAGGCGGGGCGACACACCGGTGTTTTTTACCCCTCTAAACGAAAACACAGCCAAGATTCCCGCGCTTAGCACTGCCATTAAAACACCTCTTTTCATGGCAAGCATACTCGAGTTACCCCCGAAATGCAGTTTTTAAAGTCGCTGTTTTCAGCTTGGCCGACTTTGGATACCCGAGACTGTTAAACCAAAAGTGCACCGGCCCCCTATTTCTCTCTACCCGCTGAACAGGCTTCCCCAGCGCGCAGCACAGCCTTTGGCGCAGCAGTCAACCCAATGCCAAATATAACAAAAAAACAACGATGAGAGGGTCTAAAGCGAAGTGCTCCATTAAAAAAAGCTGTAAAAAGCGCATGCCGCTCAGCAGTGGTTTGGGATGCAGGCGAATGGAGCGAAATGCGGGACAAAAGACCAAATTTTCCATACGGGCTTTCTGATACCCGAGAAGGACAATACCCCATAAAATAAAAGCAAGGTCTTACAAATTCCTCCGAGTAGCCCGAGGCGCCTTCTGCTCTAAGGCTTTTGGTTTTTCGTAGCTTTGCAGACCGAATTTCGACCATGTCAGCGGACTTAGAAGGGCTCGATCCCAAGAAATACATCGCAATAAAGGGAGCTGCGCTCCACAACCTGAAAAGCGTTTCCGTTTCGATCCCAAAAAATAAATTGGTCGTATGCACCGGCTTATCGGGCTCTGGAAAATCCTCCTTGGTCTTCGACACCCTTTACGCAGCGGGCCAGCGGCGCTATGTGGAAAGCCTCTCCGCCTATGCGCGTCAATTCCTGAGCCGGTTGGACAAGCCCAAGGTGGATGCCATCTACGGGCTGACACCCGCGATTGCCATCGAGCAACGGGTTCACGCCACCAATCCGCGCGCCACGGTGGGAGCCGCTACAGAGCTATACGACTACCTGAGGATTTTATATGCTCGCATCGGTAAGACCTTTTCCCCCATTTCCGGAACTGAGGTGAAAAAGCAAACGGTAGCCGATGTGATGGCGGCGGTCAAACAAATGCCAGGGGGTACCCAGCTGCAGATACTCGCCCCGATTCAGCTCGAAAATAGGACATTGGGATCACAGGCCCAGATTCTCATCCAACAGGGTTATGCCCGCATTCAATTGGACGGCGCGCTTTTGCGCTTGGATGCGATCGACCCACGGGACAGCCGAAAGCCGGAAAGGCTTTTCTTGGTGGTCGATCGGCTTTCCGTGCGCGCCGATTCAGATTTCTACAACCGCCTATCCGACTCTGTACAAACCGCTTTTTACGAAGGCAAGGGCCGTGCCTTAGTTGAAGATGTGACCGCGCAAAAACGCATGGCCTTTTCCAATCGCTTTGCATTGGACGGCATGGATTTCACCGAGCCCTCGACGGCGCTTTTCAGCTTTAACAACCCCTATGGTGCATGCCCGATATGTAAAGGCTACGGGCGTATCATAGGCATCGATGCAGATCGGGTGATTCCCAATAAGGAACTTTCGGTGTATGAAGGGGCTATCGCTTGTTGGCATGGCGAAAAAGTGTCTAAGTGGCAGGATCGACTCATAGAAACCGCCGAGCGATTCAATTTTCCCATCCACCGTCCCATTTACCAACTCAGCGAAGGTGAACGCCGCTTGCTCTGGACGGGTAATGAACATTTTAGAGGGATAAACGAATTCTTCGAGCGATTGGAGCAGAAGAGCTACAAGGTGCAGAATCGCGTAATGCTCTCGCGCTACCGCGGAAAAACCCGTTGCCCGAACTGTGGGGGCAAGCGTTTGCGCACCGAAGCGAGCTACGTAAAGATCGGTGGAAAGGCATTGACCGAATTGATCGACCTAGCATTAGACGCACTCCTGGACTTTTTTAAGAGTCTGAAACTATCCCCCTTTGACCAACGGGTGGCCAAGCGGCTTCTCATCGAAATTGAGAGGCGTTTGCAATACCTACTGGACTTGGGCCTGAACTATCTCACCCTAAACCGGACGTCGTCAAGCCTCTCCGGTGGTGAATCCCAACGAATCCACCTGGCTACTGCCCTGGGCAGCAGTTTGGTGGGCGCTACCTATATCTTGGACGAGCCCAGCATTGGCCTCCATCCGCGAGATACCGATAGCCTGATAAAAATACTCCAGCGTTTACGCGATTTGGGAAATACCGTCATCGTGGTAGAACACGATGAAGAAATCATAAAAGCAGCCGATTACCTTATCGACATGGGACCTGAATCCGCTGACTTGGGTGGTGAAGTGGTCTTTGCCGGCGAACCGAGAGAATTGCGCGCATCCGAGACGCTAACCGCGCAGTACATAACCGGGAGAAAGACGGTATCAACCCCCCAAAAGGCGCGGATTATCGACGGCTTTTTCAAAGTGATCGGCGCCCGAGAACACAATTTGAAAAACATCGATGTACGCTTTCCATCGCACGCACTCTCAGTGGTCACCGGCGTGAGCGGATCGGGCAAGACCACGCTGTTAAAGGGAATCCTGTACCCCGCCCTACAAAAGAAATTGGGCTTGTACATTGGGAGGGTGGGCGAACACCAAGCGGTAGAAATGCCGCCAAAGGCGATAGATAGCATCGCGCTCATCGATCAAAATGCCATTGGAAAGAATTCGCGTTCCAATCCGGTCACCTACGTCAAGGCTTACGACGATATCCGAAATTTATTTGCCGTTCAAAAAGGTGCCAAAATAAGGGGTTACAAGCCCAAGCACTTTTCCTTTAACGTGAACGGCGGGCGTTGTGACAGCTGTGAAGGGACAGGTGAGGTACGCGTTGAAATGCAGTTCATGGCCGACGTACACCTCGTCTGTGAGGCTTGCGATGGGAAGCGATTCAAAAGGGAAATATTGGAGGTCTGTTTCGCCGGAAAAAATATTTACGACATACTGGAGCTGACCACTGACGCTGCCATCGCGTTTTTCAACGCCCATGGTGCAGCGCAGATCGCAAGGCGATTGCAGCCGCTTCAAGACATCGGCTTGGGTTATGTCAAATTGGGCCAATCGGTCAGCACACTGAGCGGCGGCGAAGCCCAGCGCCTGAAGCTGGCTTCCTTTTTAAGCAAAGCGAGAATCGGAGAACACGCCCTTTTCATCTTTGATGAACCCGCTACAGGCTTGCATTTTCACGATGTGAAAAAGCTATTGGGCGGCTTTCAGGCTTTGTTGGAAGGCGGAAATACCCTGATCGTCATCGAACACAATTTGGATATTGTCAAAGCGGCGGATTGGTTGGTCGATCTGGGCCCCGAAGGGGGGCAAAAGGGGGGGCACTTGATCTATGAAGGTACAACCGAGGACATCTCGGATTTGAAAAACTCGTACACCGCCCGGTATTTAAGGCGGAAGTACGAGACCGCACAGCACTGAAATAGGCTTTCTCATCGCTTGGCTCGCGCCACACTCACACTGAGCTTTTGTCGCCCCTTGGCGCGTCTTTTCGCCAGCACCCTTCTGCCCGCCACAGCTGCCATACGCGCCCTAAAACCGTGCTTATTCCGCCGTTTTCGCCGGGCGGGTTGATAGGTTCTCTTCATGTTGTTTCTATCTTTCCAAAGCCAGCTGCAAATATAGAATCTTTAACCGAGCCGAAAGGCTTTGTGCTGTACGAACCTAGGCGGTTTTCAAAAACCTGAGCATATCGGCAAAACTCGCCGCACCGATGTGGTGTCCCATGTGTTCATAGGATTTGAATTCGGGTTCGATGCCGAGCCCCTGCAAACACGCACAGGCTTTCAACCCCAAATGGAAGGGCACGACAGCATCGGCTGTACCGTGGGAGATAAAAACTTTCAAATCACGCCAGTCCTTGGGCGGGCTGGGTACGTCATTCGGGTTTAAACAGCCGCTCATCGCAGCGATTTTCCCTATTCTATCGGGGTGGCTTAACGCTAGGCTATAACCCATTGCAGCCCCTTGACTAAACCCGATTACCGCAGCCCTTTCACCGGACAGCCGGTGCTTTACCCTGACCGCATCGACAAACCGAGACAAGTCGCGCTGCGATTCCAGGGCCTGGGCGTTATCTGGACTCGTCTTTCCAGCTGAATCAACCCTTAAAGCATACCAGGCGTAACCCCCGAAGGGCAAACGATGGGGCGCCCGAAGGGAGGCTACGAAATAAGGCGCAGGTAGGCGCGCTGCAAAGTGGAATAAATCCCGTTCATCACTGCCATAGCCGTGTAAGAGTAGCAGCAGGGAAGCATTTGGAGAAGCGTTTTCCCGATATAGGTAATCAAACGTCAAATCGGTCTGTAGCATATTGGAAAGTCAACAGCGGACAGGTCTCAGGGTATGTCGATTGACAACTGTGCAGATCGGAGGGTTTAGCCCGACTGATAAAGGTGGACATCGCGCTGCGAGAATGGAATTTGGACACCGGCTCGGTCTAAGGCTTTTTTCACATTTTCATGGAGTTTAAAGTAGGTCTCCCAATACAGCTCATTTTCGACAAAGCAACGCACCGCTAAGTCCACGCTGCTCTCGCTCAGTGCCAAAACCGCTACGGTGATTTCCCGATCGCGCAACACTATTGGGATTGGCTTGAATGACTTCACGAATGATTTTCTTAGCTCGATCGATATCTGCGTCATAGGCAATGCCCACCGTTACGTCGACGCGGCGGTAACCCAGCTTGCTGAAATTGACGATGGAGTTATTGGCCGCCAATCCATTGGGCAGGATGACGGTATTTTTCGGCGTGGTCATTACCGTGTATAGGATTCCGATATCATCCACCGTTCCACTGTAGTCTTGCGTAGTGACAAAGTCACCCACTCGAAAAGGTCTAAACAACAGGATCAGGATTCCACCGGCAAAATTGCTCAGGCTGCCTTGCAGCGCCAAGCCGATGGCTCCGAGTACGGCGACAAAAGAAGCGGTTTCAATGCCCGCCGTAGCGAGCGCAGCGATCACCACGATCGTTTTGAGCGGCACGACACCTAGGTTGTGTATGAATTTGCGCAGGGCGATATCCACCCGCCTTTTCTGCATGAGGCCCTCGGTCAATCTACCCACCCAGTTGACCAGCCAAAAGCCGACCCCTACGATGAGGATAAACTTGATAGCCTTTATACCGTATTCAACTGATCCGGCTGCGACTCGGCCCCAATCTATAGCAGAGATATCCATACGATTTAGATTGTTGGTGAAGCACAAAGTTACTATTTAATTCCAAAATGAGGCGGTGTCGAATCCCGGGCTTTACCGTCTCAAAATCCCTCAAAAGCGCCTAGCCCAAATAGTGCGAAATCGTACTTTACCGGATCCGAGGCATCCCATTTTCTGAGCCTTTGAGTCAATTCTTCAACGGCCTTCCAATCGTCTTGCGGTCGCTTGAGCAAGCCCAGCCTTCGCGCTACGCGGCCGCTGTGCACATCCAATGGCATGCATAGGTATCGGGGTTGAATGCCTTTCCACAGGCCGAAATCCACGCCCCTCGATGCACTGCGCACCATCCAGCGTAAAAACAGGTTGAGCCGCTTGGCTGCGCTGTTCTTCCAGGGATCGGAAATGTGCTTGGCCGCGTGATGCCCCGGCTGGTCGCCCAAAAAGCAATTCCGAAACCAGCTGATTCCACACTTTAAACCGCTTTCCGTCCCCTGGGGCCTAAAGTAGGTTTCCAAGGTATCGGATCGATCGTATAGGACGCGCAGCCTTCGGATAAAAAATCTGAGGTCTGCCGAGTGGAAGGTACGGTGTGTGAAAGAGGGCAATCTCTCCAAATCCTTTGCCGTATGGTTTTTGATGAAGTCATAAGGCGTCTCATCCAGCAATGTCATCATTCTCGAGGCGTTTTTAACGATCGCTTTGCGGTTGCCCCAAGCGAGGGTTGCACTGAAAAAGGCCGCGATTTCAACGTCTTGTCTCTTTGAGAATCGATGGGGGACTTGAATGGGGTCATCGCTGATGAATCTCGGATTCTGATACATTTCGGCCTTGTGGTCGAGAAATGATCGCAAGGCTTCGAGGTTCATCGCGCAAAGGGGAAGTGATCTTTTTACACCCGTCATCCAATCGCAGTCCATTGGGCTAAGCACTGGAAACGCATGACACGTCTCTCATGAGACCATCCGCCATTTCGAGCCTTCGGTCTGCCATTTCAGCCAATTCCTTGTTGTGTGTTACGATGACAAAGGTTTGGTCAAATTCGATTCGCAAGTCAAAAAACAATTGGTGCAGTTCTGCTGCGCGCCTGCTGTCGAGATTCCCGGAAGGCTCATCCGCAAGCACGGCCTTGGGTCGATTGATCAGGGCTCGGGCCACGGCCACGCGTTGCTGCTCACCACCGGAGAGTTGATTGGGCTTGTGTTGGCTGCGGTCTTCGAGTTTCAAAAACCGCAACAACTCCCGTGTTTTTTTACGCGCATCACTTCTGGAATCCCCAGCGATGAGTGCGGGTAACGCGATGTTTTCCCAAGCGTTAAACTCGGGCAGCAACCGGTGAAACTGAAAGACAAACCCGATGTTTCGATTTCGAAACCGGGACAACTTGCGATCGTTGAGCGCACTCAATTTGCTGTTGTCGATCAAAATTTCTGCCTCGGGCTCCCTGTCCGGTTTGGCTAGCGTACCCAATATCTGAAGCAAGGTGGTTTTACCAGCGCCGGATTCGCCTGTGATACTGACGATTTCTCTCGACTGCACCGCAATGTCTATGCCTTTCAGCACCCTTACACCCGCAAAGGTTTTATAGATGTTTGCCCCTTTGATCACAGCGTTCGTCACCCGTGCAAGTTAGTCATTCTAAAATTCTAGCGAGGCGTAAGGCGGTCGCCCGGACCGGCCAGTCGGTCTGGCAATAGATCGCTACATTTGTGCAGGGGCAAAAAAGGGATTATGAATCTACACGAATACCAAGGAAAAGACATTTTAAGCGCATTCGGGGTACGCGTACAACGGGGCATCGTAGCAGACACAGCCGAAAAGGCTGTAGCAGCAGCCCAGAGGCTTTCTGTGGAAACCGGTACGCGGTGGTGGGTGATCAAGGCACAGGTACACGCGGGCGGCCGCGGCAAGGGCGGCGGTGTCAAGCTCGCCAAATCGCTGGGTGAGGTAAAAACCCTGGCCGGACAAATCTTGGGTATGCGACTGATCACACCCCAGACTACAAAGGAAGGAAAGCGGGTGAACCAAGTACTGGTGGCCGAGGATGTGTATTACCCCGGCGAATCGGACATCCAAGAGTACTATATATCCGTCTTGCTCAACCGCGCCGAGGGCAAGCCCATGGTCGTGTATTCGCCTGAAGGCGGCGTGGACATCGAAACCGTAGCCACGCACACACCGAACAAAATATACAGCCAAACCTTAGCGCCCGGAATGGGTATTTTGCCCTTTCAGGCGCGTCAAATCGCCTTTACCTTGGGGTTGCGCGGTCAGGCTTTTAAGGAGCTGGTCGGGTTCGTGACAGCTCTTTGCCAAGCCTATGAAAAATCCGATGCTTCACTCTTTGAAATCAATCCGGTCTTAAAGACTTCGGACGACAAAATCACAGCTGTGGATGCGAAGGTCACCTTGGACAACAGCGCCCTGTTTCGTCACAAAGACTATGCGAATCTACGCGATACGCGAGAAGAAGACCCGACCGAAGTGGAGGCAGGGCGGGCGGGACTCAACTTCATCAAACTCGATGGAAATGTGGGCTGCATGGTCAACGGTGCGGGCTTGGCGATGGCTACCATGGACATCATCAAGCTCTCGGGTGGAAACCCAGCCAATTTTTTGGACATAGGGGGCACAGCCGACGCGAAGCGCGTGGAAAAAGGCTTTCGAATCATCTTGGCAGACTCAAACGTGAAAGCCATCCTGATCAACATATTTGGGGGGATCGTGCGCTGCGATCGGGTGGCGCAGGGCATCATCGATGCCTGTAAAAATATGGGGGATACCATCCCCGTGCCGATCATCGTGCGCCTGCAAGGAACCCATGCTGAGCTGGCTGAAGAGATGATCGACAAAAGCGGTCTATCCGTGCATGCAGCGGTGAGTTTGCAAGCGGCCTCAGACAAGGTGGGAAAAGCACTGACGGCAAAAGCATAAATGCGTTGGGACGCTTCATACACCAATCGGTTCTATCCCGATGCCTCAACTTTTGCGCGTTTCTCTCCTCTCGCCGTGCCAGGCTTACAAAGGGTTTTCACTAGGCGGCTACCACACCCAAAGCGCGTAGAGGCAAACGCAAAGAAATAGGACGATCTCTTTCAAACCCGCGCAAAAGGGCAAAAATAGAGTTGGAGACTCAGACTCCTCACAGCGGATAAAGCCGCTTTTTCAGACCAAAGCACGCCGGGATAAACACCTGATAAAACCAGTGGAGCCAACCCAAATCGATTGCCGATCAGACAAAAAAGCGCTCTTTTTAAACTGCCAAACCAGAACAAAGGCAAAAAAACCACCCCATTTTCAAAACCGATACGCCGGATAAAGACAAGACCCGCTTTCCAGGCTCCTCGGGGACAAAAAACAAGTCCCTTCCGATTTGATCGACGATGCAATTGGACTTTTGCAGCTGGAAGCATATAAACAAAAGAATAAGGCCGCTTTTCAAACCGTCACACAGAAGAAAGAGACAGAGCTGGATTTTCGCATTGCTATATCCATACGGAGATAAAACCAAAGAGCAAATCTGACTTTCCAACTGCTGCACAGATAAACACAAAAAGAGATAAGCCCCTTCTCAGCCGTTTCCCAAGGCAGTACTGTACCGATTTGACCACGATGACGCGATTGGGATTTTGCAGCCGGGGCACAACAGAGGTAGGCACAAGAGTCCCCCTTTTTAAACTGCCGCACAGGACAAAAACAAAAAATAAATCCCTGCCCCACCGAGTTACCACAAAAGGACAAAGTGAAAGCGTAAACCCTGCTTTTCAGAATGCCCCCAAGTTGAAAATACAACAAAACCCAGCCGCACTGGCTCTACGGAAACCAAAGACAAGGCGGATTCTTCAGATCAACACAAAAGTAGAAAAGCATGCCCACTTTTCAGCTCCACCTCACAGGGCGAGAGATAGCACCGACTTTTTAAACCGAATCCCAAGGACGACAACAAAGAAATAAGCCCCCTTCAAATCCCACACAGGGACAAGCACAAAAAATAAACCCTTGTTTAGACACTTTCGATTTAGGCCAACATCGGGACCTGCACCAGAGAGGACAAAGGCAAAACAAAAGACGAGCCTCATTTTTAAGCTACCAAACGGAAAGGGAAAAACAATTCGCCTTCTAAACCGACCCACAGAGATAGGCAAAAATCAAAGAATAAGCCTCCCTTTCAAACGGCCCCACAACAGGGATGGGATCAAAAAATAGACCCCTTTCAAACCACTCTCACAAGATAAAGACAAATCTATTCTTCAGTCCCTTAGTTTAACTATATGGTAAAAACCCTTGAGGTTGATCCGGTTTGACCGACGAGGTGATTGCGATTTTACAACCGGAATGCACAAGCGCCAAAAATAAGAGGCGCTTTTCAGATAGACCCATAGGGGAGAGATAGGCTTGGGTTTTCAGGCCGATCTCACAAGGCTAAAACAAAATGGGAAGACCGACTTTTAAATCAACCCTATGGGGATAAAACAAAAAAACGAGCTTATCCCCTTTGAAGCCCAAACATATGATTTATGCGACACTGGGATTTTACAAACGAGACACCGCATAAATGCAAAAACTGAGGCTGAATTTACAGGTTTGTCGGGATTCGAGCTATAATGAGAGTCAACAGCGCTCAAACGCAAATACAGCAGGATTCTGCAAATTGGGCACCACGGCTATGGTGCTGTATCGCGTTGGCTTAACCGGCTACGACTTCAAAGCAAAGGTCTGTCGTAAGCGAGCGGTGCAAGCGTATGGATGCCGTATGAGTTCCTATGGCTTTGACGACACCGCCATTTATCTCGATGCGTTTTTTGTCGATATCGAATCCCGATTGACGCAAGGCCTCAGCCAAGTCTGCACGGGTTACAGAGCCGAATAGCTTGTTTTCAGCACCCACCTTGGCTGGGATTTTAAGTGTCAAATCCGCTAGCGCAGCCGCTGTTTCACGGGCCTGGTTTACCCCTTCCCGCTCGCGGTGTGCGCGCTGTCTCAGTGCCTCGTCGTGTTGCTTTCGATTGGATTGGGAAGCGCAAATGGCGAGCTGTTTTGGAATCAAGTAATTTCGGGCGTACCCATCCCGCACGGTGACGATCTCGTCTTTGAGGCCCAGGTGTTCGATATCTCGCACCAGTATCACTTCCATTTTATCGCATCTCTCTCATTTCAACATATCACCCTGATAGGGCAACAGGGCTAAGTGGCGCGCGCGCTTGATGGCCTTAGCCACTTTTCGCTGGTATTTCAAAGAGGTACCGGTCAGGCGGCGGGGTAAGATTTTGCCCTGCTCATTGACCAGCTTTAATAAAAAGTCGGGATTCTTGTAATCTATATAACGAATGCCTGATCGTTTAAATCGACAGTATTTATCACGCTTACCGGTTTCGATTTTCAAAGGGGTGAGATAGCGGATTTCACTCTGGCTGCTCGCTCCGCTTTTTTCCAATACCTCCAAACTCTTATCGTTGCTGCTCATGATGCCTCATCTATTTGGATTTTTAGTCGTTCTCTCCGCTTGCTAGCCCATTCGATGGCGTGCTTATCCAGGCGTACGGTTAAAAAGCGCAGGACCTGTTCATCGCGTTTGAGCTGTAACTCAAGCGCTGACAGCAAGCCGCTGTTTTGGGTCTGGAATTCAAACAAGTGGTAAAATCCGGTTTTTTTGCGCTGGATCGGGTAGGCCAATTTTTTGAGGCCCCAATGCTCAGAGGCGACGATTTTCGCCTCCTTGGATCGGATGAGATCCTCGTACTTCTCAACTGCTTCCTTTACCTTATCATCAGATAAAACGGGACTTAAGATAAAAACAGTCTCATAATGCCTCATAGTGACAGCTCAGATAATCTTTAATTCGGGCGCAAATGTAGTACTATTCTCCGCTTTGAACAAGTCCTTTGCTGTATGGCTTTGAAATATTACTTTTGTGGACAAGTGGAAATCCAGTGGAGCAATACGTCGTATCGGCCAGAAAATACCGGCCAGACCGATTTGAGGACTTAGTCGGCCAGCGCGCCATTGCGACTGCCTTGCAGCAAGCCATAGATGCGAATCAGCTGGCACAGGCCTTGTTGTTCTGCGGTCCGCGTGGCGTGGGTAAAACCAGCTGTGCCCGTATTGTAGCCCGAAAGCTCAACGAATCGACTTCGGACGCTCAGAAAAGCGATTTTTCATTTAACATCTTTGAATTGGATGCGGCTTCAAACAATTCTGTAGATGACATTCGTTCACTTAGCGAGCAAGTTCGATTCGCCCCTCAGGTGGGAAAGTACAAGGTGTATATCATCGATGAAGTGCACATGCTCTCACAAGCCGCCTTTAACGCCTTTTTAAAAACTCTCGAAGAGCCACCCAAACACGTCGTCTTCATCTTGGCCACTACGGAGAAGCACAGGATCATTCCCACGATACGCTCGCGTTGCCAGATCTATGATTTCAAGCGGATCAGCGTATCCGACATCAAAGCGCAGCTCGAGAAAATAGCCGATAGAGAACAGGTCGAGGTGGAAGGTGATGCCTTGCACCTCATCGCTCAAAAGGCCGATGGCGCCTTGCGAGACGCGCTTTCCCTATTTGACCGCCTGGTTTCCTTTACCGGTAAAAAGCTGACGTGGGCTGCCGTATCGGAAAATTTAAACGTCTTAGACCACACATACTTCTTCGAGGCGACTGATCTTATGCTACAGGGGGACTACAGGGGATTGTTGCTCCAATACGATGAAATTTTGACAAGGGGATTCCCAACTGAGTCGTTCTTGGCCGGTATGGGCGAACACCTTCGGGATTTGCTCGTCGCTACGGATCCCCAAACCCACGCCTTGTTGGAAGTGGGTGAAGAGGCTCGAAAAAAATATATAGCGCAAGCACAGCAAACCCCTGTCCCCTTCTTATTCGATGGTTTGGCGATTGTCAATGCGGCAGAACGCCATTTCAAAACCAGTCAAAACAAACGCCTTACCGTAGAGATCGCCTTGGTGCAACTGGCCTCTCGATCGGGTTTTCAGAGCGCAAAAAAAAAGGCAACACCCCTGGTGGCGTCGCCACCGAAAAGCCTTGATTCAACCGCTGTAACCCAGTCGAGAGAATCGGGTAGGGAACCCGGAAAAGATGTGGCTGCACAGCAGGTTGACCGGGCGCAAAAAGTCCCCCCATCCGGTATAGCACCCTCAGCGACTCAATCCATCGTAAATGCCAAACGGCGATCTGCCTTTTCCATTACAGCTCGGCTCAACGAAGAAGCACCCGCTGAAGAAATGGCGGTGGGTTGCGACGAGCTGCCCAAAACCCCGTTTGCAGAATCGGACTTAAAAAAACAATGGAATGACTTTGCAAAAAGGCAAAAAGAAGAAATGCGACACAGCTATTTTCTCTCGTTAACCGCTTCCAATCCCCAGCTAGAAAAGGACTTCGTAATTGCTCATACCCTGCCCACCCAATCGCTCTTAGACGATTTTAAAAAGCACCAGACAGCACTGACCGATTTCCTACGGGAAAAGCTCGACAACTACACCCTTTCGATAAGGACCCGAGTGGATGAAGAAGCAATGGAAAAATTGCCCTATACGCCCCAGGAAAAATACGCTTATTTCGCAGCGAAAAATCCGCTCGTGGCCAAACTGCTCACAGATTTGGAATTGGAATTGGATCACTGACTGCCATAGGGTTAAAGCCGACTAACGACTATATCCATTCACCAGGCTCAAGCGAAACGCAAGCCCTGATCCATACAAAAACGCCGTCGACCCAAAACGGCTCAGGTAAAAAAGCGCCGACTGGCAACCCTTGACAAGCCGCCTTAATCCCAAGGGCAAAAACGCCTTTCAAACACTGGGTGGAAATCCAGCCGACTCAACTACATCAACCGAAAAATGCCGATGCAAAAACCCGACAAATGCACTCGCGCACAAACGAGAGCGAAATGACGTACACCAACCGGCAAAACTGCATAAACCAGCCACAGAAAAAGCCCATGCAAAAAATCCGAACAGGAAAAAGGGGAAAAGGCGAGAAGTCCAAAACCCACCCACACCCATCGCAGAAAAGACCCGTGTAAAAGATCCGATCCCGTCCAGCCATTGCAAATGCAACACAGCTCAAAACCCACCTACGCCAAGCATAAAACCCACGCGAGGAACTCGATGAAGAACAGACCCATCCAACCCACAGGATCCAAAACCCGCCCGAGAAAAACAAATGCAAAAAACCGATAAGAGACACCCAATCAAACAACCCAACCAGCCGACAGGCTCACACGCCAATCAGGCAACAGCACACTGAACAAATTGAGTAACCCAACCCATGCAATCCAAAGTCCATCCACACCAAATGGTAGAAAAAATGCAAAAAACCGACCCGTACAAGAAGCAAAGAGATGAGAAGTGCAAAAACCCGACGGAGAACACAAGGACAAAAAACAACCCAGCTCAAAATCTAACCATCACCAACCGTAGAAAAGCAAATGCAAAAAATCGACAGGAGCAACACCATTTAGAAACCCGCCCGCAATGGAGTCTCCCCTGCTGATCGCCAAAGCCCCGTAAGTTTCAAAACAAAGCCGATAGCCCCGTCGATTCAAGCTAGGCTCGGTTATTTTTATCCGATTCCAAAGGTGGTCCGGTGTGAGGGACCTCAGCGCAAATACCTGAAATCCCGCTTGTGCCCTATGTTTTTCAAGCCCTCGAACAGCAGTCGTATCAAATGATTCACATCAGTCTTTTCCACCATTTCCACAGTGGTGTGCATATAGCGAAGCGGAAGAGAAACCAGGGCGCTAACCACACCGCCGTTGCTGTATGCAAAGGCATCGGTATCGGTACCGGTAACACGCGATAGTGCACCGCGTTGAAAGGGGATTTTACATTTCTCTGCCGTATGGATGAGCAGGTCTCGCAAATTGTTTTGAACGGCGGGAGCATAGGCCAATACCGGTCCCTTTCCACAGCGCACATCCCCTTCTTTCCGTTTGTCGATCATCGGGGTAGAGGTGTCATGCGTCACATCGGTCACGAGGGCTAGATCGGGCTTAATGCGCTGTGTCATCATCTCAGCGCCGCGCAAGCCCACCTCTTCTTGTACGGAATTGACCACGTAGAGCGCAAAGGGTAAGTCCACCTGATTTTCCTTTAACAAACGAGCGACCTGTGCGATCATGAAACCGCCGATCCGATTGTCCAAGGCGCGACAGACGTAGTACCTATCATTCAAGACCATAAAGGAATCCGGATAGGTGATCACACAGCCCACATGCACCCCCAAGTCGGCTACTTCGGCCTTGCTGGTCGCACCGATGTCGATAAAGATGTTTTCCAGCTTGGGCGCTTCCTCCTTGGCATGGTCGCGGGTGTGAATGGCAGGCCAGCCAAATACGCCGGGAATCATACCCTTTTGGGTGTGGATGTGCACGCGTTTGCTCGGCGCAATCTGGTGATCTGAACCCCCATTCCGAATCACGTAAATCAGCCCCTCGTCGGTGATGTGATTGACAAACCAAGATATCTCGTCCGCATGGGCTTCCACCACCACCTTGTAGTCGGCCTTCGGATTGCTGATCGCCGCTGCCGAGCCATAGTTGTCCACCAGCGTTTCATCGACATAGGGCTTGATGTAGTCCAGCCACACTTTCTGTCCAGCGGATTCAAAGCCAGTAGGCGCAGGCGTATCGAGGTATTCTTCTAAGAAGGACAGCGATTGGGCGTCTAATAGTTCTTCTTTTGCCATTTCGTTATTTTTGGGGGGCAAACCATTTTGTGGGCAAAGATAGCAATATGGGAAAACCATCTGCACTCTAACCCGAAGAAATTGTTTTACAAGGCATCCTGTAACGCACAAGCAGGGGATTAAAATGGTATTTTTCAGTTTCATATAGAGTCTGAAGCCGCGCCTTTAAGCGAGAGTAAATCGAGCCGATATGCGCCATCTTTTAACCGGTCTTATCCTGGGTTTTTGGGTCTTGGCACCCGCCCAGAATAGGCCCAAACACACGAGACCCCCCTGGGCTGAGCGGGATACGACAATCGTCATCGGCGGCGACACAGTCCATACCCAGCTCTTGCGTGAACTCACCTACTTCACACCACTGCGATTAAAAAACCGCAGTGATCGAGTTCGATACCTGTACCTCAAGCGAAAGGTGTACCGCGTATTCAAGTACGCTAAAATCGCTTCGGATAGCTTGCTGGAGCTACAAAGACAACTCGACTTGGTGCAGTCCAAACGGGCGAAGCGGCGCATCGTGAAAAAGCTGCAACGCTATATGAAAGACGCCTTTGCCAATCAACTCAAAGCGCTGTCGCGGACAGACGGTCAGATCTTGGTCAAGCTGGTCTATCGACAGACCCAGCTCACCCCCTTTGAAATCATCAAGGCATACAAGAGCGGTTGGTCGGCTTTTTGGTGGAATGTGAAAGCCAATCTATTCGATATCTCACTGAAAAAAACCTATGACCCCAAAGGCGACCGAACGGATCGCTTTATCGAGGACATCATCCAAAAAGGGCTGTCTTCAGGTCGATTAAAAGCCTGATCAGTCGATGGAATCGTTTTTCTTGAGCAGGCAATAACCCTGTAAGGCTTTTATCGCGATGGAATCCCTGTCAAAAGACTTGAGCTGCGCGCTTTCAATCCAGAGCTCAGCTGAATAAAGGGAGTCCGCAGCGGTAAACACCAGGCTGTCCAGTTGGTTTACACCTTTAAAAGACCAGCTATTTACACGGAGTAGCTCGTCTGCGAGCGGGATTTTCATCGTATGCGATTGAAAGCGGACACAGAGGGATAAGCCATCGATCCACGAATGAGTCAACCCTTCATCCAAACGCTGGTTTTGGGAATCCGTATCATCGATGGGAATCAGATAGGCAAAACCACTTAGCGCCACCGCTCGGGGGGTTACACAAAGCGTTTTGTCGAGCCAGCTATTTGATTGACGGGGGAGCAAGGCCATGAGTGCAGCGACTTTTACCCTGTCGGGGTACGGACTGCCAGGCTTCACTATCTCCTCACCCCGCTGGCCAAAATACGGCGAAACGGCACCCAACTCGCCACGCGCGTCGAGATAGGCCAAAATGCTGTGAACCCGCGCCCAGGAATCGGGCGAGACGGGCTCGTCGTCCAAGCTATCGGACACCGATATGTGTCCGCGCTGGAATAGGTTGTGCAAGCGATCGAGCTGTGATTTTTTAGAGACGGAAAAAGCATTGTAATACGGCAGGAAAGCCGCCAAGCAGATGAGGGCAAAGAGGCTCATCGGAATATAGATCAGTTTTCCGTCTTCTTTGCGAATGAAATAGATGGCGATTCCAACCAACCAAACGGCCAGCACCAACAGCAAGTAACGCGCTTCCGTAAAGCCGTATGACTCAATTCTCCTGCACACGGCGATCAGCAGCAGAGCGAGTAAGGGAAGCAGGGCGATGTAAAAGGCGTTTTTAAAAAAGATAACCCAGCGTTTGGACTCTTGTTTTCGGAGCGGATAGACCAGCGCGATGGCGGCCATGCCCATCGCGCTAAAAACGCTTACCAGTGTGGCTAACCCACCCTCGGGCAGCTGCCATTTGAGCACGATTTTCAATCCGTACGCATACAAGACCAGTCCGTAAAACGAGAGCAATGGGATCAAGGCGTATTGCGCGATGAATTTTAAGCCATTGGGATACTTCTTTTCCGATGCCAAAGCCTCGGGGCGCACGGGCAGAAGGGCCAGAAAGTACCAGATGTCAATCACGCCGAAGAAAAAGATGAAAACCTGAATAAAGACTTTTTTCTCAATTTGAATTTGAAACAAATACCGAAAGAAGTACAGGGCGAGACAGGCACCGAGAAAGAGCAATGCGGCGTAAAGCGATGAAGAGAGCGCCGCGCCGAAGCAGCAGCGATTGAATTGCCAAAAGCCGTTGTCCGAATCGACTTGAAAGAACAGGATAAAGCTACACAGGAGTAGGGCGCACAGGGTGGCGGCGCCCAAACGATAGACTGTGATCGACGTATAGGCTTCGGCGGTCTCGGGCAACAAAGCGTAAACCCACATCACGACTAACAAACCCGACATCTGCAAGAAAAAGCTGAATACCGGGTTTCGGATGCGCTTGCCCCATAGGCTGAACGCGAATAGCAAGGGCAGCCCAAAAGCACAGGCCACCGCGATGTTCACCAAATAGAAAACACCATCGGTGCGCACCCGACCAAAGACCAGTTGGGTGTAAATCAAAAGGGAAGTACTCCCCACCAGCGCGTCCAAGACGACCAATGGGTAGTTGAAAATGCCCCGTATGGCGTATTCCGATATTTTCGAGGCCTTCGGTCTCATCCCAGGCTGTGCGATAGCCGTCAAAACTTTACAAGCGCTCGTTTTCGCCCGCCCAAATATTTTACAAAGGTAATCAATCAGTGCAACCAGCCTTCCCGATCTAAGCTGCGATACTGTATGGCTTCTGAGATGTGATGGGCTTGTATGCGTTCGGCACCCGCTAAATCGGCTATGGTGCGGGACACTTTCAGTATTCTGTCGTAAGCACGGGCCGAGAGCGCCAAGCGTTGCATAGCGGTTTTTAACAAGTCTAAACCGGCCGGATCCAAGCTGCAAAACCTTTCGATTTGCTTGCGCTGCATCTGCGCATTGTAGTGCTGATTTTCACGAGTCGCAAACCGATTCCACTGCGTTTTTCGGGCGGAGACCACCCGCTGGCGGATGACGGCACTGGGTTCGCCTCTGCGATCGCCGCTGAGTCGCTCAAAGCGAACCGGCGTCACCTCGATATGAATGTCGATTCGATCTAACAAGGGGCCCGATATCTTACTCAGGTAACGCCGCATCTCTTCTGGTGAGCAAGTCCGCGGTGCTGCTGCATCATTGAAATAGCCCGAAGGACTGGGATTCATCGAAGCGACCAACATAAAGCTGGCGGGATAGGTGACGGTGAACTTGGATCGGGAAATCGTCACCTCTCGGTCTTCCAAGGGTTGGCGCATCACTTCCAAGACGCTTCGCTTGAACTCGGGCAATTCATCGAGAAACAAAACCCCGTTATGGGCTAAGGAAATCTCGCCCGGTTGTGGATAGGTGCCACCCCCTACCAAGGCGACATCGGAAATGGTGTGATGGGGGGAGCGAAAGGGTCGATTCGTCAACAAACCACCGCTTTCTTTCAACCGGCCGCAAACGCTGTGAATCTTGGTCGTCTCCAGCGCTTCTCGCAAGCCCATAGGCGGCAGGATGGACGGCAAACGCTTGGCCAACATGGTCTTTCCGGCACCCGGCGGGCCGATCAAAATAACGTTGTGCCCGCCCGCCGCAGCGATTTCCATACACCGCTTGACGTTCTCTTGACCCCGGACGTCTGAAAAATCTAATTCACGCTCGTCTCGCCGCGCGTAAAACGCCGCCCGCGTATCTACGAGAAACGGCTGGGGCCTCTCTTTGCCTTTGAAAAAATCGATGGCAGCCGACAGATTTTCGATACCATAGACCGCTAACGCATCTACTAAAGCCGCTTCGCGCGCGTTTTGCTTGGGTAAAATAAAGCCTTTGAATCCCGCTTTTCGAGCCTGGATGGCCAAGGGTAATGCGCCTTTAATCGGTTGTAAACCCCCATCCAAAGAGAGCTCTCCCATGATGAAGTAGTCCCCGATCTCAGCGTGGGGAATCTGTCCCGAGGCAGCCAAAATGCCAATGGCCAAGGTGAGATCGTAGGCAGATCCCTCTTTTCGCACACCCGCCGGTGCCATATTGATGGTGATCTGACGCTTGGGAAATCGATAGCCGAGATTGACCAAAGCCGCTTGAATGCGGTGACAGCTCTCCTTAATGGCGTTGTCCGGCAGCCCCACGAGGAAATAGCCAACACCCTTATCTATATTGACTTCGACAGTTACCGGTAGGGCTTCTATGCCAAAGACCAAACCGCCATAAACCTTTACCAGCATGAATTCTATCGCTACATTAAAACCGCATGACAGCCGTATCTGTGAATAAATATAAAAAATATAGCCGATAAAGCCACCGACTCATCTTACCCGAGCACGCAGACATACCCGACCGAGACTTGGGGAAAAAGGCCGATGCATTCAAACCCAAGACATAACGGCAGCGCACGCATAGATATTGGAAACTGAGGTGTGAGAACGGCAGTGCCTACGACGGATTGGGCTGGACGCCGAGCTGGCACCTAGCTTTACAGACGACATCGGTCAATCCAAAGGCTTTGTAGTCAAAGCGCTTACGACTTGGAACAGACAAAGAAAAATAAATTAGACATCCAGGTTACCCCAACACGGGTGGGCAAAGACAGCTACCCATAGAACTGTTTTGCCTTGCGGGTGTAAGGATTTGAGGGGGATTAAAGCAACTCGGACCCCCCCCCAGAACAGTTGCAGAAAGCCTGGAAGCCAGTGGCTACACAAAAGCACCATTTAAAAACCCCTGCCCCGATTTCGCTGCATCCGCATGGCGTTCGGATTTCTGCCCACATGGGCTTTTTTAAACTGTGCTTTTACCACTTTGATCTGTTCGGTCAACAGTCCCCGCTTATCGAGTTGCTGGGCTTCTTTCAACAGCCATTGCGCTTCGCGCCTTCGCCCCTTGGCCATAGCAGCCCCAGCCAAGTTCAACTTGGCCATGGCCTTGTCGTGATCCATAAAGAGACCGGTCTGTAAAGCCTTTCTAAAGAAATTCTCCGATTGGGTCAGGTTGTGCTGCGATTCGACAATCCCATTTAAAAAGTAATAATAAGCCCGTTGGCTTTTGATCAGCACAGCCTTGGGGTGTTTGATCCGGTTCAACCACTTTTTTGCGGCTTTCATGTCTTGCCTGCGCAGCTTAAAAAATGCGATCAGGATAAACTCGTTTCTAAAGTAAAAAAACGAGATGAGCAGCGCGATCAAAAGGACGGTTATCGCATTTCCCGTTTGTCGGTCGACAAATAGATAAGCCGATACTGCGATCGAGATAAAGGCGACGGCTAACTTGCTGTATTTGGTGAGCATCATTCAGCGCTTTTGTATGGCAAAGGTAAGAAATTCTCACCCTTTCATAACTTAGCAGCGGAGAAAAAGGCAAGGTGGCAAGTGACAGAGCGATCTTAAAAAAGCTGAAACGAGCCCAAAAGTACGGCTTACTGAATACCCTATCCATCGCATACACCCATTTTGACGGCACCTATCTGATTGCCAAAATGCCGGTAACACCCCGTGTACATCAGCCCATGGGGCTGTTGCACGGCGGCGCTACAGTAGCCCTGGGCGAGACCCTGGGCAGCTCGCTCTCTGCTATAAGCGTGGATACAACGCGATACCGGGTCATGGGAATTGAGATTGCCGCCAACCACATCTGCAGCTTGCGCACAGGCTATGCAATTGGAAAGGCTTCTTTCATTCACAAAGGGCGAGCTACACACCTGGTTGAGATCACAGTTTGCGACGAAAGGGAGAAGCGCATCAGTCAAATCAAGATGACCAATGTCATCCTGCCCATTGAAAAATAGCGCGCTGGAAATGAACGCAGCCGAGCCGTTCGCCTTTTACCGCTTGCCCGGAGCGGCACAGGCCCACTGCATCACACCGCAATCCCAGGGTGATAAAAGCTTTGTATTTCACGACTTCTTGGGGCAAACCCCATACGAGTTCTCCTATGAAAAGGCCGCAGCCGTGGACTTTCAAGCGGACTGGCAACTGCCCGAACCCCGAAGACATTTCAAGGGGCTCGAGGCTCCATTGGATGAAGGGGCGTACCGAGCCGTGTTGCGCGCACTGATCACACAACAAAAGAAAAGGCGGTTTAAAAAAGTGGTGTTTTCGAGGTATGCATTCCAAGCCCAGAAAATCAATCCTTTTCGAGCTTTTCAAAAGCTCTGTACCACTTATCCCCATGCGATGGTTTACCTCTGGTATCACCCGGATACCGGCTATTGGCTGGGCGCCACACCCGAGCTCTTGGTCGCCTGGGCGCAAGGGGTATTGACCACTGTCGCACTGGCCGGTACCCAGGTGCATACGCAGGCCCCCACCTGGAATCAGAAGGAGCGCATGGAACAGCAATTGGTAACCGATTACATCTCAGTTAGACTCCGGGCATTTTCTAAAAACGTACAACTCGGGCAGACGCATACGGTCCGAGCCGGACACCTGTGCCACCTGAAAACCCAGCTGAGCGCCCGCATCGCCAAAGACAAAATAGAAGCTGTGACCCAGCGCTTGCACCCCACACCAGCGGTTTGCGGCCTGCCGCTGCGCGAAGCCAAAGCCTTTATCCTCGAGCACGAAAACTATGAACGCCGTTTTTACACCGGCTTCTTGGGCTTAAAAACACCGGATACGACCCAATTGTACGTCAACCTGCGCTGCGCTGAAATCTACGCCAATGGCATTCGCTATTTTGCTGGGAGCGGCATCACCTCGGAAAGCCAAGTGGCTGCGGAATGCTCAGAAACGGAAAGTAAATTTCATATACTGAAACGCATTTTAAAGCAGCCCCACCCCTACAGCTAGGCGGGTTGAGCACTCCTCATACTCGTGCTGTCCATATTGGATATTCCTTTAAGCGCTGTGAAACCCAAGCCCATTGAATCCTGGACTCGCTGTTCGATTGGCAAAAATCCCTTTCTGAGCTTTCACGTAGAGCCAAATTTTCTTGACAAATCCACGCATTTTTCCCAGCTTTGAATCCCGCAGAAGTTATCGCTCGTCTAAATTTCAATGCATCCCGTCATTTTCAGCCCAGGTGCAAAGGTTTCCATCCAAGTTAAACGAAGTGAATCTATCGCCCGATATTTTTACCTTTGCAAAAAACATATAATGCGATTCTTCCCTGGAGAAGAATGGAGAGAAGTAGCCTTAGAATGCCGTTTAAAATTCCGGTATGCCATCTCCGACTTTGGGCGCTTGATGAGCTTTAAGACCAACTTGGAAAAGGGTAGGCTCTTAAAAGGCTGTTTGGCCGAGGGATACCCCGTCTTCAAATATCGGGTATGGTTAAAAAGCAAACGGGATAAGCTCTTGCATCAGAGCAGGTACCTGCACCAGCTCGTGGCCGAGTATTTCTTACCCAAGCCGAAAGCAGAGCAAAAATTTATAGTCCATATCGATTACAACAAGTTGAACAACCACTGGTCCAATTTGAAATGGGTGTCCAAAGACGAATTGGTTCAACACCACGAGCGCAATCCCAATGTCATACTGGGAAAGGCCAAAAATAAAAACCGCAAGCCCTATGCGGGGAAAAAGCTGACCGAGACCCGGGTGAAGTACTTGAAGAGAAGGATCTTCGATCCCAACCGAAAGACCCGCTTAAAAATGATCGCCAAACAATTCGGCATCTCGGAAATGCAACTCTACCGCATCAAAAAGGGCGAAAATTGGGAGCACGTTTCCTCATAGCGGGCTAACGCCCTGCGATATGTGTATATCTCCGACAACTCACTAAATTCGCACAAACATTCTAAACACAACCGAGCGATGGACTACGATATCATGGTAATAGGAAGCGGCCCAGGGGGATATGTAGCAGCCATTCGCGCTGCCCAACTGGGACTCAAGACCGCTGTGGTTGAAAAGGATCGCTTGGGCGGCGTCTGCCTAAATTGGGGTTGCATTCCCACGAAAGCCTTGCTGAAGAGCGCCGCCGTCTTTCAATATCTGCAACACGCTAAAGACTACGGTCTAAAAGTGGAAAAATTCGATGCGGGCTTTGGACAAGTCATCAAGAGAAGTCGCCGCGTAGCCGATAAGATGAGCAAAGGGATTGAGTTTTTAATGAAAAAAAACCGAATCCCAGTCCTCTCGGGAACCGCTCAGCTGAAAGAGAACCGGGTTGTAAGCGTAGTGGACAAGGCGGGGAAAGCGAGGGATTATCGCGCTCAACACATCATCATTGCAACCGGTGCGCGCTCACGGGAGCTCCCCGCGTTAAAACAAGACGGCAAAAAAATAATCGGCTATCGCCAGGCACTCGCCTTACAGACACAGCCCAAAAGTGTGGTCGTAGTCGGCTCCGGCGCCCTCGGTGTGGAATTCGCCTATTTTTACAACGCGATGGGCACTGCCGTTACCTTAGTCGAGTACCTAGATCGCTTGGTCCCCGTAGAAGATGCAGAGATTTCCGAGCAGCTGGAACGCAGTTTTAAGAAGCGAGGCATCGCCGTCATGACCACATCAGCGGTAACCGAGGTGAACACCCGAGGGAGCCAGGTCAAAGCTGAGCTAAAAACCCCCAAAGGCGAAAGGGAATTGGAATCCGATATCGTGCTGTCGGCTGTCGGCTTTCAATCCAATATAGAAAATATAGGTCTAAAAGATTTGGGCATCCAAACCCGAGGGGACAAAATTGTCGTAAACGACTTTTACGAGACAACCGCAGCGGGCTACTATGCCATTGGCGATGTGATACCCGGCCCGGCTTTGGCACACGTCGCTTCCGCCGAAGGCATCCTATGTGTAGAAAAGATAGCGGGAAAAAATCCAGCGCCATTGGATTACGACAACCTACCCGCTTGTACGTATTGCTCGCCCCAGATCGCTTCTGTCGGGCTTACCGAAGACCAAGCCCGTACCAAGGGCTACGACATAAACGTGGGGAAATTCCCGTTCTCCGCATCGGGAAAAGCCACAGCCAATGGGGCTACCGAAGGCTTCGTAAAGGTGATCTACGATAAGAAATACGGCGAGTGGCTGGGTTGCCACATGATTGGAGAAGGGGTGACCGAACTGATCGCCGAGGCGGTGGCCGCCCGAAAGCTGGAGACGACCGGGCGTGAAATCCTCAAAGCGGTACACCCCCATCCCACCCTCTCCGAAGCCCTTATGGAAGCGACAGCCCATGCCTATGGCGAAGCCATACACATCTAAGGACACCGGCGAAACCGACGCATATTCAAAAAAACGTACCCTTGCCCCGGTATCCATGAGCAGGCTTAGAGAAAAATCCAAGCTGAATGAAGAAGCTGCCGAACTGACTGATTAGCGCATCCCTGTATGCCCCTGCTGCGCACTGTTCTTATTACAGCTGTTTTCAACTGATGAAATATACCCTAAAAAGCGTCTTATGTATAAGCTATAAAAAACAAGACACGGAAAGCAAATCTGTTAAGGGAGGAACTCATCTATATGTCAGGGATCACATTGTCCGCCAATTAGAAAAATTATTCGGCCCTAAAGAAAGTGAGCTTTTTCGTAGAAAGGTTGATGATTTAAAAAAACATAGGATAGAATCGGACTACCGCGATATAGAAATCAATATAGAAAAGGGCGAGACCGCTTTGCGCAAAGCGAGAGAGATTAAAAGGTATCTAACCCAAACATTCGAGTTGTGACAGCGAGCGAATTTGTAACGAAAGAATTGAAGGCGCTACATGCAAAGTTTCCACAAATCCGAATTCGATATGAATATCGGTTCTGTACTGGTAGACATACAATCGAAGTGATTGCTTTGAGTTTTTTTGAAAACGATGAAGATTATATACTGGAAGAGAAAAAAATATGGGACGAATTTGAATCCTTGTTTCTACAGGAAGATATCCTATTTATTTCGGAGGACTCCTTAACCGAGATAGAACATGCCGACCTCAAGTTGGGGTACGAGTTGGGGTATAGGGAGAAAATTCACCTTGATAAGCCCATTCCCGAATTCAAATTTCTGAGTGCTTATGCTAAAGCCATGACCCCACGGCACGATGAAGTCCATGCACTGGCCGCTTGAGCAATATGGAACATTCAAAATCTCAATTTAAAGGCTATACCATCACCCGTTCATTAATCGAGTGCCCTAAGAGAGGTGAGCTGCCTAAAGAGCTGTCCATAGCCTTTTCTCCCAAAGGTGTAATAGATAAGAAAAGGGTAGGTTTCAATTGTCCTTAGGCGTAGAGATTGAAGCTGAGAACGGATCATTTCACATTGAGATTGACGCAACAGCTGATTATAGCTTCAAAAAGAAAACGGCGCTTGACGAATTGGATACATTTTTTTATGTGAACGCTCCTGCCCTGCTGTTTCCCTATATCAGAGCCTATATTTCCACATTGACCAACCTATCGGGCTTTCCGCCTGTTAATTTGCCCACTTTAAACACAACCCATCTCGGTGAGGAGTTACGGGATCACACCACCACCCTTTCCGAGAGCTGATCCCCGACCTCCTTTCAATCAGATAGCCAACGGGGTTCCCTTAGGTTCGTTTCAGAATTTTGCAGCGCTCAGTCGGATCGCGCTAAGATGGGCTTCAAGTCCGCCGGGCTGTAGTGTATGGATTTCAGCACTTTTTTATCCGATTTTCGATAGACCAGAAAATGGGGATCGCGTGGGACGATCTCGGCTTCAACCCGCTCTTTCCGCTCGTAGTGGCGGCGGGTAGCCTCGGCTTCCGCCCGGGTTTTCGGCGCCTTACTCATATTGGAACGCTGCACCTCGTCAAATAGGGCTTTAAACTTTTTACCCAGGCCAAACTCCAGGACAGCACCGCTCAACACGTATTGCAAATCGGCCAAAGCGTCCGCTACGGCCACCAAATCCCGGTTGGCAACCGCTTCTTTGAGCTCGTCCAATTCCTCCTGTAAGAGGGTGATCCGAAGCGCGGTGCGCGCCGCATTGGGCAGGTGCGGCTCTTCCAATACCGGCAAATCGAACAAGTCGTGAAAGGCAGCTACGCTGTCGAGCGCTTCGGGATCTGGAAATGTATGCATCCCACAAAGCTAAGGGTTAAAACCAAAAGTGCCACCCAAAGGTACAAACGAGCCCTATGCTCATCGGTATGCCTGAACACAGCATAGCAATAAAAATTACCCGAGCCCAGCGCCGAGTACCCGAGCCGAGAAAAGCGGTGGAAAGCGCAAATGGGAAAGCGCACAGCGCGCAACGGATATTTTTGATAACTTAGTACTCGATTTTGGCACGCTTTTTACACCTTTTAGAAAAAGCCCAAGCCGATGAAAAAGGTGATTCTCATACTAAGCCTCAGCGCCTTGCTGACCCACGCCTGCCATACGATACACGCGATTTCCAAAAGTCAGGCAGCCGTCAAAATACCTGAAAAACCGGTGAAAAGCGATACCCTACAGCTGGTGAAAAGCGATGGGAACCGCTACGACTTAATCGTCTTAGACCCGAGTTATGAAACCTATCTCAAGTCCATCGCCCGTCCCGATTGGTATCACAGCAACAGCTTTTACAAAACGCAAAACCTATTCTATGTGGCCGAATGGAATCGGCGACACGAGGACCCCATGCACTACGACCCGGATTTCTACAGCACCTATATCGACTACCGCCCGGATATAGAATACGGTCTAAAGTTAAACTACAAGCTCTACAACTACTTCCAGTTTATCCGTTATCGATATGGCATCCAATTGCGATAGACAGTGTATCCCCAACCCATTTGAAATACACCGTATATTTACAAGCTGAACCGCACGAAATCATGACGGCAGAACAGTTAAGCGCAGTGGGTCAACGCATTACCGAGCTGAAGCGACACCTCAAAATCGAGGAGAAAAAAGCGGCGGTTGCGGAATCGGAACAGCTCGCGGCCAGGCCCGGTTTTTGGGATGACCCGAAGGCAGCCCAAAGGGTGATGAAGGAGATGAAACTCGAGAAGAACTGGATCACAGATTACGAGAGTCGGGTCGCAGACTTTGTGGATTTGGAGCTGCTCTTCGATTTTTTAAAGGCAGGAGAAGCGGCGGAGGCCGAAGTGGAAGTACAGTATCAAAAGACGATAAAAGGCTTGGAGCGCTTGGAGTTCAAAAATATGCTTTCAGATGAAGCAGATGCGATGGATGCCGTGCTTCAAATAACCGCTGGAGCCGGCGGAACGGAGAGCTGCGATTGGGCTTCCATGCTCATGCGCATGTACGCGATGTACGCCGAAAAGCACGGCTATAGAACCAGAGAACTCAACTACCAAGCCGGCGAGGTAGCCGGCGTAAAAACCGTTACCTTAGAATTTTCCGGCGCTTATGCATTTGGCTATCTGAAGGGCGAAAATGGTGTACACCGCCTGGTGCGTATCTCCCCTTTTGACGCCAATGCCAAGCGGCACACCTCTTTTGCCTCCGTATATGTTTACCCCTTGGTGGACGATGCGATTGAAATCGAAATTCCCGCCTCCGATGTCGAATGGGAAACCATGCGTTCGAGCGGCGCCGGCGGGCAAGCGGTCAATAAAATCGAAACAGCCGTACGCCTGAAGCACCGGCCTACCGGCATCGTCATAGAGAATTCCGAAACGCGCTCGCAATTGGAAAACAAAGCAAAAGCCATGCAATTGCTGCGCTCTCGCCTATACGAAATCGAATTGGAAAAGAAACGCGCCAAACAGAGTGAAATCGAGTCCAGCAAGAAAAAAATAGAGTGGGGTTCCCAGATCCGAAATTACGTCATGCACCCCTACAAACTCGTCAAAGATGTGCGAACGGGTGTAGAAACCCCTGAGGTAGAGGCGGTGATGAACGGTGAGCTCGACCCCTTTCTCAAGGCTTACCTGATGCTACAGGGCGGGACAAAATAGCCATTGGAGCCTCACTTCGACCGCTACACCGATGTTTTCAAAGACAGCCGAAAAGCTCCAACAGACCGATTGGGCGACAGGCCTTCGACCCCAAGCGCACTGAGAACACATCTCAGACGAAAAGCCCAATCCAGCGATCAAAGACGAGAACACCCGCTTTGGCCCGCAAAAGGGAAAAACCAGAAAGACAATACGCCTTTGCAAAAAATAATCCCCGCTCTTTAAATGGCCAAAGGGGAAAGGGCTGCGAATTTTCAAACGCGCACAAAAGGGAGAAAACAAACCGCCTGCTTCAAGCCACCACAAAAGAGCCAAACCGAGAAAACGAGCCGACCAACCGCAAACCATCCAACCCAATCGCACACACCTAACCCAATCCAAACGACCCCCCTACGCCCGACGAGCCAATCCAGCCCACCCGACAAAACCAAGAGAGACCAAGCACCCGAAACAGCAAGGGTCATACTTCTTTCAAAGCCTATCAAACAATCCGACACAATCAATGCGACGACTCACCGCCATGCAGCAACGCAACAACGCATCAAACAAGCCCATCCAGCCCAAAACCACCCAAGCCAATCAGCGGAAAGCCAAACGCAAAAAAACCAACTGCAGGAGAAGGGACAAAAAACGAGAAGTCTAAAATCCACCTATATCGACCACAGAAAAAACCCATACCAAAGGAATCGAAGAGGAAGAATACAATCGATCAACACAAAGACACCACCACAACCCATCCAACCCGTGCGAAGCAACCCAATCCACTAAACCAATCCACCGAGCCAATCCAAATCAACCCAGTCCAACCCGATGAATCACACTGACAAACCAGCCATACCAAGCTACTGAAGCAATCGATCAGCGCATCCAAGCCGGCTAGCCCAAACCGACCCACTACGACAATCCAAGCCAGCCAATCCACCGCAACGCAACAACCCAGTAGGGGCTAAGCAACTCAGCACAAGCATACAAAACAGCAGTAGTTTATTTCTTTCAAGGATGGTAAAAAAACAAACGAAACAAACGCAACGCCCTGCATCACAACCCAATCCAACCGCCGCATCACAAGACCATCACCCAACCCCAACGAACACATCGACGCAACACGCCGAAACAAACCCAAACGAACCACAACAAACCAACCGAGCGCAGTCCACTGTAACCCATCCAAGCCAACCGCACCGACGTAATCCAATCGAACCGCACCCACTACGCCCAACGAGTCAATCAACTCAAACAATCCAACCCGACAAACCCACTCAACCCAAGCCAACCAAGTCAAGCCAGTCAACCAACCACCACCCGACCAACCCACTAAACCAATAGAGCAATTCGACTAACCCAACTCAACCAACCCAAACCCAGCAAGCCAGTGAAATGCAAACCTTTATCAATACGAAAGCGCCGCTGACTCAAAACCGCTTAGCATAAAAAAGTCCCGACCCGAAGCCGCCGACGGGCCCGCCTTTTCCCAATGGCAAAAACACCTTTCAAACACTTTGTGCCAACCCAACCGAGCCAATACAACGACACCGCACCCCAATTCAACCAACCAAACGCCCCAAACGACAAAGCCAAAAAGGCAAGCCTCCCTTTTCAAGAGGTTGAGGACAAAAACCCTTTTAAACTGACAAACAGAAACGGAAGAACAGCCCCAAACCCTTAAACAAGCCCAAGAGAACAAAACCAAAGGGTGGAAATCAAGCCAACACAAAAGAAAAACCAAGAAGACAAACCAGCACCTGAGCAATCAAACCAAAGTCAGGCAACCAACCGAGCTAACAATTCGCCAGCCCCACAAACACAATCGACAACAAAACCCAACAACCCAATCCAAGCCACCCAATTCAACCGATAGACCCATACACTGCCCACTGAACAAATCAACCCACCCATAGCCACCACCGAGCCGCCTTCATTTCCCCTGTCAAAAACGCCTTTTAAACACCTTGTGTAAACCAATCTAAACCAAACCCAGCTGCTCAATCCAAGCCAGCTCAAACCAGTCAGCCCACCGCAACACAACAACCCAATAACCCGGCAAGGCAACCGACAAAACAGTTCGTCAAAACACCGGCGAAACAAAGCAAAAAACGCGGGAACTCCCCAACGCAAAACAAGCCGTTTTATAAAGGCCAAACAGCAGCGAGAAAACAAGACCCAAGCCTCCAAACGCGCACAAAAGGACAAAGACGAGAAAACAACACCAGCCTTTCAGGCCCTACCCAATTGAGAAGAACATACAATAAAGAATCAAGGGGTTGACCCCTTAGATGCCCATCTCTTACCAAACCTGCGTAGCGGGGCCAGCGCAGCTGACCACAGGGATAAGAGCAAAAAAATAAGAGCCGGCGATTCAGGCCCGTGCAAATTATAGGCCGCAGTCGGCATTTTGCAACTGAAACACAGTGCAGAAACAAAAGGACAAGTCCGCTTCTTTAAACCGTCAGACGATAAAAAATGCTTTTTACTGACCTACAGGCGAGCGCCAAAACGAGTTCTCCTTTTCAAGCGACCAAACGAGAAACGAATACGCATCAGACTTAAAATGTATTGTAAAAAACAATGAAGGGTTGAACAATAAAAAATATTCCATCCCGGAGTTGGGATGGTTTCGATCGAACTTTCCTTCCGAATAGAACGAGACCGCCGGATTCGGGATGCCTTTCAAAGCGCGCTGATCAAGGCGTAACCACGGGGTTTAAAGCAGACCCATTTTAAGATGTGCTCTTTTTTACGATCCTTTATATCGATGATATCGGCTCTATCCCCTTTGGAGATTTTCCTCCCTTCCAGACCGCTTGACTGCCCGGCCTCTTCGGTATTTGGGCTATCGCCCCTAAAAATGGTATTGATGATAGGTGATGGCATCGGCTATTTTATCGCTTCCGGGATTGAGCCGGCCGGTTTTATCCCGGTATCCGATTGAGATACGATTCCTCGATCTTCATTGCAACCGGTGGTAAGGCTGAGAACGACTGCGATCAGAAAAAACAACGTCTTTCTCATATTTTCGATTTTAAGGGTCTGGCAGATGTAGTTAATGTTTTTTTAACGTAAGGGTTGAAAGAGGAATCGCCTGATTTTGGAAAGGTAAGACGTCCAAAATTTAAAAAATCCGTTAAGAAGAACCGAAAAGGTATGATGGCGAGGTATATCGCTGAAGAAGCCGAGTAATGGAATAAGAACGGTGAAACAAGCGCTTTGGCGAAAACCCCTATGCGAGGATAGCAGAGAGTCGTAAAATTCGTTACGCGATAAACCCGGATGTATTTATCGGGCAAACCATGCGAACATCGTGATTACTAACAGTGCAAAAACCAAAGGCCTTCTTTTCCCCGTACGCTTGATATATGAGTTATACATACATTTGCACCTGAGCAAAGCCCATGGAAGAAAAAATTTTGAGCACCACCTCATTCACCTACCGCATCGCTACAAAGGCGGTCTACCACCTGCCGCATGTATCGCAAAATTTACTGGGGACGGGTGAGCGGACCCTTGGCACACCAGCTGCACAGCATTCACCACGGTCAAAGGCAAATACCAAACCCGCGCTTTAAAAATCAAATCACCATAGATGAAAAAACAGTTATTCATTTGTTTTTGTCTCATTACCCATGGTCTTCTCTTCGCACAACATCGCGGTGATACCATCCCAGTGAGCTTCAGCCTGAAAGCGGCTTTACAATACGCCTTAGCGCACAGTTATGCCATCCGAGATGCGACATGTGAAATTCAAAAGGCAAGGAAAAAAAAATGGGAGTCCACGAGTATCGGACTGCCACAAATCGGTGCAGAGCTCGACTATAAAAATTTTTTAAAAAAACCCCTACAACCCACACCGGCAGAATTTTTTCCTGGTGGCAAAAAAGGGGATTACGAGATGTTGCCCTTTACCACAGCACAAAACCTGAGCGCCTCGGCAACGCTTTCCCAACTCTTATTCAACAGTTCCTATCTAATCGGCTTACAATCGGCCAAAACCTATTTGCTCATCTCAAAAAATACAAGGGAAAAAACCGAGCAGCGCATTCGCGAATCGGTGGTCAATGCGTACGGAAATGCGCTGCTGGCCGAAGAGATGATTCAAATCCTCAAAGAGAACCTAAGCGTCTTGCAGCAGAGTTTCCGCGAAGCCGATGCCGCCGTAAAAAACGGCTTGATGGAAATTGAAAATGCCGAACAGCTGGCGATCAATCTACACAGCATGGAAAACCAGCTGCGCAGCGCCAGGCGCCAGGAAAAAATCGCTTATGAACGCTTCAATATGACCTTGGGGCGCGATATCGAGTCGCCCGTTCACCTCAGCCAAAAAATGGAGCAACTGGCCGCTGAATCCATGAATGACAACATATTACAAGAACCCTTCTCGATATCGCGCCACATCGACCACCGCATCGCTGAAAACGACAAAGCAGCCCGGACGCTACAGCTGAAGCACGAGAAGAGCCAATCGCTACCGAGCCTGTCCGCCTTTTTGAGTTATGGTCAAAACGCTTATTCCGATTCATTCTCATTTTTCGAAAACAGGCAGAAGTGGTTTGGGTCGGCACTGCTCGGCGTGGATTTACACATACCGATCTTTAGCAGTTTGGGGAGAAAGGCCCGCATTCAAGCGGCTAAAGTCGATCTGAAAATCGCCGAAAACCATTTGGCACAAACCGAACAGCACATATTATTAAACCTGCAAAGCGCCAAGAGCAATTACCGATTTGCCTTAGATCAGTATCAGACCACGAAGCAAAATCTGAGCCTAGCCGAGCACGTAGAGAAAAAAGAACGAACCAAGTTCTTTGAAGGCATCAGTACCAGTCAAGAGCTAAACAGCGCCCAACGACAATTGTATCAAGCCCAGCGAAAATATTTACAATCCCTATTGGAGGTGATCAATGCGAGGGCCAAACTAGGAAGCGCATTAGACGTACCCATTAAACCATGAGACCATGAAAGAGTTATGCTACCTGCTGCCCATCCTACTGGCTTTTTCCTGTGGGAAAGAAACAGCCGATAAGACCACCCAATCGGTTATCGCCACGGGTAAAGTCGACTTGATCAAGGCAAAAAAGAATTCCATATTAAAACAATACGACGCACTAGAGCTCGAGCTTGAGCAATTGGATCAGGCCCTATCTCGATTGAATCCCAAGTCGATCCAAATCCCGGTTACCACCGTCCGGGTAAGAGATACCGCTTTCGAGCATTTTACAGCCATTCAGGGGAACGTAGAAACCAAGCAGAACTTGATCCTCTTTTCAGAATACAGCGGCATCTTAAATCGGGTGTATGTGAGAGAGGGCGACACGGTAAAAAAGGGGGAACTCTTGGCGTGCATTGGCGACGGCGGCCTGGCTCAAAGGCTTTTACAAACCCAGGCGCAAGCGCGGTTGGCAGAGACCACTTTCGAGCGACAAAAGCGGCTGTGGGATCAAGAAATAGGTTCCGAAATGCAATACTTGCAAGCCAAAACCCAAGCGGAAACCGCCCGACAAAGCGTTCAGCAGCTGCAAGCCCAACTGGCAAAAACGCAGATCCACGCCCCTTTCAACGGTACGATTGAACAAGTGTTGTCCAATCGTGGAGAAGTAGTGGCCCCAGGTTCGAGAATCATGCGTATCGTAAATTTGAAAAACATGTACGTACAAGCGGAAATCCCTGAAAATTACATAGAAAATATCACCCTAGGCGATCGCGTCAACGTGCATTTACCGAGCATTGGAAAAACCTATGACGGTACAATCCGTCAGGTGAGCAACTTCGTCAACCCCAACAACCGCTCTTTTAGCATTCAGGTGGACATCCCAAACCGAGACGGTCTCGTAAAACCCAACCTCATCGCCAAATTGGAGATCACCGATTACAAAAACCCCGAAGCACTGGTGATTCCACAAAACGTCATCCGCAAAAATGCAAAAGGGCAAGAAATAGTTTACACCATTACAAAGCGTGAGGGAAATGTGGGTCGAGCCGAGCAAAGGATTATCACCACCGGACTGACCACGGGTTCCCTAACCGAGGTGCGCAGTGGGCTATCACCGGGTGAAATCCTGATAGCAGCAGGGGCGGCCGACGTAAGTGACGGAGACGAGGTATCGATTGAGAATGCAAAAGGCCATGAGCGATAAAAAAACAGATAAACGGTTTCCCATCTCCACCTGGGCGATTAACAACCGCGTGACAGTTTACGTGATTATCGCGATTATTTTGCTGGGTGGTCTGTTCTCTTATTACGCCATGCCGCGCGAAGCTTTTCCCGAAATCATCGAGACGAAGATTTACGTGAGTACCGCAAACCCTGGGAATGCAGCCGAAGATGTGGAAAAGTTTATCACAGAGCCACTTGAAAAAGAGTTCAAACAAATCAACGGGGTAAACAAAATCACCTCTACCACCTTGCAGGACTACTCCATCATCATCGTCGAATTCGATGAAGGCATAGCTGTGGAAGAAGCCAAGGCCAAGGTAAAGGACAAGGTTGACCTGGCCAAAGCCAAAGCCGAATGGCCGGTGATGGATAACGGTGGAAAGGTGGAACCCAGGGTATTCGACCTCAACATTTCGGAAGAAATCCCCATCCTCAACATCAACCTGGAGGGGAATTTCAGCATTCAACAGCTCAAGGGATACGGCGAACAGCTGAAAGACGAAATCGAACGCCTGCCTGAAATCAAAGAGGTAGCCATACGAGGCGCACCGGATAAAGAGGTCAAAATCGCTGTAGACCCCTACGAGATGGCGGCTGCCAAAGTGAGTTTTGACGACATTGTCAACAGCATCCGGCTGGAAAACAGAACCATTTCCGGTGGGGATTTCATCGCAAACGACATCCGCAAAAACATCCGAATCGTCGGTGAGATATCCGACCCAAAACAACTGGAAAGCATCGTGGTCAAAAGGCAAGGCGGAGTCGTTTACCTCGGGGATATCGCCCGGATTTCATTTGTGGGAAAAGACGCCACCTCCTATGCACGCGCATTTGGAAAACCCGTCGTGATGCTAGACGTGAAAAAGCGCTCCGGCAAAAACACGATTGAAGCGACAAATGGCATTCGCACAATCGTGGCAGACGCACAGCGAACATACCTACCCAAAACGCTGCACATCAGCATAACCAACGACCTATCCCAAATGACTAAAGACCAAGTAGCCGATCTGGTCAACAACATCATTTTGGGTGTGATTCTCGTGGTAAGCGTGCTGATGTTTTTCCTCAGCCTGCGCAATGCCATCTTCGTCGGCATTGCCATTCCAATCTCCATGCTGATGTCCTATCTGATCTTGCACAGCATGGGCATTACACTCAACACCATAGTGTTATTTGGGCTGGTGATGGGATTGGGCATGTTGGTCGATAACGGTATCGTGGTGGTTGAACACGTTCACAGCCTGATGAATGAAAAGGGCCTGTCATGCAAAGAAGCCGCCATCCAGGGCATAGGTGAACTCGCCTGGCCTGTTATCGCCTCTACGGCGACCACCTTGGCAGCCTTCTTTCCACTGGGACTTTGGCCGGGTACCTTGGGAAAGTTCATGATTTACTTCCCCACGAGCCTCTCCATCGTGCTCTTTTCATCGCTCTTCGTCGCCTTGGTCATCAATGCCACGCTCACGAGTCACCTCATGCAATTGAAAGAAAGAACCATGCGCCAGAAAGCGCTCGTGCGCATAAGCCTTATCTCAGCACTGGTAGGCGCCTCGTTTTTACTCGTTGGATGGGCTCAAAACATCGGTTTCTTAAGGGGTCTGGGAAACCTGATCTTGTTCTTTGCCCTGCTGATGTGGATTTACAAATACGCCCTCAGCCGAGCGGAACGGTACTTTCAGCATGTGTTCCTGGCTCGATTGGAAAACGCTTATCAACGACTTTTGCGCTTTGCCCTCAGCGGCAAGCGCGCATATTACTTTTTCTTCGGAACCGTACTGCTGCTCTTGCTGTCCTTCTTCTTAGTGGGTATAGCCCAGCCCAAAGTGGATTTCTTTCCAGATACCCTGCCCAACCAGATCATGGCGTATATCGAATTTCCCGAAGGCACAGACATCGAAAAGACCAACGCTTTTACCGAGACGATTGAAAAGCGCATCTATGATATCATCAAAAAATACGAAGACCCAGACGGCTACAACTATATGGTGGAGTCAGGGGTGGCGCAAGTAGGCGAAGGCGCGGGCAACCCGCAAACGGATAGCGGAAATCAATCCGAAATGCCGAACAAAGCCAAGATCACCCTTTCGTTGCGCGAATACAAGTACCGACGCGGGATGAGCAGCCGAGAACTGCTAGCAAGGATCCGAAAGGCTGTGCAAGGCTATCCAGGCGTCTCTATGAGCGTGGAAAAAGATTGGGTAGGCCCCCCCATCGGTTATCCGATCAACCTGGAAATCTCAGGCGATGACTATCCGGTTATGCTCGACGAAGTGGAAAAAATTCGCGACTTTATCAACGATAAAAAGATAGACGGTATCGAAGCCTTAAAAATAGACGTAAACCGTTCTAAGCCCGGCATTCGCATACGGGTAGATCGCAAAAAAGCCGGCGCGCTGGGCTTGAGTACGAGCAACATCGGCTTAACCCTGCGCCGATCCCTGTACGGTGAAAAAATATCCACCTACAAAGACCCAAAAGACGATTACGATATCAACGTGCGGTTCGACAAAGACTACCGCTACGATGAAAATGCGCTTTTTAACCAACCGGTGACATACCGGGATATCACCGATGGCCAATTGAAGCAAGTACCCATATCAACTGTGTGTAAAAAAGTGTCCACTTCTTCGTTTAGCGCGATCAAGCGCAAAAACTTAAAACGCGTCATCACCCTTTATTCCAACGTTTTACAAGGCTACAACGCCAATGAAATCGTAGCGCGGCTGAAGCGTGAGTTGAAGGGTTTTCCCCTACCCAAAGGCATGAGCTATAAATTTACAGGCGAACAGGAAGAACAATCAAAAAATTTAAACTTCTTGATCAAAGCCCTACTCATGGCCGTAGGCGGCATTGTCTTGATCTTGGTCGCACAATTCAACTCGATTTCCAAACCGCTTATCATCATGACGGCCGTCTTAATGAGCTTTATCGGTGTGCTCCTCGGACTGGTGATATTTCACATGGACTTTATCATCATCATGGCCATGATGGGAATCATCGCATTGGCGGGGGTCGTGGTAAACAACGCCATCGTCTTGGTCGGCTATATCCAGCTGCTCATCGACCGCAAAAAAGCAGAGCGCGGGCTCGACGAATCAGCGCTATTGGAAAAGCGGGATTACTTTGAAGCCATCGTAGAGGGGGGTCGATCGCGCTTACGCCCAGTACTGCTCACCGCGATTACGGCCATCTTGGGTTTGATCCCCCTGGCTACGGGCTTAAACATAGACTTCTTCTCGCTCTTCAGCGATTACAATCCACACACTTACATCGGTGGGGACAATGTCGTCTTCTGGGGCCCCTTGGCCTGGACGGTAATATTTGGACTGTCCTTTGCCACATTCCTCACGCTGGTCATCGTACCGGTCATGCTCTACCTGTTGCAGCGGGGAAAGATTCGGTTTCGCAAAAAAGCGCGCGCAACGGCGTAAAACCCCAGAAAAACGGCGTGGAATTCCACGCTTAGTCGAAGCCGGCGTACAAGGCCTCAACACAGGTGATGGACAGGGCTAAAAACGCTATATTTGCAGCCGCAGCGGAGAGATGGCAGAGCGGTCGAATGCGGCGGTCTTGAAAACCGTTGAGGGCAACCTCCGGGGGTTCGAATCCCTCTCTCTCCGCCAAATTAAACCTGAGACCAGCGCATTCGAGAAGAGAGACAGGCTTCCACACAGCCGGTTTTGTAGCGATCTCATCACGAGCCGCCCATCTCCAAAAAGCCAGCGCTGCAGTCTCTGCATACACTGTTTTTCAGCACCCCCACGGTTGGAAGAGAACAAAGGGGAAAAGAGTTTTTTAATCTCAAGCCTCGGTGAGATAGAGCAGTCGGGCAAAAAGGCCACGGACCACCGTCTCAGAAATTCGATACGGTGTCGAATTGGATCATCCGCTCAGCGAATTTTCTGACGCCTGTTGCGCGCTTGCTGTTCCTGTGCCTGGCGCATCACCGCTTCCATCTTCTCAGAAAAGGAACCCTTCTTTTTGGGCTTGGCCTTGCTCGCTTGAATCTTGGCATGGATCTTTTCATCGTCCAAAATAAAGCGCTTGATCAGCAAAATTAAAAGGATGGTGGTCAAGTTGGCCACAAAGTAGTAATAGGTCAGGCCCGAAGCGTAATGGTTGAAGAACAACAACATGAAAACCGGCGTGAGGTACATCATAAACCGCATATTGGGCATGCCCTTCTGCATGGGCTGCTGCGCGGTGCCCATACCGTTTAAGCGCGTATAAAAGAATAGGGAAATCGCCATTAAAAAGGTGAATAGACTGACGTGGTCGCCATAGATCGGAATGTGAAAGGGCAATTCTAAGACCGAGTCATAAGCTGTCAAATCGTCTGCCCATAAGAAACGCTGCTGGCGCAGGTCGATCAGCGCGGGATAGAATCGAAACATCGCATAGAGGATGGGCATTTGAAAGAGCGCTGGCAAACAGCCGCTCAACATGCCCGCACCGGCTTCGTTCTGTACCCGCATGCTTTCCATCTGTCTCTTATGCGGATTATCGCTGTGCTTCTCATGGATCGCTTGAATCTCAGGCCGGATGATGCGCATCTTGGCGCTCTGTAAATACTGCCTATAGGTAACGGGCGAGAGGACGATTTTCATCACGATCGTCATCAAAAAGATGATCAAGCCAAAGCCCAAGCCGAGGTTGTGGAAGAATTGAAACACCGGATTGATGAAATACATGTTTACATATCGGAAAATACCCCAGCCAAACTGTACTTGCGCCTCCAATTTGCGATGGTATTGCCGCAGTATCTCATACTTGACCGGGCCGTAGTACCAATTCATTTGATAACTCAGCTCCCCATCGGTGCGCTGTAGAGCTGCAACCGCTCGATAACGCTTTACAAAAGTGGAATCACCCCTTTGGGATTGCAAGAAAAAGGTAGCGGTCTCAAAGTTTTTATCCGGCAATAAAATAGAAGTAAAAAAGCCTTGGTGGCTCGCTATCCACCCCACTTCTCGCTCCGTCTTGCCCTTCGACTCATCACTTCGCATATAGTCGGTCCGGCCGTTTTCATAGGTGTAGTAAAACTCATTTCCCATCTTTTCCATGGCGTAACTCTTATCCCGACTAAAGGATTGGGTACGCCAATCCAATCGCAGGGGCGCTGTCTCCTGCCATTCACTTCGCATGCCTTCCGACCGAATGGAAAAATCCATCATATAGTCATCCCGCAAGGTATAAATGTAATCCAGATGCTTATCGCCAGCCCATTGCAAACGCATCCTCAGCGTCTGTGTGCTGTCCGTCTTCTGCAAGCTAGGGGTGAAAAAGAGTTCTTTCGTATTGACCTCGTGTCCCGCTTCATCCACAAAGCGAAGCCCAAAGGAGGCATTGCCACCGTTTATCATATAGAGCGGTGCATCCTTTCCCGATTTGTAGGCAGCATAAGGGCGGTGCCCCTTGATGATCACCTGTTTGAACCACCCCCCTTGGTTGTCTATCACCAGCTTTAACTTATCGTTTTCCAATACCGTGGTACCGGGCACGTCCGCCTCACTCCCCTCAGCCGTATGGCCCATGCGCTCAACCGCAGCGCTGGGCAGTTCGGTATCAGTTTGCCCTTGGGCAGCTGCACTGGGTTTTTCGGCCTGGGCCCGAGCGGGACCGTTCACCCCTTCCCTTTTGAGTTGACTTTGCCAGAGGTAAAAGAGCAGCACCATCAGTACGATGCCGAGAAGAGAGAGATAGTTCGGCTTGTCATCCATCGCGTTTTCCTCAATCCTTTAAAAATATAGTATACGATTTAAAATGCGATTCAAAAAATCCGTACGCAAATCCGTTCCAAATCACCACAGCCCAAGGTCCGTTTTGCGTTTTTATCAAACCCCATAGACAGATCGCGCCAAGGACATTCACTCGGTCTAAAAATGATCTCACAATCGCCCAGATTTACCGGGTGCGGGCTTTCACGGCCCTGATAAAGTTTACATACAACGGGTGCGGGTTGCAAACCGTGCTCTTGTATTCGGGATGAAATTGCACACCCACAAACCAGGGGTGTCCGCTCAGCTCCACGATCTCGACCAAGTCCGTCTCCGGATTGACGCCGGTAACGCGCATCCCAGCCGATTCGAACCGGTTGCGATAGGCATCGTTAAATTCATATCGATGTCGATGTCGCTCGGAGATCAAAGCAGTCCCATAGACTTTCCCAGCTATGGAATCCCCGGCGGTGATCCGACACTTCCAAGCGCCGAGCCGCATCGTGCCACCCAATTGGGTGCAGTTTTTCTGCTCTTCCATCAAGCTGATCACCCGGTGTTCGGAGTCGGTTCCCATTTCAGCGGAATGGGCGTCGGCGAGTTGCAATACATTTCTGGCGTATTCCACAACGGCCATCTGCATACCCAAACAAATGCCCAAGAAGGGAATGTTTCGCTCACGTGCATACCGACTCGCCCAGATCTTGCCCTCTAAGCCACGCGCGCCAAAGCCGGGGGCGACCAATATGCCCCCTACCCCATCGAGCAACTGCGACACGGTTTCTTCGAGCAAATCCTCAGCGTGAATCCACCGAATGTGCAAGCCGACCCAATTGGCTGCTGCACCATGGGTCAAGGCCTCTGAAATGGATTTATAGGAATCCTGCAATTCCACATATTTACCCACTAAGGCTATGGAGACTTCGCCTTTGGAGTTTTTCAACCGATTTAAAAAGTCGTCCCAAGCACGCAAATCGGGCTGGCAGCTCGTAGGCAAGCCGAGGTGCTGCAAGGCCACGCCATCTATTCCCTGCTCGTGGAGCAAGAGGGGCAGGTCATAAATCGTATCGGCGTCCACCGATTCGATGACGGCATTCCGCTTCACATTGCAAAATAGCGCTAACTTGTCGCGCACTTCCTCAGAGATGGGATAGGCTGAGCGGCAGACCAACACATCGGCTTGAATCCCACTTTCCATCAACATGCGCACGGAGTGTTGCGTGGGCTTGGTCTTCAGCTCACCGGAAGCGGTTAAATAGGGAACCAAGGTGAGGTGAATGACCAGGGCATTCTCCTTTCCCAACGCCCAAATCATCTGGCGTACGGCCTCGATGTAAGGCAAGGATTCGATATCGCCCACCGTACCGCCGATCTCCGTGATTACCAGATCGTGATCACAACGGCTCGCCAGCATTTTAATGCGGCGTTTAATCTCGTCGGTGACCTGTGGAATCACCTGAACGGTCTTACCCAAATAATCGCCGCGTCGTTCTTTCTCAATGACGGTTTGATAAATTCTACCGCTGGTCACATTGTTGGCCTGTGAGGTAGGCCGGTCGAGGAAACGCTCATAATGCCCCAAATCTAAGTCGGTTTCGGCACCGTCTTCCGTGACAAAGCACTCGCCGTGTTCATAGGGATTCAAGGTACCGGGGTCCACGTTTAGGTAGGGATCGAGCTTTTGAATCCCAACGGAAAACCCGCGGGCTTGCAGCAGGGTACCCAGGGATGAAGCGACAATGCCCTTGCCCAAAGATGAGGTAACCCCACCGGTGACAAAGATGTACTTGGTAGCCTGCGCCATGAATTCCCCTCCAAAAACTGGGCAAACTTATGGAAAAGAAAGGAAAAACCCCATTGGGTTGCAAAGGCGGTTCCCACAGGCGCCAAGCGCTTCAGTCCGTCTGGCGTTCACCCCGCATAAACCGATCCATCACGGCTTTGCTCACCCCTGTGCTGGAGAATCCGCCATCGTGAAAGAGGTTTTGCATGGTCACCTTTCTCGTCCAATCGGAAAAAAGGGTCAAGACGTAATGGGCACAGTCCCGAGCACTCGCATTGCCGAGCGGAGACATGGCTTCCGCGAAGTCGATAAATCCATCAAATCCCTTGACCCCCTTGCCCGCAGTCGTCCGGGTTGGTGACTGCGAGACGGTATTGACGCGCACCTTATTGCGCAGACCCCAATGGTATCCAAAACTGCGCGCGATTGATTCCAAATAAGCCTTGTGATCGGCCATATCGTTATAATCGGGAAATGTTCGCTGTGCAGCTGTATAGGTTAAGGCCACGATAGAGCCCCAATCGTTCACGGCCGCCTTATCCCAGGCCACGCGCATGAGCTTGTGAAAGGAAACAGCCGATATATCCCAGCCCTTTTGCAGCCAATCGTAATTCAATTCGGTATAGTGCTTTCCCTTGCGAACGTTTACCGACATGCCGACGGAATGCAGGATAAAATCCAGCTTGCCCCCCAAGTGGTTGCAGGCTTCATCAAACAGGTTTTCCAAGTCTCCCACATCGGTCGCATCAGCGGGCACAACCCGGCAGCCGGTTTTCGCTGCCAGTGCCTCAATAGCTCCCATACGGACAGCCGCAGGCGCATTGGTCAATACGAATCGAGCGCCTTCGGCATGGGCGGCTTCCGCTACTTGCCATGCGATGGAGTGTTCGTCCAAAGCACCGAATAGAACGCCCCGCTTTCCCGCTAGTAAGGCCATGTTTTATATTTTTTCTACCGTGGTAGCCTTGCAAATCCAACAATCCGCATGGGCCGATGGTTCCAATTTATACTGCACACCATAACCAAAGGTTCTCGCCAAAGCTTACAATTTAGTCAAATTCAAATTTCCAGCACCAACAGCGCATCTTGAAGCCAGCGATTACTTTTTAGCAAGGCATTGAAATTTTTCCGCTCTCGTGCCATCCCTATTTTTTGATCTCGCCCCATTTCGCTAAGACAAATATAATCAATCCGACTGCAACAATTCTTCGGCTTGGCGCAGCGCCGCCTGCGATACGGAACGCCCACTGAGCATGGCAGCCAATTCCTCCACCCTTTCCGCCTCGGATAAATCCTTTACCACCGAAAGGGTTTTGCTGCCTTTCGGCTCTTTAAAAACCCTTAGGTGCCAATCCCCTTTGGCGGCCACCTGGGGCAAATGGGTAAGGGTGATGAGTTGGTTCGACCGGCTCATCGCCTTCATAATCCGACCCATCTGATCGGCCACCCTGCCGGAAACGCCGCTGTCAATCTCATCAAAAACCAGGGTAGGCATTTGCCGTTTATCCGCCAAGAGGCGTTTAACCGCCAACATGAAACGAGATTTCTCCCCCCCGGAAGCCACGTTTTGCAGGGGTTGCAAAGCACCGTCTTGATCAGCCGAAAAATAAAAACCCACCGAATCGCTTCCACCGGCATTGCAGACACCCGTCGACTCGACTGCAATCGACAAGCGCGCATCGGGCATGGCGAGGACTGACAAGGTGTCACACAGTGATTTTTCAATTAAATTTGCTGACTTAATCCTTTCTAAGTGAAGTTTTTGAGAAATTTGTTTCAACGATCGATTTAAGTCTTGACAGGTCGATCTCAGCTCGTCGAGCGCCGCATCAGCGGCGTGGAGTTCGCGCAATTCCAAGGTGATTTTTCGCTGCACTTCGCACAATTCAGCCACCGAATTCACCTGGTGTTTCCGCTTTAAATCAAAGAGGCGTTGCAAGCGATCTTCGATCCAGTGCAAGCGCTGGGGATCGTGCTCGGTTCCCGCTTGCAGACCTTCCGCTTCACGGAGCAAATCCTGCAATTCGATAAAAGCGGAGTCCAGCCGCCCGGCCACTTCAGCAAAGGAATCCCCCCAATCGGTTAGCTGTGAAATCGCGTTCCTCGCCTGTTGAAGTTGTGGCAACACGCCGCAGTCTTCGGCATCCAAACGATGCCGTACCGCTTCCAAAGCCGTCTTGATCTGCGCTACGTGGGCGAGCTTTTTCTGCTCGGTTTCCCATTCTAACTCTTCCCCTGGCCGCAACTCGGCACGATCCAATTCAGCGAGGAGAAAGCGATTGAAATCCCTGGCCTCCACCCGTTTTGCCTGCTGTGCTTCCGCCTGTGCCAAGCGTTTTTCAAGCGCCTTATAGGCCTGATAGGTCTCTTTGTACTGCAAGCGTATTTGTGGATTCTCAGATAGGCTGTCGAGCAGTTCCATTTGAAAAGCAGGATCGTCTAAGCGCTGCGTTTCACCTTGTGCGTGAATGGCCAACAGCTGATCACCCAATTGGCAGAGGACTTCCAGCGTGGTGGGCGTGTCGTTGACAAAGGCGCGACTGCGACCGGAAGGCCATATTTCCCTGCGGACGACCACCTGGGCATCCCAATCCAGGTCGAGGGATTCAAAGCGCGATTGCAGCTCGCAATCGCCTATGGCAAACACGCCTTCGACAACCGACTTTTTCTCTCGGTCGGTTGCGCATCTTCGGTCGGCACGGCTGCCGAGCAGCAGGCTGAGCGCACCCAACAAGATGGACTTTCCCGTACCGGTCTCACCGGTTATAACCGTCATGCCCGCTTTCAAATCCAGGGAGAGCGAGTCGATACGCGCGTAGTTCTCTATGTGGAGCTGTTGCAGCATCGGGTTTTCATCCATGCATCGGCATCGATAATTTGAGCCCTTAGGGACACCCGTCCACCGAATAGGGCACACATACTGAGCTCAGTCTTCACGAAGCGCATGGTACTTTCGAAGGATAAATTTAAAAATATCCGCTGCAACCGCGAGCTTGGACTTCAAATCAAACGCGATTTTCTCCCCGTCTCGGGCTAGGATTTTGATCTGGTTGGTATCGTGTGAAAAACCGGATCCCGGATCCCGCAAAGAATTGATCACCATGCAATCGGCTTTCTTCTCGATCAGTTTTTTCAGCGCATTTTTCTCTTCGTCTTCCGTCTCTAAGGCAAAACCCACTGTGATCTGCGATTTCTTCTGCGCGCCCATGACGCTTAGTATATCGGGGGTTTCAATCAACTCCAGGGAAAGAGCCCGTTGTTCCCTTTTGACCTTCTGCGCTGACACCACCCTGGGGCGGTAATCTGAAACCGCTGCAGCGGCGATGAAAATATCGGATTGGGCGAAGTGCGCTCGCACAGCCTCTAGCATTTCCACAGCGGTCTGAACGGGCACCAGCACCAAGTCCTCTTCCTCGAATTGAGGTGCTACAGGCCCCAGTACCACAGTGACCGCTGCACCGAGCTCCAAAGCGATTCGCGCCAAGGCAAAGCCCATTTTCCCCGAAGAGTGGTTTCCGATGAAGCGCACGGGATCGATGGGCTCATGGGTAGGCCCTGCGGTGAGCAAAACCCTTTTGCCATACAGAGGCTGAGACGCACGCATAAAGGTCTCCATGCGATCGATGATTTGCTGCGGCTCTGCCATCCTTCCCACACCGACCCAGCCACTGGCCAAGTCCCCAAAACCCGATGGAATCACTTGCTCGCCATGGCGAGCCAAGGCCTCCAAGTTGGACTGGGTAGTGGGATGCGCATACATATCCAAGTCCATGGCAGTGGCTACAAAAACGGGGCAACGGGCAGAGAGGTAGGTGGCGATCAGAAAATTATCGCTTTGCCCCTGAGCCATTTTTGCCAAGGTATTGGCCGTGAGGGGGGCAAAGACCATGCAATCCGCCCAGGCGGCCAAATCGACATGGCTGTCCCAAACGCGACTGGACTTCTCGCCCTCGGTAAAAGCAGTGTGAACCGGATTCTTGGATAGCGTAGCGAGCGTGAGTGGCGTGATGAATTCCGCCGCTTCGGGGGTCATGCAAACCTTTACCCGAGCGCCTGCCTTGATGAATAAGCGCGTTAATTCCGCCGCTTTATAAGCCGCGATACTTCCGGTGACGGCGAGTAAAACATTCTTAGCTCGAAGCACGAATCAGTCCTTTTCATCGGGAAGGAGAAAGTAGATCTCATCATCCAACAGCTGTTGTGTGGCAATGGCCGTGGGTTTGGGCAAGCTCTCATAATATTTGGAAACCTCGATCTGCTCTCGATTCTCAAAGACCTCTTCCAAACTTTCATCGCCGGTTGCAAACTCATCCAACTTCTGCATCAGCTCCACTTTGAGTTCCGCATTGATCTGATCGGCTCGCCTGGCCAAGACATTGACCGCAGCATAGATACTGCCAACTTTGGCCGTAAGCGCTTGGCGGTCGATAGTCGTCGTCGTTTCAGGTGCTTTTACACGTTTGAAATCCATATCGCAAAAAACCTTTGGTTTACCTTTTATCTCTGTTCAAATCGGCTTGTTTTGCCTTTTGTTTTGCCTTTCGCAATTCGGCCTTTTGCCTTCGAACTCGGCTCAGCTCCGCATCGATTTGCAACTTTCTTTGATCGGCTTTTCTTCGCAATGGCGTTTGGGGGAAACGCTTGATCAAACGGCGATAAGCGGTTTGCGATTCGACTAGGCGCTCTTCTTTGAGGCTGGGAATGCTCTTCATGGCCAATTCGTAGGAAGATTCGAATAGCTTTTCCATCGCCTCTTGCCGAAAGACGGTATCCGGGTAATCATCTAAAAAATTCTCAATGGCAACCTCGGCCGCCCGATAATTCATCATTTTAAAATACAAGTCGGCAATCGCGAAGCGTTTGCGCTCTAACTTCTCTCTCAAAGCACCGATCCGCCGATCGGCAACTGCGGCTGAATCGCTATTCGGATAGGTATCGATAAAGTACTGGTAAGCTTCAATCGCCTTTTTCGTAGGCGTTTGATCCAGCTCGAAGTAAGGAGACTGCTCATCATCGCATACGGCGGCGAGGTAAGTAGCCTTTTCCGCCTTTACACTCCTCGGAAAGGATTTGTAAAAACGCTTGAAACCATAGGCTGCCAAGGCGTAATCGCGATTTCGAAAACGAGAATCCGCGATGAGGTAATCGATGCGCTCCAACTGAGGGCTACCCGCATACAACTTTTGAACGGACTCCAGCAACTCGACCGCCTTATCGTATTTGCCCTTTTCGTAATATTCGGCGCCCACCCGGTAACGCAGCGCCTTATCCGTACGATTCATCGCTTTATCGAAGTCCGATGCGCAGGCGGAAAGCGACAAGACAAGTGCCAGAAAAGCCGATTTGTATCCCTTACACACGGCGCAAAATTAAAGACAATTTTTCAGGTGTACAAAACGACCCTCCCTTTCACTTCCACATGGGCAAAAACCAATCCAACCACCCCAAACCATAGAAAGACAAATGCAAAGATCCGACAGGAGATGGCCCAGCCGACACAAGGGCGCCACAACCCAGCATCAAAGCAACCAAACCGAATCCAAGCAGCCCAATCAAATCAACGAAACAGTCACGTCAACCCAATCAACCACAACAACAAACCAAGCCACTGAACAAGCCGCCCCAGTCAATCCAACCCAAAATCCGCATCGCCAATCGTAGAAAACAAATGCAAAATCCCGACAGGAGACAACCCGATCAAACAACCCAACCCGCCGACAGGCTCATACACCAATCAGGCAACAGCCCACCGAACAAACCGAGCAACCCATGCAATCCAAAGCCCATTCACACCAAATGGCAGAAAAACAAATGCAAAAAACCGATAAGAGACAACCCAATCAAAACAACGCACCCCAAACCGCTTATATCAACCACAGGAAAGAAGAATACAAGGATCCGGCGGGAGATAGCGCCTCATACCCCCGTGCAAACGCGGCGGAACGACAGCCTACAAGCCACAAAACCCGCATACGCCAACCGCAAAAAAACAAATGCAAAAAGCCCAAATGGGGGCGAGAGAAAAAACGAGAAACCCAAAATCCAACCACACCCATCGTGAAAGGACAAATGCACCCCCACAGGAGACAACCCGATCAAACAACCCACCGACAGAATCAAACAGCAGTTCACACCAAAGCCAGCCCAAATAAAGGCTTGGAGCAGGTCAAGCCCTGACCCGTTGCGGCTCGGATCGAGAAGCGCTTTTGACGAACATTGCACTTATCTTTGAATACAACGCCGTCTATAACGATACCACGGTCCGTTTCCATCGGGATCATAGGTGGAAGAAGCTGTAAAACGAGCCCAAAATCGATCGAATCAAGCCAGTCGTATGAGATCAAAAAAGGTGAGAAACTGGGTTGGACTGCCACAGCTCAGGTAGCGGAGAGACGGGGATTCGAACCCCGGGATCGCTATCGCGATCACAGATTAGCAATCTGCTGCATTACCACTCTGCCACCTCTCCCAGCTCGTGGATGGCACCGACCCCAAAAGGGTTGCAAATGTAAAGCAGGGCTTACAATCTCACAAACTTTTTTTATCGAGATTCTGCTCCGAGTATGCCATCCGCAGGTGATAGATACTCATGAGGTTTTTCTTCAATAGTTTTTTTACGGTCTGTATTTCCTTCATGGTGATTTCGGCGTTGAGAAACTGTCCGCCTGAGAGTTGTCTATCCACCACTCTATCCACGAGATCGCTGATCTGCAAGGCATCGGCTCGTTTGAGTGAACGCGAAGCGGCTTCGATCGAGTCGGCCATCATGACGATGGTAGTCTCTTTTGAAAATGGGATGGGCCCCGGGTAACGGAAACCGCTTTCATCGATTTCGACATCGGGATTTCGCTCCTTATATTTTTCAAAGAAGTAGTACACCAGACTCGTACCGTGGTGGGTGCGGATAAAATCGATAACGCGATCTGGGATGTTGTTTTTCTTGGCCAGTTCAATACCGTCTATCACGTGCTGTATGATGATGGCTGCGCTCTCTTTGGGCGATAGGCTTTCATGCGGATTGGCTATGGCACTCTGGTTTTCGACGAAGTAAGTCGGGTTGTGCATCTTTCCAATATCGTGATACAGGGCGCCAATACGAACCAAAAGCGGGTTCGCCCCCACTTCCATAGCCGCTTGTTCCGCCAGGTTGGCCACCTGAAGTGCGTGTTGCAGGGTACCCGGTGCCTTTTGATTCAACTGTCGTAAAAGCGGTGAATTGGAGTCTGAGAGCTCGAGGAGAGAAATATTGGACACCAATCCAAAAACCTTTTCATAGAGATAAATGAGCGGCTGCGACAACAAGATCAAAAGCCCATTTCCAGCAAAAAAGGCGAGGTTGAAATAATCCACTTGCCGAAAGCGGTGCGCCTGCAACAGCGCCAAGCCAAAATAGGCAAGCGCATAGACCAAAACGATTCGCAATGCGGCAAAAAACAAATCACCCCGCTTAAAAATGCGCTTGGTCGTCAATGTGGTAAACACCCCAGCGGTGAGTTGGAGGTAGATGAATTCAAAACGGCTGGCCGCTACAAAACTGGCGATCAGTACAGCTACCAAATGGGCGAACAGCGCCATTCGAGAGTCGAAGAAAGCGCGTATGACGATGGGGAGCATACAAAAGGGAATGAGGTAGATGAAATCACCCCTGAGTGGCTTAACCGCTATGGCGAGCGAGACCATCAAGGCGACATTGAAAACGACAAAGGTGACTTGGGAGTTGTGGTCGTAAATGTCTCGCTCATAATAGTACATATACAACAACAGCATGAAGAGCGCGATTCCGACGAGGATGAGATAGCCGGCGGCGATCTCCCGATAATCGCTCTCGCTGTACAGCTGACGCTCAAATTCGCGCTTTAAAGCGATTAGTTTTTTATAGGTATCGGCTTGTACGATTTCCCCTTTGGAAATGATTCGAGCACCTTTTTGTACGGCACCCCGGGTGGTCGCGATGCGGTTTAGTCGCTCGTCCAAATCCTTTTGGGTAAGGTCTTCATCGAAGAAGACGTCGGGCTCGAGTTGATCGATCAGAAAAGCCCGAAAGGGAGCTGACTCCGAATGAGCCGGCATCGACCTCAACGCCTCACTTATGTACGCCGCGGCTTCTCGCAAGGTGTAAAACCGGGACAACGGAACCGGAGCGGCCACCTTACCTTCACCGATCAGGTAAACCGTCTGGGCGCTATCCAAACCGGCCAACAGCGGGGTCTGGTGTATAATGCCCTGGCTATAGATATCGGTGAGGAGTTGTCTCCCCTTGTCGAGAAGCAGCTGATCGACAGCTGTATGAGCCGTATCGCTGTTCCACACAGCCATCTCTCTCCGCATATCGGCTGTTTTCCGAGCGCCAATTGCCGGCCTGTAATCCAAGTAATAGCGCTTGTTTTGAATCAGCTTTGTGCGTTCCGCTTTGAGTTCTTCAGGCGTTTTTAGCAGCGGAAAATCAAAGGGGGCTATCAAGTCTTCATACAACCAGGGTTTCCCCTTTTGAAACTCGTATTTGAAAAGACCCCTTTTGGGAAAGCCGTATGCGATACAGATCGCTGCGAAGAGAAACAGAAAAATTTTGTAGATGAGACCATTGTTTTTATAGTACCAAATCAGCAGGCCCTTCATAGCGGGTTAAAAGGCAAATGTATTAAAAAACCAATACCTTTGGAGCGACACCAACGCCGTGGATCATGCGTGATAGAGAGGTCGTGATCGCAGCTGCCGCACGTACGCCGATCGGAGGTTTTATGGGAAGCCTCGCACCCCTTTCGGCTACCGAATTGGGCAGCCTAGCCATTGAAAATGCCCTGCAAAAAATAAATTTGGACCCGGCCACCCTCGACGAGGTCTTCATGGGAAACGCCTTGCAAGCCCATTTGGGTCAGGCGCCGGCTCGCCAGGCTGCCCTGGGAGCGGGAATCCACGAACGCACACCCTGCACGACGGTAAATAAGGTATGCGCTTCGGGCATGAAAGCCATCGCGTTTGCGGCACAAGCGATTCGGTGTGGCGATGTGGAAATCGCAGTTGCCGGCGGTATGGAGAACATGTCCCGAGTGCCGCACTACTTCGATAAGGGGCGCAGTGGGCGGAAGTTGGGGGATTTCGAAATGGTCGACGGACTGTTGAAGGACGGACTCACAGATGTGTACGGCTCCATTCACATGGGCTTGTGCGCAGAGATTTGCGCTGAGAAGCACGGGTTTAGCCGTGCGGACCAAGATGGGTTTGCCATCGAGTCGTATAAGCGGGCCGAGGCGGCTTGGAAAGCGGGTCGGTTTGCCGATGAAGTCATGCCGGTCCGCGTTCCCCAACGCAAAGGGGAGCCCCTTGTGCTCAAAGCGGATGAAGAATATAAAAACGTTCAGATCGATAAGGTATCGCAATTGCGCCCAGCATTTAAAAAAGGGGGAACGGTAACGGCTGCCAATGCCAGCACTTTAAACGACGGCGCAGCGGCGCTCATCATCGCGAGCGCAAAGAAAGCCAGGGACCTAGGCCTAAAGCCCTTGGCCAAAATCGCCTCCTACGCGGACGCCGCCCAAGCGCCCATATGGTTTACCACGGCACCGGCCCAAGCGGTTCGCACCGCCATTAAAAAAGCCGGTCTAAAAAAATCGGATATCGAATACTACGAACTAAACGAAGCCTTTTCAGTGGTCGTGCTCGCGCTGGCCCAACTCCTCGATCTAAGGCTGGAAAAGGTCAATGTCAACGGCGGTGCGGTCTCACTGGGACATCCGCTCGGCATGTCAGGCGCGCGGATTGTGATGGGTTTGCTAAGCGCATTGAGGCAGAGAGGCGCGCGGTATGGGGCCGCTGGCATTTGCAACGGTGGCGGCGGCGCTTCTGCCCTGGTTTTGGAGAACTTGAGCTGAGGCGGAAAAATTGAGGAGATTGACGACGGTGATTGGAGTTTGGTCACTGAAACCCAGCACGCGAACAAAGCCTAAGCCTCCATTTTCAAACCGCCTCAGAAAAGCCTTGGGATTGGGACCTGACCACTGAAACCCATCCCCATCACAAGCCTTATTCGGATAAACCGCTCGCCACCCTGCGAAGAGAAATGCTATCGACCGCTGTCTAAGGCTTTCAGATCAGCCTGAATCTCTTCGTATTGGGCGTGCATGCTCTGATCGGCATAAATCTTTTTTAAGGTTTGCAGCACAACCCGGTTTCTGGGGCTGTACTTTCGAGCCTGTTTCAATAGGGGTATAACACTTTTATAAAGGGCTGAACGCTGTTTTTGGAGCACCTTATAGCGGGCGTTATCAGCCTTGGAGTTTCCCAACCGATTCATCTCGGCGATGATCTCCCTCTCGGGGGCTAGTTTGACAACTGCCAGATTGAAATAGGCATCTCCCCCATCCGGTTTTAATGCAATAGCTTTTCTATAATGTTTTTCAGCTTCCTTATAATCGGCTTTTCGATACGCTACAACGCCCATATTGTAATGCAACTGCGCATTGTTTGGATCGCGGGCAATCTGATTCTGCAAAATTTCGATATACGAATCAATATCCCCTTGCCGCATGTATAGAGCGCCCAGGTCGCTCGTCAGGTTTTCATCCTGGGGAAATGCGGATACACCTTTTTTCAACAGTGCAAGCGCTTGAGCCGTATCGCCCAATTGCTCGCAGGAATAGGCGGCAAACCGATATATTTCAGGTTGCTTATTAGGCGATTGCTCCACCTGCAAATCGGAATACTTACCCGTCTTTTCCATTAACTTACCCACCTTTTCACTTAAAACCGGCTCGCGCTTACCGGTTTCTTTGTTCATCAAGGTATAGCGCTTATCCATACCGGTGTAACCCATGCGCAACACAGTCTGATAGTACGCTGCAGCCTTTTCAAAGTCTTTTCCCTGCGCAGCAGCGGTAGCTGCATGGTACAAATACACAGGCCGTTTCTGCTTAGTTGCCGCAGCGTTCAGATAATACAAAGCGACGTAATCCCCGCTGGACTCCCGAAATTTCTTCGCCTCGTAAGCACCCCTTGCCGCTTTGTCCAAACTGCTGATCACCGGCTGCAAGGCTGTGCCGAGTTGGAGACTGTACTTTGCACGGCGGTCGCGCACACGCGTCTTCTTGTAATTCCCGCTCGCCACAGCACTTTTCATATCGCCCTCCGAATCGAAGTACGCCCAGTCACCGGTCGTCGAATTCTTGGCCTGATACGATTTCCCGGATTCAAAATCCCGCAATCGAATATAGGCTTTTGCTGCAATGATCATCGGATTCTCACCGGCGCTGAGAGCCGGTGCCCCCTTGGCAATCCCCCTATACACATTTCCCTTGGTGTAATAATACGCAGCTACTACATCATCTTTCAACCGGTTGCGATTCTGCATCAGCAAGTCTCCAGCCCGGTCGATATACGTCTGGGCGGCTTTCCAATCTCTTTCACCGAGGGCGTGCTCCGCCGCGTCAATCTCTGCTCGTTGGGCAAAAATACTCAGCCCCGATAGACATACACCCGTTAAAAACAAACTCGCCTTTTTCATTCCATTCATATTAAATTATACTTGTACCGGCATGATCCGGCTCCCTTCTGATTTCACTGTGAGTCCAGGCTGGGATCTAAGGCGCGATCGCCGCCTTCATCAGAGCTCAACTCCACCTTAGCCACCGCTGCAATTCGACCGCCATCCTTCAAATTGATCAGCCTGACCCCCTGCGTATTCCTTCCCATGACGCGCAAATCGGATACGCGGACGCGAATCATCACACCCGAGCGATTGATTATGATCAAGTCATCCGAGTCAGTCACGTTTTTAACGGCGACCAGACTACCCGTTTTCTCGGTGATGTGAATGGTCTTGACCCCTTTTCCCCCCCGGTTGGTCAGTCGGTAGTCTGCGAGACACGAGCGCTTTCCATATCCGTTTTCACTGACTACCAAAACCTCAGACTGCAAATCATCAATGCATATCATCCCCACCACCTCATCCCTATCATCGGCGAGCGTAATGCCTCGTACGCCAGAGGCCATCCGACCCATGGGACGGGTTTTACCCTCTTTAAAACGGACGGCTTTACCGCTTTTCACCGCGAGCAGTACCTCGCTGTTTCCAGTGGTCAATTTAGCCTCGATAAGGGTATCGCCATCTTTGATGGCAATGGCGTTAATACCGCTTGATCGCGGCCTCGAATACTGCTCCAAAAGGGTTTTCTTTACCTGCCCCTTTTGGGTAACCATCATGACGTAGTGGCTGTTTGTGTAATCCGATTCCCTCAAATCATGCGTGTGTACAAAGGCTCTTACCTTGTCGCCTTTATCCATGCTTATCAAATTCTGAGCGGCGCGTCCCTTTGACATTTTAGAGCCCTCGGGTATCTCATACACGCGCAGCCAATAGCACTTACCCATCTCGGTAAACAAGAGCAAATACTGGTGGTTGGTCGCTACGAAAATGCGTTCTAAGAAGTCCGCCTCTCGCGTGGTAGCCCCCCGGTATCCGACACCGCCTCGGTGCTGGGCGCGATACTCGGAGAGGGGCGTGCGCTTGATGTACCCCAAATGCGAAACGGTCACCACTACCCTTTCATCGGGGATCATATCCTCTAGGGTTACGGCTCCTCCTGCATAGTCGATCGCCGTGCGTCGCTCATCCCCATATTTTTCTTTAACCTCGAAGAGCTCTTCTCGGATGACCGCCATTCGCAGGAATTCGGAGGCCAAAATTTCCCTCAGATGAGCAATGGTCTCCTGCAGCTGTTCGTGTTCTGCTCTTAGCTTGTCGCGCTCGAGCCCGGTTAACTTTTGCAGGCGCATATCCAGAATCGCACGGGCTTGGGCTTCGCTCAGGCTGAACCGCGCCTGCAAACCCGCATGGGCTTCCCCTACTGTTTGCGAAGCGCGAATCAATGCGATCACCCCGTCCAGCTGATCCAAAGCGATGAGCAAACCCGCGAGAATGTGGGCGCGCTCCTCCGCCTTATCCAAGTCGTACTGCGCGCGGCGCGTGACCACATCGTGGCGGTGATCGACAAAGCACTCAATCATATCTTTGATATTCAGCGTCTGCGGCCGGCCATTCACCAAAGCGATGTTGTTCACGCTAAAGAAAGTCTGTAGGGCGGTATACTTGAAGAGCTGGTTTAAAACGACATTTGGAATGGCGTCCTGCTTCAACACGTAAAGGATGCGCATTCCTTTGCGGTCGGATTCATCGCGAATGGACGAGATACCCTCCAATTTCTTTTCGCTGACCAAGTCAGCGGTTCGCTTTATCAAATCCGCTTTGTTTACTTGATAGGGAATTTCTGAAACGACGATGCAGTCCCGACCGTTTACCACCTCAAATTTGGGCTTTGCCCGGACGACTATCCGCCCCCGGCCGGTTTCAAAGGCTTCCCGTACCCCATCATAGCCGTAAATCACCCCACCGGTTGGGAAATCGGGTGCCTTGATGTACTGCATCAATTCCGCTACCTCTATATCCCGGTTGTCGATATAAGCCCTTATCGCATCGACGGTTTCCGATAGGTTGTGCGGCGGCATATTGGTAGCCATGCCAACCGCAATACCCGAAGCACCGTTGGCGATTAGGTTGGGCACCTGAGCGGGTAAGACTTTGGGCTCGGTGAGCGAATCGTCGAAGTTCAATTGAAAATCTATGGTTTCTTTATCGATATCCAACAACAGGTCTTCAGCCATTTTCTGCAACCGAGCCTCCGTATAGCGCATGGCCGCAGGGGGATCGCCGTCAATGGAGCCAAAGTTACCCTGGCCGTCGACCAAGGGATAACGCAAGGACCAATCCTGCGCCATCCGAACTGTGGCATCATACACAGAAGCATCCCCATGGGGGTGATACTTACCCAAGACCTCCCCCACGATACGAGCCGATTTCTTGTGCGCGCGATTGGATAAAACGCCCAACTCGTACATGCCGTAAAGCACACGGCGATGCACCGGCTTCAACCCGTCTCGCACATCGGGCAGCGCACGGGATACGATTACCGACATGGAATAGTCGATATAAGAAGACTTCATCTCATCTTCTATGTTGATGGGAATCAACTTCTCTCCTTCACTCATAAGCTAGGGCTCATCTCTCTTTCCAGCCCACGAAAATACAAACTATCCGCCTTTTCAGGCCTACTCATCGCATCAATTGAGTTGATGGGGGGACAGCTGTGGTCAAATGCGCTAGAATACAATCACGAGAAAAAGGCGAACGACGGGCTTACAGCCCTTACAAGCCACCAGCCTATACCCTGTGCAAAGACGAGTAGAAAAGGGGCAAAGCCCTTCCAACCCAAAAACACGGGGAAAGCAGACTAAAAATAGCAACCGCAGCGCGGATAAAAAGGCGAAAAGCCGCAATGGGAACCAAATTCCAAACCGCCTGTAACGGAAAGGCAGCCCTGCGACAAAATTCCTTGTGAGGTATTTTCAAACCTTTACCTTTGTCGCATGAAAAGGACGAAACAGGTGAAAAAAGGAGTCCAAATCGGTTTGTCCAGCCTGTTTTCGCTCAGGCTTTTTCAGGATTTTGTCACATCGCACAAGCACGGTTCTCAAGGGAAATCGGTTGGCAGACCCTGTGTGGTTTGCCTGATTCAACACGGCATAGCAACCCTGAATCCGACAGCGGCTCGCATTTTCTTGCGCCCGGCCATACTTCGCAGCAATCCGAGCAAAATGCACCGACTTAAAACCACAGCGTACACGCCTCGCGCTATGCTGGACAAATAACCCCAACAAGGCGCCTCCTCCCTCGATTTAATACCGCGAAAACAAAATCGATCTATCACTTACAAAACCATCCAATATTATGAAAAAATCAATCACATGTCTCGCCTTTCTGGCGAGCGTTAGTCTTATGGCACAACACGAGATATCCGGAACGGTCACCGATGTTTCGGGAAATCCGCTTTCCGAGGCCAATCTATACAGCGAAGCCCTCCACAAGGGAACCGCAACGAACGCAAGTGGAAAATTTTCAATGCAAATCCCAAAGGGGCAATTCACCTTTGTCGTCAATCGTGTGGGTTATCAGCCGAAGTGCGTCTCTTTCAGAGAAGACCAGTCAAACTATACCATCCACTTGAGCGAGCAGTATGGCGAGTTGGATGAGGTCATCGTGACCGGCGTTACCCATTCCACCGACCAGCGCCGTTCACCCATAAGCACATCCGTCATTCACGCGGCGGACATGGAGGCGCAGGCCAGTTCCAATATCGTCGATGCCATCACCCAAATACCCGGCGTCGACGCCTGGCAAACCGGGCCCTCTATCTCCAAACCCGTCATTCGCGGGCTGGGAAGCAACCACGTGGTAACCCTATACAACGGGGTGCGGCAAGAGGAACAACAGTGGGGCGCCGAACACGGCATCCAGATCGGGGAGCTCGGCATACAGCGCACAGAGGTTATCAAGGGACCCAGCAGTTTGCTATACGGCTCGGATGCCCAGGGCAGTGTGATCAACTTCATCACCGAAAAACAGCTGAAAGACGGAGCGGTAAATGGGCATTTACAATCGCAATACCAGGCCAACAACGACATGCAGGAATACGGCTTGAGCAACGCCGGAAAGCTCGACGCCCTTTCTTGGCACATCGATTTAGACCGCAAGCAAGCCGGTAATTACAAAAATGATAAGGATGGCACCGTCTACAATTCTGGATTTGAAAACCTCGAATTCTCCGGTGATCTGGATTGGGATTACAACTGGGGCAATACGCAGCTGTTCTTCAGTTCATTTGGTCAAAAACTCGGCATGACTGAAGGGGAGCGGAACGAATCAGGAGCCTTTACCAAATTCGAGGCGGGAAAGGTTCGAGCCGTATCACAAAGGGAGTTGGATAGTTATACCATCGATCTACCCTACCAAAGAATTAAGCATTATCGCGTGCAACTCCGACAAGACCTATTTCTCGGCTCCGATCGGCTGCAACTCGATCTGGCTTACCAACAGAACAAAAGACAGGAGTTTGAAGGGCCGGAACCCGAGGAAACGGAGGGGGCAAATGCGGCGGAAGCAGAGACAGAGGAAAGCGGGGCAGCCCTGGACCTGCTACTGCGAACCTACGACTACGGTGCGCGATACCAGCTGAGCCCTATCGGCGGTTGGAAAATCACAGTCGGGACCAATGGCATGTATCAAACCAATGAAAACGAGGGTGAGGAATTCCTAATCCCCAATTACGATTTATTCGACTTCGGCGGCTACAGCTATGTGAGCAAAACCATCAACGACAAATGGAATTTAGCTGGCGGGCTTCGATTTGATCTACGCCATATAAACAGCAAGGCCTTACAAGTGAACGAACCCGCTCAAGGCGGCATCAAACCCGGCTTTAACGCCTTCAAAGCGGATTTCTCGAATCTGAGCCCCAGCCTGGGGCTCAGCTATCTGATCGACGACTACCTAACTGTGAAGTTCAATGCAGCACGCGGCTTTAGAGCACCCAACTCACAGGAACTCTCCGCAAATGGGATTCACGAAGGCACCAATCGCTATGAATTGGGAAATCGAAACCTAGACCCAGAAACTGATACGGAGCTCGACCTGGGTTTGATCTGGAATAACGATGCGCTGACGCTTAGCCTATCGGGATTCTACAATGCCATAGCCGACTACATTTACATTCATAAGGACGCCCAAGCGAGAATGATAGAAGGTGCGGAATTGTTCGAATACGAACAGCAAGACGCACAGCTTTGGGGCGCCGAAGCCAGCTTTGAGGTACACCCAAAAGAGCTGTCCTGGTTGCATTGGCACAACGACTTTTCCTTTGTCAATGGAGAATTCCAGGACTACGCGAGCAAAGCGTCAAAATACCTGCCCTTCATACCCGCACCAGCACTGCACTCTAAAATAAAGGCGGTGTTTAAACCCAAAACCCTGTTCCAGTCTGTATTTTTAGCCTGGGGTATAGATTACAGCTTTAAACAAGACCACGTCTACACGCGCTACGATACGGAAAGCGCGACACCGGACTACACCTTATTCAACGCGAGTGTGGGCTGTACACTTAAGAACAAAAGCGGAAACAGCTTGGCACGTCTTTACGTGATCGGCGACAACCTATTTGACAAAGCCTACCAGGACCATATGAGCCGGCTGAAATACATAGGTGAAAATCCAGCAACCGGCCAAACCGGCATCTATCAAATGGGAAGAAACATCTCATTCAAACTGATCGTGCCGTTCCAGCTCAATGGATAAGTGCGATTCCATTTTTTAAAACACCAAAGGCTGGCCGAAAGGTCAGCCTTACTTTTTCTCAAGCACTCGGATTGACAAAGGCAAAAGGGTATCCTTTCAAGCGCTTGAAAAACGCTCTGAAGTTGATAAAAACGAGAAGCAAGCCAGGTGCGCAACAAAGGACGTCTCGTCTTTCGGATTGTATCTCCTCCCCGGTTGCGGTCTAAAAGCCAGCCTTTACGCTTTCGTCCAGTTCGACAGTTTGAAAAAAGGGGGTGTTTTTTGACTCCTATTTGACATTTTAAAGAGAGAAACTCATTTCTTTGATCCATGGAACGGCTAAGACCCAACCCCATTCTTTGTCTCTGTCCTCTCGTGCGGGTTTAGAAGTTGGTCTTACGCTTTTACCTCCGGTTGACACTTGAAAAAGGGGAGCCTATTTTTGGCGCTCGCCTCTAAGGGTCAACTTAAAATTTGACCTATTTTTTTCACTTTTGACCCTTTGTTTTAGCCTGAATAGACAAAGCCTTCTTCCTGAGATGGATTCAACGGCTGAAGCGATTCGCTCAGGCTTCGCAACCAGGGGAAGAAGAACAGCAGACAAGCTGGTTATCGATAGGATATAACGGTCTTTTTCCCACCACTTTTACCAACAGTGCAAAAAAATTGATGCCATTCACCATACGAACGTCATTTTTTGTACCTTTCTACCAACGCGACACCGAGCACCTGATGGGCGAACCCCATTTTCTTATCTTTGTGCTATGAAGTGGAAGCCCAATGAGACGGCGAAGGGCATTTTACAAGCCTGCGCGCTCACCCTCTTCGCCTGTATATCCGTTTGGCTTCTCTATGCGATCCGCGTAGTCATCGCCTACGTAGCCATCGCAGCGGTGGTATCCCTCATCGGTTCTAGGCTGGTCAGGCTTTTGGAGCGGCTCAAAATCCCAAATGTCATCAGCGTGATCCTGACCCTATTCATCTTTGTAACGGTGGTATCTACAGTGGTAAGTCTGCTCGTTCCACTCATATCGAGTCAGGCGCAAAACCTCTCTCTGCTCAACATACAGGAATTTCAGCTGCAGGTTGACGAGTGGTTGGATGAGTGGGATGCATTTCTATCTCAATACCACATTCACATTTTGAGCGGTTTAACGGATTACGGGCTCTTCGACTCCAAAAACCTGCAAATCATACCCGAGCTCCTAAATCCGCTGTTCGGTGCCATAGGAAATTTTACCCTAGGCCTGCTTTCGGTGCTGTTCATATCTTTTTTCTTTATGCGGGATGACAAAAACATGAGCGATCCGATCTACGCAATCCTCCCCCAGAAATACACACCCCGCGTGAAGCGGGTTTTTACCGAAATACACCGCCTGCTCTCCCGATATTTTCTGGGTCTTTTCCTACAGCTCAGCATCCTATTCGTATTTTACACCCTGATCCTATTGCTATTTGAAATCCCCAATGCCGTGGTCATCGCTTTCCTCGCTGCACTGCTCAATATAATCCCCTACCTGGGGCCCTTTATCGGGGGGATTCTGATGACCCTATTGGCGCTCTCTAGCCGGATCGGGGAAAACTTCATGAGCGATGCGCTTCCCACAGCCCTCTACATCTTGAGCGGTTATTCCCTGGCGCAATTATTCGATAATTTTGTCAGCCAGCCCTTGATTTACGCCAGCAGCGTCAAATCACACCCCTTGGAGATCTTTCTGGTCATTTTAATCAGTGGGACGCTTTTTGGCGTCTTCGGAATGATCATCGCCATCCCCGCTTACACCGCTTTCAAAGTGATTTTAAAGGAGTTTTTCTCCGAATTTCGAATCGTCCAGTACATCTCCAAAAATTTGTAGCTCCAATCGCGCATCGGAAAAATACCGACAAAAAACCGCCTGTGCACCAGCCGCGTATGGAAGTGCGCACAACCCTTGGGCCGGCAATTTGCTGCTGTCATTTCAAATGCCATGAGCGGCCCGAGTGAGGCGGTCGATGATCGAGCTGTAATCCCCGTACTTCTCCAAGCAATGCACTAGCCTAGAATCTCGGCTACCCTTTTTCCGATATCGGCTGGGGATGCGACTACGTGAATACCGTTTTCGGCCATAATCTCCATTTTGGCCCTTGCGGTATCAGCTGCACCACCTACGATCGCGCCCGCATGTCCCATCGTTCGCCCTTTGGGTGCGGTTTGCCCAGCGATGAATGCAACGACCGGTTTTTTTGGATTCTGGCCATACCAACGCGCAGCATCTGCTTCGAGTTGGCCGCCGATCTCGCCGATCACAACCACACAATCCGTCTCACCATCATCCATAAAGAGCGCCAGGGCTCCTCGAGTGGTCGTACCGATAACCGGATCGCCACCGATACCGATGGCTGTAGAAATGCCATAGCCAGACCGAACCACCTGGTCAGCGGCTTCGTAGGTCAGGGTACCCGACTTGGATACCACGCCGACCCGGCCGGGCTTAAACACAAAACCGGGCATGATTCCCACCTTGGTTTTCCCTGCGCTGATGATGCCCGGACAATTGGGCCCGATCAAACGAGCCGGGCGATCCCTCAAGTATTGCTTTACCCTTACCATATCCGACACTGGAATTCCCTCGGTGATGGCTACGATGACTCGGATCCCCGATTCAGCAGCCTCCATGATGGCATCGGCAGCAAAGGGCGGTGGAACAAAGACGGCACTCACATCCGCAGCGGTGGCTTTCACAGCCTCATCTACGGTATTAAAAACCGGTCTGTCGAGCTGTCGTGTCCCCTCTTTCCCAGGGGTAACACCCCCCACTATACGGCTGCCGTAAGCGATCATCTGTTCTGAATGAAAACGCCCTTCCGAGCCGGTAAAGCCCTGTACGATTATGCGGGAGTCCGCATTGACCAATATACTCATCTGCTCGATCTTTTATTTCAGATTACAAGTCGAAATGTGCCCATTTTCGGGTAATACTCAGGTTTCATCTCTTTGACCGAACCGAGTGAGCCCGCCACGCATCGGGGTGCATCAGCCCATGGAATCCGCATCAGCCCTTGTTGACGCGTTCCAAATAGGAGCCGCTTGCCGTGTCGACTTCGATGCGATCACCGGCTTCAATGAAGAGTGGCACCTGTACCTCAGCGCCGGTTTCCAAAATGGCGGGCTTGGTGGCATGGGTGGCTGTATTGCCCCTCACACCGGGGGCGCTCTGCGTCACTTTGAGCCTTACAGTGGGGGGCAGCACCACCGAAAGCGGCGTTTCATCTGCTGCATTAAAAGTGATGGTCACCCGCTCTCCACCGCTCAGCAGATCGGCGCGTTTCAGCTGTTTTTTATCGATGTGAACCTGGGTGTAATCGCTCGCGTTCATAAAGTGAAATCCGTAGTCGTCGGCGTATAGATACTGGTAATCGCGGGTTTCTACGCGTACTTCATCGATCTTGCGGCCGGCTGAAAAAGTGCTCTCCAGCACCTTTCCAGTGGTCAAGCTCTTGAGTTTTGTCCGCACAAAAGCAGGTCCCTTACCGGGCTTCACATGTAGAAATTCGAGGACTTTAAAAATATCGTTGTCGTGAGCGATACACAAACCCTTTCTGATGTTCGCAGTGGTAGCCATATTCCCTATTTCAATGAGTTGTTCATAAAATACCCCTTCATAATTCCCCGCCTGGAATCCTTGATAAATGTCAGGATCTCATCGCGCTCTGAGGTAGCCTCCATCTCGGCTTCAATGACATCGACCGCCTGAGAGGTATTGTAATTTTTTTGATATAAAACGCGGTAGATGTTCTGTATTTCCCTGATCTTTTCAGCGGTAAATCCCCTTCTGCGCAAACCGATGGAATTGATTCCGACATAGGAAAGGGGTTCGCGCGCGGCTTTTACATAGGGCGGCACATCTTTTCGAACCAGCGAGCCGCCGGTGACAAAGGCGTGGCGCCCTATGGTACAGAATTGATGCACAGCGGTCATCCCCGCCAAAATGACGTAGTCGCCCACCGTGATGTGACCGGCTAAGGTGCTGTTATTGGAGAAAATGCAATGATCCCCCACGATGCAATCATGTGCGATATGGCTATAGGCCATAATCAAGTTGCGCTTCCCAATTTTGGTTTTGAGCCTGCGCAGCGTACCGCGATTGATGGTCACGCATTCGCGAATGGCGGTGTGGTCACCGATCTCGACTGTAGTCTTTTCACCGTTAAACTTCAAATCCTGAGGGACAGCAGCTATGACCGCGCCGGGAAAGATATGGCAGTTCTTCCCGATACGCGCCCCTTCCATGATGATCGCGTTCGAGCCTATCCGGGTACCTTCACCGATTTCCACATCGGCTTGAATTGTCGCAAAGGGTTGTATCACAACATTTTTTGCGATTTTGGCACCGGGGTCTATAGACGCTAAGGGTTGAATCATCTACGCCATTACCTTTCCTTGGTTATCTGGGCCATGAGCTCTGCTTCCACGACCTGTTTTTCGCCGACGTAACCGCGGCCTTGCATATGGCATATCCCCCGGCGGATCGGGGAGACCAGCTGCAATTTAAAGATCAATGTATCACCTGGAAAAACCTTTTGCTTGAAGCGAGCGTTTTTGATCCGCATAAAATAAGTGAGGTAGTTTTCGGGGTCTTCGACCTGTGATAGGGCTAAAATACCCCCCACCTGAGCCATGGCCTCGATCTGCAAGACGCCGGGCATCAGCGGCACACCGGGAAAGTGACCGCTGAAGAAAGGCTCGTTCATGGTTACATTCTTAAGGCCGACGATATGGTTATCGCTCATCTCAATTATCCGATCTACGAGTAGGAAAGGCGGGCGATGGGGCAATCTCGCCATGATATCTCCGATATCCATAAGAGGAGGCATAGCGCGGTCGTACTTCGGCACCAGCCTGTGCTTGGCCATTTCAATGTGCTTCTGCAGTTTTCTGGCAAACTGCGTATTGACAAAGTGGCCGGGCTTGGTGGCGATCACCTTTCCCTTGATACGCGTTCCGGCCAATGCCAAATCCCCCAATACATCTAACAATTTGTGACGTGCCGCCTCATTGGGATAGCGCAGACTGAGGTTGTCTAAAATGCCATTGGGCTTGATGGAAATGGAATCCTTTTGAAATGCCTTTTTGAGCTTGTCTTTCGTTTCGGACGAGATTTCCGCATCGACATAAATAATGGCGTTGTTCAAATCCCCGCCTTTGATCAAACCCGCGTCCAATAGCCTCTCCAACTCATGTAAAAAACTAAAGGTTCGCGCATTGGAAATCTCGGTCTTAAAATCTCGCAAATCTTTGAGCGTTGCATTTTGGGTGCCCAAAACCTTTGTGCCGAAATCGACCAGAGCCGTCACCTGATACCGGTCGAAGGGCATGGCGATCATTTCACTACCCGTTTCAGGATGGGTATAAGAGACGACCTCTTCGATCGTATGGTATTCCCTTTCCGCCTCCTGTTTCCGCAAGCCGACCGATTCAATGGCTTGGGTGAAGTACTTGGCGGAGCCATCCATGATGGGCAGCTCAGGACCGTCTAATTCAACGCAGACATTATCCAAATCCATGCCGACGAGCGCAGCCAAGATGTGTTCCGTCGTATGTACGCGAACGCCCCTTTTCTCCAAGCTCGTTCCACGCTCCGTGTCGCAGACGTAGTTGGCCAACGCCTCGACCCTCGGGTTGCCCTCTAAGTCGGTTCTGACAAAGACAAAGCCCGTATTGGGCTTGGCGGGCTTAAGGCTTACCTCGACTCGCCTGCCCATGTGCAATCCAATGCCGGATAAGGTTTTTGCCCTCGCTAAGGTTTTTTGGTTATCGGACATCTTTACCCCTCTCCATCTCTCCCACTCGCTTCTCCAAAGACTCCAAACACTTCACCACCTCGGGCAGCTTTCTGAAATAGACAAAAGATTTTCTATACGCCTTGGCCGCCATGGCGGGCGAACCAAACCAAGTCGTATCATCGGGCAAATCGGATGTAACGCCAGACTGGGCTGCAATCCTTACGCGGTCGCCGATGTTGAGGTGACCGACAATACCCACCTGTCCGCCGATCATACAGTTCTCACCGACCTTGGTGGAGCCGGCTATACCGGTTTGCGCCGCAATCACGGTATGCGAACCGAGGTCGACATTGTGGGCGATTTGTATCTGGTTGTCGAGTTTGACCCCGGTTCGAATCACGGTAGATCCCAACGTGGCGCGATCTATGGTAGTTCCCGAACCGATCTCGACAAAGTCTTCGACAACGACGTTGCCCGTCTGCGGAATTTTGTCGTAATGGTTCTCGCCGTTGGGCGCAAAACCAAAGCCATCTGCACCTATCACCGCATTGCTGTGCAGGGTGCACCGCTTTCCGATTCGGGTGTTAAAATAGATTCTAACCCCAGGAAAAATCACCGTATCGGAACCGATCTCAACCCCATTGCCTACGTAAACATGGGGGTAAATCCGCACGCGATCGGCTAGCTTTACATGCGCACCGACATAGGAAAAAGCACCGATGTAAACCGAGTCGCCGAGACGAGCGGATCGGGCTATGAAACTGTGCTTTTCAATTCCCACTCGATCAGCCGCAGACCGATCGTAGCATTTCAACAGTTCGGAAAAGGCCCGGTATGCATCATCCACGCGAATTAAGGTAGGTGTAACCGCCTTCTCAGGGACAAAAGTCCGGTTTACAATTACCGCTGATGCGCGGGTATGGTAGAGGTAATGACTGTACTTCGGGTTGGCCAAAAAAGAGAGGCTCCCGGTTTGGGCTTCCTCTATCTTGGTCAGCTTATCTATCCGCACATTTGGGTCTCCCTGCACTTCCCCATGCAAAATCCCCGCTATTTCGATCGCTGAAAACTCCATCAACGGCAAAAGTAGTCATTTTTATACATCGATAAAACGGGTTAGTTCCTTGGGATAGCAGAGGTAATTTTTAACGACCGGCTGAGCCAGGGCTGATATATTCAATTGATCTGAGGCGATGCTGATGTCCGCTAAGGACCCGTCTTTGTACAAGATATCAATCGAGTCGATCTCATCCCGATAGGCGCGGTTCTCGATTTCACCCTCATAGACAAAGTAGCGCGGCGACAAACCCAATTTGTCTTTCACCAGGCCCTTGATCCGGTCGACTGCCTCCCCATCAAAGGCAGCTGCGCTGACCGCGATTTTTAAGAGGTTCCGGCTGAGCAGTTTCTTCGAGAGCAGGGAGATCGAAACGTCTTCTGCGGCTTGCCATTGCTTCAAAGCATACGCGATGTCGAAATCGTCTAGCGCGACAAAATGCCTTAGATCAGCGGGCTTAAAATTCTCTTCTGTCGTCTCCTTTTGGAGGAAATACAACAAGCGCTCCGGGCAGCGGTCCCTTATCTCAGACACGATTTCCCTAGCCCTTTGCACAATTCCCATGAGCATCCGCTCAGCGGCAAAAGAGGTCTTGTGCAGATACACCTGCCAATACATCAAACGGCGGGCGATCAAAAATTTTTCAACGGAATATATGCCCTTCTGATCGACTACCAATTCCCCATCGCTTATGTTCATCATATAGATCAAGCGGTCAGAATTAATAGCGCCTTCATTTACACCGGTGTAAAAACTATCTCTTTTCAAATAATCCAAACGATCGATATCCAACTGGCCGCTGACCAATCTATGCAAAAATCTTTTGGGATATGAATCGGTAAATATTTGAATAGCCAAATCCAATTTACCACTGAACTCGGCATTTAAGGCGTGCATAAGCCGAAGTGTGAGCCGCTCGTGAGAAACCGATAAAACAGCGCCCTCCAAGGCATGTGAAAAAGGGCCGTGACCCATATCGTGAAGCAAAATGGCGATTTGTGCCCCTTCTTCTTCCGCCGGCCTGATCTCATGTCCTTTTTGACGCAGGCTGCGAATGGCCTTTGTCATCAAATGCAAGCAGCCCAAGGCGTGGTGAAAACGCGTATGGTTAGCGCCTGGATATACCAATGAACCGAGCCCCAGTTGTTTGATTCGCCTCAAACGTTGAAAATACGGATGCTCAATAAGCTCAAAAATGGTTTCACTCGGAATTGAAACAAAGCCGTAAACGGGGTCGTTAAATATTTTGAGTCTATCGGTTTTATACAAGGTCTATCAGCCAGGGTTTAGAGCCCACGCAAAAGTAATGATAAAAGCCCCATTGGCCAAAAAATTCGATATCGATCAAAAAATCTGGAAGTCAGGCGCCTGATCGACCCAAGGCCCATCACTTCTGACCGGTGAGAATCCTGCAAACATCACCATGGACGCATCGAATGCACGCAGCCTTCGGATGGATACAGCACTGACAAAAAACCAGCCTCCTGGAGGCTCAAAATTTACATTAGAGAAAGGGCGATGTCCCCTCCCAAACCCATACCGGCATTGTGCAAAACACTATAAAAACGCTTGGACACAGGGCGGATATCTCCCTAGGGGAAATGATCGTCGCTTTTGTTAAATTAGCGCCTAAATAAAATCGGCTTGGAGTACAGAAATGTAACACGCTCTGATTTAAAGGCCATCGGAAAGCGGTTAATCGATCGTTTTTCAGCTCGGAAAGTATGGCTTTTTTACGGTGAAATGGGTGCGGGGAAAACGACTTTTATCAAGGCCTTACTGCAGCTGCTCGACGTAGAAGACTCGGTCAGTAGCCCTACATTTTCAATGGTAAACGAGTACTTTTCAGCCGAGATAGGGCCGGTTTTTCACTTTGATTTCTACCGCATTGAATCCGAAGGAGAGATTTTGGATATCGGATACGAGGACTATTTTTACAGCGATGGATTTTGCTTGGTGGAATGGCCTGAAAAAATACCCGATCTCTTACCCGAAAACAGCTTAAAAATTCGCATCTCGACCCACCGAGACCAGCGCACAGTAATCATTGAGGACTAGCCATGGTAGCAGCTTTACCCTTTTCTGAGAAAGAACTGATACCCCAGGCCGAGAGGCTTGAAGTCGGCCATAGCAAAGAGAAGATCCGCATAGGCCTCCCCAGGGAATCGCACTTCCAAGAGAAGCGCATCGGCCTGACACCCGATGCCGTATCCGTTTTAACAGCCAACGGCCACGGAGTCTTGGTAGAATCCGGAGCTGGGTCCGGGGCGCGCTATTCCGATCACGAGTACGCCGAAGCCGGCGCAGAGATATCACACGAAACCGCAGCAGTCTTTTCACAACCCGTCGTCTTAAAAATCGACCCCCCTGCAGAAGCGGAAATTCAAATGCTGGCGGAGCGGAGCACCTTGCTATCCGCATTGCAAATCAGCACCTGTACCCAAGCGTATTTTAAAGGATTGGCACAGAAAAAAACTACGGCTACCGCAATGGATTTCATCGCGGATGAAACAGGTGACTTATCCATCGTCCGAACGATCGGTGAGGTAGTCGGTACCACATCCACGCTAATCGCTGGAGAGCTGATGAGTAACATCAACGAGGGAAACGGAATCTTGTTGGGAAGCGCAGCGGGCATCGCACCGGCTGAAGTGGTCATCCTCGGTGCGGGTACAGTAGGCGAATTCGCCGCCAAATCCGCTTTGGGCTTAGGAGCTTCAATTAAGGTTTTCGACCACTCCACAGCCAATCTGAGAAAGCTGCAAAGCAACCTAAATCACCGCATCTTCACTTCACTGATCGACCCCAACCGCCTGACAAAGGCGCTGCAGCACTGCGATGCAGCCATCGGAGCCATAGGCACAGGCGGTGAGAGGACACCCGTTCTAGTCGGTGAAGACACCGTTAAGAAAATGAAAGCCGGCGCGGTTACCATAGATGTGAGCATGGACCACGGGGGTACATTTGAGACCTCAGAAGTGACCACACACGACTACCCCACCTTTGTCAAACACGATGTCATTCACTACGGTGTGACCAATATCGCATCGCGCGTATCGCGTACAGCCAGCATGGCCATGAGCCATTACCTCTTAAATTGCGCAATGGAAATGGGCGAGAAAGGTGGCCTTGAAAACGCACTAAAATGCAATACAGGACTGCGAGAAGGGGTTTATCTATACAAGGGCGTAATGACCAAACGCGAAGTCAGTCAATGGTTTCAACTAGCTTTTACCGACATCAATTTACCGATCCCTTAAATGCGATTCTCAAAAAGACTCGGGTTTTACACCCTGGGCTTAAGCCTGGGATGCGTTCTCGTATTCCTATTTTTCGGCGATCGCCCTATGCGTTGTGCTTACTTTCCCAATGCTCGGGTGCTGCAACACTTGAGCGAACGAAAAATCCGCTACAGCCGAGAAGCCGAGCTACAGATGCGCGCACTGGGGTTAGACCGGGTTCGCGTCCAACAAATCTTGCACCGGGGTAGGGTGGACTTCTCCCAGAGCGAGCCGCGAAAAGCACCTTGTAAAACTTATAGAATAGCACAAGATTCGCTTTACGTAATGGTTCAAATGTGTGAAAGGTCGGCCGTGGCTACGGTCTACAAAGTAGCCTTTGCAAACTGATCGCCTGAGATGTCGACTCCAGACGAGCGAAAAGCCGATCGCCGACTCAAAAAGGATAAAAACAAAGGATAGCACGCGCTTTTTAAACTGCGAGACAGGATGAGTACCAACAAAGGACGAGCGCAGAAAAACAGCTCTTCTCACCCCAAAAAAGGACAAAAGCAAAGGATAACTCCTACCTTTCAAGGTCTCAACGATGAACACCAAAAGACAAAACAGCGCTTTCAAACGGTCTCATAGAGGCAAAGACAAAAACGCTCATGAGCTTTGGCCCGCTCCGAGAGATAAAAACAAACCTCCTCCTCCTTTAAATTGGTGATCGATAACAAGGACAAAAGAATAAGGGATCAGATGTCTCATGCAAGGCAGAGACAAAAGAGTCACACCCTCTTCTCAAGACACCACACAAGACAAAATAAAAAACAACGTCCACTTTTTCAACCCCCATTCAATGGTGAGGACACAGTCGTGCTTTTGCGATTTCAAACCAACTCAAACGAGAAGGGGGAAATACGTGCAGCATCCCAAACAGTCACAAAAGGGAAAGACCAAAAGAGAAACCGCCTTTTCCAAACCCATGCACCGATGAACCCATCACAACAACCCACCAAACCAAGCAGCTCAAACAATCCAACCCACTGAATAAGTCAACCCCTTCACCCGCCCAATCAACCACAACGACAAACCGACTCACTGAACCCACCAACCCATCCGCGCACCCAATCCAAGCCAGGGAAACCAAAATCTGCCTACACAAATTGTACGAAACCATGCGAAAAGCCCGAATGGGGACAAGGGACAAAAAACGAGAAGCCCAAAAGCCACTTACACCCATCGCAGAAAAGACAAATGCAAAATCCCGACAGGAACAATACCAAAGCACCTCCTATGCAAACGCAGCGGAATGACAGCCCCCAACCGACAAACCCGCATACGCCCATCACAGAAAAGACAAATGCAAAAAACCCGGCATAAGGAAGGGGGAAAACAACGCAGTCCAAAAGCCACCTACATCAACTGTAGAAAGATCCCATGCAAGGCGCTCGACGAAGGACAAACCCATCCGAGCTGCTCAATCCAACCCACAGGCCCACGCAGCAGCTCACTGAATCAATCGAGTAGTCCCAATCCATCCACGCACTCAATCCATCACAGCGACAAGCCAATTCACTGGACAGACCAACCGCTCCAACCCATTCGACGATCCAGCCCTACTCAGTCGTCGAAGCAACCGCTACCCAAGCAGCCCAAACCCGCTGAGAACCCACACACGCAAAGCCAAAACAAAAAGCAATTTCCGCTTTCCAACGATCGCGAGAAGACGGAGCTTAAAAGGACAAACCCCTCTTTTTAACCGCCACAAAGAGAGGGCACCAAAAAACGGGGACGCCCCTCAAATCAGCGCATTACAGCTGCTGCCCCACCGATCACGGTAAAAAGGCCTGCCGAGACAAATACACGACAAAGCCGATCAGCCCAGCGGAAAAAACAGTTCCTTTTCAACTGCCAAACAGCATTGGAGAGCAGGCCCAAGCCTTGAAGCGCGCACAAAAAGACAAAGCCGAGAAAGCAACCCAAGCACACCAACAGCGTCAAAAAACCAACTTAATAACCCAACAGCGCAACCCGATCAACCCCATTCAAGCCAGCACAGCTAACCAACCGCCAACGCAGCAACTCAACCCAGCCACGTCACCGCCAACCAACGCAATAATGCATCCGTGCAAGCACCCCAAATCCCCCAAGCCAATTGAATGAGAGACAAACGTAAAAAACCCAAGGCTGAGAAAACGAGACCGAGCGCTCAAGCCTGCACAAGGGGGCAAGGACAAAAAAAGCCTCGCTAAGCGAGGCCCAAAAATTCATTGCTGCAGCAAGCGATCACGCTTGGCGAACATTTACTGCATTCAATCCTTTTTTTCCTTCTTGAAGCTCAAAAGTCACCTCATCCCCATCACCGATCTCATCTATCAGGCCGGTAACATGGACAAAGTACTCTTGATCGGACTCCTGATCTTTAATAAAACCAAAACCTTTGGTCTTGTTAAAGAATTTTACTGTACCTGTATTCATGTGGGAAAGGTAAGAATTATTCGGCACAAAGCAGCTTTTTTTCTTTAAATTTAAAAAAAAATCACAGCATTGCGCCAACTCATCGGTAGGCTTATCCATCATTAGCTTGAAAAGCAACAGCTTACATCAGCATCGCCCAAGGGGTTTCCAGCATGGACTTCAGCGTTTGCAGAAAAGCCGCGCCCGTAGCACCATCCACCGTGCGGTGGTCGCAAGCCAGGGTCAACTGCAGGATGTGTCCCACCGCAATTTGACCGTCTCTGACTAAGGGCTTCTCAGCGATAGCGCCCACCGACAAAATACAAGCGTTCGGCTGGTTGATAATCGATGTAAAGGATTCGATACCGAACATGCCGAGGTTGGAGACGGTAAAGGTACTGTCGGCCATTTCAGCTGCGGCAATTTTACGCCTTCTGGCCTTCTCGGCCAAGTCTTCCGCCTCAGCCGAAATTTGAATCATGCCCTTGTGATCTGCATGTTTAATGACCGGTACCAACAAGCCCGCTTCTACTGCCACGGCCATGCCGATATGGATATCGGCGTGTTGGATGATCTTATCACCTGCCCAGCTGCTGTTTACCTCGGGATGCCGGCGCAAGGCCATAGCCGTGGCTTTGGTGATCATATCGTTGAAGGAGATCGCAACATTGGGCATGGCATTGATCCGTTTGCGCGAGATCCAGGCGTTTTCCATATCGACCGTTACACTCAGGTAGTAATGCGGCGCCGTAGACTTCGACTCAGTCAGGCGCTCAGCGATGGTTTTTCGCAGCTGGGATACGGGGATTTCCGCCGATTCAGCCGACTGGGGAATACGCGCCTCCGGCGTTTGCCGAATCGGGGGTTCAAATCCCTCCACATCGCTTTTTACGATCCTGCCGTTGTCGCCAGTCCCCCGTACCTGACGCAAGTCAATCCCGCTTTCTCGGGCCAGCTTTTTCGCCAGCGGGGAAGCCAAAATTCGATGGGTAACGGACTGCCCCGCTTTTTCTTCAAGCTGTTTGGAAACAGTCCCATCGGCCGCCTCTCCAGCAGCCGCTACGGGTTTCACCGCTTTCTCTTCAGCCATCTGTTTGGAAACAGTCCCATCGTTCGCCTCTTTGGAAGCAGACCCATCGCTCGCCGCTCCAGCAGCTGAACTGGCATCTTCACCCTTAGCGATAAGCACTTTAACATCTTCATCCGCCTCGCCAATAATCGCCAAAACAGCATCTACGGGCGCGCGTTCCCCCTCCTTCAAGCCCACGTAGAGCAGCGTCCCGTCATAAAAGGATTCAAACTCCTGAACGGCTTTATCCGTCTCGATTTCGGCCAATATATCACCCGCTTCAACCGGGTCGCCCACCCGCTTATGCCATTGGATCAATACGCCTTCTTCCATCGTGTCGCTCAGGCGGGGCATTCTAATCACTTCTGCCATAGCAATTTTCCTTTTCGGCTCAGTCGATTTGATCTACAAAGGGATAATCCGCTTGTTCATACACTTCTCGGTACAACAAATCCGCTGGCGGAAACGCCGATTCCTCAGCAAATTCCACACAGGCTGCCACCTGTTCCGCCACCTGGTCACGGATGGCATCGATTTGTTTTTCAGAAGCGTAGCCGCGCTCCTGAATGATCTGCAATACCTGGGTAATCGGATCGATTTTCTTGTATTCCGCCACCTCCCCCTTGGTGCGGTAAGTCTGTGCATCACTCATCGAATGCCCGCGATAGCGATAGGCTTTGGCCTCCAAAAAACTAGGGCCACCTCCACGCCTGGCGCGCTCAATGGCTTCATAGACCGACTCTGCCACGCGTATGGGATTCATTCCATCGACGGGGGCCGAAGGCATTCCGCAGCCCAAGCCCAGTTTATAGATATCCGTTTGACTGGCCGTACGGGCTACCGAGGTACCCATCGCATAGTGGTTGTTTTCACAGACGAAAACCACGGGTAACTTCCAGTTCATAGCCATGTTTAGGGTTTCGTGAAAGGAGCCCTGGCGCACCGCGCCATCACCCATAAAGCAGAGGGTCACCGCTTGGCGGCCGAAATACTTATCGGCAAAAGCGATGCCGGCCCCCAAGGGGATTTGACCGCCTACAATGCCATGACCACCATAGAATCGATGCGCTTTTGAAAAGATGTGCATCGAACCTCCAAAACCCTTTGAGGTACCGGTAACCCGTCCCATTAACTCTGCCATGACGCGTTTGGGATCCACCCCCATACCCATGGGCTGAACGTGATTCCGATACGCCGTAATCATTCGATCCTGAGCCAGATCCATCGCGTGCAAAGCACCCGCCAAGATCGCCTCCTGCCCGCTGTAGAGGTGCAAAAAGCCCCTGATCTTTTGCTGTATATACAAAGCGGCACACCTGTCTTCAAACTTTCGCCAAAAGAGCATATCCGCATACCACCCGAGATAGGTTTCCTTCCCGACTTTACGCATAAAACAATAGGAATTGTAGGGTTTCCGCCCAGCAAATTTACACTTTAATTACAAATTAATTACAAACTATATGGTGCGGATTACAAGAAGGCTTTTGAAAAGCCAAAGGGCAGCAGACCCGCAACCGTCCTCACTTCTATTATGGCCCCCCCATCCGCTCCACCAAAGGCGATCCGAATGGGATATCCCTGCCGGCACTCGTATTCAGCTATGGCTTGTCTACAACTTCCACAAGGGGGTACAGGCCGATTGTTCGCGGCGCGTTCACCGCCGGCCAGTATGACCAGATCGCATATGCGCACATCGGGGTACAGCGCACCAGCCTGAAAAATGGCTACGCGCTCTGCGCATAGCCCCACCGGATAAACGGCGTTCTCCTGGTTACTCCCGCACAGGATCTGACCGCCTTCGAGGCGGACTGCAGCGCCTACCTTAAATTTGGAATAAGGCGCATAAGCATCCCGTTGTACCTTTAAGGCACGCTTAAAGAGACGCTGCATGTTTTCACCCAATTCTGAAAGAGATCGGTATTCGGTATAGGTAATGACCTGACGCCGCTTCATATCTCGGTTTAAAGCACTGTGGAAAAGCGAATCGAATCCCACCCACTTGCGACATCACATATACTTAAAACCCAATCCAAGGATAGCGAGATTTTTACATCCGAAGCCTTCACCTTCACAGTGATAGCCCAATCACATAGGATTAAAACCCAAGCCAGCTGAACGATACATTTCCTGCGCAAGCCTTTGCACTTGCCTACCTTTAAAATTAGGTAAATTTATGCAAATGTATTTAATTTGCAGGGTACAAGTCTAATCAAACCGGCTGTAGATCATGATGAAAAGCGCTTTAATCCGCATCGTACCCTCCCTATTCCTTTCGAGTTGCAGTCTTTTTTTCGGCGGCAGAGGCAGGAATGGCAGATCCGAAACCACGGGTTGGGACCTCAGCGGTCCAGCGGGCGTATCTCAAGTCAAAATCCGTCGCAATCACCAAAAAGCCGGGCCGGGATTGGTCTTTATCGAGGGGGGGACTTTCGTGATGGGACGCACCCGAGAAGACGTCATGCACGACTGGAATAATGCACCGACACGGCAACAGGTGCATTCATTCTATATGGACGAAACGGAAGTGACCAACATCGCCTATCGGGAATACCTCAGCTGGCTCAAAAAGGTTTTTCCACCCACTGATGAGCGGTTTTCCAAAATATGGTCGAGCGCTTTACCGGATACCACCGTATGGCGCCATGCGCTTTCATACAACGAGGTGTACGTAAAAAATTACCTTTGGCATCCCGCTTACAACTACTACCCCGTAGTGGGCGTGAACTGGCTTCAGGCCAAGCGTTATGCAGCCTGGCGAACCGATCGCGTAAACGAACGAATCCTGATCAAATCGGGCTATATAAACGAGAGAGATGCAGCTGAGGCTTATGGTGCCGACCACTTTTCCACCGAAGCCTATTTAAATGAATCCGATGCCTCGAATCCGGTGGCAAGCGACTCCACAGCTCGTGGCACCTCGTCAGGCAGAGCGGTTAAGCGCGGCAAGAAGCGGAAAAGCGACGTGGTCGGGCGAGAAGATGGGATATTGCTCCCCGCTTACCGCCTCCCCACTGAAGTGGAGTGGGAATATGCAGCTGTGGTTCCCAGTCAAGGGCGCGTTTACAATACGCGAAAGGGAAGGAAATCACCCATCGAGCAGCTGCGAAGTCGACGCATCAGCAAAAGCGGTGACTTCCTCGCCAATTTCAAGCGGCGGACCGGCGATTACAGCGGTGTAGCGGGTTGGCCCAATGACGGGGCTATAACCCCGTCAGAAACCAAGGCATTTCCGCCCAATGACACGGGGTTATACGATATGGAAGGCAATGTAGCAGAGTGGGTAGCCGATGTATATAAGCCGATCATCGATGAATCGATCAGCGACCTCAATTACTATAGGGGCAGCACTTTTACAAAGGTGATGCGCGAAGATGGAAAGACAGCCGTGATCAACGAGACGGTTACCTACGATACCTTACCCAATGGCAAATTGGTTTACCACAACCTACCCGGCCAAGTGCGCTACAAAGCGTTAGGCGATACAGCTGAATATCCAGCGGGTGACTACCGCGATGAAGGCACCCCCACAGATCGCGCGCCAGTCGCTGGCAAAGCCGCCAGTAGGCATGGTGAATTACGGGTCGTCAAAGGGGGGTCTTGGCGCGATCGCGCCTACTGGTTAGACCCAGCCAAGCGCCGGTTTATGCGAGCGGATCAAGCCACCTCCTGGATCGGCTTTCGATGCGCCATGGACAGGGTGGGATACAAGACACGAGGCAGGACGCGAAGGAATTGATCGATCCAATGCACGGCAGGCCCCCCTTTGCTTTTACCAAATGGAAATCCAAGCCCTACACGACTTATTTTTAAAATCCAAGGGCATCGCCACCGACACGCGGAAAATAGAGAAGGGCCAACTCTTCTTCGCCCTGCGAGGCCCTGCATTCAATGGCAACCAATTCGCTTTACAAGCACTTGAAAAAGGGGCTTTAGCCGCTGTGGTGGACGACCGATCCACATCAGGCGAAAATTCACGGCTCATCCACTCTCCCAATGCGCGTCAAGCCTTACAGGATTTGTCCCGATATCACAGGCAGAAATCCAAGGCTACCCTATTGGCCGTGACGGGGAGCAACGGAAAGACCACCACCAAGGAATTGATCCATGCCGTTTTAAGCCAAAAATACCCTACCCTGGCGACGGCTGGAAACCGGAATAACTCGGTTGGCGTCCCGCTCACGCTGCTCAATTTAACTGTCAAACACCGATTGGCCGTCGTCGAGATGGGTGCTGATCGGCAAGGCGAAATCGGCCGGCTCTGCGCGATAGCAGCACCCGATCTGGGTTATATCAGCAATTTCGGAGAAGCACACCTCGAGGGTTTTGGCGGATTTGAAGGCGTGGTAAAAGGCAAAAGCGAGTTATACGACTTCCTCAGGTCGGAGGATAAAAGGGCTTTTGTGAATCTCGATGACGCGTTACAGGTACGACAGAGCCAGGGGCTCAAGCGCTTTACATTTGGTCAAGACAGCCGGGCTGACGTGGTTTTCCGATACAGAAAAAACCAGGCATTCGCCGAATTGGCCTATCGAGATATGGCGATCCCATCCCGACTCGTCGGGCAGTACAACATACCCAGTATCGCAGCAGCGGTAGCCATAGGGCTGTTCTTCGATGTGGAATTGGACAAAATCCAGGCTGCGATTCAAGCCTACGTGCCTGATTCCAATCGCTCTGAAATCGTGGATCGCGGTGGGTATCAAATCATTTTGGATGCTTACAACGCCAATCCCTCCAGCATGCGTGCCAGCCTGAACGCATTCAAAGCGCAGCGCGGGCGCAAATGGGTCATTCTCGGCGATATGGCCGAGCTCGGAGACGCCAGCCCCAAGGCCCATCAGTCCATCGTCGACCTATTGCGAGCGCTGGGTTTTGCACAAGCCTTTCTCATCGGAAATCGATTTTATCAAACCCATACCCGAGGGGCTGAAAACGTAAAAAAATTCAAAACGTACAGGGACTTCCGCAAGAACTTAGAAAGCCGGGTTGTAAACGCCCGATTCATCCTCGTCAAAGGCTCGCGCAGCATGGTTTTGGAACGCGTTTTGGAATCAATCTAACCAACTGCTAAATCGGGTGATAGCCGTCGCGGCGGACACCGCGATGTAGAGCGCGATGATCAAGGGTACAGCCAGGAATTTCAGCTCCCAAACCAACAGGGCTGAAACGAGTAGGAAAGCATAGCGCAACCCATTTTGCCGCCAGCTAAAGGATCTGATCTTCAGTGAAAACAATTTGACATCCAAAAGCATGAATACACTAATCATCAAGACATTAAACAACAGAAAATAGGTATTGGAGAGCAGCCTATCCACCGTCGGTGTATTTTGAAAAATCAAAATCATCATCAGTGAAATGACGTATAGGGCATTAGCCGGTGTGGGTAAGCCAAAAAAATAGTCGGTCTGTCGCGTATCCGCATTAAACTTAGCGAGGCGAACCGCAGCGGACAAGGTGATGACAAAACCGAGGTAAGACAGGTATGGTCGGGTTCCATCTAAGCTTCGGTCGATGAGGGCACACATAAAAATGCCGGGTACCAGGCCAAAGGTGACCAGGTCGGCCAGGGAGTCGAGCTGCCTGCCCATCGTATCATCGACCTCTAGCGTTCGGGCTACCCAGCCATCGAGAAAATCCAGGAGCAGGCCAAGAGCCACAAAGGCAGCCGCATCTGTAAAGGCAGCTCGGAAAGCCGCCTGTGCGGCCAAGCAACCGAAAAACAAGTTGCTCAGCGTCAACAAACTGGGGAGCGTAGCCTTTCCCAACACGCTTTTATATTTTTTTCAAAATTACTAAAAATTGTAAGAAAAGACACCTTAGTTTTGCACCCAAACCGATAGATGCGGACAAAGATCCCACTCGCTATACTCAGCGGATTACTGCTCTACCTGTCTTGGCCGGTCGGTGGCTGGACACCGCTGCTCTTCATCGGGTTTGTCCCCCTGCTGTGGGTGGAACATCAGCTATATGTGAGGCGGGCTGCTTTGTACCAGGTGTTTCTACTCGCTTATATCGCATTTTTCACCTGGAATTTTTTGGCGAGCTGGTGGCTGCATTACGCCACGGTAGTGGGTGCACTATTCACCGTGCTGGCCAATGCCTGGCTGATGAGTCTGGTCTTTTGGCTATATGCTTTTACCAAGCGAAAAACCAAGCCAGCCTTAGCCCTGCTCTTCTTGGTATGCGCTTGGCTGGCCTTTGAAAAGCTGCACTTGGTATGGGAGTTCGCCTGGCCCTGGCTCAACTTGGGAAATGGCTTTGCAGCGCATCCCAAATGGATACAATGGTACGAATACACCGGTACCTTTGGGGGTTCGCTGTGGGTTTGGTGGGTCAATACCGGTGTATTCACAGTTCTTTTACAATTCTCCAAAACCAAAGACAAAACCCATCTCGTGCACGGGCTGTGCTTTTGCGTTTTAAAAATAGGCCTGCCCATTGCGGTTTCCACTTACCGCTTCTCCCATTACCGAGAAGCTACACAAAGCGCGCGGATCTTGGCACTACAACCCAACTGGGATCCCTATACCGAAAAATTCCACCAGCGCAATGTGCAGGTTGTCCGAGACTTAATAAAGCTGAGTCAGCCCGCTGACACAGGCCGATTCGACTATATCGTCGCACCCGAGACCGCGCTGAACAAACCCATAGATCTATCTGCTCCCATGGGCTATCCATCGCTCCAACTCATCAAAGATTTTGCGCGGCAGCACCCCCAAACCGCTTTTATCACGGGGGCGGAATTTCAAAAAACTTACCGCGATGCCAAGCGATTGCCCGACGATGCCGACTCATTTGTCGATGGATCGGGCGGATTTCAGCACTTTAATTCCGCTTTGCAAATCGACGCACAAGACGATCTACAAGTCTATCACAAGTCGAAGCTGGTCGCAGAGGTCGAGGTGATCCCATACCGGTCGCTGACCGAGAAGATACTCGGAAGCCGCATGATCGATTTGGGGGGTACATCCACTTCACTCGCCGGTCAAAAAACGCGCTCGGTATTTAAAAACACGGCCAATGATTTCATAGCTGCACCCATCATCTGTTTTGAATCGGTCTTCGGCGAGTTCGTCACCGACTACGTGAAGCGAGGTGCCAATTGGCTTTGCATCATGACCAACGATGGCTGGTGGCGAGAATCACAAGGCTATCGACAACACCTGGCTTATGCCCGACTTCGCGCCATTGAAAACCGGCGCAGCGTAGCGCGATCGGCCAATACGGGCGTCTCGGCCTTCATCTCGGAACGGGGCATCATCGAGAAGCGACTCGACTACCGTACACGCGGCAGCTTGAGCGGTGTCATCAGCATCCAAAGCCGGCAGACATTTTACACCACGCATGGGGATTACATCGCCCGAATCGCCGTTTTTATCGCTGCGCTTTTATTCCTCTACGCCCTGGTAAACGCGATTCGGTCTCGAATCAGCATCTAAGCACAGGAATTGCCCCCTAATCCCCTCCCGACGAAACCGAAAAACGAAAATTGCACAAAAATTTTTAGACTACCCTAAAATTCTTGTTTCCAAAATTTTAACTTTGCCGCTGTGAAGCTAGACAAATCCCTCAGTGAGTTTCATGCCAGCATTGACCCGGAAACCCAAAAAAAGGGTTGGCAAAGGCTTTTGGCATGGTTTGGTCCGGCTTACCTGGTCAGCGTGGGATATATGGATCCGGGCAATTGGGCTACCGATGTCGCTGGGGGGGCACAATTTGAATACAAATTGCTTTGGGTCTTGTTGGTGAGCAATCTCATGGCGCTGTTCTTGCAGAGCCTGAGCGCGCGGCTGGGAATCGTCCGCGGTCTGGATTTGGCACAGGCCAACCGGGCCACCTTCCCGAGGGGGATGAATTACATCCTTTACGGTTTAGCCGAACTGGCTATTATCGCATGCGATTTAGCTGAAGTGCTGGGGGTAGCCATCGGTTTGAATATGCTCTTTGGCTTACCACTCCTATGGGGCGTGCTGATCACCTTGCTGGACACCATGTTCATCTTTTACCTGCAAAAACTGGGCATACGAACGATAGAGGCTTTCATCATCGCCTTGATTCTCGTCATCGGCGTTTGTTTCTTTCTGGAGTTGTTTTGGGCCAAACCGAGCTTCTCAGCCATCGCCTCGGGGCTCAAACCGAGCATTCCCAATGCAGCGGCGCTGTACATCAGCATTGGCATCATAGGCGCTACGGTCATGCCCCACAATTTATACCTGCACTCCGCGCTGGTGCAATCCCGAAAAACACTGCGCCAACCGAAAGCCATCAGAAGGGCACTGCGCTTCAACCTACTGGACAGCACCATTGCACTAAACTTAGCCTTTTTGGTCAACGCGGCGATTTTAATCCTCGCGGGTGCCGTGTTTTTCAATACCGAGTACATGCACATAGCCGAGTTGGCCGATGCACAGCGCTTGCTCGCACCATTGCTCGGCACCCGATGGGCTTCCATCCTATTTGCCATCGCGCTGATCGCCGCCGGGCAGAGCTCTACGCTTACCGGCACGTTAGCCGGACAAATCGTCATGGAGGGCTATTTGCAACTGCGCATCAGCCCAGTAGCCAGGCGGTTGCTATCCAGGGGGCTGGCCATCATACCCGCTGTGATCGCACTGCTGCTATTTGGCGATCGGTCGTTAAACGGCTTATTGATACTCAGCCAGGTGGTGTTGAGCCTACAGCTCTCCTTTGCCATCATTCCACTGCTCCACTTCGTGAGCGATCGGAAAACCATGGGCGAATTCACCCTTCACGCCTTTTGGAAGGCAATAGGCTGGATCATCATAGCCGTTATCGCAGGGTTAAACTTAAAATTGGTGGTCGATTCCCTGATGGGATACTTCATCCAAACCGATTCCATCGAACTAAAGGGTCTCTTTATCGCTTTGGGTCTGGGTTTTATCGGCCTGATGGCAGCCGTGACCCTTTGGCCGCTGCTGCAGACCAAAAAAGCGGCGAGAACGGGCAGACCCATCCATCCCAAACCGCTGGATTTGAACTTGAATACACCTAGAACCCGCTTACAAAAAATCGGCTTGGCGCTGGACTTTTCAACTCATGATGAAAAGGTAATTCAAACCGCTTTACAGTTTTCGCAAGCCGACACCACCTTCATTCTCATCCACGTAGCCGAGAGCGCAGCAGCGGTGTATTCCGATTCCAAACCCGACGATTTGGAATTTCGCGAAGACGAGGTGTACCTGCAGCATTACAAGGCGCGAATCGAAGCGTTGGGGATGGCCGTTAAAACCCGACTGGGATACGGCAATCGCTGCGACTTTATCAGACGAGTCGCCACGGGGGAAAGCTGCGATTTGTTGGTCGTCGGCAGCCATGGCCACCGCAGCTGGCGCGACTACTTTTTCGGGGAAACGGTGAACCGCCTGCGCCACATCACCCCCATACCGATTTTGATAGCGAAGTAGTTCGCTCGCATGTCATACGAGGCGATTAAAGCATTCATAATCCTTTTATATTTGCCCATTCAAAAACAGCGCGCTGTGAGCAAGACAAAACGACCCACCCTAAATAGTGAAACCGCCTTAAAAATTCTGATCTACCTATTGGCGATTTTCTTCCTATGGAGCTTGTACCACCGGTTTATCTACGCAGACGACGGTTGGCTGGGCGAACAAGCCCATGCCATGGCAAACTGTGGCAGGGTAAAGACCAGGCTCTTCGAGCTCTACTACCAGCAGTTTGGCATGGGGGGAACACCAATCTACGTATATCACAAACTATTCATCTGGTTGGGCGGCTTGCTGATCTACCTGATCGGCCACTTCAACCCCTATCTCTTAAAATCCATAAGCTTAGCTGCTTACATCGCGCTAATCGGCATCGTTTTATACGATTATCGGAATCGACTACCGCATAAGCATACATCGATTTTAATCCTGTTGTTTTACTTTCTGGCGCTACCCAATTTGATCTATATATCCTTCACCTATCGGCCAGAAATCGCAGTAGCGCTTTTCGGCTATCTATCGTTCCGGCATTTGAAAGTACAACGCGGGAAAAAATCATTCCTCCTCGCCGGGCTCTTTGCCGGCATAGCGGTATTATTCCACTTAAACGCGCTGGTCTTCATACTAGCCGGTGTGATTTATATCGCTTTATACCACAAGAATTTTAGGTCTGTTTTACTCTTTGGCCTGGGGGCTTCGATCTGCCTGTTCTATTTTGTCGACGTGGTTTACGATCACGCCTACCTGAGCTGGTGGGAAAGGCTCAACATACATCCCGCTACAGTAAATAGTGGCTACATCAGAAATTCCCTTCCTTTCCACATCACATGGAGAAAGTTAAACACCCTATTTTTTAGAAGTAGCCGTGAACTGGCCTACAGCATTCCCCTTATTTTGACTTTGTATTTTCTAGTTCGCCATAATATTACAGCTGTAAAGGCTGAAGTCCGCTACTTGGCCATACTGATCTTCGCGCTCTTTTTCCTTTCAAAAAGCGGCTTATTCTACAACATTTACCTATATCCATACGCCCTTGTTTTAATCGCTTATGCAATTTCAATAGCGCTTTCCAGAAAAGACTACACCCACTACATCGCCATCCTGGTCTTAGGTTGCAGCTTCTCCATGGCCATTTACCAATGCACTTACTTTATCTTCAAAAAAAACACCGATATATACCGCGTTTATAAGATGGTAAACCAAACCATTCCCAAGGGTAGCCGAGTTTTAGCGCCCACCTCGATTGCTTTCAATCCCAGGCTTACAGACTACGATGTCGCTTCGACTTTCAATGCAGCCCTCATGATAAGGCCAGCAGATCGCAAATGGATCAATGCATTCTGCATCCAAAACCACTTTGACTATGTGGTTGCAGATAAAAATTTTCTGGAGAAGTTCAAACTGAACCCGCATATTTTTAAACCGCTCTTATCCATTCCGAAAACCTATTGGGTTTACAAGGTCACCCCACCCGAGTAAACTCATCTGCCCAGGCAGCCAAGGCTCGATCGCCGCGGCTGTCGCCGAAGACAATCTTTTTATCAAATTTTTCAAAGTCATAGCTTTGGCCAAGCCGCTTGCGCTTTTCTGCACCGTAGCAATTTTTACCCCGGATATTTCCGGTAAAGGCACCCGACCTATACTGGAGTTGGGTACCGATAAAACGCACCTGCCAATAATCGGTAAAGGGCTTGACCCATTCGGCACAAGAGGCCGAAACGACGACGACTACATCGCCTCTCGTCTGGTAAGTCAACAGTTTTTCCTCGACTTTCTCCTTGACGAAGAAGCCCCTAACAGATTGAAAGAAGGCGATCCCCATTTCCTCAAGGCGCTCCTGCTTTAGCCCTTTAAAAAAGTGTCTGAGCACCCTTTGCTTTAAATCGCGATTGGAGATCAACCTCAGATAATAACACAGCACAAAGGGAGACAATTGCAAAAACCCGAGATAAAAAGGGAGGTCCCCCCTTACAAAGCGGATAAACGCCAAGAGTGAATCCCCATGGGTTAAGGTGCCATCAAAATCAAAGACGACGAGATTGGGCTTCACCACTTCAATCTTTTAGAAATGCCCGCTGGTATATGTCTGATCAGCAACACAACGCATCGTCATATCCACCTTACACACCCCCGTTTCTACGGATTGTTCCATCGCTACCACCGAGTGATTGCCCCGATTTACAAGCCATCTTTTCATACGAAAAGGCATTTTTTCAAAGCATCCACATAAATAATGAGAAAAAACAGGGCAATCCAAATGACGACGAGGAATTGCGTAAACCGGTCGTGCAGCAAGACTTGAATCAGTGAGCCCGTATTTTCAAACACCATTGAAAGTTGCAAATAGCGCATTAAAGCGACGATTACCGGAATAGCCGTAACATACAGATAATCCGTCTGAAAGCGATGCGTTACCTCATCGGAAACAACGTACATCAAATAGGAAACCGCAGTAACGGAAGCGGTGAATACCAGTGAAATATCCAAAAAAGATAGGTTGTAGCCCGTTATCGAATCACGGGTTTTAGCCCCTTTTGTAAAAACGATAAATTCATCCCGGCGCTTGGCCAGACCCAAAAACAGCGCCAATAAAAACGTCACCAAAATCAGCCACTTGGATGGAGCAACTCCGACGATCTGCCCACCAAAGAGCACGCGGAGAATAAAACCAAAGGCGATGAGGACTACATCCAATATCGCGATTTTCTTTATCAAAAAGGTGTAGAGCAGGTTTAAAATAAAATAGGTCACCAAGATATAAAACCCGAAGCGAGATAGGCCATAGCCCATAGACAAGCCCAGCGCCAAAAGGACTGGGCACAAAACCCAAGCGAATTTCCCATCTAAGGTCCCAGCTGCAAACGGGCGGTATTTTTTCACCGGATGTAGCCTGTCTTGCACCACATCTCTACAATCATTGAATATGTAAATGCTGCTCGCCACCAAGCCAAAAGCCAAAAACCCCAAGCCCAGATCGATAACAACACCCTTTTGAAAGAAAATCCCAGCAAAAAAAGCAGGTACCCAAACAAAGGCGTTTTTAACCCACTGTTGCAATCGCATAAGCTGTACGATACGTTTTATCATTCCCATGATTATTTAAATCAGGGTATTTGCTCGCCCATGACGCAACGACACCTTCTAAGGCCCTTCTCATCCGAAATCACAGCTGCGAGCTGTCGAGCTCCAGGCATTCCAACTGCATGGACAGGGACCCTTCAAGTGCTCTACTCCCGACTGCACCACACCTATATACAATGCGGCTATACCCGGCATGTATGGGCATAGATTTACCGCCTCAGCTTTACACCGAGTGGAAATCGCATGGGATAGGTTACCTCTACGCTTCCCTTAGCGATGTCATTCAATTTACCCTTTAGCAAATGCCGCTTCAAAGGTGACAGCTTATCCGTAAACAGCACCCCCTCCGTATGGTCGTATTCGTGTTGCGACACCCGGGCGATCAGGCCGTCAAAAGTTTCGCGTTTTCGGTTGAAGTTTTCATCGTCGTATGCGAGCGTTATCGAGGCCGGTCTCACGACATCTTCGCGAATGGTGGGTAAGCTGAGGCAGCCTTCGTTAAACTTCCAGTCTTCACCGCTTTCTTCGATTTTTTCGGCATTGATAAAAACCCGCTTAAAACCTTTCATATGGGCATGGGCCTCATCATCGGCAAAAGGTGTCAAATCGACGATGAACAAGCGCATGGGCTTTCCGATTTGCGGTGCTGCCAAACCCACACCGCAGGCGTGATACATGGTCTCAAACATATCGGCGATCAGGTTTTTCAGGTCCGGGTAATCCGCGGGCACTCGGACGGCTTTCTCCCTTAAAATCGGGTCTCCATAGGCTACGATGGGTATGATCATCGCTACTTCCTCTGTTCCAAATAATTCTGCAAAATCAAGGTCGCACTGATCTCGTCGACCAAGGCCTTGTCGCGGCGCTTCTCCTTCTTCAGGCCGCCCGCTATCATGCTCTGCACAGCGATTTTGGATGTAAAACGCTCATCGACCCGCCGCACGGGAATATCGGGAAAATGCGCTTTCAAGTCTTCGATAAATTCCAAAATATACGGCTCGCTTTCAGAGCACTCGTAATTCATCTGTCGCGGCAAACCCACGACAAAGCACGCCACCGCTTCAGACTGGAGATAGGATGCCAAATACGAAAAAATCGCATCGGCAGAAACACTTGTCAATCCCGAGGCGATGCGCTGCATGGGATCTGTAATGGCCAGACCCACGCGCTTTCTACCAAAATCTATCCCGATAATTCGTGACATACTGCCTGCAAATATATCGGGAACCGATTGCAATTGCAAAATGGAATCACAGCCTGACCCAGGGCAAATCAATTTATAATGGAAACTGGCGCGCAATACATCGATCCGCCAATCACGCGAATACCGTACATTCCACAGCTACGAGTCGCGCTTTTCAATACCGTAGGGGGTGAAGGTCTTTCTCGCGGCTTTGACTTCCCGCCTTATCTTCATATTGCTGCTGAGATCGGTTTTGTCAACATAGGGCCTGGCGTGGTCTAAGTGTAGGCATATAGCCGAATACCGAGCCTGAATGGCTTTTATCCCCCCATTCATCATCCGCTCTCCGAGCTCCCTGTCTTGACCACCATAACGCATTCGCTGATCAAAACCATTGGCCGCTACAATATCGGACTTCCAACCGCTGGCGTTGTGACCGTTCCAAGTTGCCTCTGTTGGAGTTACCTGATCTAAAAAGCGAGTCCATCGACGGTTTTTACTCAGCTTATTATTCTTAAAGGATTTCTTTAAACCCCGCTGTTTCAACCAAGCCAAATCAAAGCAGCGCTGTGCATCAATATCGGCTTTTGAAATGGATTTCGATAGGTTCAAGGGCAACTTGAAATAGCCGCCTGACACGAAGTGATTTCCCCTGCGCTTCTCGTAGTGAACCCTTAGAAAATCAGATCTTGGAATACAATCACCATCTGAAAAGACGAGGTAGTCGGACTGCGCTTTTGCGATAGCCTTATTCAGTATCTCAGATTTTCGGAATCCCTTATCGGGTTGCCATACGTGCTTTAGGATGAGCGTGCTCCGTTTTTTAAACCCGTCTATTAGCAGCTCGGTTTCCACCGCAGAACCATCGTCTGCTATCAGCAGCTCAAAGGACTTGAAGCACTGGTTTTCGTAACCGTACAAAACCTTTTCCAGCCACTCCGGCATATTATACGTGCTGATAACAACAGATAATTTTAACTGCATATCGTTGTATTACTTTATATTGCGACAAATTTATACCCTTTTCTTTAGCCCGTTTATGCCACTAACAGCTATTATACCTGCACTAAACGAAGCCGCTGTGATCGATCGCGCTTTACAATCCGTTCGTTTTGCGGATGAAATCATACTAATCGATTCGGAAAGTACCGATCAATCCGTCGCCATAGCGAGAAGACAGGGCACTCGGATAATCCATCGAAAGTTCGACAATTTCTCGGCATAAAAAAATTTCGCCATTCGACAGACATCTCACGCCTGGGTTTTGCTCTTAGACGCAGATGAAGAAGTCACACCGGACCTACAACGGGAGATACAAAGCACCATGCAAGCACCCGATGCGAAAGAAGGATATTGGATATTTCGCACTTACCACTTTATGGGTCGAAGAATCAAATACAGTGGCTGGCAAACGGATAAAACGATCCGCTTGTTTCAGCGCGATAAAGCACATTACACCGGTTTGGTGCACGAAAAAATGCACATAGATGGCTCAGTGGGCTTTTTAAAAAACAAAATGGCGCACTACGGCCACAGATCGTTCGACCACTATATCCGAAAGATGAACCATTACAAATGGCTGCAGGCAAAGGAATTACACGCTAAGGGCAAATCGCTCAACCTCTTTCACTTCACCGTAAAGCCGGCCTTTCGTTTCTTTCACCACTACATCATCCGTTTGGGATTTCTGGATGGAACCCATGGCTTTATCCTCGCCATATTACAAGCCCACGGCGTCTTTACGCGCTACGTAAATATTGGCTCTTATTGGCTCTTAAAAAGAGGCCTGCGATGAGCGGGGATGAAATCGTGGATCGAGCCGTTTCCACATTGAAGCGTGGCGGTGTCATCCTCTACCCCACCGACACGATTTGGGGGCTGGGCTGCGATGCGACAGATGAAAGGGCAGTAGAAAAGATCTATGCCATTAAGAAACGCCCCCGAGGCAAGTCCCTGATCGTATTGGTCGAGGATGCGCAGCGTTTGATGCGACTCGTCCCCCAAATTCCGGATCGGGCTTGGAGTCTGATGCGTTCCGCCCAAAAACCCTTGACCCTGATCTACGAGGGCGCTGCAGGCGTAGCCCCCAACTTACCGGCAGCAGATGGCTCCCTCGGCATCCGACTGACGCATGACAAATGGCTACAGCGATTAATCCGCCGACTCAACCGTCCGCTGGTATCCACTTCGGCCAACCGCAGTGGCTTGCTACCCCCCATGTGCTTTGACGAAATCGACACAGCCATTTTGGGGGCTGTGGACTATGCCGTAGCTTTGCAGCGAGAAAAAAAAGCCCGGTTTGCCGGTTCTACCATTATCAAATTGGGCCACAACGGAGAATTCAAAATCCTGAGGGCCTAAAGTTTCATCCATGCAACTGCCCGAAGCCATAGACGCGCCCATTTTTAGAACCCTCTCTCGAGCCGCCGAAGCCTTAGACTTAGAGACCTATGTGGTCGGCGGGTTCGTCAGAGATTTCTTACTACAGCGCGATCAGAAGCGCGATATCGATATCGTCTGCATCGGCAGTGGGATTGACTTGGCAAAAAAAACAGCGCAGTTGCTACCGGGGCAGGTCGGCGTATCGGTCTTCAAAAACTTCGGCACGGCCATGCTCAAATTTCGGGGTTTGAAAATCGAGTTTGTCGGTGCACGAAAGGAATCCTACCGCCCTGACAGTCGCAAGCCCATCGTGGAAACAGGCAGTTTGCGAGCCGATCAAAACCGCCGCGATTTCACCATCAATGCATTGGCCATCGGGTTGAACCGGGCAAACCGCGGCGTATTGGTCGATCCCTTTGACGGGCTGAGGGATTTAAGAAAGCGACTGATCCGCACGCCTTTGAATCCGGATATCACCTATTCGGACGATCCCCTGCGCATGTTGCGCGCCATTCGCTTTGCCGCACAACTCAAGTTCTCCATCGAACGAGCGTCCTTTCAGGCGCTCAGCAAAAACAAAGCGCGCATCGCGATTGTCTCTATGCAACGAATCGCAGAGGAGTTCAACCGAATCATGCTGAGCAAAAAACCTTCACACGGCCTGTTGTTGTTGGAAAAAAGTGGCTTGCTGACCTACATACTTCCCGAGTTGCAGGCGCTCAAAGGCGTGGATGAAAGGGAGGGTCAAAGCCACAAGGACAATTTCTACCACAGCTTAGAAGTGGTGGACAACATCAGCCCAAACACGACTGATCTCTGGCTGCGATGGGCTGCTTTGTTGCACGATATCGGCAAGACACCCACCAAAAAATTCGATAAAAAAATCGGTTGGACCTTCCACGGACACGAGCTCGTCGGCGGCAAGATGGTCGCCAGCATTTTTCGACGTTTAAAATTACCCCTTGGCAGGCCCCTGAAATACGTCAGAAAGCTGGTCAGTCTGAGTTCGCGACCCATCGCGCTGGTGAGCGACCAGGCGACGGACTCCGCCATTCGGCGCTTGCTCTTCGATGCGGGTTCCGATATCGAAGATCTGATGCGGCTCTGCGATGCCGATATCACTACGAAAAATAAGAAGCGCTACGAGCAATACAAAAGCAATTTTGAGCGGCTGCGCCAACGCTTTAAAGCGGTAGAACAGCGCGATCGAATCCGAAACTGGCAACCGCCCATCGATGGAAGGACGATCATGAGCGCTTTTAACCTCAGCCCCGGACCTGAGATCGGAACCCTAAAAACCGCCATCCGCGAGGCCATACTGGAAGGCGAGATACCCAACGAATACCGCGCCGCCTACGATTTTATGCTTAAAAAAGGGGAAAGCATGGGATTGAAGCCCGTTGCGCATTTCAGTTAGACCCCTATTTGAGATGAGGGAATCTGAAAGCTGCGCTTATCCCCTTGTACTTCCATATAGAGACGGTCTGAAAAGCCGGAATGGCTCTTTTGTTTTCATCTCGTGTGAGCCGGTTTGAAAGACAGATATCATTTCTCCGCCTTTGCCAAAAGTCCAGCCTTATTTTTCCCTGTTTGTCGTTTTGAAAAGGAGACTTGTTTCTCTCGGGTTTTTACGTATGTGGCCGTCAAAAAATCGGCTTTATCCTTTGGTGTTCGATCCTGGGCAGTGGTTAAAAAAGGTACTCGTCGCACTGTATTCCCCGTTGTAGTTCATCAAAAAAGGGAGCGTTGTTTTTTCCCGGTCGGTGGTCTAAAAAAGGAGGCTTGCCTTTTGCTCCTATGGGGTTGTTGTGAAAATCCGCCCTTATTCTTTTGCATTTGTCCGTGGGGATTTAAAAAAGAGGCGTTATTTTTCTCCTTTGACGGCCTGAAGACCGGCTTTATTTTTCGTTCCCCCGTTTCAATAACTTCGGCAACCGCTGACAACCTCCTCGGCCATCGAAGCGCTTTACTTCACCTCTTCAAAATCCACATCTTGCACTGAATCATCCGCTGCTGCAGCCGAATCGGTTGAACCCGCTGCACCCTCAGTGGCTGAATCTTTTGATCCGGCCTTTTGCTGTGCGGCGTACATCTCCTGAGAGGCTTCGCTCCAAGCCTTATTGAGCCTTTCTATAGCCGGGTCAATGGCCTTCAAATCCTGACCCTCATGTGCTTTTTTCAACTCTGCCAAAGCCGCTTCAATCGGCTTTTTCTTGGCGTCAGAGAGCTTATCGCCAAACTCCTTTAATTGCTTTTCGGTTTGAAAGACCGTGCTGTCCGCTTGGTTGAGCTTATCGACCTTCTCCTTGTTCTTCTTATCGGATTCTGCGTTTTGCTCGGCCTCGCGCTTCATCTTTTGGATCTCGGCCTCACTCAGACCGGAAGAGGCTTCAATGCGAATCGATTGCTCTTTACCCGTGTCTTTATCCTTGGCCGAAACGTTTAGTATGCCATTGGCATCGATGTCAAACGTCACTTCAATTTGGGGCACGCCACGGGGCGCCGGTGGGATATCCACCAAGTCAAAGCGGCCGATTTCCTTGTTGTCTTTAAACATGGGCCTTTCTCCTTGTCCCACGCGAATGGTCACCGCGCTTTGGTTGTCCTGTGCAGTAGAGAAGACCTCAGATTTTTTAGTCGGGATCGTCGTATTGGATTCGATCAACTGGGTAAACACCCCGCCCAAGGTTTCGATGCCGAGCGAGAGGGGTGTCACATCCAAGAGCAACACATCTTTGACATCTCCAGTCAGTACAGCACCTTGAATAGCCGCACCAACCGCTACCACCTCATCGGGGTTTACCCCCTTGGAAGGCTTTTTACCGAAGAATTTTTCCACTTCTCCTTGAATTCTAGGGATGCGCGTAGAACCGCCCACCAAAATCACCTCATCGATGTCGGACGCTTTTAAGTCCGTATCGGCCAAGGCTTTCTCTACCGGCTGCATGGAACGCTTGACCAAATCTTCGGTCAACTGGTCGAATTTGGCACGGGTCAAGGTTTTGACCAAGTGCTTGGGACCTGAATCCGTAGCTGTGATGTAAGGCAGGTTGATCTCGGTTTGCGAGCTGGACGAGAGCTCGATCTTCGCCTTTTCAGCCGCCTCTTTCAAACGTTGAAGCGCCATCGGATCTCTGGACAAGTCCACGCCCTCTTCCTTTTTAAATTCAGCCGTCAACCAACTGATGAGCTTTTGATCGAAGTCATCGCCGCCGAGGTGGGTATCCCCATTGGTAGCGAGCACTTCGAATACGCCGTCGCCCAATTCCAAGATGGATATATCGAAGGTACCCCCACCCAAATCGTAAACCGCAATCTTCTTGTCGCCCGCCTCTTTGTCTAAGCCATAGGCCAAGGCGGCAGCCGTAGGCTCATTGATGATTCGATCCACTTTTAAACCCGCGATTTCTCCAGCCTCCTTGGTCGCCTGGCGCTGCGCATCGTTAAAGTAGGCGGGTACGGTAATGACGGCATGACCCACATCTTGGCCGAGGTAGTCCTCGGCGGTTTTCTTCATCTTTTGCAAGATCATCGCCGATATCTCTTGGGGGGTGTACAAACGGCCACCGATATCCACACGGGGGGTGTTGTTGTCGCCCTTTACCACCTTATAAGGCACCCGTTTGACTTCTTCACCTACCTCGGAAAATTTATTGCCCATAAAGCGTTTAACCGAAAAGATGGTCTTCACCGGATTGGTCACCGCCTGCCGTTTGGCCGGATCGCCGATCTTCCGCTCACCACCCTCGACAAAGGCGACGATGGAAGGGGTTGTGCGCTTGCCCTCCGAATTCGGGATTACCGCAGGCTCCTTGCCCTCCATCACCGATACCACTGAATTGGTCGTACCCAAGTCTATCCCAATTGTCTTAGCCATGATTCATTCGTTTTCTCAAAGATTATTCTCGACCTAAATCCTGTCAAGCACTATGCCAGCCATAGCGTACAGGGATTTCAAATCCCATCTCTGCCAAAAAGGCAGAATCCGACTTCCACCGAGCACCCCAGTGGCTCCAACGACCAAGCATGTATCGAAAGGGCACCCCCCAAACCGATACAGAAAGCCCGGTAACCCTGCGGCAAACCCAAAAGCGCAACAAAGTCGCACAGCAGCTGCCCGACCCACTCCCACTGCTATCCTCGCCATAAAAACACATAAAAACAAGGTCTATAGAAAGAGCGATACAGCGCGGAAATACCGAGCCGAAAGTAGGATTCTCTTTGGGATCGCACAGTTTATGGAGCAAGCATATCCAAAAAGCCGGCCGTTCTCAAGGCACAAAAGGTTAGGTATTGGCGCTCCATACCACAGCCAAATGACGCCTCAACTCAATACATGCGCTACAGCAGAAATGACCCTATACGAAAAAAACATGAATCCCCCAATCCATTACAGCCGAAAAAACGCAAGGGGAAGTCACAACCGATACAACTGAGGCGCGCATGGACCTCAGTTTGGAAAAGCGCAGTTGCCGCCCAGCTCAAAGGGCGGATTGAAACACCCACTCAAAAGGCCTTTGCACGCTCCCACTGTGAAAGAGGGAACCGGGACCCCTATTTTTCACCCAAAAAAGACATCACTTTTTGGTAACATGCCGCTGGCTTCTCCGCGTGCAACCAATGACCCGCACCGCCGAGCGTCTCGATAGACGCATGGGGAAACCGCGCCCGTATCAAGGGCTCATCAGCTGCGGTAAGGTAGTCGGACTTTTCGCCCCGGATAAAAAGTGTGGGCTTGACAAAGGGCTGCCCTTCGGGCAGCTCGGCGATCAAGGCCTCGTAATTTTCGACCAAAGCCGATGGGTTAAAACGCCATGCCAAACGGTTTTTATCCGCTTGGGGACGGTATAAGCTCTTGGTCAAAAACCGCCGAAGAACCGGATCGCTCAAGCGATTGGCGAGCTTTGATTCCACCTCCGAGCGGCTGTGCAACAGCCGCAGATCGACCGCTGCTAAGGCTTGAAAAATCAGATGGTGATGCGGCGCATATCTCCGAGGCGATATATCCGCTACCACGAGCTTGGAAACCACTTCCGGATGATTCACCGCATAGTGCATCGCCAGTTTTCCGCCCAACGAATGCCCCAAAAGGCAGATGTCCTGCAGGCGGTAATGCGAGACGTAGTACGCCACATCTTCACGCATCGCATCGAGGCTCATCACAGCACTGTGAAAGCTACGGCCGTGGTTGCGCAAATCGATCAGGTGTACTGCATAGCCTCGGGCAAAGCGCCGGCCCAAGGTCATCCAGTTGCTACCGCTGCCGAATAAGCCGTGAAAGATCAGCAAGGCCGGGCTGTTGTCCGAGCCTAAAATATTGGAGTGCAAAAGCCGCATGCGTTCGTATAACCCAATGCCACCCCTCTCAAAGGATCGAGCGTCAAATATTTTACCAATTCGTCAAAATATTCATTTTGAGGACTTTGCCTTTCTTTTGGTGCGGCCCGGCTCGATCTGTCAGCCACCCCCTTACGAAGAGGGTTTTTTACCATAGAACCATACATTTTTCAAAAATACGAGAACCGCCGCATGCTTCGATTTCCAGTCTTGCGCGCCGCATGTAGAAGAAAAAATAGGGCTTAGCACACGGCACCACCGCTAAAATTCCCAGTAAAAAATTATCACCACTCATCAGCCCTTTCGCATTTTGCACAACTGGGCATCACGTGTGTTAAATCCTCTGCCCAATTGCTGAAACGCTTACCTCAGCCGCTTAAACAATCTGTATATATCGAGGACGAGAAAAACCCTGGGAGCGCATTCTTTTTTATTCTCACCGTTTTTTTAACTTTTATCGATTCAAACACCACAACCCGTTCACAATGTACGCTAGCTTGGAGAGAGTTTTCGCAAATAGCGCTGTACGGTACGCGCCAAACCCGAATAAAGGGCTTCTGAAATCAGCGCATGGCCGATGGAGACCTCTGCTAGGAAGTCTATTTTCTCCTTAAAAAAGGATAGGTTGTCGCTGTTCAAATCATGGCCAGCATGCACGTCCAAGCCCTGCTTGTGAGCCAACTGCGCCGTTTCCACATAAGGTTTTACCGCCGCATCAGCTCGGCCCTTGGCAAAGCCTCGAGCGTAGCCTTCAGTATAGAGTTCAATGCAATCGCCCCCCGTCTGGACAGCATACGCCACGTATTCCGGGCAGGGGTCCAAAAAAATAGAAGTGCGGATTCGCTGCTGCTTCAGCTCGGAGGTGACTCGCTGCAAAAAAGACAAATGCGTCACCACATCCCAACCCGCATTGGAGGTAATCACATCCGGCGCATCGGGCACCAGGGTAACCTGGTCGGGTTTCACCGTCAAAACCAAATCCATAAACCGCTGCGTGGGATTGCCCTCCACATTGAGCTCGGTATGCACGGCAGCGCGTAGGTCACGTACGTCCTGATAGCGGATGTGGCGCTCATCCGGACGCGGATGCACAGTGATTCCCCCGGCGCCAAAATCCTGTATGTCCCGTGCCAGTCTGACCACATTGGGAAAGTCCCCACCACGGGCATTGCGCAAGACAGCGATCTTATCGATATTTACGCTCAGGCGTGTCATCGCCCTCGGATTTAAAAACAAAAATATAACTTTGTGGCTAAAGCAGTCGCATTTGTCGGTGATGCCTACCCTTTGTGTATGAAGGCGAGAAGGGATTCCATTCCGATACAATGAAATACTTGGATGTATAGATGACAGTAGGTCTGTACGGACAAAAAATCACCGCTGAGTCCGCCGCATTTATCAAAGCATTTCTCAAAACGCTAGGAGAGAAACACATTGATTTCCAGCTGCACGAGGAGCTTTATACCGCACTTCAAGCGCATTTGAGCCCCGGTGAGAAGGTGGGGGTCTTCAGCGGTGGAGAGCCCCCGAACGATCTGGACTTACTCTTTACTTTTGGGGGAGACGGAACCATCCTGCGCGCTGCCAGCTTGGTGTACAACACTGGAATCCCCCTCGCTGGAGTCAATATGGGACAACTGGGCTTCTTAGCGAGCTACAAGAGCGACGAGCTGCTCGACCATTTGGATTCGATCGCCAACGGAGAATACCAAGTCAGCGAGCGCACCCTATTATCGGTAAGCCTAGACAAAAACCCGGAACGGCTTCCCGTTCATTTTGCCCTTAACGAAGTTACCGTAAGCCGCAAAGCGATTTCTTCGATGATCGACATACGGGCAGAGCTAAACGGCGAATTTCTCAATACGTATTGGGCGGATGGCTTAATCATTTCCACGCCCACCGGCAGCACAGCTTATTCGTTGAGCTGTGGCGGGCCGATCCTCATGCCACAAAACGACAACATCGCACTCACACCCATCGCACCGCACAACCTAAGCGTAAGACCGATCATCCTTTCAGACGAAAGCGAAATCAACCTCCAAGTGATGAGCCGTACACCTGAATTCTTAGTCACCCTAGACTCACATCGGATTTTGCTGGACACAGCTACCGAACTGCGCATTAAAAAAGCAGCTTGTAAAGTACAGATTGCCCATCCACGAGATTCTTCATTTTTAAATACACTCCGCAGCAAATTGCATTGGGGCGTGGACCCCAGAAATCAATGGCGCTGAATTTGCTTATATTTGTGGAATTCTTAAATGAGGATATGTGCCTCAAGCCTTTTATAAATCGGGGATTCATCTCATGGCGATCAGGCGCTTAGGTGCTGCACACGCCCAATTCTTTCAGCGACATATGGAGAATCGGCATTCGACTGACCCATTTCCGGACTGTATCCCTCCCATCGATCTAAGGGCCAGCACTTTGTACAAATACCACCCCAATTATCGCTTAGTCGCTCGTCTTAACTCAGTAGGGGTGCGGATTACAGCAGTGGCAAAAAACAAAGTTACCGAAGGTTCATTCGCCTCGGCGTTTAATTTCTCTAACTTCATTCCCTTTGGAGCAGGCTACCCATACGAGGTGAGCCATCGCTTAACCCTAGGGGCCGAATCGAGTGTACGCCATACTTTTACCGGCCCTATAGACGAGCGTTCGACATACGCCAAAGCCAACCGTACCACAGTGCAAGGAGACGCCCTTGTGAAACCGCTCATCGACCCAAGCGACTACGGCAATCCCAAAACCGACGATTGGCACGTATGTAGGGGCTTTACAGTCGCCTACAACTTCGGACACAGGCCTTGCTACTGCAACAGAGACGTCGAGCAAAGAAGAGAGAAATCCCTGATCTACTAGGTCCCAATCCCATGGCTTTACACAATCAAACCAATATGGAAAGACTACCCCAACACGTGGCGATCATCATGGATGGGAACGGCAGATGGGCGCAAAGTAGAGGCAGGGTGCGCAGCTTTGGGCATCAAAATGGCATAAAATCGGTACGAGATTCGGTGGAATCCTGCAGGGAGTTGGGGATCAAATACCTAACCCTGTATTGCTTTTCTACCGAAAACCGGAAACGCCCGCGAGAAGAGGTAGAAGGACTGATGCGTCTCATGGTAAAAACCTTGCGAAAGGATAAGGAAAAGCTATTTGAAAACAACATACGCCTCAATGCAATCGGAGCGATTGACAGCCTCGCACCAAAAGTACTTCAAACGCTCAGAGAAGTGGTGCAGTATACCCAGTCAAGGGAAAATGTGTTAACCTTAGCGTTAAATTACGGTTCACAACAAGAAATCATACGCGCCATACGTAATATTGCAAAAAAAGTAAAAAACGCCACCCTACAGGCGGACGAAATCGATGTGCAATTGCTTGAAGATCACCTATATACCCAAGGCCTGCCAGCTGTGGATCTACTCATCCGCACGGGTGAGGAGCAGCGAATCAGCAATTTTTTACTTTGGCAAATCGCCTATGCAGAGCTCTATTTGAGCAAAGTACTATGGCCTGATTGGAGGAAAAAACACTTTTATAAAGCGATTGTAAGCTACCAAAAAAGGAAGCGAAGATTCGGCAGAACCAGTGAACAAGTGAGCAACAGCGACTTTTTATGAGGGCATTAAAGACAAGCCTGCCGCTTATTTTATTTGCCATTTCCTTCCAAATGGCGGCGCAATATACCGGAAATGAAAAAAAGTACACGGTAGCGGGCATAACCGTGAGCGGCGCGGTCCGATACACGCCGCAAACCATCCTCAACTACACGGACTTAAGGTCCGGCATTTCCATCATCGTACCGGGAGACAAAATACGAAATGCGATCGCCAAATTGTGGGACAGTGGTTTATTCAAAAATGTCGATATCTATGCCACAAAGATCAAAGGCGACAAAATCTGGCTGGAAATCTCTCTTAGCGCACTGTCTCAGATTTCCAGGATAGAGATTAGAGGCGCAAAGCAGAGCCAGCGATCGGATATCATCGAGGAAAACGACCTAAAAATAGGGGATCACATAACCGAAGATCTGCTTCTCAGGACTCGCAGCAAAATACGCAATACATACAGGGAAAAGGGTTATTACAATGCAGAGGTAAGCGTGACGACTCAACCGGATACAGTACAGAATGGCGAAGTGTTGCTGATTGATATCGATCGCGGCAATCGGGTTAAAATCAAACGCATACATCTCAGGGGAAATGCGCAGCTGCGCACCGGCAAATTGAAAGCTGCGATGAAAGGCACCAAAGAAAAGGCTTTTTGGCATATCTTCAGTCCCTCCCGGTTCCGGGAAAAGCGATTCGAAGAAGACTTGCAAAAAATAGTAGATACATACAAACACTATGGTTTCCGAGATGCTCATATCACAAGAGACAGCGTCCATTTTGCAGGGGACAACGCCATTATCGACATCGAGGTTTACGAGGGCAAAAAATACTATTTTGGAGATATCAAATGGATCGGAAATACCGCCTATCCGACGACCTTGCTCAACCGCGTCCTGGGATATGAGAAAGGAGACCCTTACGACGTAGTGGGTCTGGGCTACAAACTAAATGGCAACCCGAAAAAAAATTCCACGAATGACGTCCGTTCCTTATATTTGAACAACGGCTATTTATTCTCCTATGTTTACCCAGTTGAAACCTCGGTAAACGGCGATTTGGTGAATGTGGAAATCCACATTCACGAGGATGATCCAGCCCACATCAATCGCGTAGAGATAAGTGGAAATAAGCAAACCCATGACCATGTGATTTACCGGGAACTCCGCAGCAAGCCGGGCGACTTATTCAGCAAAGAGAAATTGCAACGCTCCGCCCGCGAAATCTCCCAACTGGGCCTCTTTGATCCCCAAAAAATCAGCATAGAACCCATACCCAATCCCGACCGAACCGTGGATATACTGATGAAACTGGAAGAAAAGGGTTCTAGTCAAGTCGAATTGCAAGGCGGATACGGGGGTGGCCGGTTTGTCGGTGGCCTAGGGTTTTCGCTCATCAACTTTTCAAGTCGAAATCTATTCAACGGAAAGGCTTGGCGGCCCGTACCTATGGGAGACGGTGAAAAGCTATCCCTACACCTACAAGTCGGTAACACTTACAAATCATACAGCTTTTCGTTTACCGAGCCTTGGCTGGGTGGTGTCAAGCCCAATTCGCTCATTATTTCTCTATATAGAAATGAGGAAGAAACCCGATCGCCAAGCAGCACCCTATCGAGCCAAATCGATGAAGGGAGCATAAAGACAACCGGGTTTTCTGTCGGGCTGGCCAAACGCTTAGCCTGGCCCGACGATTACTTCACCTTGGAACAGAATCTAAGCTTTGAGCGATACGACATTCAAAGGTGCTACTTAAATGCTTTTAAATTTAATTCCGGGCATTCCAACAACGTAAGTTACCAAGTGATCTTCGGACGGAACGCCTCAGGTCCCAACCCCATTTATCCGATTCGAGGCTCTAATTTCAACCTCTCTTTAAAGGCGACGCCCCCCTACTCGCTACTGGGTCTAAACGACTTCAAAAAATACAAAAAAAAGATGGACGAGATAGAAGCCAAGCCGCATGCAACCCAACAGCAAAAGACCGAAGCTGAACAAACCTACAACCGGGCGCGTTTCCAGTGGTTGGAGTTTTACAAAGTCGAGTTCAAGGGGGATTGGTACACCCGCATAGCCAAAGATTTGGTCCTGCGCTTTAACACCGGATTCGGCACGCTGGGCGCGTACAATTCAAAAAGAGAGGTTTCGCCGTTCGAGCGTTTCTACATGGGGGGTACCGGTATGAACAGTTGGTATTTTGACAACCGTGAGAACGTGGCCTTAAGAGGCTATCCAGACCCTGATACTTATTACGATTACCAAAATCCAGGTACACAGGGCGAAGACATTACACCTGTTGATGGGGGCGTACTGTACGACAAATTTTCACTGGAGCTTCGCTATCCGCTAACGCTTAACCCAAGAGCCTCTGTCTATGTATTGGGCTTTGCGGAAGGGGGAAGCATTGCCGACCAATTTGACAACTGGTACCCCTTCAAACTGAAGCGTTCGGCAGGCTTGGGAATTCGCATTTTTATGAACCCGTTCGGCCTACTGGGTATCGATTTCGGTTATGGATTTGATCCGTTTATCGGTCAGACCAAGCCATCGGGCTGGCAAACCCATTTTATTTTTAATCGACAGTTCTAAAATAGCTAAATTTGCAACCTTGGGTAATATGTGATGAAAGCGTTTGTCTTACTCCTCGGATTTTTCAGCGTTTCCGCCAGCAGCCATGCCCAGCAAAAAGAAATAGAACAGCTACAGGCGAAGCGATTCGGGCCGGATGGAGAGGTATTTGAGCAGCAAAAATTTTTGGTAAACCCCATACAAAACCGCATTTGTCAAGCTGTCCAGCAAGTGGCTAAAAAAGGATTGCGATCTTACCTTCGACAAGCGCAGCGATCTGATCATGCTGCATAGCGACAGCAAATGGGATGTCAGTGCGGATGTGTTACAGATTGTAACCCACAGGTAAAAACCAATTGTATAATATTATAAAAATGAGATCACGAGTAAAGTTTTTTTTGACGATGACCTTGTTCGCAACAGCTGTCGCTTTTGCCGAGGCACAACAGAAGATCGGATACATCGATTGGCAATTTGTAGCATCTCAAATGCCCGATATGCAACACGTAAATCAACAAATCGAAACCCTTTTCAAGACCAAGGAACAAGAGCGGCAAAAACGAATTGAAGCCCTTCAGGCCAAAAGTCAAAAATATAGTAAAGAAGCGACTGAGCAAACGCAAGCCATCAACCGACAGCGCAGTGAAGAGTTGCAAGCGCTGCAACAAAAAATAAGACTCGAAGATGAAAAGACAGCTCGAGAAGTACAAGAGAAAAAGAAAGATCTGATGCAGCCCCTTATAAACAAATTGCAAAAAGTCATCGACGCCATAGCAGAGGAAGAGGGATACGATATCGTATTGGACAGTCAAGCCGTACTCTATTTTAAGAATCGAGCAGACGACCTCGCTCCCAAAGCGATGAAACGATTGGGCATAAAACCCAAAAAATAGAGACCCGCGCAATGGGTCGTCTGAGCATCCTGCCAGCGGCGGAATTTTTCTATTTTTAAACCATGAACGAGGAGGCAATCGGCTTTTTTGACTCTGGGGTGGGTGGGCTTTCCGTGTGGAGAGAAGTCGTCGAGCTACTGCCCGATGAAAATACCATCTACTTGGCCGACAGCGCCCATGCACCCTATGGCAAAAAAAGTCGGAAAGAGATTCTCTTCCTCTCCCAAAAAAATACGGAAAGGCTCTTAGAAAAAAATGCAAAACTAATCGTAGTCGCTTGCAACACAGCTACTACTGCTGCCATTCAACACTTGCGCGCACGCTATAAAGTCCCATTCGTCGGAATTGAGCCAGCGATCAAATCCGCAGCGCTACAAACGCAGAGCTGTAAAATTGCCGTGTTGGCCACACGAGGCACACTGGACAGCACCCTTTTCGCGGAAACCGCGCAACGCTTTAGTCAAAGCGCAGCGGTTTTCATACGAGAAGGAAAGGGCCTGGTCGAACAAGTGGAAAAAAATGCACTGCACACCGCAGAAACGCAAGCCTTGCTACACGCCCAATTGAAGTCGCTCGCGAAACAACCCATAGACGCCTTGGTGCTCGGCTGCACCCATTACCCCTTTTTAAAGGAAGAGATCGAGAAAATCCTGGGGCCCGAGATGAAAATCTTAGATGCCGGAAAACCCGTTGCACAGCAGGTCAGGCGGATCCTCGTGCAGGAAAAAAGGCTCAACACCGCTTCCAAACGAGCTGAACACTCGATTTTCACCAATGGAGACATCCGGGTGATCGCACGGTTAATCCAAGGGTTCCGGCCGCTACAAACCCAAATCGAATACTCGGATTTCTGAATTTTTCCGGCGGCTTTAAAAAAAGTATATGGCAGTCGGAAAGCCGAGCTGGAAAAGCGCTTGAGACAAAAGGCGATCCCATCTGATCAAATATTTATCGCCTCGCCTGCAACCGAGAGCAAATCCATTGCGACCGATGAAAACGCCATCCCCAATACGCCTGAAACCGTATATTTGTAGACTGGTTTTTTCTCGGTAAAAAATGAGATTTCGCATAGCTCCCACCGACGACCCGAGCATACTAAAATTTATCGCCGACCAGATGTTGGTAAAGGGCGGGCGCTACGAGTACAGTCGTATCGAAGAAGCGGAGAAATCTGAAGTAGTCCAAAAGCTCTTTCACTTTCCCTTCGTCAAAAAGGTGTATATCACCGCCAATTTTATCGCCATACAGCGTCGTGAAACAGTCGCATGGACAGCTGTAGCCGAAAGGCTTAGGGATCGATTAGAGGCATTCACCCAAGGGCTGTCAGTCGTGGTAGCCGATGACACGGAAAATGGTAAAAAACGTCCCATTGCAGTTTACGCAGAGATGACCCCCAATCCAGCTGTGGTGAAATTGATAAGCAATACACCGCTGGTAAAAGGTGTTTTTGAGTTTACGAGCGTCGATCGGGCCAAAGACTCACCTTTGGCTACCGAACTGTTTGCCTTTCCCTTTGTAAAAGAGGTTTTTATGACTGAAAACTACATTTCGATCACCAAGCACAGCTGGGTTGAATGGCGAGACATCGTATTGGAGCTGCGCGAATTCGCAACCGACTACCTACGAAGGGGGAAAACCATTCTCCAGGGAGTCGACAGCCCTGGAAAGCAAGGCGCAGGGCAAAAGCCGGCCCGACGAATCGCGCTCAACCAAACGGAAAAGCGCATTTTAGAAATCCTGGATGAGCAGGTAAAGCCAGCGGTAGTCAGAGACGGTGGAAACATTGAATTTTTACAATACGATGCAGCGCAAAAGCAGGTAACCGTATTGTTGCAGGGTGCCTGCAACGGCTGCCCGTCTTCCATCCATACCCTAAAGCGAGGCATCGAAGCCCTCTTAAAACAAGAGCTACCGGCCTACGTAGAAAGCGTAGAAGCCCATAGCGGTTAGTTAGACCTACCCCATATTAGATGCTGCGAAAATCCCAATCGATCCTCCCATTTTTTACAATCCACGCCAACGCCTAAGTACACCAAACGCCATCGGCACTGAGCTACATTGAAGCACAGCAGTGATAAACGCAAAAGAATAAGGCTGGCTTTTCAAAACGCCACATATAGGGCAAATCCAAAAGATAGGCCTCTTTTCTTAACCACGCCAAAAGGTTGAGCACAAAAAAATAACGCCCTTTCTTCACATGCCATGCGCAGGCGAATACAAAAAAGGCCACCATCCCATCTCTCAAAACCGATTCGAATACATCTCCTCCACCTCAGCCTCCTTAAGCAGCCCGCGCTTGTGTGGTACAGCGTTCTATTTCTAGGGAATCGGTCTGTTGCCCAATCTTACATCCGCCTTAAACCACAGCCAAACCTCTCCCAAGGCGCTCAGCTTTTACTTTGAATCCTTGCATAGGTATCTCGAAGCGTGACGATGCGGTTGAACACCTTTTTTTCTTCCGTAGAATCGGGGTCCACTGAAAAGTAACCCAATCGTTGGAATTGAACGCGGTGACCCGTAGGTAAAAACTGTACGCTGGGCTCTGCATAGGCCGATCGGACGGCGAGGCTATCGGGGTTGATAAAATCCATAAAATCCTTGTCCTCGTGCCCATCCGGTTCGGGATCGTCAAAGAGGCGATCGTATAAGCGCACTTCGATCTTTACACTGTGCGCAGCGCTGACCCAGTGCAGCGTGCCTTTCACCCGGCGCTGGCTCGCCGCTGTTCCACTTCCGCTGCGGCTATCGGGATCACAAGTCGCGTGGATTTCCGAGATATTCCCATCCTCATCCTTTACCACGCCGACGCCTTTGATGATATAGGCGCTCTTGAGGCGCACTTCGCTCCCCAAGGTCAAGCGAAAATACTCGGGGCTGGCCATTTCCTGAAAATCTGCTCGTTCAATGTAGAGCGCTTTGGTAAAGGGAATTTCTCGTACGCCAGCATTTTCTCGTTCGGGATTGTTTTCGGTTTCCAACCACTCTGTCTCATCCTCGGGATAGTTGTCGATGATGAGTTTTACCGGGTTTAAGACGACCATCACCCGTGGGGCCGCCCGGTTTAAGTGATGGCGAATGCTGTATTCCAGTGCAGCGATATCGATGGTGTTTTCCCGTTTGGAGACGCCGATTCGGTCGCAGAAATCGCGGATGGACTCCGGCGTATAGCCCCTACGGCGCAAGCCGCTGATCGTCGGCATGCGCGGGTCGTCCCAAGCCTTTACCACACCCCGCTGCACCAAAAGCGCCAGTTTGCGCTTGCTCATAACCGTATAACTCAGGTTTAGACGGGCGAATTCCCGTTGCTTGGGCCTAAGCGCCGACCGGGATTCACCGAGCCGCTCAATCAGGTAGTCGTAAAGGGGCCGGTGGTTTTCAAATTCCGATGTGCAAAACGAGTGGGAAACCCCTTCGATGTAATCCGATTGCCCATGCGCCCAGTCGTACGTCGGGTAAATATGCCATTGATCCCCTGTGCGGTGGTGCGGTTTGTCGATAATGCGATATAGGATCGGGTCTCGCAGCTGCATATTGGGTGACCGCATATCGATTTTGGCGCGTAAGACGCAGCTACCCGGAGCCCATTCGCCCGCTCTCATCTCTTTGAATCGCACGCGGTTTTCCGATACCGAGCGATCCCGATAGGGGCTCGCTATACCGGGTTCAGTCGGTGTCTTTCGCTGCGCATGGATGGCGGGTTGATCCTGATCATCCACATAGGCTTTCCCCCTCTCGATCATTTCGATCGCCCATTCGTAAAGCTGCTCAAAGTGGTCGGACGCGAAGACCAGCCGATCCCATTGAAAACCCAGCCAAGCGATGTCCCTTTGAATGGAATCGACGAATTCCCTTTTCGCTTTTCCTGGATCCGTGTCGTCATAACGCAGGTTTACCGCTGCGCCATAGTCCTTTCCCAAACCGAAATTCAAACAGATCGCCTTGGCATGACCGATGTGCAAGTAGCCGTTGGGCTCGGGGGGAAAGCGAAATCGAAGCGCCGCCCTCGGAAAACCCTCGGCCAAATCCCTTTCGATGATCTGCGCGATACAGTTCAACGGTTTTTTCCCTTCATTCATAGGTTTTAGCCAAAGGAGACAAATCTAAGGAAAAAGCGATACCTGTGGGGTGGTTTGGGCCAGGGGCCACACTTCGCTAACTTCAGTCGATCGGCCCGGTGGAAATCGCATCGGTTACGCCGCTGTAGGCTTGTCTCCCTACTTGGCATTTTGTTTTGGATGTCCAAAGGGTATTTTTCGATTGGGAACTGATCATTAACCACCCCGGCTTTTGGCCTAAAGCGGCTCTTTTTCAAGGCTGTTATTTTTTCAGCTTGATCGATCAGAAGCCTTTTGTTTATCGGCAGGGTTGTTGCGAGGCGCTGTAGAAAGGATTGTATCTGCCTTGGGAAATGATGACTGAGCTGTAATCGATGGGTAAGGAGCCGTCTTGCCCTTTATGGGTCACTCGGCCCCACTTTACTTCCCCCAGCGTTTTTCAATTCGATGTATTTTTGTTCGACCGATAGCGGACTCGATAAAATGTATCCATGGGAAAGATAGTGTTGCGCGATATCTGTTTGTACGCCTATCACGGTTGCATGGACGAAGAGCGCGTCATAGGCTCCGATTATCGGGTGGATATAACCGTGGAAGCGGACTTAAAGCGGGGGGCGCGATCGGATCGCCTGAGCGATACGGTGGATTACAGTGTATTAAACCAGATCGCCAGGGCGGAAATGGCACAGCAGAGCCGACTCTTGGAACACGTGGCAAAGCGGATTTTGGATCGCATCGGGCGGGAATTAAAGACGGTACAGCGCGCTGAGGTGTGCGTTTCAAAGTTGGCGCCCCCCATCAGCGGAGATGTGGAGCGCGTATCGGTAATCCTCGAGCAGCGGTATTTTTAGTTCGGCTGAAATCGTTTACCTTTGCCATCCTTAAGGCGCCGTGGCCGAGTGGCTAGGCAGTGGTCTGCAAAACCGCCTACAGCGGTTCGAATCCGCTCGGCGCCTCCACCCGATTTGGATTGCTACCTCGATTTCTACAGGCGATCTCCAACTCTGTACCCCATCGGGTCCAGGTGCTGGCTACTGAACCCATCCCTTTGACCGTTGTATGGACTCCAGCACAACTTTTCTACCTTTGTATCGGCAGCATTTGGGATGCTGTTTAACCTATAACAATCGGACTGCAATAATGCATCTGAAAACCTTTGACGAAGATTTTTCTCATTTCCAAAAGAGCTGTCCTTTCAGAAGCTGTTCTTTGCAGGTATCTCTTTTAAACGGATGAAACGGGTATTCGTCCTTATAGCTATCGCAGCTTTTATAACTAGAGGGTTTGTGTTAGTCGCCGACGATAAATCGTGGGTTTGGTTTGTGGCTTTAAGTGTCATTTTCATATTTTGTATCGTCATTTTCGATACCTATAAGAGGCGAAGGGAGCTAAAGCGGAAAGGATTGCCGGTTCCCAAGTGCTTTTGCAAGTGGAAATCTCAAGCGTTAAGCGATATAAGGATACGCCAAGCCTTTGCATACTATGAGGAAGTGCCCAGCGCGACAATTGAAGGGCGGATTGCCATAGCCACTAAGCTGATAAAAGAGTCCCTGTCTGACCCGTTTACATATATTGAATCGCTTTTTAAATATGTGGATTCGTTTTTTAAGTATTTTGTCATTCCCTCTTTGAGCGTTGTGGTCGCTTTGTGGATTAACGCCTTGGATGATGATAACCGTAAAAATCTATATCCGATAGCCGTCAATGGGTTTTGGATTCTGGTGTACATTTTTGTTCTGGTAGCTGTTTTACTTTTTGCCCGGCATTGGTTTAAACGGATGTATCTCGAATGGATAAGCCATAAGAAGGTGGCGTTAAAGGGTTGTGTCTTTATGCTGGAAAATATATTGTCACTCAGGTCTTAACTCATTCGCCAGTTGCAGTGCCTCGGCGATTTCTCATCTGGGCTGATAGCGGCGGTGGTTTAAATTTGAAACGATGGATACACGGCTTTCCCATGTGATGGATAAACAGCAGCAATCGGACATGACCCCCGATGCCGCACTGCGGGATTTAATGGTGGGCAATGCGCGTTTTGTAAGCCGAAAAATGATTCAGCGCGACTATGTAAAGCAAGCCGAATCCAGTGCCGACGGGCAATATCCCAAAGCCGTAATCCTAGCTTGCATCGATTCCCGCGTACCCGTGGAGCTGATTTTTGACCAGGGTATCGGCGATGTATTCGCGGTTCGCGTAGCTGGCCACGTTGTGGACAGTTGTGCTTTGGGCAGTTTGGAGTACGCTTGCCGAGTAGCGCGAAGCCCACTGCTATTGGTTTTGGGCCATACGGATTGCGGTGCGGTAAAATCGGCGATCGATCGCCTAGCCCTGGGCCATATAACGGGTCTTTTGCGTGACATAGAACCCGCGATAGCAGATACAAAAGGCTATGCGCGAAACGCGAAAAATGCGGCCTATGTAGCCGCAGTGGTCGAGAACCACGTACACCAGACCATCGATCGCATCCGCGACAAGAGTCCCATATTGGCTGAGATGGAACAAAACGCCGAAATAGCCATACGCGGCGGGGTACATCATTTGAGGTCGGGTCGGGTAGTGCCTATCTGAACGTCGGATTTGATGTCCCTTCTTTACCCTTAGCTGCATGTAGCGTATGGGCTTTTTTCATATCGGCCTCGGACAGGGTAGTGCTTATCTGAGGATTGGGTTTGCTAGGCCCGCTTTACCCTTAGCTGCACTGCGGTACGGCATGGGGCTCAGAGACGAAAACTGGGATCAGTCTGGATGCCTTGGCCTCATTCTTTATGTTTGTGCTGTGTGAGATCACTTAAAAGCCTTGTTTCTTCGTTTTATCTCTATGGAATGAGTCTAAACGCATACCGTATTTTTTGTCGTTTCTAAGGTTCATGCTGCAAATTCAGCCTTGTGCTCTTGCTTTTGCGCCTTTGTGAGGGTTTACAGCTTGACTCTCATTTTTCTCACCTCTCGCTCTCGGTTGTTGATTGGGAAAGGGGGACTACATTTCTTTGGTTTTGTCTGAGGCTGTGGTAGCCTTGTCGCGCAGTTACTTCGGGCATATTTTACAGTATCTTGGGTGATGGCTACAAGGGCGGCAAATCGATTTGGAAAAGGGCTTGCTTTTTGCTGTGCATGGCGGGTTAAGAAGCGCGGAATTGTTTCTTTGGCCTTTATCTCTACGGGATGATCGAAAGGGGGTGTCGTATTTTTTCGCATTTAATCCTGCAGCTCAGCCTGAAAGGCAGGTATTGGTTTTTTATCTCATATGATGCTTTAAAAAGGAGATTTATTCTTTGTTTCCGGTTGGCGGTCTGAAAGGCTTATCCTTTGTCTTTGTCCTTTTGAGTTGGTTTTATAGATGGGTATTCCTTTTTTATTTCCGTTTGACGATTTGAAAGCGGGGCTTACTTTTCTCGGCTCGATATAAGAAAGGCTGGCATTGGGACGATGTCGCCTATAAATTGTCGCAATCCATACAGGGCTGGTAGCGTGGAACCCCTTTCTTAGCTTGCTATGACTGGAAAGGGTTTTTTGCCGAATCGGCTAAGCCTTGCCTCGGGCCAGGGCGACCATAGCTTCTATTTCTTGGAGCAAAGCCGACTCGCTGCCTTTGTATCCGGTTTCAAACTTGATCTGGCCTGCTGGGTCGATGATAAATGTGGTGGGAATGCCACGTACGCCATAGGCATCTATCGCCTGAAACCGCCTGCTTTTCAAGGGCTTCTCTTTATCCATTAGGATGTGGAAGCGGTATGGGTGCGCTGCGATAAAGTCCAATACTCGTTTTTTGCGGGCTTCCGCATTGTCCCCATTTTCCCAGGTATCTACAAAGAGAAATTTTACCCCATCGTCATTTTTGTACTGATCAACCGCCTTTTGCATGGCTGGAAAAGAGGCCCTACAGACACCGCACCAGGTAGCCCAGAAGTCTAATATCACCACTTTTCCCCTGAGCGAACGCAGTGACACTTCGTTCCCTTTGAGGTCTTTTAGGCTGAAGTCGGGCGCGGGTTTGTCGATCATTTCTCTTTTGAGCACAGCCACCACGTGCTTCTTCTCGGTTTTCTTCACCTTTGTGAGAAAGGCTTTATAGCCCCTAAGCGAGTGGTGTACCTTTTGGTATGCCTGCTTTAAATAGATCTCTATCTCTGGCGTTCCCACATTGGATTCCATGTATTCCCGTGCATGCGCGAGTGCCTGATCGTATTGTCTATCCGCCAGTAAAAACCGAACGTAGTGCTCGTTAATTTCAGGATCGGCTTCTATACCGGCTATTTTCGATTGGTATGCAATCGCTTCTTTTATTTTTCCCCGCTTGAATAGAATGAAGGCATAGGTATCTGCATACGCAGCATACTCATCTGCCATCCTCGCCTTCCACTCTGCTGCAGTTAGATAAGTGGGTTTTGCTTTGGGGTCTGCTTTGACTTCTTCGAGGAGTTCCAGGGATTTTTTAGAAATTTTTTGGGCTTGCTTCAGCTTTTCTCCCTTTTCGGCCAAGGGAAAGGCAATACGATTGCACAGCTTACCCGCATCCCTTTTGCTGTTCAGCTCCAGAGCCAGCTGCATGGCCGCATCTAAATTCCCCCTTCGACAATAGCGCCGAGCTAAGTTCGAAACGACGTAGTCGTGTCCATCGGCATTCATATCGCTGCCAAACCCAGTCTTGTATTGCTCGTAAAGCGCTGTCGCTTTTGTCAAGTCTTTCGTCCCCATAATTTTTTGTAACGCTTGAATAGAAGCGGCTTTGCCATGGGGAAATTTCGAGACGAGAACTCGATTGACGGAATCCGATTTCGCTTTGTCGCTCAAAACGGCATAAAAGTGCTGCAAGGTCGATAATTCGTCTTCATCTAAGTCCCCCTGGGATTCGAGTTGACCGATCTGGGATTCGACCAAGCCCTTTCCCTTTTCGGGATTGTTTCGATAGTATTGGATGAGGTACGCTCCCCGCTGTGCGCTCCGCAGTTTGGGGTGGTTTTTCATATCCGACCAGATCAGGGCCAGCGCATCGGATACATCGTGCCTGATGTTTACGTCAACCTGAGACCTGCCTCGGAGATAAAAGTACCCCATGGCCGCTTTGGCACCGGGTAAAACCGCGCCGTCTTTACCGTATAGGGGAATGGCATAGCCTTTATCACCGTTGTTGTCCGTTTTGTATTTGGACTTAAAGTTGAAGACCAGGGCTTGCGCCGAATCGGGGATGTGAATGCGGGCTTCCAGCGTGTCGCTTTGCCTCTCCTTCATCGCGACTGTCTGTGCGTGGATATCGCGCCCGGTCAGCTGGTAGAGAACGCCTTGAATGTCTTGGGCACCCTTGAGGTTGCTGCGGTTGGGCAAATAGGTGATCCGAATGTCTGCGCCGGGTTTTACCCTGCGACTCGATAGCTGCAGGGCGCCGAGGTCTAAGGTTTGGGCTTTGTCTGCTCGCTTGCTACACCCAGCCGAGAAAACGAGAATGACTAAGCATATGATGGGGCTTTTGTACTTCATATTTTAAAGGGACTTTAAAGTTTTTTGTAAAGGTATGGATTTAAATCAGAACCCGGTCTTTCTCAGCCGGTTTGCTTTTACAGCTGCTGTGCTTGGGGCAGCTGTTTTTATCGGGTCTTCTGGTATAGGGTATCGGTTTGAAGATTCTCCGCTTCTCTGGGATTTATTCTAGGGTTACATGCCCTTGACACGGTGTATTTGTCGCGTTTTTCCCTCGGTGATTTTCCCATTCCACTTTTTGATTCACCCCTCAGCCATTTTTTGCAATCCGATTGCAGTTTTTGGGTGTTGGGTCTTTAGTCGATACGGCGCCGGATCTGCGCGGGGATTTCAATACGACCATTGATCGTTTTCAAAATTCAGAATTTGTTCTTTTAGTCGCAACGACTCTGCGATTTGTCGGGCTGTATCGCCTGGGTACAAGCCTTTGATTTCTTCGTCTCCATAAGCATTTGAAACCTTATAAATCGAGCTGCTGAATCGCCTCGCGTTTAACAAATCGTCATACGATAGGGATTCCATGCGGTTGTTGGGGTTGGAAACCTGGCAGCTGTACAAGGTTTTTCGGGCGTCTCGGTACCAAACCCAAAACAATTCGACCCAATCGGCTGCATCTGCTCCATCGTTTTGTTGATAGATATCGGGTGCCACCGGTGCGATGCCCAACAAGCGATAGCGCAAGGCGCCCAAGTGTTTGTCAAAATACCAGACCCCCCGGATTTTAAACATGCGAATATCGGCAGCGCTTATCCGGACTTTATCGATGTATTCCGGACTGACCGCCTCGCCGGCGTTGGCTTGCTCTATGCCTAGGTCCAAGGTATCGATGCGCTGCGTGTTTTGCTCTATATCAGCTTTTGTGAGCTTTTGCCTGAAATAAGAATCCGCATATACCGCTGTGATTTCGCCCTTCTGGATCCCCGTCATCAGGGCATCGAAAAGCGACATACGACCCCGATCTGTGGTCATCGCATCCAGTGGGTAATAATAGGGATAATTGACTTTTTCACTGAGGTCAATCATCTCCCATACCATCCGCGACCACATGACATCGCGGCTCTCCACGCGTTCATAAGGCAGGGGTCCATCGTGGTGAATGCTCGTACTATCGTAGATTTCAGCCACTTCCTCTTTTCGAATGTCCGCCGGCATTTTCGCATTTAATATATTTTGAGCCTGGGAGATGCCGGCCAAAGCCATGACGTATACCAGCGAGATGAACGGTTTTTTCATGCGTTTGCTTTTGTATTATCTGCCCGAGATGGTCACCACCACAGGGGATACACTTTTTACCTTATAGTTTGAAATGCCGGCTACGCTGGCCTTGATGCGGTTAATGGTGACCTGATCGCCCGGGCCCAAGCGACTGACGGCGCGTCGCACGCGCTCATTCATACGGTTGCCAGATACGGGGATGGAAGGAAGGCCGGGGATTTTCACCACGAAGCCCGTCACATCTAGTCTCAAATCAAAGGGGAAATCTCGTAGTGCTGCACCCACGGTTGAACGGACAAAGCTACTGATCGGCATACGCGCTTCAGCTTGTCCCCTAATGGTGCCTTCTGGCGCTGGAATGTCTTTTACGCGAAAGACTTTGCTCGGATTGATCTCTTTACCTCGGGGCAAGGTAGCCGATACATTCACGCGCAAGGTCCTGGCTTTGAGAGCGGTGACATTTGCCGTATATTTGCCCGCTCCCACTTCTCTAAAGCCAGGAGTCGAAACGCGAATCTTATTATCCGGCAACCCGGGGATAGAGATGGAAACCGGATTGTCGACACCGCGATACAGCACATTCATCTTATCTGCGGAGATCACCGCCGCATGGGGGCTTGCTATAACGGCAAACGAGCTGTTTACTGGAACGCCTATGCGCTTTCCATTTTCAACAAAGATGAGTTTCCCCTTAATGCTGTGTTCGCCCACATCGCTTACCGGAAAGTCTAAAACCACGCGGCCGCCTTTCAATTTGTAGTCCGATGCGGCGAGCGGTTTGCCATCTAGGGTTAGTTCCACCGCCTTGGGTTGGGTAGAACTGTCGGCTCTGCCGAGAACAATGCTTCCCTGAAAATTCTGCCCCTTGAAAAAAGCGGTTTTATCGGCCTGCAAAATCGTCGAATAATTCAAATAGGAAGTCTCTCGGCTCAACTGTCCTTCTAACCAGTTGCTGACCACCTGGAATTCCATAGATCGGATATTCGACTGGATTTCCGAAAGCGTCGTTGCGGATGCGATCATGGGGAAGCCTTCAAAGCGGGCGCTCAGCCACGGCATTTTGATGCCGTTTACGATTTCCGGTTCCGTGTTGAACAGCTCCCCGATCCGCTTGATCAAACGCCGATCCCTTTCAAGGCTCAACAAGGCTAGCATACCGCCCTTATAGGTCTCCATCTCTCGTTGAAACGCTTTCCCCTCTTTCGATAGACCCGCCCCTTCAAAGAGCATATCGTCCAACGCATCGGATTGATCCATGCTCTCAAATGCCTTGCTGTCCAATGGAAAGCCATAACTCGCGTACAAATCGGACCTTATTCCCTCGACGTAGTCGTACAGTCTGTTCGATAGAGCGACCACCTTTTGGGCTTTTTTGTAAAGCGAATCGAATTTTGTCGGCTGGTCCCGACTTTTGATCGCCAAGTTCTCTACGAGGCCCCGGTTCTCCGTGGTCGATATCTCATTCGACTCTTTCAGCGCATCATTGGTGAGACCAAAAGCGGTTAGTACCTTTTTGGATATGTTTAAGGCCAGCATAGCGATAAAGATGAGGTACATCAAGTTTATCATCCGCTGCCGGGGGTTGAGTGGCTTTGCCATCTTACCGCTTATCGATCTTTAATACGCATAGCCGACAGCATACCGCCGTAGACCTGGTTGAGCGTCGACAGGTTGCCGGAGAGTTTTCCAAATGCGTCCTTCATATGTGCAGCGTTTTCAGCCGTGCTGCCCAGTGCTTCCGTGAATGCCTGACCCTTTTCCAATTGGATGTTGTACAGGGCGTTGAGCGACTCCATATGGGTAGCTGCCAAATTCAACTGGTCTTCATACCGCTTCTGCGCCGGTGTGGACTGCTCGGCCTGCACGGATTTCTCAGGTCGCGCCTTACCATCCGCCAATTCGGGATACACCTTAGTCCAATCGTATTCGGGCTCAGGGGCGTCAAAGGCCGAAAAGGCGAAGATGATCGCCTCTACGCCCATGCCGACCACCAGTAACAAATTGGCCAGCGCACCGCCGAGGTGAATCAATTTAAAGAGCACGCCGACGATGATTATGGCGGCCCCCATGCCGTAGAAAAAGTTAAATGCCCTCTTGTTCATAACCCTAGTTTTTTCCTTTGCAATTAGTATCTCCTCATTTTGGGTCGGTTGGGATAATCCTGTACCGTTCGGAAACCGATATAGCTGCGCGCGGAGTCCGCGTATTCAAAATCCCGGGTGGAGACTTTCAAATAATAACCCACGTCCTTCCAGGAACCACCGCGAATCACTTTTTTCGGGTTGCTTTCACCCTGCCCTTTCAGCGTTGGATTCAAGGCGCTATAAGCGCGATAAGAAGCCGAATTATACGAGGAGCTCGTCCACTCAGCCACATTGCCCGCCATATTGTACAAACCGTATCCATTTGGGTAATACGACTTCACCTGGGCCGTGTACATGGCGCCGTCGGCCAGGTAATCGCCGCGCCTGGGTTTGAAGTTTGCCAAGAAACGACCGCGTTCATCCATGAGATAGGGCCCGCCCCAAGGGTAGGTTTCATTGTCGATCCCGCCCCTCGCCGCATATTCCCACTCGGTTTCCGTAGGCAAGCGAAACGGAAAAACAGCTGGCTTGCCCCTTGATTTTTGGTATCTGTTTTTGTAGTCCGTCCGCCATACACAAAAGGCGTTGGCCTGATACCAACTTACGCCGACAACGGGGTATTCCGAATAAGACTCGTGTGAGAAGTACTGCATTTGCAGGGGTTCGTTATGGGAAAAATGAAAGTCTTTAGTCCAAACCGCCGTGTCGGGATATACATTGATCACCTTCTCGATAAAATTAGCCTCTCGGTTTTCTCCTTCTTTTGGTGCTGCATTCGAATCCAGCTCGCGGTAGCGGTAATTTAATTTCCGCACGTCTATCACGGGCTCTCCACCCATGCGCTCGCCAGCCGGTAGGTATATCTGTTCTAAAGCCGCTGCATAGGCTTTAGAGGGATAGGATTTTCTATCCCATATGATGTCCGACGACCAATCCAACTGTTTTTGCGTCTTTTCAGCGTCAGGCCCGCTATCTGCGCGCCTTTGCGTATTGGTAGCAAGCATTTTTTCATCGCTTTCATAAGGCGGTTTTCGATATGCGTAAGCAGCGAGCCCATCGGCTTTGCCAGCCTCGGGACTTCCAGCGCGCTCGGCCAACCAGGTCCGCACGATAGAATCTCGAACCCAATTGACAAACTGATGGTATTCCCGATTTGTGATTTCCGTTTCATCCATATAGAAACCGTTGACCGAAGCGGTTTTGGCGGATGTCCTTAAGGGGTGAATGGGATCGTAGCTCGAGTTGCCCATGGTGAAGGAGCCCGCTGGAATCAAAGACATGCCACGGGGTTTCTTCCGAGACCAGCCTTTCTTCTTCGACGCTCCCACCAACTCACCCTGCGTGCGTTGATAACCCGTCCTACTACAAGCGCACAAGCATACCACAAGTGCTGCAGCTGCCCATATCCCCCAGTTGTTTTTCTCGATCGTGCTCATCTGTTTTAAAGCGATAAAGCTATAACTTTTTTCTAAACTGACAACATAGGCTTAAGGTGAGATCAACGCCCCGCCGTATGTTTTTCAATTCGATGGCAGAGCGCGGTGCTTTCAAAATCGAATTCCGTCGTCCTCGAATCTACCGGTGTGAAAAACGATTCCATGCGCTCGTTATTTCTCTTGGGTCGGCTTTCGCTTTTTGCGGGCGTTTGACTGGCTTTCGATGATCGCCAAGGCTTGCGCTCGCGTCAGACTTGCGGGCGACACATCCTCTGGGATTTTAAAGTTTTTTCTACCCATTTTAATGTAGGGCCCATAGCGTCCATTTAACACGCTTATATGGGGCTCTTCTGCTGTAAACGCATGGATACACTTTTCCGCGTCAGCCTTTCGCTTGGCTCGGATCAGCTCGATGGCTCGGGGGAGCCCGATTCGATAGGGATCGTCGGATGGATCCAAACGAGTGAATTTTCCTCCTTGCACGATATAGGGGCCGAACCGGCCGATGTTGACCCTTACGATCTCCCCTTCAAATTCGCCCAGCTCGCGAGGCAATGTGAAGAGCGCTAAGGCTTCGGCCAGCTCGATGTCTTGGATGGATTGGCCTTTGCGGATGCTGGCGAAGCGGGGTTTTTCATCATCTGTTACACGGCCGATCTGAACCATCGGGCCGTGACGGCCGATGCGGGCATACACCGGCCGGCCGGTCTGGGGATCTGTCCCGAGATGGCGCTCGCCTCGCACGCGACCCACATGTTCTGCTACGTCTCCCACCTTGGAGTGAAAATCGCCGTAAAAATCTTCGATCATGATTGTCCAAGGCTGCTCGCCGCGTGCAATGCGGTCAAAGCCTTCCTCTATCCCAGCGGTAAAGCCGTAGTCCAACACCTTGTCAAAGTGTTTTAACAAGAATGCATTGACCACGATGCCGATGTCGGTAGGTGTCAATTTGCCGCGATCCCGACCGTGAATCTCACCAAAGGTGGACTTTTTGATCTCACCCTTTTGTAGGCTGAGCGAGATTTGTGTCTTTTCCTCACCCTCGTGATCCATCCGCGCTACATAACCGCGTTTCTGAATGGTTGAAATCGTCGGGGCATAAGTGGATGGGCGACCGATGCCCAGTTCCTCTAATTTTCGAACCAACGCGGCTTCGCTGTAGCGATGGGGTTGGCGGGTCAATTTTTGTGTGGCTCGAATCTCTTTGGCGCCCAGCCGCTCCCCGACTGAAACCTTTGGCAACAGCCCTTTTTGCGCCACTTCATCGCCATCCCTTTCCACCGCATATACCCTTGAGAAACCGTCGAAGATCACGACTTCGCCCTTTGCCGTAAGCCGCTCCGCATTTTTATCATTTTTGATCTGTAAGGTGGTTCGCTCCAATTCTGCGGCAGCCATCTGGGAAGCGAGGGTTCGCTTGCAGATCAATTCATATAAGCGCCTTTGTCCGGCGTCGCTTCCCGCCTCGGCGCGGTTCAAATCGGTAGGGCGGATGGCTTCGTGCGCCTCCTGTGCCCCTTTGGACCGGTTCTTGTAGCAGCGGCTCCGATGGTATTTTTGGCCGAATTCTCTCGCGATCAGTTCTCCGGCTGCCTGGCGTGCCTCTTCCGAGAGGTTGACGCTATCGGTGCGCATATAGGTGATAAGCCCCGATTCATACAGACGCTGGGCATGGCGCATGGTTTGAGATACCGAAAAGCCGAGTTTATGCGCGGCCTCTTGCTGCAGGGTAGAAGTGGTAAACGGTGCGGCTGGGTTGCGCTCAGCCGGTTTGATCTGCACATCGTCCACGCTGAAAACCGCTCCTTTGAAGCGCGCCAGAAAATGTTGTGCTTCGACTTCGGTATCCAATGGTGCCGTGCGCTCAGCTTGGAACACTTCGCCAGCTTGGGTGATCAATTCAGCGCTTACCTTGAAGTAAGCCACCGGTGAAAAGCGGCGTATCGCTTCTTCTCGCTCTGCGATAAGGCGTACCGCAACGGATTGCACCCGCCCAGCAGAGAGCCCGTGTTTGACTTTTTTCCACAGGATGGGAGATAGCTCAAAGCCCACCAAGCGGTCTAGTACGCGCCGAGCCTGTTGGGCATTCACCAGATTCTCATCTATCGCGCGCGGATTTTCAACCGCGTGCCGAATAGCCGTCTCGGTAATTTCGTGAAATGCGATGCGCCTTTGCTTTTCAGCGGATAGGGCCAAAACCCTGGATAGGTGCCAGGCGATGGCTTCCCCCTCGCGGTCCTCATCCGATGCGAGCCAAACCGTCTCAGCCCGGTTGGCCAGCGCTTTGAGCTTTTCCACCACAGCCTTCTTATCAGAGACAACGCGGTAATGGGGCTTGAAGTGATTCTCGATTTCGATACCCATATCTCGCTTGGGTAAGTCCGCTACGTGTCCATAGCTGGATTCTACCTGAAAGCCTTTCCCCAAGTATTTCTGAAGGGTCTTGGCTTTGGCGGGTGACTCGACGATGACTAAGTCTTTAGACATATATGCGTTTTTGACCCTTCAAAATTAGAATGATTTTTTCAATCCATCCACCCCTGTCGATGCGATCGCTTCCACGCTCGGACCTCAATCCGTTTTTTCTACCTGCGCCGCTGCCAAATTGACACGATTTTGTATTTTTGCACTTCTAAAATCACGAGTAGATGCGAGAGAGCCAAGGACTGATCACAGCGGGAGATCCCGTGGCAAAAAAGGCAGCCAAAAAACTCTATATCGAGAGCTACGGCTGTCAGATGAATTTTTCCGATGGTGAAGTCGTAGCAGCCATACTCGGCGAGGTCGGCTACCGCAGCACTTCGCAGTCGGACGAGGCCGACTTGGTGCTGCTCAATACCTGTTCCATCCGCGAAAAAGCGGAACAAAGCATTCGCAAGCGACTGGCGCACTACCATGCGGTCAAGCGAAAGAATCCCCGGCTGAAAGTCGGCGTGTTGGGCTGTATGGCGGAGCGTTTAAAATCCAGATTATTGGAAGAAAAAGCGGTGGACCTAGTCGCAGGTCCCGATGCGTATCGCGACTTGCCCAGGCTTTTGGGAGCGGTAGAAGCGGGTAGCCCCGCGGTAAACACCTGCCACTCCAAGACAGAGACCTATGCTGAGATCAATCCGGTTCGCCTCGATTCAAATGGCGTGAGCGCCTGGGTTTCCATCACCCGGGGTTGCGACAATATGTGCAGCTTTTGCGTGGTGCCCTTTACCCGGGGGCGTGAGCGAAGCCGCGATCCCCAACACATCGTCGCCGAGTGTATGGTGCTCTGGCAGGACGGCTACAAGGAAGTTACCCTGTTGGGGCAAAATGTGGATAGCTACCTGTGGTACGGCGGTGGTCCAAAAAGGGATTTCAAATACGCTTCGGAATTGGCAAAGGCTACGGCGATGGACTTTGCCCAGCTCTTGGAGCTGGTCGCCCAGACGGTTCCCGCTATGCGCATTCGCTTTTCCACCTCGAATCCCCAAGATATGACCGAAGATGTGTTGCGCGTAATGGCTGCACACGACAACATTTGCAAGTCTATCCACCTGCCCGTACAAAGCGGTAGCGATCGCATTCTCAAACTCATGAACCGCCAATACACAAACCAGTCCTACAGGCGGCTCATCGATAAAATCAGAGACATTTTGCCCGGCTGTGGCATCTCGCATGACCTGATCGCCGGCTTTTGTTCCGAAACGGAAGCAGACCACCGCGATACGCTCCGTTTGATGGATTACGTGAGATACCACTTCGGCTATATGTTTGCTTACTCGAGCCGCCCGGGTACAGCGGCGGCCAAAAAGCTGGCTGACGACGTGCCCGAAAGCACCAAGAAGAGGCGCTTGCAGGCGATTATCGCCCGGCAGCGATTGCATTCGTCTATGCGTATGAAAGAACAGTTGGGGCGGGTTCAAAGGGTTTTGGTCGCGGGTACCTCCAAAAAAAATGAAGGCGAGTGGTATGGCCGCAATACCCAAAATGCCGTTGTGGTTTTTCCCAAGGGGAGCTACCAGCTCGGTGATTGGGTCGATGTAAAGGTAAGCGATTGCACCCCTGCCACACTCATCGGTAAAGCAGTAGGGCTGGCTTAGCAGATGGGTATGGACATTCAGACGATAAAACAGCGCTTCCAGATTATCGGAAATGCGCCAGGGCTCAACCGCGCTGTCCAAAAGGCCATACAGGTGGCCCCGACGAACATATCCGTTCTGGTGAGCGGTGAGAGCGGGGTGGGGAAAGAGAGCATTCCCAAGATCATTCACAGCCTTTCCGCCCGAAAGCACAACGCATACATCGCTGTAAATTGCGGTGCCATACCGGAGGGCACCATAGACAGCGAGCTCTTCGGGCACGAGAAAGGGGCTTTCACAGGTGCTTCTGCCACCCGAAGGGGCTATTTTGAAGTCGCCGATGGCGGTACGATTTTCTTAGATGAGGTGGGTGAATTACCCCCTGCTACACAGGTACGCCTGCTGCGCGTTTTGGAAACCGGAGAATTCTTAAAAGTGGGATCCAGCCAAGCCCAAAAGACCGATGTGCGAATCGTGGCTGCTACCAATGTAAATATGGCCCACAGCATTGCCAAGGGCAAATTTCGCGAGGACTTGTACTACCGGTTGAACACCGTAGAAATTCAGCTGCCACCGCTCCGCGAGCGCTTAGAAGACATCCACTTGTTATTCCGGAAATTTGCCCTGGATTTTTCAGAGAAATACCACAGACCCATCATTCGCTTGAGCGAAGGCGCTGTAAAGTACATCCAAAATTTTCCCTGGCCGGGCAATATACGCCAGCTGCGCAATTTTGCCGAACAGCTCTCCGTATTGGAAACCGATCCCCAGATAAGCCTGAGAACGGTTGGATACTATTTGCCCGAGGGTCGGCAAAACCGTTTACCAGCTGTTGTCAATCGAGCCAAACCGCAAAGTGATTTCAGCGACGAGCGCGACTTGCTATACCGCTTTCTCTTCGAGATGAAAAGCGATTTGAGCGACCTGAAAAAACTGACTCAGAAGCTCATCGAAAAAGACAGGAATACAGCTTTTGACGTCGAAGACCAAAAGCTGATCAACCGGGTATTCAGCCGGCCTGAACAAAGGCCGGAAACCGCTGCGCCATTGATGAAGTACGAGGAGTCGCGAGAAAAAAACGTCGACGACATCCACGAATACGAGGAGATTACCCACCGTGAAGAACCCGAAGAATCCTTATCTTTACAAGAAAAAGAAATCGAGCTGATCAAAAAAGCCTTGGCGCGTTGCCAGGGAAGGCGCAAGGAGACCGCCCGTGAATTGGGCATTTCAGAGCGGACTTTATACCGAAAGATCAGACATTATGACTTGTAAAAAAATACCCTATACCCATCTCGTCGCAACGGTATGGCTGCTCTCGAGCTGCTACTCCTTTACCGGAACCAACTTGCCGCCCCAGGTGAAGACGATTCAAATCAAGACATTTCCCAATTACGCCCCGACTGTAAACCCCAATTTGAGCCAGGCGTTTACCAATGCACTGCGAGATTACTTTCAAAGGCGAACGACGCTTTCGCCTACCAATGAAGATGGCGATATTACCATCGAAGGAGAGATCACCGATTATGAGATCAATCCGGTTTCCGAGGTCTCTGGGAACCAGGCCGCTGAGAGTCGGCTTACCGTAACGGTAAAGCTGCGCTACTTCGTCAAATACGATAAGGCGCAAAACTTTGAACGAAGCTATACCGAATATGAAGATTTTGATCGCAACAAAAGCCTTTCAAGCGTCCAAGACGACTTGGTGAAAAGCATTGACGACAAGTTGGTGCAAAAAATTTTTAACGATACGGTAGCCAATTGGTAGCCTATGCAATGGGTTGAGTTGGAACACCTGATTCGAGACCCCCTTTCGGTGACGAAGGTCCAAACCGAGCGATTGGGTGACATATTGGAGCGATATCCGTACTTCACACTGGCGCACATACTACGTCTAAAAGGCTTGCGGGATATGGACAGCACGCTATACGAGGGTGCGCTCGAGAAAGCTGCGCTCTACAGTTCCGATCGGACTTTCCTGTTTGATTACATCGCGGATCGCGGCTTACCCCCCTCAGGCCGAGCGCAAAAGCCCACTGTGGCGGCAGAATCGGATCTGGGCGAGTCCTTTCCACATAGGCCTGATGCGAGATATCCCTTTGACGAGTGGCTCCAGCTAGGACGAGTTCACGAGATGGGTTCCCGTGCCCGATCGAACCCCGCCAACCCGGGGAAGGGCTCAAATTTTGAAAAAACAGCGCGCGTCATCGATGCGTTTCTAACCGATCGCCCCGAGATGAGTTCCCTAAAAAGAACCGCTTTGCCCACTGCACACATCGCGTGCGAAAGCAGCGTACAGCAAGCGGATTTAATGACCGAAACCCTAGCGCGTGTCTACGTCGAGCAAAAGAAATACGAGCAGGCGCTCAAAGCGTATAAAATACTGCGTTTGAAATATCCCGAAAAAAGCGGTTACTTTGCAGACCAGATCAAATCCATCAAAGCGCTGATGATCCGATAAGACGATTGCCATGTACCTGCTATTTGCCGTATTGATTGCCCTGATCAGCATACTGTTGATATTGATCGTGATGGTACAAAATCCAAAGGGTGGTGGGCTAAACAGTTCTTTTGGCGGAGCGGGTAGTGCCGGTCAGATGTTTGGCGTACAACGAACGAGTGATTTTTTGGACAAATCCACTTGGGTATTGGCTGCGGCCACGGTGGTGCTCATACTCCTGTCGAACTTTGCGATACAGCGCAACGCATTGGATTCTTCCTTGGATAACCGCATAGAGCAACAGCAATTCCCGGTACGAGCACCGGCGAAATCCAATGCGATTCCGGCTGCTGAGAGCACGGGTGACTCAGCTGACGCAAATAGCGGGGAGGGTGCAAAATAAGAGCTGCTTTCCATCCAAATCCTTCTGAGGCGCTGGGCAATTTCTATGAGATGAATGCCTTGTACAAGCGTGTAAGAGAGAGACAAAGTCGGCCGCCTCAGCTCGCAGCACCGACCCCTTTATAGGGCCCAGCTCCAGTGGGATCAGCTGTCAGTTCTTTCTGCCAATTTTTCACCCCTATTTGCTTGGCATGCTTTTGGATTTCAGTACAGCGTTAAACCACAAATTTTAGAAAATGGGAAAGATGCAGATCAAACCTTTGGCAGATCGCGTGGTAGTAAAGCCCGCTCCTGCAGAGACGAAGACAGCTACGGGGATTATCATTCCCGATACGGCCAAGGAAAAACCACAACGGGGGACTGTAGCTGCGGTTGGAAAGGGAAAGAAGGATGAACCCCTCACCGTTAAAGTCGGAGATGAAGTGCTCTATGGGAAATACGCGGGCACGGAACTGAAATGGGCGGGTACCGATTACCTAATCATGCGCGAATCGGACATTTTAGCAATTGTTTAACCTCAATTAAAAACAGATAAAAATGGCAAAAAACATCACATTTGATATCGAAGCAAGGGACAAGTTAAAGCGGGGCGTAGACATATTGGCGAGCGCCGTGAAGGTAACCCTAGGCCCGAAGGGGCGCAATGTCGTCATTGAAAAGTCCTTTGGCACGCCACATAGCACCAAAGATGGGGTTACCGTAGCCAAGGAGATCGAATTGGAAGATCCGATCGAAAACACCGGCGCCCATATGGTCAAAGAAGTGGCTTCAAAAACCAGTGACGTAGCTGGAGATGGAACGACTACCGCCACGGTTTTGGCCGAGGCGATCGTTCGAGAAGGATTGAAAAACGTAGCGGCCGGAGCCAATCCGATGGATTTAAAAAGGGGCATTGACAAAGCGGTAGAAGCCGTGATAGGCGAGCTCAAAAAACAGAGCCAAAAGGTGGGCGATAGCTCGGAGAAGATCGAACAGGTAGCATCCATCTCTGCCAACAACGATCCCGCTGTGGGCAAGCTGATTACAGAAGCCTTTGACAAGGTAGGCAAGGAAGGGGTGATCACCGTAGAGGAGGCCAAGGGCACCGACACCTATGTCGATGTGGTAGAAGGCATGCAGTTCGACCGCGGTTATCTCTCTCCCTACTTCGTAACCAATGCCGAAAAAATGACCACGAGTCTGGAAAATCCACATATCCTCTTATACGATAAGAAGGTCTCTGCGATGAAGGACTTGCTTCCCATTTTGGAGCCCGTAGCCCAGTCTGGAAAGCCCTTGCTGATCATCGCCGAGGATGTCGACGGCGAGGCTTTGGCTACCTTAGTCGTCAATAAGATTCGAGGCTCCCTCAAAGTGGCCGCGGTGAAGGCGCCTGGATTTGGCGATCGGAGAAAGGCCATGTTGGAAGACATCGCCATTCTGACCAACGGTACCGTAATCTCTGAGGAAAGCGGTTACACCTTGGAAAAAGCAACGCTCAACATGCTGGGTTCTGCCGAAAAAGTGACGATCGACAAGGAGAATACGACCCTCGTAAACGGCAGTGGCAAGGATGGGGACATCACCGCTCGCGTCAACCAGATCAAGGCGCAAATCGAGTCTTCCACCTCAGACTACGACAAAGAAAAATTGCAAGAGCGCGTAGCCAAGTTATCCGGTGGCGTAGCCGTACTTTACGTAGGTGCTGCCTCAGAAGTCGAGATGAAAGAGAAAAAGGACCGGGTAGATGACGCCTTGCACGCTACCCGCGCCGCTGTGGAAGAAGGTATCGTAGCGGGTGGTGGTGTGGCTTTGGTGCGCGCCATCAAATCCTTAGGTAAGATAAAGGGCAGCAACGAAGACGAGCAAACCGGAATCGCAATCGTGCATCGCGCCGTCGAAGAGCCCTTGCGCCAGATCGTAAATAACTCAGGGGTAGAAGGCTCTGTCGTAGTAGCCAAGGTTCGAGATGCTAAGGGGGACTTCGGTTACGATGCGAAGCGCAATGACTACGTAAATATGTCGGATGCCGGTATCATCGACCCGACAAAAGTAACACGCGTAGCACTTGAAAACGCAGCTTCGGTAGCGGGTGTATTGATCACCACCGAGACGGTGATCACCGAGATCAAGAAGGATGAACCAGCCACTGCGGGTGCCCCAGCCGGCATGGGCGGTGGCATGCCCGGTATGATGTAACCCACCGATTGCCGTAATCACAAAAGAAGGCTAGCCTTTCAGCTAGCCTTTCTCATGGGTAAAGGGTTCAATCGCTTCAGCGCGCTATGGCTTTGTACCTGTCTGGAGAACGGGTAGATACATTTCAAACCTATAGCGCCTGGGGTATGTAAAGCCCATCGGGAGCTGCGTGGAACCCATGGTTTCGCTTCTGAGTTGCACTTGTCCTTTGAGGTGTTGCTCGAGTGGACTGACGGGTTCGTGGATAGATGCGACTGCTGCGTGGCTTTGAGGAAGGCGGAGTATCTTTGGCTTTGTCCTTTTACAGGCGTTTGAAGGCTGTTTTTGCCAGTTGGGGCAAAGGCGGTTCGTCAATAGCTGCGGGTTTTCTTTTGGCTCGGCTGGGTTATTGTGGTTAAATCAACTAATGAATAAAGAATATCGTTCGCGTTTGTTTATCTGATAATCTAATATGCACTTTTTCAATAAATGATATATTTATCGGCTGGAATTAACCCGATAAACAACAAATAAACACGTTCTTTCCTGGCAGCTTAAAATGATTTACCTTTGTAAGAACGCAAATAGCTGAGAGGTCAAAAGCCGTGAGGCGCATTAAGTGGGGGTTAAAGCGCATAATGAGAAAACGCTGATTGACTTATCAGCAGCTGAGGCAAAAGGCTTTCTATTAAAAGAAAAGAGCTATGTAAGTTTTGATTTACCAGACTATTTCACGTTTCAAAACCTACTTGACAAAGTAGGCGAAGCGCTCAACGCGAAACCACTTTCTCACTATAGGACCTCCAACCCCAGAGCTTGTGATGGCATTAATTATAAACTGTTATACAACAAGGATGGGAACTATGCCTGGAGATCGCTTCAAGTAATTCACCCTGCCATTTATATCTCTCTCGTTAACCAGATTGCCGAGGAAAAAAACTGGAGAACCATTCTCGATCGGTTTGGTCACTTCCGCGAGAATGAAAAGATAGAATGCCACAGCATCCCTGTTGTGCCTGATTCAGCCAATAAATCGGACAAAATCCCCCAAATATTTACTTGGTGGCAGAAGATTGAACAAAGGTCTGTTGCATTCGCATTGGACTATCGATACATGATTCAAACGGATATTTCTAACTGTTATGATTCCATCTATACGCACTCCATTGCTTGGGCAATTCATACCAGAGAAAAGGCGAAAGAGAACAGGAGGAGCGACGAGTCAATTGGTAATACAATTGATACGCACCTTCAAGATATGAATTCCGGTCAGACTAATGGGATTCCACAAGGCAGCGTCTTAATGGATTTCCTTGCAGAAATGGTTTTGGGATACGTAGATTCTTTGCTCACAGAAAAGATTGGGTCCACAGGAAAGACTGGTCAATCAAAACCTTCCGTCGGTGACTACCGTATTCTTCGATACCGTGACGATTACCGAATTTTTTCGAACAATCTTTTTGAAGCAGGCCAAGTCGCCAAATACCTGTCTGAGACTCTTGCAGAAATGGGACTTAAGCTGAACGCTGAGAAAACAAAAGCGTCTGATGATGTCATTAAAAATTCGTTAAAACCTGACAAGAGATACTGGATAGCCCATAAGCAGATTGCTGGGAAAAAGTGGAAATGGCTTATGCAGCTACATCTTCTTTCAGCGCAGTTCCCTAACTCAGGGACATTGGACAATCAAATGCGGAAATTTTTACAAGTGATACAAAAACAACGAGAACAACAAAAAAAGAAAGATTCAAACATCGATACACTGATAAGCCTGGTAGTTGAAATTGGATATAGAAACCCGAGGGTTTTACCCCAATCTGCAGCAATATTGTTGTTTTTTTTAGACCAAATTAAAGACAAAAAGAAAAAAGAATCAACCTTCGATAAAGTGAGATTAAAATTTGAACAAATGCCAAATTCAAGTATTAACGAAATTTGGCTTCATTGGGTCTCTTCAAAAATAGGTAAGGAGACATGCTATGAAGAAAAAATTTGTCAGAAAGTGACCAAATCCGATACGGCTATATGGAATACAGCTTGGCTTACAGATGGATTAAAGCAAATAATTGACAGCACACCAATTATAGATGACAAAAAACGTAAAGACTCATTGAAGAGACCAACCCCAACGGAAGGAGAAATGAAAAATATGGGTGGGAGCAGCACCTACAACTAGCTGAAACCAGATAAGTTCCTCATGGCTTTGGTTTTGACCAAGTACAGCAACCCTTCCTGATTCAGAATAGAAAAGACATGCCACCATCCTTGCTGCGGGCTTCTTTTTGCTTTCGTGTCAACCCCTCGATCTCTCGCTTAAAGTATTTCTCGGCTCGCCCATATATAAAAGCCCTGAAAATGCCGACTCCTTCTCGATTTCTCGCGGCCTCAAGCGCATTGAAATGATCTTGTTTGTCTTGCTCATATACGACCGTCAGCGGTTGTCCATGGTATTTCTGAACATAGTTCATCAAAGCCTGAATATCCTACCGTTTCCGTCGGCGAAAGGGTGGATAGATACCAATTGGAAATGGCTGTCGAAAGCCAAATCATTCACGCTTTTGAAGTCGTTTTTTCGCCCGATATTTTCGTTGATATGCGCCAACAAGCATTTCCACCTGCTCCGGTACTTTCCGATAATTTGAGAAAGTGTGTGTCCCCGCTCTTACATTCAGCATTTGAAAGTCCCCTTTTGAAGAGTCGAAAGAACCGCCCATTGACGAGATTTCCGATCCGGTGTTTTTCATTAAGACGGGCGGATATGGCTCGTAAAATAACCGAACCCAAAGGCGTTTTAGAAGACGCTAATTTTAAAACGCACTTCAAAGCATCTAAATGATCGATCGCCATTAAGCTGTAAGCCACCGGCTTATTCTTGACCGTCAATCGCTCGGAAAGCAAGAAATAAGTCTCTTCTTTAGTCAGTGTGGAGCCCTCTATGGCATTTGAATGATGTAGGATTGCAAAGGCGTTGAACTTATCATAGTCGAAGTCGTCTCCTGCAATAAGGTTTAAATACCGTTCCTTCAGTTCGATTAAGCCTTTCATCCGAGTAACTTTTGTTTGCGCATTTTCAGTCGCGAGACCAGCCCTTCATGGCCGTATAGTACTTCTCTCCTTTTGCCTTCTCTCAAGAGATCATTCCTTTGCTTATTAATCGGGTTGCTGTGATTTACTCAGCGGGATGTGTGCTGCCTGAGTGAGGCGCAAACCTATTTTTCAAAAAACCCGATAAAAATGCGTGGAAACCCGTCTATGCGATGCGGGCCTTGCATGGAGGCTACTCATATTTTGGTGCACCGGCGCGCATTTCACCACTGGATTCGGCTGCAAATTTTTTGAAGTTCTCGTGAAAGGCTACAGCGAGCTGCTGCGCTGCCGCGTCATAGGCTTCTCCATCTGCCCAGGTATTCTTCGGATTCAAGATTTCTCGGGGCACGCCTGGGCAGGTATCGGGCATTTGCAAGCCAAAGATCGGATCGGTTTGATAGCTTACGCTGTCGAGCTTCCCTTCTAAGATAGCGTGGATCATCGCACGCGTGTAGCGCAGTTCAATCCGTGAACCCGTTCCATAACCGCCGCCACTCCAACCGGTGTTGATCAGCCATACCGCCGCACCGGATCGCTTGATCTTTTCGCTGAGCACGTCGCCGTAAACCGTGGGGTGTAAGAGCATGAAAGGCGCACCGAAGCAAGCGGAAAAGGAGGGCAGTGGTTCTATGATACCCTCTTCAGTTCCAGCTACCTTAGCCGTATAACCCGATATAAAGTGAAAGGCCGCCTGTCCAGGCGTCAGCTTGGAAATGGGGGGAAGCACACCAAAAGCATCGGCGGTTAGGAAAAAGATGTTTTGGGGTTTTTCTCCTATGGATGGTTTTTGGATGTTGTCGATGTGGTATAGGGGATAGCTCACGCGTGTGTTTTCGGTAATGCGCCTGTCGGAGAAATCCACCTTATTTGAATCCCTTTGGAATCCCACATTTTCCAATAGTGCACCTTTGTGGATTGCGCGATATATGTCGGGCTCTTCTTCTCGTGATAAGTCGATCACTTTGGCGTAACAGCCGCCCTCAAGGTTGAATATCTTATCGTCTGGTGTCCAACCGTGCTCATCATCTCCGATCAGCCTTCGGTTGGGGTCGGCCGACAGGGTTGTCTTTCCGGTACCGCTCAAGCCGAAAAAAATCGCTGTATCCCCTTTTTTTCCAACGTTGGCAGCGCAGTGCATAGACAGCACATTTTTCTCGGTGGGCAGCTGAAAATTCAAGGCTGAGAAGGTCCCTTTTTTAATTTCACCTGTATAGCCTGTGCCACCTATGAGTATGATTTTCCGGCTGAAATGCAGGATGGCAAAGTTTTCCTGCCGCGTTTTATCGCGTCTGGGATTGGCTTGAAAGCCGGGTGCACCCACGATGAGCCAATCCGCCTTGAAGTTTTCTAACTCAGCTGTTGAAGGGCGTAAAAACATATTGTAAACGAATAGGTTGCTCCAAGGATATTCGTTTATCGCCCTGATGTTTAGCCGGTAGCGTGCATCCGCGCAGACGCATGCGTCTCGTACGTAGAGTTCTCTATCCGATAGGTACGCGGTTACGCAGTCGTATAGCGCGTCAAAGGCTTTTGGGTCGAAGGGTGTGTTGATGTCTCCCCACCAGACCTCGTCTTCGGTGATCGAATCCCTTACGATAAAGCGATCCTGAGGTGAACGCCCGGTGAAGTGCCCGGTGCGGATGGCCAATGCCCCAGACGCTGCTTCCTTCCCCATCTCTTTTTCTATGGTAATACGGTGCAATTCATCTGGAGATAAATTGTAGTGAGCGATGGCATTCCGAATGCCATATGCGCTCAGATTCACTTTGTCAGATACAGTCATCATGATGAATGGTGTTTTTGAGGTTACGTAAGCGTATCGATGATAAAGCCGATGAGTAGGATTCCCCAACCGCTTAGCATGAGTAGCCCACCCAACGGGGTGATCGGCCCTAAATATTTCAGGTTTAGTCTATAGATGTCGGCTGTGCTGAGCAGGTAAATGCTTCCAGAGAAGAGTACAACCCCTATGAGCATCAGCCATCCAGCCGCCTTTTCCCAACGGCTACTCAGGTTAAAAGCGATGCAAAGCAGCGATAGGGCGTGATACATTTGGTAGCGCACAGCTGTGTCAAAACTTCCCCGTTTATCTGGGCCGAGTTGGACTTTGAGCCAGTGTGAGCCCACGGCACCCAGGGCCACAGCGGTAAAGCCTAGCAAGGCTGCGGCGCTAAGCAATACATTTTTCATCTCGCCACTCCTTTCGCTTGCAAAGGTCGTTAATTTCTTCCAGATTCAGCATGAGCCTTCGGGATAAAAATAGTGGGTATATCACCGGATTGCAACACGGCTAAAGAGACCGATTCCCCAAGTCGCTGAGGCTATGGGGTTAAAAATCCATCGGGTCGGCCTCATTTGGGAGAGATTTTAGCCCTTGGACGGTTTGGTGGCCGTACGAGGGTATTAGAGCAGCAGGTAAAAATATTTTCGGTTAGATGGCATAACCCGAGGCAAATCCCCTTTTGTAGTGCGCACGGCTTTGTTTACCTCATGGCCGTTCATGATGAATCTCGGCTCTTTTGTCCCTTTTTAGTTGGGTTGTGTGACTTGGGTTGGGTATTTTGGCGAGTTGCTTTGCACTGCTGCGTTGTTTTTATCGATTGGATTATTCCTGTCGGTTTTTTTGCGTTTGTCTCTTCTACGATTGATATGCGCGGGGGGATTGTGTAGCTTAGGCGGCGGTTGACTGCGCGACTTTGTTTGGCTCATTGGGCTACGCCTTGATTTGGTTGCTTCGGTTTGAGCCGAACTGGGTTACCAGTTCAGCGGTTGTCTGGCCTTGACCCGGGGTCTTGTTTGGCTTGTCGGGTTTGCGTGGATAAAGGGCTTGCGTTGGTTTAGTTGAGTGGGTTGTTGCGGTTGGGTTAGCTTAGGCGAGGCTTAGTTTGGGCTGGTGGTTTTGGGTTGACGGTTTGGATGGATTGCATGGGTTGGATTGGCTGGTTGGGTTCGTGGTGATTGGTTTGTTTGGTGCAGTTGCCTTGCTGGTGTGCTGGGTTGATTGGCTCATTGAGTTGGATTGGGTGGCTTGAGTTGGCTGGGTCGCTCTGTCGCTGGTGTGCTGTCGCGTGGGTTGTTGTCGGGTTGATTGGTTGGGTTGGTGGTTCGCCGGTGAGCTTGTCGTGTGTCAC
>JANQLC010000029.1 GCA_028280815.1 Flavobacteriales bacterium | reverse complement strand
GTTGACGCGGTTGATGGGTTGAGTGGACCGCTTGGATTGGCTTGTTTTTTATCGAGCGCTTTGCATGGGTTTTTTCTGCGATTGGCGTAGGCCGATTTTAGATCGGATCGTATTGTCGATTGCGTTTGTGAGGCTGGCGAGTTGTTAGCTCAATAGGGTTTTGGGCTGGTTCGCTAATGTGATGGGTTGCTATCTGTTGGGGTTTTGTATTTGTCTTTTCTGCCATTGGCATAGTGCGGACTTTGGATTGGGCTGACTGGCTCAGTGGCTTGACTTGTTGTAGCGGGTTGGATTGTTTCCTCGGACTTGTCTTTTTGTGCGCGTTTGGGGGCCTGGGGTTGTTTTTTCACTTCTGTCTAGCGGTTGAGAAAGACGGGTTTGCGTTATTGATTTATTGGTCTATCTGTTCCTGCGCTGGCGGTTTGGTCAGATTGGCTGGGCTGCGGTGCTGTTGGCTGGCTTGCGCTGTTGCTTTGTTTTGTCGCTGAGCGACTTGCGTTGATTGGGTTGCGCTGGGTTGTTTGGTTTGGCTCGTTTGAGTTGCCAGCTGTCGGTTTTTTGCATTTGTATTTTTTATGATTGGCGTAGGGGGTTGGGCTATGTGGGTTGGATTGTGCACGTCTGTGGTCGCTTCTGTCGGGATTTTGCATTTGTCTTTTCTGCCATTGGCATAGGCGTGGTTTGGCTTGCCTTACTTGGATCGGATGTGCGGGGGTGTAGATGGATGGATTGGATTGCTTTGATTGATTCAGTGGATCGACTTGTTGTTGTGATGGATTGAGTGAATTGATTGGTTCAGTGAGTGGTGCGGCTGGTGCATGAGGCTGTCGGTTGAATTGAGTGGGCGGTCGGTTGCCCATCCCATCGGAGCTTGTCGAGCAGCTGGGTTGTGATTTATATGCGGGTTTTAGTAAAAGGCCGACTCAATCCCCATTTCAAAATCCCATGGAGCCGTCCTCAGCCTGTTCGCCTAGTTCCTTAAAATAGGTCTCCAGCTTTCCCTTCTCGTCCCCTAAATAAAAATCGGCTACCAGCTTTCCCCCATCTAAGATGAGCACCCGATCGGCGATGGCTTCCACCTCCTGTATCGAGTGCGTACTCAATAGCACGCTTCGCGAATGGCTCCATGCTTTGATCAGACTTTGAACCCCTGTGATCTGTATCGGGTCGAGACCGCTGGTGGGCTCGTCCAAGACCAAAAAGTCGGGGTTGTGCAACAGGGCTTGTGCCAGACCCACCCGTTGTCTGTAGCCCTTGGAGAGTTGGCCGATCTTTTTGTGCTGTTCCCGCTCCAATCCCACCTGGTAAAGCGTCTCTTCGATTTGCGCCTCAGGGGTTTTAAATACATCGCCTACGAAGCCCAAAAACTCCCTCACGTATAGATCGGGGTAAAGCGGGTTGTCCTCCGGCAAATAGCCGATTTGCCTCTTGGCGCGGTTTAAATTTTGAGCCAGTGGCTTTCCGCAAAAGTAAATTTCGCCTCGGCTCGGACTCAAAAGGCCGACCAGCATTTTTAGCAAGGTGGATTTTCCAGCCCCATTGGGGCCCATTAGAGCGACTACTTCGGCTCTTGACAAACGCGTGCTTATCCCATCGACCGCTAATTGGTTTTTGTAGCACTTCGTGAGTCGAACGGCTTGAACCACCGTTTTTGAGGAAGGAACTTCTCTTGTCATGTTTCAATCCGTAAATCCGATTACCTCTCGTTCGTCATGGCGATCGCGCTGGCTCTTTCATTTGGGGTACGAGTCTATTGTATGCGTTCAAACAAATGGGAATCAATGGGATTGCACATCAGTTTGGATAAAGATCAACGCCTGCTCAGCAAGGGTAAAAAATCTTCGCCAACCCATACCGCTGCGTTTTTTAAACGCTGAGCCCCTTTAACCCTTCTTTGTACTTTTGCTGTAAAGATGCAAAATTGTCGCGTGTTGAATGCGGTAAAGGGGTGAAGGCGATGAGGTAGGGGAGAGATGCTGAGGGATACCTCGGTATTTTAAGCCTGACAATCGGTTGGCAAGGGTTTAAAAGGGGATTGAATAGCTTTGTCGAATGGATTTGAATCGGGGACAAACCTGGCATCGATTTACGGATGGGCCGATTTTAATCGCAGGTCCCTGTAGTGCCGAGCGTGAAGCACAGGTGTTGGAAACGGCACGACGCTTGGATTTGAGTCGTGTGCACGTCTTTCGCGCTGGAATTTGGAAGCCGCGCACCAAGCCGGGTGGCTTTGAAGGGGTGGGTGAAATCGGCTTGCGGTGGATGGCGCGCGTACGCGAAGAAACCGGTCTGCGCCTGGCCACGGAAGTGGCGAGCCCCCGCCACGTGGAAAAGGCATTGGAAAGCGATATCGACTTCTTGTGGCTGGGCGCCCGTACGACCGTCAATCCCTTTTTGGTGCAAGAAGTAGCCGAAGCCCTGCGCGGTACCGATAAGGTGGTGTTGGTAAAAAATCCCGTAAACCCCGATCTAGCCCTTTGGGTGGGGGCGCTGGAGCGTTTGGCAGCCCGGCATATCAAAAACCTGGGCGCCATTCATCGCGGCTTTTCCACCTATGAGAAGACGTTGTACCGCAACAACCCCCATTGGCAGATCGCCATTGCATTTCGAAAGGAATTACCCCAAATCCCCCTCATCAGTGATCCCTCCCACATTTCAGGGCGGCGCGACGGTATTTACGAGGTGGCTCAGCAGGCGTTTAACTTGGATTTTGAAGGTTTGATGATCGAAACCCATTGCGATCCCGACCACGCCTGGAGCGATGCCGAGCAACAGCTAACGCCGGAAATGCTGCGCGATATCATCGGCCGTATCGAACTGCGCAACCGCTGCGCTGAAGACTCGCTGTATCGAACTGCACTATATGCGATGCGCTCGGAAATCGACGACTTGGACGAACGCTTGTTGGAGTTGCTCTCACGCCGGATGAAGATCGCGGCCGATATCGGTCGGTTGAAGGGAGAGAACAACGTGGCCATTTTACAGCCTGAACGTTGGAATGCGATTTTGAAAAGAACGGAGAAACAGGGTGCGCAGTTGGGTTTGAGCGATGAATTTTTGGATTCCGCATTTAAGGCCATTCACCAGGCGTCCATCGATATCCAAAACCGAGTTATGTTGGAAATGTCGCGCGATGGGGTTTGGGAAAAATAGTGAAAACTCCGATAATACCGCCCCAATTCAGACCCCGGGGAGATGTTTAAAAAGGATCGGCTTTAGAGAACAATGTGCGAATAATCGATCTCTGGCGCACTCTGAGAGCATGCTTTTACAGCTGCCGTCAGAAGTTCCTCACAACCAATTTTTCCGACTTGGATTTGGGATCGAAAAGAACCCCTCTTTTGTCCTGGGCTTGAAATCCGGAATAAATCACTTGAACTACTCGCGCGAATTCCATACCTTGGGCGGGTTGAAAAACAACTGAAATTGGCGGCTTCAAAGGGGAAACTTCAGTGGGTAGCCTGAAAGCGCTGTGTGAGCCAATTGTAGTCGGTGGGGACACACCTTGAGGCGGCACGCGATCCCTGCGTGGATCGAGTTGGCTAATGGCGCGAGCGAGAGCTGTGTTGTTCGATCGGTTGTACATCTAAAAAATGGGGATATGAAAAATCGAATGAGATGGGTTTTCATCTTGTTTTTGGGTCTGGCGAGGCTGGCTGCACAGCCGAGGGAGCTGACCCTAGAAGATGCTGTTTTAAACCGATACGGCACGCTGGCTCCAGAAGAATTGGAGCAGCTGCAGTGGCTGCCGGTGGGGGCTGCTTATTCCTATGTGAAGGGGGATCGATTCATCAAAGCCGATGTCAGAGGGCGGAAAACGGTTCTCTTTGATCTCGAGGCGCTGCGCGCATTGCTGCAAGCGGAGGACTTGAACCATTTTCCAAAGCTATCCTGGGTGGATGGGAATCGATTGGCATGTATCCACAGGGGAAAACGACTGATGATAGATGCGGGCGCTACGAAAACACTAAATGAAATCCCATTGCCCCAAGCGGGTGAAAACTTGGACTTCTGCCCAGCCAACCACACCTATGCATTTACCGAGGCGAATAATTTGTACATCCGCAACAAGGAGGGCACAAAGGCCATTACCGAGGACCCCGATGCAGCGCACGTCTATGGGCAGTCCGTCTCTCGGCATGAGTTCGGCATCTCGGCTGGTACTTTCTGGTCGCCCCAAGGGCGGTATTTGGCATTTTACCGAAAAGATGAATCCCGTGTAAGGGATTATCCACTCGTGGATTATATGACCCGAGAGGCCGAGCCTGAATCGATAAAATACCCCATGGCAGGGATGTCGAGTGAGCAACTGCGAATCGGGGTTTACGATACGGGAACCGGTCAGACGAACTATCTGCAAACCCAAGGCGGCGCAGAAGATTATCTGACCAACATCTCTTGGTCTCCCGATGGCAAATACATTTTTGTACAGGAGCTGAACAGGGCGCAAAACCACATGGAACTCAACCAATTCAATGCGGCTACAGGTGCTTTTGTCAAAACTTTGTTCGGGGAGAGGCACCACACCTATGTAGAGCCTTTACACCCCTTGGTGTTTTCCGAGAAGCATCCCCATATCTTCTACTTCTTGAGCAATAGGGATGGTTATCACCACGTCTATAAATACGATACGAATGGGAGATTGCGCAAACAACTCACCCGTGGAAATTGGGCGGTTAACGATATATTGGGCTTGGATAAGAGCGGACATTCTCTATTTGTAGAAGCCACCCGAGCGAGTCCGTTGGAGCGCCAGGTTTATAGGGTAAATACCACCACCGGCGCGCTTCGACGGCTCACCCGAAAGCCCGGTACCCATCGCGCTGAATTGAGCGCCGATGGCAAATATTTTATCGACCACTACCAAGACACCGAGGTGCCCAATGTGGTAAACCTCTTCACGACAGACGGAAAATTAGTGCGCAACCTCCTGACTGCAAAAGACAATGCGGCCGACTACGCGTTCGGGGAAGATAAATTGGTGAAAATCCCCGCGGCAGACGGGGAGACGACCCTTTACGGCCGCCTGATCTTACCCCCTGATTTTACCCCTGCGCGCAAATATCCCGTGATCGTATATGTCTATGGCGGTCCCCATTCGCAACTGGTGCGCAGGACCTGGAAAAACAATGCCCTGTGGTGGCAGTACTATATGGCACAAAAAGGCTATATCGCCTTCACGCTCGACAACAGGGGCACATCCTATAGGGGGCGTGCTTTTGAAACTGTGATTCACCGCCGACTCGGCCAAGTCGAAACAGCAGACCAAATGGCTGGGATTGATTACCTCAGATCACTTCCCTACATAGATGCTGAAAGGATAGGCGTCTACGGCTGGAGCTATGGTGGGTTTATGACCCTCAACCTGATGCTGCGCCACCCCGAGGTGTTCAAAGTGGGCGTTGCCGGCGGGCCTGTAGTGGATTGGAAGATGTACGAAGTCATGTATGGTGAGCGCTATATGGATACGCCGCAAGAAAATCCCGGAGGCTATCAGAACAGCAGCATGTTGTCGCTCGTATCCCATTTGTCAGGGCGCTTGTTGCTCATCTCTGGCGTACAGGATTCTACAGTGGTGATGCAGCACACCATGCAATTTCTCAGGTGTGCCATACGAGCGGGAAAACAGGTGGATTTATTTGTGTATCCGACCCAACCGCACAATGTGAGAGGTGAAGACCGCGTACAACTGATGGAAACGGTGAGCCGCTATTTTGAGGAACACCTGTAACGCGGTTGTGGAAAGCGATGAAAACTGTTAATCCATCCCCGGACTGCTCCTACAGCCTCTTTTTGCAGGGCTTGGGATTTGAGTCAACCACGCTTCGATCACGCCGATAAATTGCTCTGCTCGTAAGGCAGCTCCACCCATCAACCCCCCATCCACATCGGGCTGAGCGCAGAGCAGCGCCGCATTTTCGGGCCTTAGGCTCCCGCCGTAGAGCAGGGGTACGCGGGCTGCGGTCTCCGGGTCAAAGCGATCGGCGATCAACTGTCGAATGTACCTATGCATCTCCTGCGCCTGCTCAGCTGTGGCAGTCTCACCCGTGCCGATCGCCCAAACGGGCTCATAAGCGATACAGATTTGCTGCATTTGATCGCGATTTAACGGGCGTAGTACATCCATGAGCTGTTTTTTTGCGACCTCGAACTGCGCTTTAGCCCGGCGCGCTGCCAGCGTCTCTCCCATACAGTAAATCACTTCCAAGTGATTGGCCAAAGCCGAGTCGATTTTCTCGCCGAGCAGCTGCGCGCCTTCGCCGTGGTACTTTCTGCGCTCGGAATGTCCGATGATAACCGTTTGCACACCGGTAGAGCGTATCATATCGGCGGAAACCTCGCCGGTATAAGCGCCCGACTCGTATGCGCTTATGTCTTGTGCCACTACCTGTACCTTGGTATCCTTGGTGCTCTGGTAAGCGTAATGCAAGAAGGGGTAAGCCGGTGCGATGAGGACTTCTAAGCCTTTCAAATCCCGGGTTTCGGTATAAGCCAAAAGCGATTCGATCAGCTCCACAGCTTGCCAGTAGTTTTTGTTCATCTTCCAATTACCGACTACTATCTTTCTACGCATCTTTAAATCAGTCATTTACTCATCTAATCTATGTAGAACTTCCCCGATATTCGGGGTGTCATGCCAACTCCACTTGCCCACCACAGTTCCGCTTTTCAATAAGACGAGGCCCGGGTTGGCGCGTACCATAGTCTTTAGGGTGGTCTGATCACAGGTGTAAAAATCAAAGGGTAGCGAAAGGGTTGCCTTTAGCGCTCGTATTTCTTTGGGATCGGAAGCGGTCAAAGCTGCGACAGGGATACCCGCCTTTCGCAAAGCACCGGACAGACCCCCAGCCTTTATCCATCCGCCTCGGTCTGATTGGCTGACCGAATAGCTGACAACCCAAAGCATTTGGGGCTGCTTTAGAAAGTCCGACAAATGATCTACGCCATCCCTTTCTGCGGTTAAGTCGTGAATAGGCGGCACATAAGGGCTTTTAATCAATTTGGTACGCCGGTCTACAAATTCGGCACCTTCGATACGCCAGGGCGCCTCTTGGGTTGTAAACGCTTTTTCTACACCGTTAACCCTATAAATCCATGTTTCCTCATAAACGCCTTTGGACGCAGATTTGGGAAATCGCATCCCTTCTGCAATATCATCGCCTACCGCATAGGGTCTAAAGTCCAATAGGGGCAAGTGGATCAAAACATGGTAAGCGAGAGACAAACAACCGATAAAAGACAGGAACAGGACCCAAGCATTATCCGAAGGTTTCAAAAAAGGGCCGATATGCGACCGACCGACCCACAGGATGAGGATGAGCAGCGTTAAGACGAGGTTTTTGGCAAAGGACTGCCAGGGGCTAAGCGGAATGGCATCGCCAAAACACCCGCAATCGCTGAGCTTGTTATCCTGCGCCGCATAAAAGGTGAGCGCGGTGAAAAAGAGGATTAAAAGCAGCAGGGCAGACAGGGTAACCCCCTTCTGATAACCCAACAGGAGCAATACGCCAAGCGAGATTTCCACCGTGATGAGAACCAGCGCGAGAACCAAAGCATAGGGGATCAAAGCGGGGAGATTTAAAACGCCTGCAGCGAAGTACCCTTCGAGCTTATAGGCGAAACCCAGGGGATCGTTGAGCTTGATCAGCCCTGAAAAAATAAACAACGCCCCGACGATGATTCGGGCAAACCGCGTAGCCACTTTGAGCATCTCACTCCGTTTTGCGTTTGATCAATGAAAATATCGCATAGTTGATGATATCGAAGTAATTGGCGTCCAACCCCTCGCTCGCCAGGGCTTTGCCGCTGTTCTCTTCCATTTGTTTGATGCGCAATAATTTTTGCAATATCAGGTCGGTCATCGAGGCGACGCGCAGCTCGCGCCAAGCCTCGCCGTAGTCGTGATTTTTATTTGCCATCAAGTCGCGAGCGGCTCGAATCTTGGAATCGAAGAGGGGAAGCGCTTCTCCAAGGCTTAGATCGGCTACCTCAGAGACACCCAAGTCCAATTGAATCAGAGCCATGACGGCGTAATTGACGATACCGATAAACTCCTCTTCATCCCCTTCCGCTACTTTTCGAATCGCTTTCTCTTGCAAGGTCCGGATGCGTTGTGCCTTGATGAAAATTTGATCGGTTAGAGAGGCCAGCCGCAGGATGCGCCATGCACTGCCGTAGTCCACCATCTTTTTGGCGAATAAATCCCGGCATGCCCGCACCACTGTATCGTATGCCACAAGGGTTTGCGCCACCATTGAAAATACATCGTTAAATTTGGTGTAAATTTAATGGAAACCCCAAGATATGACCCTGAATTGTCGCGGAAACTTAGTCGATCTGACAAGACGCCACGCGATGGCAATCCTAAATCTCACGCCGGATTCCTTTTACGACGGTGGCAGGCTCAAGTCGGATGAGGAGCTGTTGCGGCTCGTGGAAACCGATTTGGAGGCTGGCGCCACCTTTCTGGACCTCGGCGGCTACTCCAGCCGCCCAGGCGCGACAGATGTCTGCGAAGCAACGGAGATGGCACGCGTCATACCGGCGATTGCTACGGTCAAAAGGGAATTTCCAGAAGCCCTGATTTCCATCGATACCTTTCACAGTACCATAGCGGAAAAAGCCGTACAGGCGGGCGCTTGCCTCATCAACGATATCAGCGGCGGCAGCCGAGACGAAGACATGTTTCAAACCGTCGCCAAATTGCAAGTCCCCTACATCGCTATGCACATGCGGGGTACCCCCCAGACCATGCAGTCCTTAACCGAGTACAAAGACCTCTTACAAGAGATCAATCTGTACTTTTCAGGGCGGGTAAACCGCCTAAATGCACTGGGCGTGAACGATATCATTTTAGATCCGGGTTTCGGTTTTGCCAAAACCACAGCACAGAATTACTTCCTCTTAAAAAACTTACCGCTACTCTATCACAGCGAGCTGCCCATCTTGGTGGGGGTCTCCCGCAAATCGATGGTTTACAAACCCTTGCACGCCTGTGCCGATCGAGCCTTAAACGCGACTACAGCCGTCCACATATTGGCCTTGCAGCAAGGCGCCTCCATCTTGCGGGTACACGATGTGAGGGAAGCGAGAGAGGCGATAAAAATATTTGAGGTCTTCGAGTCTTCCAGCTCCCTGATCCAATAAACTTACTTTTGTAGCCATATGGGCTTCATACAACTGCGCATATTAGACGTCATAGATATACTGCTGGTCGCTTTCCTCCTATACCAGCTTTACAAACTGGTACGCGGCACAGCGGCTATAAGCATCTTCATCGGCGTGGCCTTGGTTTACCTGCTCTGGAAGACCGTGCAAGCCCTTCATATGGAGTTGCTCAGCGAAATATTGGGACAATTCATCGGAGTAGGCGTGTTGGCTTTAATCATCGTCTTTCAACCGGAAATCCGAAAATTCTTATTGCTACTCGGCACGACCAATTTTGGTCGAAAGTGGCATTTTATGTACCGCCTTCGGATGTTTAAGGGCACTTCTCGCTATGCGACCAGCCTGCGAACGATTTTGGCGGCTTGCCAAAATATGTCTCATTCCAGGACCGGGGCACTAATCGTATTGGAACGGGAAAACAGTCTGAATTTCGTAACCGAGACGGGGCTACAGCTATTCGCCGATCTGAGTCAACCCCTTATCGAGTCCATTTTTTTTAAGCACAATCCCTTGCACGATGGAGCTATGGTGATCCAAGGCGCTAAGATCGTAGCTGTCGGATGCATCTTGCCGATTTCCCAAAATCAAAATATCGCCCCCGGTTACGGACTCAGGCATCGGGCTGCAGTCGGCATTTCCGAGCGCTCGGACGCGCTGTGCTTAGTGGTCTCTGAAGAAACCGGAAAGATTTCGTACGTTAGAGAGGCTGAGGTCTTTCAAAAGAGAACGCTCGAAGATTTAACCGATTTAATCCTCGAAGATTGGCGGTGAAAGACGCCGACAAAAGCAGTACCTTTGCCCTATGATCTCCGTAGGGGTGCCACCCAAGTGGCTGAGATTATACCCATAGAACCTGGGCGGGTCATGCCGCCAAGGGATGTTTAACCCCACCGCGGGTATGGGCCCTTCTTAGCTGCGGTTTATCTCTTTGAGACGTGAAAAAGAGTTCAATCCGCAGCGCGTGCTACACCCTCATTTTGGCATGCTGCTGCTTCCAGGCCTTTTCCCAGCCAGCCAAAGTTTCCGGCCAAATCACCGATTCGGCCGGCGAACCGTTGGTAGCAGCCGTTGTGCGAGTCGCTGGACAACACACCGTGACCAATCGCCATGGGTCTTTCCAGCTCAACTTAGATCCAGGAACGCACAAATTCTTCATCCAACACCTGGGTTACCCATCTCAGATGAAGACCTTGGTCATACGATCCGATACGGCGATCGCTTTTGTGTTGCAAAACACAGAAAATTTGAGCGAATTGGTCGTGGTGTTCAACCGCGCAAAGGAGCAAACGCCCATGGCTTACACCAACCTCCCAAAAGAAGAGCTGGAAAGGCGAAACCTGGGGCAAGACATACCCCAACTGCTCCGCTTTACCCCCTCGGTGGTGAGCACCTCAGATGCCGGCGCAGGGATAGGCTACACCGGCATGCGGATTCGGGGCATCGATAGCCGGGGCATCGATGTTACAATCAATGGCGTGCCCTATAACGATTCCGAATCGGAGGGGACCTGGTGGGTGGACATCCCAGACATCGCCTCCTCGACAGCAAACATACAGATTCAGCGCGGCTTAGGAAGCGCCACCCATGGAGCAGGCGCTTTCGGCGCAAGCATCAATCTGCTAACCGAAATCCCAAGCGACTCCGCTGGTGTACGCCTCAGCAATTCCCTTGGCTCCTTCCAAACGAGGAGGCATGTCCTACAGGTCAAAACGGGTAAACTGGCCGACCACTTCTATTTTCAGGCACGCGGATCCATCACCCGATCCGATGGATACGTCGACCGGGCGACTTCCGATTTAAAATCCTATTACAGCGCCGTGGCTTATCAAAGTAAAAAATCCACATTGCAGTTGCTGGCTTTTGGCGGACAGGAAATAACCGGTCAGGCCTGGTATGGCATCGATGCGGAGACTTTAAAGGCGGATCGCAGGTACAACCCAGCGGGTTCGTATCGGGATGCAGACGGAAAGACAAGATTTTACGACAACGAAGTCGACCACTACAACCAGGATAATTACCAATTGCACTTCACACAGCGCTTTAGCCACAATTGGAAGCTGAGTGCCACCTTACACTATACCTATGGCCGCGGGTATTACGAAAGCTACCAAACAGGCCAAGCCTTTGCCAAATACGGTTTTAAACCGCTACCCATCTGCGAAACCCCAATCCACACCACCGACATCGTTCAGCGCAAATGGCTGGACAACCGTTTTTACGGCGGTATTTTTTCCATTGACTATGGTTTGGAAAGGGTTGCGGTTGTGCTCGGAGGGGGATGGAGCCGCTATGGGGGGGCGCATTTCGGTACGGTGCAGTGGGCGCGCTATGCTTCGCAAAGCCGTATCCGAGATCGGTTTTACGACAACGATGGGGTCAAGAGAGACCGCAACCTATACGCAAAGGTCGATTACCGGTTATCCAAAGGATTAAACGCTTATGGGGCGGCACAAATCCGGCGCTTGGACTACCGCATTAGGGGTACCGACGAAAGCGACGGCGGTGCTGTCCCAATTCAAATTAAAGACGAGCTTTTCTCCTTTAACCCAAAAGTAGGCATGAGCTACAGCTGGGGCGCTCACCACACCCTGTACGCCTCCTATGCGAGGGCCAGCCGGGAACCCAACCGCACGGACTACAAAGAAGCGCCAGCCGAGCGATTGCCCAGGTCCGAAACCTTGAACGATCTGGAATGGGGATGGCGCCACAAGGCCCAAAGGTTCGCCCTGGAAGCAAACGGCTTTTACATGCGTTACCACAATCAGTTGGTGCCCACCGGCAAACGCGACCCCGTTGGCAGCCCCATACGATCCAACATCGGAAAGAGCTATCGGCTGGGCGTCGAACTGAGCGCAAACTGGGTTTTTGCACCCCAATGGCGGTGGTCGCCCAACCTGACGCTGAGCCGCAACCGGAATCTCAAAAGCCTCGTGAATAGCGGAGGGGGAGGAAGGGTTAAAAACTTGGGCAACACGGCGATCGCCTATTCCCCTTCCGTCATCAGCGGCAGCACACTCGACTTTCAACCCATCCCAAATATCACCCTCAGCTGGTACTCAAAAGTGGTAGGCGCGCAATACCTGGCGAACGGCGAACCGAAAAGCGGCAGGCTAAACGCCTATTGGGTAAACGATTTTGGAGTCCGCTTTTCCTTTAAAAAATGGGGCTTCGAGAAAATTGAATCCAGCCTATTGATAAACAATTTTGCAGATGTAAAATACGAAAGCAACGGCGCTTTTTACGACAAATCGTATTATTTCCCCCAAGCGGGAACAAACTTTCTGATCGGCCTAGATATCAGTCTATAAACCCAAGCGTATCGACAGCGAAAACGGACGAACAACCCATGCGGTATCCAGGGCTAAAATGCGTCGACACAGTGCTGAGCTGGAAGAGGTGCTACAAATCTTGGCAAAGGCTTAACGGACAAAAGGCACGGGTTTTGCTGTCTCAATTCACAAAAGGAGCAGCTATGAAAAAACTAGGGTTGGGGGCTCTTTTAAGCCTGAGCGTCGCCTTATCGGCACAGTCCAAACAACCGAATACCGTGGTTAAAATCACCGTCGGCGGCAAGACGAAAACCATCAAAGCAGATGGAAAGCGCGTTGAGATTACGATTGTACAGGATGGCGACACGACTGTCCTCAAAGGCACACATATCGTCAAATCCAGCTTTTGGAATGATTCCCTATCTGCGCATATTAAAAAAGAGCTGTATAGACTACACGACCTGGTAAACGCACGTGACCTGATGGAGGGAATGAAAGCGGCGTTCGACTTTGATAAGGGTTTTCACTGGGGCAAAAAATCGCCCCTCGGCGACAGCACAGCGAGTGACTGGGATGCGTATCTATCGGACAAAGAGAGGCGCGATATAAAGCTGTACGAGTACAGCAAGAACAACCCGGCTTTTTCGGACTTCAAGGTGAAGAAGCATTCGGACTTGAAATTTGAATCCCTGCACTACAGCACGACGAGTCGTGGTTTTAAAATCTCCTTTAAGACAAAGCCCAAGCCGACGTGTATCACCTTAGAATCGGCCAAAGGAGAAAAGCTATACCATGAGAAAAACCCCGATTTCGAGGGACGCTTCGATAGAGATTTTGCCTTTACAGCCGCGCAAAAAGGACATTACTTATTTCGGGTAACCCAGGGAGACCAATCCTGGGTCTTGGCAATCGATGTACAGTAGGGGTAGGAATTGCAGAAAAATGCGATGGTGCAAAATTTAGATCAATTGTAACGCTTGTTCTCGATCTCGCTTCAATTGTTGCACCAGCGCCGCTAGGGTTTCAAACCGGATTTCGTCTCGCATGCGAGCGACAAAGGAGACGCGGATAGACTCCCCGTAAAGCGATGCATTGAAGTCGAATAGGTGGACCTCAATGCGCAAGTCCCGACCCGCTAGGGTAGGTCGGTAACCAATGCTCGCCATACCGCCATATGTTTTTTGTCGGTATGCGATCCGAGTGGCATAGATCCCGATGGCCGGTATTAATTTTTCCTCGGGAACCCGGATATTAGCTGTCGGGAAACCGAGTTTCTCCCCCAGTCCGTCGCCTCGAACCACCACCCCGTCAAAGGCGTAATCACGGCCGAGAAGGCGGTTTGCAGTGGCCAAGTCTCCCGCTGCCAGGGCTTCCCTTATCGCTGTGGAGCTCACGGGAACCCCAGCCACTTTCTGCGCTTCCACCTCTTCAACCCCAAAACCATAACGCGCAGCTGAGCGGGTTAAGTCGCCCCAACTGCCCGCCCTGTCTCTGCCAAAGCGGTGGTCATGACCCACTACCAAAACCCGTACCCCCAACTGAGCCACCAAAAAATCGCGCACAAATGACGTGGACTCGATGCGGGAAAACGCTGTTGTAAAGGGATGGACAATCGCATTTTGCAAACCATAGCGATCGAGCAACGCGAGCTTTTCATCGGTGGTGGTGATGAGTTTCAGCTTGGCGTCCGACTGCAAAACACGCTTGGGATGCGGAGAAAAAGTGAGCAGGGCAGAGGAACCGCCCCGTTCATCGGCCAGGACATTCAGCTTCTCTACAATGGCCCGATGCCCCCTGTGCACCCCATCAAAGGTGCCCACGGTGAGGACGGGATTTTCAATCCGACCCGATGCCTCATATATGGAATGAAATCGTTTCAAGCTCTTTTCTTTGGAAGTAGAACCGAGGTCACAAATTAAGTAAAGAAAAGAATATGCCGTATATTTCGTATTGCAATGCGTCCTTATGGAAGGCGAGAGACGGGAAAGCACCACAGCGGATCGAGCTGAAAAGCCGAGGAAAACCTTAGGCCAGAAAATGCGAGGCGGGTGTAGGCGGATATTCATCTCTCTCCTTTTGATACTCATCGCCTTGGGCGTAATGGGGTATTTCATCGCCAATGTAAATTACAGCAAAGCCGAAAAAGTCGGTTACTTGATCAAGGTATCCGAAAAGGGATTTCTCTTTAAAACCTATGAAGGAACCCTGCACGCAACGAGGATTAAAAGCGCTGAGGTGCCCGGCGCATTTCAAAATGAGATCTGGCACTTCTCCATATTAGACGACTCCATTTACAAAGTGCTGTCGAAACGCCAGGGCAAAGCGGTAGGGTTACAATACGTACAAAAAGTTAAGGCCATGCCTTGGCAAGGTGAAACGGATTGCTTTGTCAACGGGGTAAAAGCCGGTGAAATGGCTGCGTTTTTAAAGCCCCGCGCAGGGATAAAAACGAAGCGGTAGGGTTGTACACGCCGTCCATGCGCCCCGAAGACAAATCCAAAAAGTAGTCCACTTTTTAGGCGCCCCTCGGATACGAGGGGGCCAAACCCCACTTTTCAAACCCGCTCAAAGGGGCAAAGGTAAGAAAACAACTCCCTTTTTCAAGCTATACCCATAGGATAGAAAAGGCCTACTCTTTAAGACATAAAAGTGAATATCAGTGTAGTAAAGCCCCTTTTTCAAACCGTTTTACGCAGGATACGAGCAAAGAAACAAACCCTGCTTTTTAGACCATCCCACAGTGGTAGAGCCAAAAATAAGGCCGGTTTTTCAAACCGTTTTCCTCAAGGATAAAACCAGAAGACAAGCCCTCATTTCAAAAAGCCAAAAAGCTCAAAAACGAGAAGACAAATCCCCTTTTGCTAAAAAAGCATGGACTATCTCGATGAAAAAGCGTAGTTTTGCGCCGCTTAGCCAGCGGTAAATCCCGTGATACAAATTTAAATGCCTACACCAATCAAAGGAAAGATCGCCCAGGTTATCGGCCCAGTAGTCGACGTGTGTTTTGAGAATGCGAATGCGTTGCCCAAAATTTATGACGCCTTAACCACACAAAGCCAGGGGAAGTCCTTAGTTCTCGAAGTACAACAAGATCTCGGAGAGGAAACGGTGCGCTGTATCGCCATGGACGCCACCGATGGCCTGCAACGCGGACAAGAGGTCGAAACCACGGCTGACCCTATTCGGATGCCCGTAGGGGCGCGCGTAAACGGTCGATTGTTCAATGTAGTCGGCGATTCCATAGACGGGTTGGGCAACTTGGACAAAAGAGATGGCTTACCCATTCACCGGCCTGCACCCAAATTCGAGGACTTATCGACCGATACCGAGGTGCTCTATACCGGAATCAAAGTGATCGACTTGATCGAGCCTTATGCCAAAGGAGGAAAAATAGGGCTCTTCGGGGGGGCTGGCGTAGGAAAGACGGTTTTGATTCAGGAATTGATCAACAACATTGCCAAAGGCCACGGCGGCCGCTCTGTATTCGCCGGTGTAGGTGAGCGCACCCGAGAGGGAAACGACTTGCTGCGCGAAATGCTGGCGTCCGGCATCATCCAATACGGAGATGCTTTTATGGAATCCATGAGAAAAGGGGGCTGGGACCTAGCCAAGGTCGATTTTGAGCGCTTAAAAGAATCCAAAGCATCATTTGTGTTTGGACAGATGAATGAACCCCCCGGCGCCCGGGCACGGGTGGCTTTGAGCGGTTTGACACTTGCTGAATACTACCGGGATGGGGCGGGTTCGGGAGAAGGCTTAGATGTGCTCTTCTTTATCGACAACATATTTCGGTTTACGCAGGCGGGCTCAGAGGTCTCTGCCCTACTGGGCCGCATGCCTTCTGCAGTAGGCTACCAGCCCACGTTGGCTACAGAGATGGGCGCCATGCAGGAGCGGATTACCTCCACGAAAAACGGATCCATCACCTCCGTACAAGCGGTTTACGTTCCAGCGGATGACCTGACCGATCCAGCGCCAGCCACTACCTTTGCACACTTAGATGCCACTACCGTACTCTCGCGAAAAATTGCAGAATTGGGTATCTATCCCGCAGTAGATCCCTTAGACTCCACTTCGCGCATCCTATCGCCCGACATCCTAGGCGATGCGCATTACAACTGCGCCCAACGCGTCAAAGAGATCTTACAACGCTACAAAGAGTTGCAGGATATCATCGCCATTTTGGGTATAGAAGAATTGAGTGAATCGGATAAACTGGTGGTGTCCCGCGCCCGCCGCGTACAGCGATTCTTATCGCAGCCCTTTCACGTAGCCGAGCAATTCACCGGAATGCCCGGTGAATTCGTAGACTGCCAAGAGACCGTCAAAGGGTTTAACATGATCTTAGACGGCGAGCTGGATCACTTGCCCGAAGCGGCTTTTAACCTCAAAGGAACGATCGAGCAAGCCATTGAAGCCGGTGAAGAGATGCTGGCCGATTCCCAATCTCATAGGTGAGCCATGTTTGTAGAGATACTGACCCCTGATGAACGCATTTTTAGCGGTAGGGTAGACTCGATCTCCGTACCCGGGGTCCTGGGCTGCTTTCAAATGCTCGATGGACACGCCGCCATCACCTCTAATTTGGTGAAAGGCCAGGTCCGAATTCACACCCACCGCAGTGAACACATCGATTGCGATTCGCTTCACGCCCGCTTAGTCCCCTGTCCAGACGACGAACAAATCTTAGAATTTTTCATTCAAGGGGGTGTGGTGGAAATGAAAGCCGATCGAGCCATCGTCTTGGCCGATTGAATTGCTGATACAACCCGTTCCCTTGAGAAAGCGGCATTTTTTGTCCTACCTTTGGTGCATGCTGCCCGAAAAACTGCGGAAAAAGTTGGCGAAACGGATTGCCGACGACCAGCTTCGAAGTCTGCCGGCCCAAACCCCGGGCATAGATTTTTACTCCAACGACTACCTGGGCTTTGCCCGGAGCGAAAGGATCAGACGAGCAGCGGAGCGATATGCAAAGCGCAGGGCTGGCTCAAATCTGAACGGCGCTACGGGATCGCGCTTAATCTCGGGGCATTCCCCATTGGCTGCACAGGTGGAAAAACGGCTCACATCCCACCACGGCGCCGAAGCCGGGCTGCTATTCAACTCGGGTTACGATGCCAACCTCGGCCTCTTTTCCGCTGTACCCCAGCGTGGCGATACCATTCTCTACGATGCGCTGATACACGCCTCCATACGCGATGGAATCCGACTTTCACTCGCCCGATCGGCAAAATTTAAACACGACGATTACCGAGACTTGGAATCCAAACTCAAACGCGCCACTGGACATGTATACATAGCGGTAGAAAGCCTGTATTCCATGGATGGCGACAGCCCCGATTTAAACCGACTCGTCGACCTGACCGAGCGGTATCGGGCTTCGCTGATCGTCGATGAAGCCCATGCCACAGGGGTATTGGGCAAAAAGGGGATGGGACTGGTACAGGACGTAGAGCGGTCAGATGCGGTTTTTGCGCGCATCCATACCTTTGGCAAAGCCATCGGAGCCCATGGGGCTATCGTGCTCGGCACCCAGGGCTTGGTGGATTTCTTGCTCAATTTCGCACATCCCTTTATCTATAGCACCGCCCTGCCCCCACATAGCCTGGGCACCATCCTGGCCGCTTACGATGAGCTGGTCACCGGTCTCGAACGAGCGGAATTGGTGCGCAACATAGATTGCTTCCGCAAAGGCGTCCAGCAGTTCGAGCTCGAAGCCCACTCCAAGAATAACCGCACGCCCATTCAGATATTTGAAGCCCAGTACCCCAACAGCTGTCGGGTGGTGGCCGAAGCACTTGCGAAAAGCGGTTTTCTAATCAAACGCATACAACCCCCTACCGCAGCCCGTGAACGACTGCGCATATGCTTGCACAGCTTTAACAGCGAGGCCGAGATCGAAGCCCTGTTGCAAACCATAAGCCAAGCCTGCCGCTCGTGAAAAGCAGACCCCATCAAGCCGAGATACCAAAGTTGAGTGGTTAGAAAGCACACACGACCGAAAACGGCAGGCACGAATACAACTCAAAAGGGATCCGCTTTTTCTCATCGGTCTTCATCTCATATTGTTTTTTCGCCTCATCACAGACAGCAGAGTGAGGCACTATACCAGCAATCGAGAGGGTGCTGTGTGACAATTCAGGTATTGGGCATAGTTCAAGAGGTCCGAATTTTCCCTAGATCGATTTAAACGAGGCCTTGCTCAACTCGATCACCTCCTTCGATAGGAGCGTTTACAGCAGGTAACAAATCGTTATCTTCTTCTATTCTCAGCATTCTAATATCCTTTACGCAAGTGCTAAACCACGTATATGTTTGGGCTAGTTCTCGTACAATTAACACACATTTAACCGCATTCATATCAGCATTGCTTAAAGTACACGCTGCCCTGCTTCCGTTCAAACCCATTATCGCACATAAAATCTTTTACCATTTTATAGCAATGGGTATAGGCATTCTCGTAGCTATCCTTCAGGCAATTGGTATCCAAATTAAATAAGACAGCATACGTGATTCTGAGTTTTTTACCTCTGTTGCAAGTTTAGTGGTTTTCTCAACCCCAGGCAAACATCCTTTTTTAGTCCATGTGAGGAAGGTCATTTGAAGGATAAAAGCCGGGTATTCATCCTGCCTATCAGGGATTCGGGGAGAAAAAAGAAGAGGCGTGAATACACTTTGTGCCTTGGGGTTACACCAAGTGGTTTAACCCTGTCAGTTAAACTGGCTCAATGCAAAAACCAATATGTGATCCGAGTGACGGATACCCGATGCGACCTTTGCAAGCCCAAGCGACACCTCACCCAATGAGCGGGGGAAAATGTGTATATTCGTAGCGATACGACCACCCCGCTTCTCATCAGAACAGCGCGCTTAGGGTGGGCTTTTTATTTTTGGCATCGATGACAGCACCTTTACGACTTGGCTGCACAGCATGGTATGTTTGAGAAATGTTTGTGTACATCACAACCGCTTACGGAACAGGGTCATGGGTATTCAACCCCGTATACCCCATAAAACCACAAATCAATGGTTAAACGACAGTGACATAACCAATAACCGAGCTTATTTCCTGCTTTCTATACTGATTTATTTGATGAATATAATCGATCCCAAGCATCGCATACCCAATAAATATAAAACATTACTATCAAAACATCGATACCCATGCGATGGGGTTTCCCGCTGAATGGCAAGATGAACCGTTGTGGAAAAGCGATTGAGAAATGAAGAGAGATGGTGTCAACGCTCGAAGGGAATTCACCCGATGAAATCCCAAACCCCCTACCGCAAAGGATAGTGGCCAATTGCCCAACAGAAAAACCACGACAAGAGAAAGAAGCCGCCCCACTTTTTTAATCGGCGGCTTTACCCTATCTTTGCAGCTCACAAGCGCATAGCACACACAGGCAAGGCCGCGCGCAAAACCCGATTGTGCACTTTTTTATAAGCGGTATAGGCACGGAGGTGGGCAAGACCATCACAGCGGCCATATGGGTCGAAGCCCTACAGGCGGACTACTGGAAACCCATACAGTCGGGCGATCTGGATCAGTCGGATACAGATTGCGTAAAAAGCCTGGTCAGCTCGAATCAAAGGCAGTTCTTCGAGAGCGCCTATGCGCTACACGCCCCTGTATCACCCCATGCTGCCGCTGCAATCGACGGTGTGGCTATCGACATCGCACAGATCAAACGGCCCCAAACCGCCAACCACTTAGTCGTAGAAGGGGCCGGTGGCTTGTTGGTGCCGCTCAACGGCAGCCAAACCATCGCCGATTTAATCCGAGCTACCGACCGCCTCATCTTGGTATCCAAACACTATCTGGGCAGCATCAACCACAGCTTGCTCTCCCTGTTTTACCTGCGGCAGAGGGGGATAGAACCCTGGCTCATCTTCAATGGAGAACCCAACAGGCGCAGCGAAGAGGCCATAGAAAAACTCGGTGGCTTCAAGGCCTTTGCGCGCATTCCCAAACTAACAGCCATCGACAGACAAAGCATCCGGCGCGCAGCCGAGCGGCTCAGACCCAAACTCCAGGCCCACAGCCGTGGATGAGATATCTGCCACCGACCAAAAATACCTCTGGCACCCCCTGACCCAGCATTACCACGTGGTACAACACCCCGTAATCGCCAAGGCCCAAGGCGTTTACCTCTACGATGTACAGGGTAAGCGATATATCGATGCTATTTCTTCTTGGTACACCTGTGTATATGGACACTGCCACCCCCGACTCGCCCAGGCGGTACGGGTGCAAGCCGAAACCTTGGATCAAGTCGTCTTTACAGGCTTCACCCACGAGCCGGCAACCCAGCTCGCAACAGCCCTATTTTCCATCCTACCCCCAAACCAGAGAAAAGCATTCTTTTCCGACAACGGCTCTACCGCCGTAGAAGTCGCCCTAAAAATGTCCCTGCAATACTTTTATAACCAGGGGGAAAGCCGAGACACCCTATTGGCCTTTGAAAACGGTTTTCACGGTGACACCTTTGGCGCCATGTCCACCTCTGGGCTATCCGTTTACAACGGCCCCTTTGAACGCTTTTTTCTAAAAGTCGAGCGCATTCCAATCCCTACGGGAGAGAACACCGCAGCCATACTGGCGACCTTGGAGCGGCTGATCGCGCGAAACCGAATCGCCGCCTTCATCTATGAACCCTTGGTGCAGGGCGCTGCCGGCATGCAAATGATGGACGCCAAAGGTTTAGATGCAATCTTGCGGTTTCTAAGGGAACGCGATATCCTGTTGGTGGCCGATGAGGTCATGACCGGATTCGGCAAGACGGGCGCTCATTTTGCCTCCGATTCCATTCCAACCCAACCCGACATCATCTGCCTTGCCAAAGCCTTGACCGGCGGCATGGTACCGATGGGGTTGACCACCTGCACCGAGGCGGTATATGCGGCTTTTTTATCCGAAAACCCGGCCAAAGGGTTTTTCCACGGCCACACCTACTCGGCCAATCCCATCGCATGCGCAGTAGCAAGGGCGGCTATCGAGCTGCTTAAAAGCCGAGAAGTGGAAGCGGGTAGGGCATGGATTGAAAGACAGCACAGCCGATTGGCTGCGGAGATACAAACCCATCCAAAGATAGCGGGTGTACGCCATTCGGGCGTCACCTTGGCATTCGACCTAAGGGGAGATGCACCGCGTTATGGCAGGCTGCGCAATGCGATTTACAACTATTTTATGGCGCGCGGCGTCTACCTGCGCCCCTTGGGCCATACCGTCTATATCCTGCCGCCCTATACGATTTCAGAAGCGGAATTGACGCGCATCTATCGAGTCATCAAAGGCTTTCTCTCCAGCCTATAGCCCCGCTGTAAAATCTTCAGAAGTTGAGATAGTATATCTGTTGTTATAGCAATTACCCATAAACTATGGGTGATCTATTATTAGTTGAACGCAAAGGGAAGGCGAGAAAAGGGGGAGGCGAAAAGGAAATGCAAAGGGGAGGCGAAGAAAACAAGCGAAGAGTCGGCAAGTAGGCATATAATTCTCCAAAAAGAGTAAAGGAGGCCCTTGCTCCGCTCGCCTAAACTAAAAAACCAAAACCGCTGTGAATAAACTCCAGTTCACATGCACAGCATAAAAGTACCACTTATTCCCTCCTCATTCCAATCAAGCCATCTCATACCCGCAGCCGAAACGCAATTATAATCCGAAAAACGAAATCAGGTCAGTTTGAAAAACAAAATCAGATTTTTTTGAGAAACGCACTACTCATCAATAAAAAAGCCCCCTATTGGGACGTGATTTAGTGGTTTTGATGCGCTTTAAAGCCT
>JANQLC010000014.1 GCA_028280815.1 Flavobacteriales bacterium | reverse complement strand
TGCCTCCCGACAAACCCAAAGAAAAATCCTGCCCGGACGGAAAGGTGAAAGATGCCGCTGGAGATTGTGTGGATAAGGCATGTAACCGGTTTGAAAACCGTGTCAAACAGGTCATTAACACGGAAGGCGGCTTTGTAGATGAGCCGGCGGACAGCGGGGGTGCTACGAACAAAGGCATTGTCTGGAAGACTTGGAAGAGTTGTGCGAAAAGTATATTGGGCGTAGCACACACATGGGACAACTTAAAGAACTTAACCGATGAACAGGCACGACAAATCTATCGGCATGAGTTTTGGGATGCCATCAGTGCCGATCAAATCAATGACGGCGATGTGCGCTACTTGTTGTTCGATTTTTATGTGAATTCTCAGGGCTGGGCTGTAAAGAAGATTCAAGAAGTTTTGAATGCTACGGGAATCATTTAACAATAGACGGCGGCATGGGCCCAAAAACCTTAAAAGCGATTAATAATGCTAACCCTGTGCAACTGTACAATGGACTAAAGGAATCGAGGATCACTTTCCTCAAAGCTAGAGCGCATAATGTACCGAGCCAAAAGAAGTTTTTAAAAGGTTGGCTGAATCGGGCAGAAGGTTTTAAACGAAAAGATAAATATCATAAGTATAATGTAAACTGCGATTGAGATGAAAGCAATGTGTTTTATCGGTATACTGTTGATGGGAGCTGTTAGCTCATCCCCAACGCAAAAAATACGAACTATAAAGCTGGAAGAAAAACAGCAACAAGCCAACTTCAAAGGGACTTGGAATTGGATGGGAAATGAATCTTCTAACTCGATATAATTTTGTACTAACTATTGTATTTCAAAACAGTAACCAGATTAAGGGTTACCATGATATTGTAGCTCAGGGAGGTAATAGAATTGATACCGCAGGCTTTGAAGATGGAGGAGATTACTCTATTTCTGGAAGAGTAGAAAATAATGTAGCCACAGTTCATTTTAAATCAGGATATGATTTATATGCAGGAGGCACAGCTACTTTGATATTTATAGCTCCTGATAAAATAGAATGGAAAATTATTAAGGACAACGGAGGGCAGCATTACTTTCCAGATAGAGCCATTTTAGTAAGAAGATAAATAAGCCACTGAGATAAAAACCATGAGGAACTATTTACTACTCCTATCGTTATGGGAAAGGCGCAGCAACCGCTCAGTTCGGATACCTACCTTACTACTGCAGAATTATGACACCCATACGATTGTCTATTGCAAAAAGGAGCAAAGCCTAAAGAATCGGGGTTCTGGTTTCAATTTGGGTGCGGCTTGGAGATTGCCTCAGTCATCTCTTTTTACAGCAAAGTGCGGGGTTTGTTTGAAAGCGTTTTACCTACAAGTTGCTGACTATAGACAGCTGCGATCATTAGATTAATTTCATCGATTATCAGCGATTTGCAATTTTTTTAACTCAACCCTGCTGCTCACTTCAAGCGCTGATTTTTGCTCTGAGACCCCATGCGGGTCTCGTTTCTGTCTCGTTTGCTGAGGCATTTTTATAAAATCTTCCAACCGTTCAAAGTTAGAGTTACTATACCCGCCCATTTGATTTGGGGCTGGGATAAATGCACATCCTTCTCTTTTGTGGCCGGCATAGCCGAGTCTCACCGGTTATTTCCCTATATAAAATTTAGGCGGTCTTCTGTACGATCACAACTTGAGACACAGGTTTTCTATATGGCTTGCCAATAGCCCATTTTCAGTTTACGGCTTAGATAGCTGTAGTAGCACCCAAACTAGGGCCTTTTACAGCATGCTAAGGTCTCTGTCAATGCTAAGGTCTGCTGTGAGTAGCACCCAAACTAGGGCCTTTTACAGCCTCGATATACAACATGTTCGATGAAATTTCGCTGTGAGTAGCACCCAAACTAGGGCCTTTTACAGCCCGCCGTTTCTAACTACTTGTCTGTCAGCTTGTCAATGCCTATCCCCCCTTAAAAAAACGCCGAGTTCGCTCGTACCAAAAGCCTGCGGGACTGCATTTTTTAATTCCATACAAAGTTATATGGTTATCCTGATTCACAGCAAACATATCGGCACAATATTTCAAATAAGTGCCTTTTAAGCCGTTATCTATGTCAAATAACTTTGCCGTTTTTTTCTCACCCTTCCAAAAGGGATACTTATTGTGCATCCAACTGTTGCGCAGCGCCAAACACAGTATATAGTCGGGCGTCCCTTCCGCATATCTCTGCTTCAAGATTTTCTCAAAGGGCACATAGCCTTTTTCTTTGTCCTTATCATCTAAGGTATAAGGGATGCTTTGCTCAAACTCTTGAATACACCGCAAACTCTCCATTCGGCATTTCTCGTAATTTTCTAATTCTTCTACCAATTCCGCATACTTCAGTTTAAAAGTCTTTTTCGGCTCACCTTGACCGGCTCGATCAGCCGGGTAGGCCAACAGCTTAAACAAGGTGGACAAACGCTTGTCCCGCAACCAAGCGTGTACCTTTCCAATATCTCGCACCTTGGTTTCTATCTCAATGCTAAAACTGTGCCCATCTTGCCGGTGTGGGATATTAAAAGGATAAATTTGCTCCAAGGGATTGTGCTTGCCCTGGTCGTGATAACCCGCAGCGTAATCTCTTAGTTTAAGCGTATGGAGTCCCGTTTCTTTTACATTGGGCTCCGTCTCTCCTTTTAAACCAAAATGCTGATCGAGCCACTTTTTGGCGCACAGCCACAATACCCGATCCATCGCCTGGGCTTGCCGTATCCCAGCTTCTCGGTCGATAATCTCTTTTAATTTTTTCTTTTGCGCATCGGCAGCGGATTTCATGCGCTCGTGCACTTGTTTGTGTATGGCATCTGCTGTGCCACGAATGGTGATCGGCGGTTTGCCCTGCTGTTTTTCAAATGAATGCCTCCGCTCCAAATTGTAAAATTTTTGTGTGCCTGCTCCCTCTTTTTCGAGATATCTTTCAATCAACTTGACGGGTTCTAAGCGATCCAAACCGGTGGTTAAATCGAGCTCGTGTTCTTCACAAAAACGGATAAAGCGACCCACAAAGAAGCCCGGGGGTACACCCAAGTGGGTGGTTTTAGCACGGGGATCGGTCTTGCCTGCATTGGGTTCCAATGCCTTTCTCAGGTTTTGCAAATAGCGCTTTCGTCGTACGCCCTTGCGCAAGTCTTTGTATTCGAGCTCGCCAGCTGCGTTTTTCTCTACGGGCAGCTCAAGCGCAAACAACCCCTTACCGTAGTAATCCTTCCACTTTTCGGGTTTGGCTTCCAAATCCTTTCGCAGCTTTTCCAACTGACCCTTCTTTTCTCTTAAATAGACCGTATAGACATCTTGAATGGCTTTGTATTTAGGCTTGAGATCATCTGGATATATCCCTTTTTCTCTGGGACCGGCTTTTACCCTCTTGCCAAAGAACTCACCTTTGTATCTCTCGAACAAGACTTTGTAAAAGGGATTGCGCTTGTGAAAATCCAAATCTTTGAAATCGCGGTCCAAATCCTGGCGATGCACCGGGTAGTAGGCCAACTTTCTTTGCAGGTTTTGATATTGGGACGCATGGGGCATATTGCCTTTGCTCCGCTCGGTAAACCGCCATATATCGCGCAAAAAATCGGATGCGACGGCACCGGGTTTGCGATCATAGCGCCCTTTCAGCCGGTCGATTTTTCTTTTATATTTCAAACACTCATCCGACCCCTTTTGGGATTCTCTGATTTTTTTTATGCAGTCCAGAAATGTCCAATAGTCGGCCGTGCGTTTGATTTCGGCATCCAACTTAGCCTGAATTTGGGTTGAAAAGGGTTTTTGATTGTCCATTAAGGCTTTGATCAGCTGGCGCGGCAACCATCTCGCTTTTAAACCGTGCTCTTGTGCCTTACCTTCAAGTTCTTCGAAAGCATACACTTTTCCGGTCGATATTTTCGATTCTATTTCCTCTAAAAAGTCTTTCACCGATTCGCGATAGTGCTCCAACAGCGCTTTGATCCGATAATTCTCGTCTCCGTGCTTTTCATTTAACAACAGCAACATGGCGATCAGGGACAAGACCCGGTTGGACAATACAAAGTCCGGCGCCTGTTGTAGAATTCGATCCGCCGGGTAATTTTTTACCCGGTCTCGGTCGACAATGATCTTGGGAACTCCCTTACCTACCGATGAGTTGACCGAAAACGCATGGGGATGCCGAGCGTAGTGCGGGGCATATTTTACCCATTCCTTACCGGATTCTTTGGGAGTGAGCATACGTGCAAGTCTCGTTTTTAAATGATTTTCATCGGTTTTTTCTCCTGCCTCGTGACCGGCATCTGCATAGGCTGCTCGATGGGCTCTTTCGTTGGCATCTTCTTTTCTAATCTCCCTGAGCTGGCCGAATTTATAGACGTTTTGTTCGATATGGCGTTCCACGCCCTTATTTTGGTATTGGGCCCTACGCCACTTCCCGAGTTGCACTTGAAACCCCAGCTCGAAATCCCCATGTCCCTCGATAAAGCGAGCCAAAAAGTAGTAGGCGCGATCCAGCTTGCGCTGCATTTTGCTCGGAGGCGCATCTTGGTCTGCTGACTCACGGGTGATAAATCTCTGCTGATCCGATCGATCCAATACTTTATAAAGCGAATCCGGGCATTGAGCCAAATAACTTATCAAGTCCAAGGTAAGGGCTTGTTCGCTCACTTCGGAGACGAGCTGGGTTTTGGGCAGTCTTAGGCAAAACAGGGTAAATATTTGGCGCGTGGCGAGCAGTTCTTCCTTATGTGTCCCTTTAAAGCCTTGGATGCGCGAGAGGTATTGGTTTGCCCGGTCCTTGGTCAACAACAGGCACAGCAGGAAATGCATGCCATTATCGCTAAGCCTCTTCCCATCCGCATCGAACAGGGCATAGTGTTCGGTAATTTTTCTGTCTGCTCCTTCCTTATCTGCTTTCGCTGCAGTCACAAATCGCGCTTCGATGTCATCGGAAAACTGAAAACGACTTTTGGCTTCCATTACCGCTCGTTTAAAGCATTTATTTAAACAGGTTTGAAAATCATCCAATCCAGACTCGGATCTGTTCCTATTGTCTTTTTCTTTTTTACCATCTTCGAGCAAAGCGTCCACTACGGTAATGGGTTTAAGGTAATGCTGATGGCTGTAACAATTGCGGTAATCTTTGGCGAGTTTCAATGAGAATTGTAAAAAACAGACCTGCCCTTTAATTTTTCCTTCCTCAAAGGCTCCTGAGGCCAGCACGGTAAAGCGCCGCTTGAGGTGACGCGCAATATCAGGGGCGAGTAGCGGGTTCTCTTTTACCTTTTTAGCCTCTTGTAGGATACGCGCCTTATGCAATTCTCCTTTTTCGATTGTATCTTTCGGGAAATCACTGCCGGGATATTCTGCGTTTATCAACTGCCCGGTATGCTTGAGAATGGTAGCAGCATTTCGGATGGCTTCATTGAAAAAGGCGGAGAAGTAGTACTTATCAGCCGTCTCCTTCGGGTCAAAGGTGGTTTGCGCTTCGGGATTCGATAACATGGTACGGAAGATTAGGAGTTTACGAATGTAACTACATTTTTTAAAATAGATGAAAACCTGGATGGGATTCCTGCCGGTAAAAGGCATGAAATGTGGAATTTCCAAATGGAGTCAGCTTATTTTTGGGTTTTGACCTTTGCGTGAATGGGAGTGGCCGGCGCTGTTTTTCTGTTTGACCGTTAAAAAAGAGTTGTTTTTCACCTGTTCCTCTTGAAGGCTTGGGGTGGTTTTTGGCTGCTCGTCTAACGGTTAGAAAGGACGTGTTTTGCCTTTTTTCCTATGGGTCGATTAGAAAGCAGGACTTGTTTTTGCTGTGTGGCAGCTTAAAGAACGCAGATTGTTTCTTTGGTTCTAACCTCTTGTGTGGGTTTACGTCGGTTTTGAAAACGACCGAGGTGATTTTTAGATTTGTCGTTTTACGATGCGGGTTTATCGTTTAAAATGGTATGTCGTATAATGGCGATGCATTCGTTCAGCTGTGCCTCGTCGATGACCAAAGGGGGGGCAAATCGGATGGTGTTTCCATGCGTTGGCTTGGCCAACAACCCCCCGTCGCGAAGCTGCAAACAGAGATCCCAAGCTGTCGAGCTCCCTTCGCTATCGTCGATCACGATGGCGTTGAGCAAGCCTTTGCCCCGAACCAAGCGCACACGATAGGATTCCGCTACCAGCTTTTGCATTTCCTCCCTGAAAATGTCCCCTAGGAATTGCGCATTTTCCGCGAGTTTTTCTTCCACTACCACCTTTAAGGCAGCTGTAGACACCACACAAGCCAACGGATTCCCACCAAAAGTGCTGCCGTGCGTACCCGGCGTGATGACTTCCATAATCGAATCGTCGGCCAATACGGCAGAGACGGGCAAGACACCACCGGAAATGGCCTTTCCCAAGATCAAGATGTCGGGCTTGACGCCGGCGTGATCCACGGCCAACAATTTGCCCGTGCGCCCCATGCCGGTCTGCACTTCATCTGCGATGAAGAGCACATTTTTGCGCTTGCAGGCTCGATGGGCTTTTGAAATATAGTCCGAATGGGGCACGCGCACACCGGCTTCCCCTTGAATCGGCTCGACCAAAAAGGCGCAAACGGCCGGATCGGCCAGTTCCCCCTCTAAGGCGGGGATATCATCGTATGGAATCGAGACGAGGCCCGGGGTATAGGGGCCGAAGTGACCACGCGCGCTCGGCTCATTGGAAGCCGAGATAATGCTGATGGTGCGCCCGTGAAAGTTGTTGTGACACACGATGATTTTGGCCTGCTCATCGGGGATGCCCTTTTTCTCGTAACCCCACTTGCGGGCGAGTTTCATCGCCGTTTCTACCGCTTCGGCGCCGGTGTTCATCGGAAGCAGTTTGTCGAATCCGAAATAGCGGGTGGCAAATGCTTCGTAAGGGCCCAATTTATCGTTGTAAAAGGCTCGAGATGTCAGGGTGAGACGCTCGCTTTGTTTGCGCAAAGCACCGATGATGCGGGGGTGGCAATGCCCTTGATTCACCGCAGAGTACGCCGATAGAAAATCGTAGTACCGCTTACCCGATACATCCCATACATAGACGCCCTTGCCCCGGGTGAGTACCACGGGCAAGGGGTGGTAGTTGTGCGCCCCATAGGTGTCTTCGAGAGACATCCATTCGGCCGATGTGTGAGGGGTGGGCATAATCAACAGTTGAAAATCAAGGTTTAACCGGCCAAAAGTAGCAAAAGCTGCGCGTACGTAGAATCGAATCCGATATTCTATATGCGCCTGTGCAAAAAAGCGGCTATCAGTTCTATAAAACCCGCTACGTCTTCGTAGCGGTATCCAGCGATTGTATCGGTATTCAAAGCATTGGAGAGAGGAGTCCAAAGCAAACATCACCCGATGAAAAAAAGAGATTGCATAACTTGCCAACGTGAAACGACGCACTGCATTCCTATGCCTGATCGGGGTGGTCTTTTTTTGCGCCTGTGAGAAAGATGACGTCTGTGTGGATTGGATCACACCCAGGCTTTTCGTACAGTTTTATGAAAGCCAGGACCACGCGACCGATAAGCCCACTGAACTCACCTTGGCAAACGTTACGGTAACGAGGGATTTGGACGGGAAACAGGAAGAGCTGTATGCCAATGCCAAGACGGATACCCTGTACTTACCCTTGCGCATAGATGCCGATATATCCGAGTTTACAATCCGCATAGACGAAAAGAGCACAGATAAGCTGACGATTGCCTACGAGCGCAAAAATCAGTTTGTGAGCAAGGCCTGTGGATTGAAGACCATCTATATGCACTTGCGAGAAACCCATACCACCGACAGCATAAAGTCTATCGCCATCGAACAAAAAGACATTTTGGAAAATGAAGACGAGCCCGGGCTGTATATTTATTTTTAACCTATTATTTATCAGCTCTCTGGCCCGGGCTCAGGAAATTGAATCGGATAGCGTTCCCAAGCCAGAAGTCAGAGATACGTCGATCATCAGAGAGGTCACCTACGCTTATGGCATATTTGTGGGATTGGAGTACGGCAAATGGATAGAGCGCGCATTTCAAAGAGATAGACGGCGGTACGAAGCCTTTGTCAAAATGCGCGTGTATAGAAGGTGGCACCTCGTAGCCGCCTATGGGAAAGAAAAATCCCTCTTTGACGATTTAAAGGGGGGCGGATGGGAAATACAGCTAGATGGAACGTATGCGCGACTGGGGTTTGACTACGCGTTTTTCCAAGCGCCTTACAGCGCGGACGACAATGTCTATGCAGGTTTGCGCTATGGCACCAGCCGTTTCGACCAGTGGATTGCACGATACGTAATCCGGACGCATGACGGCCTATATGACCAAATCGGCAGCTTGCCCCAAGCCCAGGTGCAGACCGACTGGCTCGGCATTGTGATAGGTGCGCAGGTAGAAGTGTTTCATACAGGCCTATACCTCGGGGTTGAGCTAAATCCACGCTTTAAGCTGAGCGAAACCCGGCAGAACAGCATAAAAAACCTATACACGCCCGGCTTTGGCGAAGACATCAACGGGCGCTCCTTTGATTACCGGGCGACCCTAGCTTATAAGATCCCCCTTTTCAAACGCCGGGTAAAAGAGCGGGTTAAAGTAAAGACCTAAGCGAAAGCGCTTCCACCCTTAGCCAAAACCACAGCGATAAAAAAAGACCGAATGCGCAGACCATCCACAGACAAAGGCGCTTCCAACCCCATGAAAGAGTCCTGTTTTCAAAAGGCCAAAAGCGCAAAGACGGGCTTACAAATCCGCCTGTTCAAACGGTCGACAAGCACAAAAAATACAATGCCCTTTCAAACCACCCCACACAGATAGTGCATAAAGGACCCAATCGAAACCAGCGTAAAAAGGCAAAATCAAAAAACGAGCCCCTCTCTTCTCAAACCACCCCGCACAGATAGCACATAAAAGACCCGATCGAAGACAGCGTAAAAAAGCGAAACCAAAAGCAAGCCTTTTTAGTGGCTGAACAAAGGCGCACAAAGGGACGAGAATAAAGAAAAGAACCCTGCTTTCAGAACACTCCTAAGGATCGAACACAAAAAATAAGCGCAGCTCAAATGCTCATATACAGCCAAACACCGAGAAGACGAGACTGGGGTTTTAGAGCCACTAATGATGAAAGTCAGGGTCTGTTCACAGCACGAGCACAAATGGAAACCAAAGAGCAATTCCCGCCTGCCAACCGACTCAACGTCAAATATGCTGTAAAAGTCGGCACAGCCGATCTCAGATACAAAGCCTGAACACCGCTTTCAGACCCACACAAAAGAAATGAGTCAAAGAGACGAGCCCCTCCTCTTTAAATAGCCAATTGGGAAAAAGATAAAAAACACCCTACTCTTTCAAATCAACCCGCAGAGACGAGCCAAAAGATAACACTGCTTTTCATCCCTTAGAAAAGGTCAAAATCAAAAAATAAGGCTAGATACTCGGTCTAGTCCCACAAGATCAAAAGGCTGGAGCACTTTCCCAACCGTCTCCCTTAGAGACGAAACAAAAAAATACCCCTCGCTTCTATAGGCGCCCCAAGTGAGAGCCATAATAAAATTCAGCGAGGCTGACCACAGGAATAAATAGGCAACAGAAAACCAGTAGGGCCAATCACAGTAAGAGGCAAAAACTAAAGAGTAAGCCTCCCCTTTTTAAAGCAGTCCCATGAACAGAAGCAAAAAAATAAGCGCCACTTCTCACTCCGCCAAATGGGAACAAAAACAAGTTTCCAGTTCAGATCACGCCATCTAATTGATAAGGGATAAAACCGCTTCTCCACAGTTTAGAGTATGTGATAAAATTCAGCGAGGCTGGTGGAGAGGGCCGTCAAAACTCATGGCGCGATGGGAGCCTATCAAGCGAGGCAAACCATTGAATCAACCACTCCACAAAACTCATGGCGCGATGGGAGCCTATGGCAGTGCCTTTAGATCAAATGGAATAGAGGCAAAAAACGCTGGGGCGCTTGTGTAGCTCGGGCCTGTTTCTCTTCCATTGCGAAATGAGTCGGGTTTGTATTTGCTCTGTCGGCAAACTGATATCCGAGGCGATGCAGAGTCGGGTAGTGGGCTTACAATTCCGCAGGATGCTCTCGAGTAAAGCGGCATTTCGAAAGGGCGTTTCGATAAAGATTTCCGTGCTATGCCCTTGCCTAGACCGGGACTCGAGTCGCTTTAAGCGCTGAATCCGCGCGCGCTCACGAATGGGCAAATAGCCATTAAAGTTAAACTTTTGACCATTCATCCCGGAAGCCATTAAGGCCGAAGTTATGGCAGAAGGGCCCGCCAGTGGGATGACCCGTATCCGCTTTTGGTGCGCCGAGGCGATCAGCCTGGCACCGGGGTCGGCAAGGGCCGGTGCGCCGGATTCAGCGAGTAAGCCCAGGGATTTTCCTCGGGCAATTGGAGAGAGAAACCCCTCGATTCGGGCTTCATCCGTATGTTTGTTCAACTCGAAGAAACGAAGGCTATTTAGTTCTTTCTCAGGCACTATTTTTCGAATGTGACGACGGGCTGTTCGGATGCGTTCCACCACAAATACCTCAAGGACGCGGATGGCTTCTACGGCTTGCGGCGCCAAGCTGGTGATGGGGGCTCCCTCGCCTAGGGGTGCGGGGATCAGGTATAATGCAGCTCTTTCCCGCTTCATGAGTGGATCGCCTTATCTCCCCCTTCGCTCAGATGTCTCGCAAAGGATTGACTCATACTCAGCCTCTGCACCTCTTAGACACAGCCACAACATAGGATTTGGATCCGATTCCACAAATTCTGGAGACTTTACCTCAGGACACGACATAGGTCGGTATTTTTTACGACTGGCTGAGGCGGTTGCTGAGCTCTTTGAAGTAGCCCCCAAAAGTCTTATCGGTTTCCGAGAGGTTGGTTACCGTCTTTACGGCGTGCAATACCGTAGCGTGGTCTCGGTTGCCGATTTGTTTCCCGATTCGAGCCAAGGAGTTTTTGGTCAACTTCTTGGAGAAAAACATGGCCAGTTGCCGGGCTTGAACCACTTCTCGCTTGCGCGTCTTGGAGACGAGCAAACCCCTGGGCATATCGAAATAGTCGCAGACGACCTGTTGGATGTACTCGATGGAGATCTCCTTTTTTACATTTCGCACAAATTTTGAGATCACCTCCTTGGTTAACTCAAAGGTGATTTCCCGCTTGTCCAAGGAAGCCTGGGCGATGAGCGAGATCAACGCCCCTTCCAGCTCGCGGATGTTCGTCTTAACCCTTTGTGCGATAAACTCGACGATGGGCGTGGCCAATTCAATCCCGTCTGTGTACAATTTGTGTTTTAAGATCAAAACGCGGGTTTCAAAATTGGGTTTGCACAAATCGGCAGAAAGGCCCCACTTGAATCGGGAGAGGAGCCGACGCTCAATATCTCGCATATCGACCGGCGCGCTGTCTGAGGTCAATATCAATTGCTTGCCATTTTGGTGAAGGTGATTGAAAATATGAAAGAAAACGTCTTGGGTGGCACGCTTACCGCTAAAGAACTGTACATCGTCGATCAGTAGGACGTCGATCATCTGATAGAAGTGGATGAAGTCATTCCGGTTGTTGTTTTTGACGGAATCGATAAATTGTTGGGTAAACCTTTCTGCCGATACGTAAAGCACGGTTTTCTCGGGGTGGTCGTCCTTAATTTGAATCCCGATGGAATGGGCCAAATGCGTCTTTCCCAATCCGACATCGCCATATATCAGGAGTGGATTGAAGGATGTACCCCCCGGCCTCTTGGCTACGGCTAAACCCGCAGAGCGGGCTAAACGATTCGAATCCCCTTCGATGAAATGGCTGAAAGTATAGTTGGGATTCAGCTGTGATTCGACCTTTATTTTTTGTAAGCCCGGGATCACAAACGGATTCTTTACCTCGCCCTCGCCAATCGAAAGCGGCGCATCGACGGTTTGTTCTCTTTGCGGTTCCCGGTTTGAGCTCGGTATCTTTACCGTAAAGGGATCTCTGTTGTCATAAGTCTTCTCCATTACAATGGCGTAAACCAATTTGGCGCCTTGTCCCAATTCACGGCTGATGGCTACTTTGAGCAGTTTGATGTAGTGCTCTTCCAACCACTCATAAAAGAACTTGCTCGGCACCTGTATGGTGAGGATATTTTGATCGAGCTTCAAAGGCTTGATCGGTGAAAACCAAGTTTTGTAAGCCTGATTCGATATGTTGTCCGCGATGAACTCTAAGCAATTTTTCCAAACCAAGGAAGCATTATTTTCCATATAATCAGTAACCTAGCAATTCTAATAAAAATACCGAGGACGGGTCTCGCACTACTGATGAACAAATGTGTGCATAAAGATTTTGAAAAAGAAGCGCAAACACACTTGACTTTTTCCTTTTTTATCAGTAAGGGAACCATGCGAATGAAAATCCAATACCCATGTACAAAAATTCTGCAAAGGTATGGGTGAGGTATAAGGAAGGATCACAAGATCTTCGCATACGCTGAGATGCGTACACCTTTTGACTGAATGGGAACCGACCCATCTCCTTTACTCGGCTGTGATGGGTTTATAAATCCGTACCCCATCTGACTGAATCGGATATTCCGCGATCAGGTTTCCATGGAAGACCGGTGCTTTTAACCCACGCTCAAATCTCTTATCACCGATAAAGACCCGCGCTTCATCCCATAGGCCTTTTGAAATAAATTCGCTCAACGTGAAACGGCCGCCCTCTATGAGAATAGATTGAATGCTGCGTGCGTATAATTCCGTCAAAATCTTTTCGATTGGATCGCCCTCGAATTCGATTTGAACAAATACTGTGTTTTTCCATTCGGGATGTGCTTTTTTTTCGGTGAAGACCAAGGTATGGGAATCGGTTGAAAAGACGGCTGCACGCTGAGGCAACGTCAGGTTTCGATCCCAGATGACCCGTAGGGGATTGGGGCCGTCCCACAGACGTGTGGTGAGCTTTGGATTGTCGTTGCGCACGGTATTCGTGCCTACGACTATGGCTTGTTCTTGAGCCCGCCAGCGGTGCGCGAGTTGTCTGGCATGTGGGTTGCTGATCCAATTGGAACCGATGTCTCCGGCATTTCGGATCTCATCGATAAAACCATCGCGTGTCTGCGCCCATTTTAAAATGATGTAAGGTCTTTTTTTTTGATGAAAAGTGAGGAATCGCTCGTTGAGCGCCAAGGCCTCCCTCCTCAAGATGCCAAGGGTCACTTCAATACCCGCATCCCGCAGTTTTTGGATTCCTCGGCCCTTTGCCCTGGCAGAGGGGTCTTTCACGGCGATGACGACTCGGGGAATGCCGTGTGCAATGATCAAATCAGCGCAGGGAGGGGTTTTGCCGTAGTGCGCGCAGGGCTCTAAATTGACATAAAGCGTCGACTCTCTCAGCAGAGCCCTATCGGATACCGCCGAAATCGCATGGACTTCGGCGTGGGGCAAGCCCGCGCGGTAGTGCCAACCCTCGCCGATAACGCGCCCCCGATATGCGATGACACAACCCACCATGGGGTTGGGTGCCGTGGTACCCAGTCCCTTACGAGCCAACTGTAAACACCGCCCCATGAAAACCGTCTCTTCACCCATCGCTTTTGGGTCGCGAAACAGCGCGCAAAAAATCGAGCTTGTCATGCCAAATGGCGAGCGCCTGCTGTAGGGTTTCTACGTTTTGCTGGGCTTTTCGTAATAGGGGAGAATCAACTGTGTCTCCACTGAAAAAAGCGATGTTGTTTTCCAATCGATCCAATTCCCTTTTTAGCTTTCCTATCCGATGCTTGACAGACTCGGTTTCGTGGAATAACTTATCCTTATCACCTGCTAAAACAGCTATTCCGGTTTGATATTTTTTTAGCGCCAAAGCTGTTTTTTCCGATGCTAGGGTGTCGTAGTGAGCGTTCAACAGTTCGTGGAATTCCTCATTGAGCGATTCTCTTTCCTCGGGCAGTCTTCCGGCGTCGATCCATTCTTGCGTGAGGCCCTGCAGCATGCATAGGGCTCCTTTCTTATCGTCGGGCAAGTTTATGTCTCGCGCCTTCTCAATCAACGCTTCTTTCTTTTCAACGTTGGCCGCCAAGCCTTTTCCCCCAGCTTTGTGTCGGTCGCGGTAGCGGTCAAAAAAATAATCGCAATGAGACCGAAACGCTTCCCAAATTTCCTTCGATTTATGCTGGGGGACCTCTCCGATGCGCTTCCACTCCTGTTGTATCTCCTTATACAAGCCGACGGCCTCACCCCAATCTTCTCGTTCTCTATTTGCTGCCGCGGTTTGGACCAGTGCCATTTTAGTTGCTAAGTTATCCCTTTGCTCCCTTTTTAGCCCCTTGTAAAAGGCGACTTTTTTTCTATTAAAAGATCGGCATACCGCTCGAAATGCTTCCCAGGTTTCGTTTCGACTGGCTCGTGGGACTTCACCTATGGCAGTAAATTCCCTGTGCAAGGCGTCAAATCGCTTGACCTGTTTCTGCCAATCCCGGCGGTCGTCCGGTTCGGAGTGGCTGATCTCGATGAGCTGCGCTGTGATCGCCTTTTTCTCCGCTAAGTTTTCTCGCTGTTTCTCATCGCGCTTGTGAAAGTATTCGCGTCTTCGATCGTGAATCTGTTTCGTAGCTGCTTTGAATGCCTTCCACAAGGGCTCGCGGTATTTTTTATCGACCGGACCGATTTCTTCTTTCCAGAGCTTGTGTAGGTATTGCAGCTCGTTAAAGGCTTTGTGGATATTGGGCTCTGCGACCAGCGCCTTCGCATGGGCGATTATCCGCTCTTTTTCTCTCAAGTTGTTTTGAAAATCTTTCTCGCGGAGCGCTCTGTCGAGGTGTAAATAGTCGTAGAAATTTTCTAAGTGGTGGTGATAGGTTTTAAAAATGCCGTTCGAATATCGGCGCGGAACGGGTCCAGCATCTTTCCATCGGCGCTGTATGGCGCGAAACTTGTCGAGGGCAGTACCTGCATTTTCGGGCTTCTGGTAGAGCTGTTTTAAGGCTTCGATAAGCGCCTCGCGTTCCTTGCGGTTTTCCTCTAGTTCACGCTCCCTCTGTCTGTGGAATTCACCGCTCTTCTCCCGGTAATCGCGTAGCAAACGGTTGAACCGACTGGTCAAAGACCAGGTGAAATCGATCGCCTTTCCCGCCTTGGCCATTCGCCTGTCAAAGGCCTGCTTTACCCATTCGATCTCCTTTTTTACCGCTTGGACTGGCCTGTTTTTTATCAGGTTGAGCGCGATGTTGTAAAGCGCTTCTCCATCCAGGTCTTCCAGCTCGGTTGTAGAAGAGGATGTGGATATTTCGCCTTGCGTCAGCTGTCGGTTCTTTGGGATGCTATTCTCATTCACCTCAGCCATGGCTTACGCGATTTTTCAGTATCCCTGTGACTTGGGGATTCAAATATAGTTAATGATTCCAAATTTCCCAGGCCTTCTCGGCTTGTCGCACCAACATCTGATAGCCGTTGGTCGTTTGGGCTCCGCGTGCCTGCGCGCTTTTCATAAAACGGGTGACGCGAGGATTGTAAACCAAGTCGTAAACCAAGTGATCTGGACCGAGATACGCATAGGGTATATCGGGGGCTTTGTCCACCTCGGGATGGGTGCCCAAGGGGGTGCAGTTGATGATCAGACGATGGGTTGCGATCGCCTCAGGCCGCAACGCCTCATAAGTGAGCCCGCCTTTTCTGCGCCTTCGCGAAACGCAGTGGAATCGGATACCGAGCTTTTCCAAAACCGATGTGACCGCTCTCGAGGCACCACCCGTACCGAGGACGAGGGCACGGGTATGCATATCTTTTAAAAGCGGGACCAGGCTTTTTTCAAAACCGTAGGCATCCGTGTTGTGCCCGACCTTTTTACCCCTGACCAATCGAATCGTATTGACCGCTCCTATGCGCCGGGCTTCTGGGCTTAGATCGTCGAGATAGCGGATGATCTCTTCTTTATAGGGTACGGTTACGTTTAGACCAGCTAAGTTTTGAGTCAGCCATATTTTGTGAATTTCTCCCAGGCTGGAAATATCGAAATTTCGGTAGCGCACACCCGTTATGCCTTCGCGCTTAAACTTCGCTGAAAAGTAATCGACCGAATGGGCGTATCCGATATTTTTGCCTACGAGGCCATAGATCTTCACGGCGATTGGATCGGTTTTTTCGACTCGTAATGTACGATTAAAAAAATGAGGAGCACCCCGGCCAAGACCCAAAAACCAGCCCACACAGTCTCCATCTCCAAGCCGCTTGGGACAAACCGATGAAATGTGGTCAAAATCTGATTACCCGAGCGGTCTAATAAAGGCTGCCCCGATTCGTCCAATTTGTAAATCGGTGTCTTCCAAGGCCAAGCCACGCCCAAGGAACCGGTGATAAAGCCGATGAGTAAAGCGGTAACCCCATCGTGATAGCGTTTGAGCAGGTATCCCAAAATATGAGAAAAGCCCAACATCCCGACGATGGAGCCCGTAGCAAAAATGGTGACGAGCTGTAGGAGGTGGATGCGATTGGGATCGGAGAACCAGGAGAAGTCGCACCGAAGCGTTGAGGTGATCACTTGAAATAAGTTGTTTACGGAATCGACCATTAAGAGTACGTAATTACCGAGCAAGATGAGCATGAAAGAGCCCGATAAGCCGGGTAGTGTCATGCCGGATACGCCGACAACGCCACAGAGAAAGATGAAGGGAAAGCCGTCGTTCGGTGGAAGCGGATTCATGAAGGATATGCACAGGCCAATCGCCGTGCCCAGCGCCACCATGCCCAAGGTCTTTCCGTTCCAAGTCCGCACCCGCTTGGAAATGTAGTAGATCGACCCGAGGATGAGACCGAAAAAGAAGGACCACACCTGTGTCGGATGGTGTTTGATCAACCGGTCTAACAGCAGTGAAACGGTAAAATAAGCCGTTGCCGAGCCCAGGTTAATCGCCAGCTGAAATCGGATATTCACGTAGTTGAAAAAGGACTTGAAACGCCTGTTCCACAGCAGGCGTAAAGCCTTTCGATTGACCTTTTGCAGGGAATAGATAAACTCTTCATAGATGCCGGTTACCATGGCTATCATACCGCCGGATACGCCTGGAACCTTATTGGCAGATCCCATGCACAAACCTTTGATAAACAAAAAGACGTAGTCTTTGAGTCGCCTTTTATACATCGGGTTTGGTCGACAGCTTTTCCAAGGCAAAGATCAGTAAAAACCCGGCGGCGACCAGGGTGATGGCGATGGGGATCGCCAGCTTTCCCTCCGTGTAATGAAGTGGGCATACATTTCGCTGCATGAATGGAACCGCTTGGCCCTGGGCGTTTAATCGCATGGACAGGGTTTCCTTCCAGGGCCACAACTTATTTAGCGAGCCGATCATGAAGCCGGTGAGCCCAGCGAGCGTCAGATTTTTGTAGCGTTTGAAGAGCCAGGAGAGCACCCTGGAAAATGAGACCAAGCCGATGAGCGCGCCCACGGCAAAAGCACTCAGCGCAGCACCCGCTACTGCGACCTGGTCCCAATTCATCGCGCTCAGGCCGGATCGAAACCGATCTAAGATGTCGATTACGCCTTCGTATGAACCCATGAGCAACAAGATGAAAGCGCCGGATATGCCGGGCAGCATCATAGCGACAATGGCTGAAAAACCCGACAGAAACAAAAAGGGGTAACCCAAGGAGACATGGGTTGGCACGGCGATGGTCAGCAGGTAGGAGAGCACTGCCCCGGCAGCTATCGCAGCCCATATCGAGGCATTTTTTTTTCGCAGCTGCCCATATACGTGGCATATGGAAGCGGCGACCAAGCCGAAGAAAAAAGACCGGATCGAGATGGGCTCATCAGTCAACAAGTACTCGATCAGTTTGGACAGCGAGAGAATGCCCACCGCCATACCCGAAAAGAGCGATAGGAGAAATGGGGCGTTGATCGCCTGTCCAAAGCGCCTGGGTCCCGCTGAGAAGAGCAAGCGAATCGGGGTTGTGCTGATGGATTGTAAGGCATTGATAAAGTCTAAGTAAATCCCGGATATAAAAGCAATCGTACCACCCGACACACCGGGGACTATATCGGCAGCCCCCATGGCGATCCCCTTAAAAAAAACGAGGAGGTATCCCTTCGATTTTAACATATGAATAATTTTTTCCCCTCAGGTTGATGGGTCGAACGGGTCTGAGAGACCGCCGTCAGACACCTGTTTTGAGCGCGCTAAAACGGCGCCCCATTCCCTGGGCTGTAAGGGAATTGCCTTTGCCCCTCCAGGCGTAAAGATACAGTCTTATTTCCAATCAAATCCCCTTGTTTTTCAAGACTATGCGATGGGTTTGTAGGGCTCGCACTTAGATTTTACCTTTGCGCCCGTATTTCGCATCCCCATGCCATGGCATTGATCAGGTCCATATCCGGTATTCGAGGCACGATTGGCGGCAGGGCGGGAGAAGGACTTACGCCCTTAGACATCTTGAAATTTTCAATGGCTTATGGCGATTGGCTGCGAGGTAAAAACCCGGGAAAGCGGGTCAAAGTGGTAGTGGGTAGAGATGCCCGTACGTCGGGCGATATGTTAAATCGCCTCATAACCGGTACCTTGATCGGCTTGGGAATCGATGTGGTGGATCTCGGTTTGAGCACCACCCCTACCGTAGCGCTAAGCGTAACCTTTCACCAAGCCCTGGGCGGCATTATCGCAACGGCCAGTCACAACCCCGAGCGATGGAATGCGCTGAAGCTGTTAGACGAATGGGGGGAGTTCATCTGTGCAGCGGATGCGGCTGAGGTGTTCGCTCGTGCTGAAAGCGGGGGCTGTCGTTTCGCCCCTGCCGATGAATTGGGGCGGGTTGTGCGCGATGATTTGGCGATTGAAAGGCATATCGACCGGGTTTTGGCCCTGCCATTGGTACAGGTGGAAAGCGTCAAAGCGGCGCGCTTCAAGGTCGTATTAGACGCGGTTAACTCCACCGGCGGCATCGCTGTTCCCCCCTTACTCGAGAAGCTAAGGGTGCGGGCGGAGTTGTTGTATTGCGATCCCAATGGTCGCTTTCCACACAACCCAGAACCCTTGCCAGCACACTTGGAAGACATTTCCAAAAAAGTGGTCGCAACCGGTGCCGATATGGGAATCGCCGTCGATCCAGATGTGGATCGACTGGTCTTTATATGTGAAGACGGCACCCCGTTCGGTGAGGAGTACACCTTGGTAGCCGTGGCGGATTACGTCTTGGCGCACCAGCGCGGTAAAGCGGTATCCAATCTATCTTCGTCTCGGGCGTTGCGCGATATCGCGCAGAAGCACGGTCAGGCATGCCTGTCTGCAGCCGTCGGTGAGCGATATGTCGTGGAGGAGATGAAGGCCCATTGCGCCGTAATCGGCGGCGAAGGGAATGGTGGAATCATCTATCCGGAAGCCCATTACGGAAGGGACGCACTGGTGGGAATAGCCTTGTTCCTAAGCCATTTGGCCGAAAAAGGGCAATCCCTTTCCGAGTTGCGGGCGAGCTATCCCGCTTACCATATGGCCAAGCGGAAAATACGACTGGTTCCCGGTCTCGATGTGCGCAGGCTGCTCCAGGCGGTCGAAAAGGCTTTTGAAGGGGAAGAGATGACGACTGTCGATGGACTGCGGATTGACTTTAGCGAATCTTGGGTTCACCTGCGTCAATCCCATACCGAACCGGTTCTCCGCATTTATGCAGAGGCGCACTCTGCTAAGGCCGCTGAGAAACTAACTGCTGAAACAATCGCTGTGCTCAGCCGAATAGCCGAGAGGCGAAGCGATGACATACCGTGAGATTCCTTACTTTTGCTCCGCCCATTTGACGGGCGACATCTCTGCAAATAGGGACTAAAATGCTCTCTCGATGAATGCGATCTATTTTGACAATGCGGCGAGCACACCTGTGGATCCAGAAGTGGTGCAAACCATGACAGATGCATTGGAAAACTTATTTGGCAATCCATCATCCCTACACAGCCTCGGCAGGCGATCCAAGGCGGCCTTAGAAAATGCGCGCATCGCTATAGCCGGCGCCTGTGATTGTCAACCGGCGGAAATCACCTTTACCTCAGGGGGTACAGAGGCTAACAATCTCATATTGCGGGGGGCGGTACGGGCTAATGGAATCTCTCATGTGATCACTTCGAAGATCGAACACAAGGCCGTACTGGACACAATCTCGGACCTAGGCGTCGATGAAATTTCCTATGTGAAGCTCGATGAGCGGGGTGTGATCGACCTCGACGATTTGGTGCGCTTGCTGGGCAAGTCGGCTGGGAATGCCACCTTGGTAAGCCTCATGCACGGAAACAACGAAATCGGAAATGTGAATGATATCCGATCCATCGGTCGACTCGCAGCTGCGCATGGTGCCCTTTTTCATTCCGATATGGTGCAGACGCTCGGCAAATGCACCATCGATTTAAGCGATTTACCCGTCCATTTGGCCAGCTTTAGCGCCCACAAGATATACGGGCCCAAAGGGGCGGGATTTGCATATATCGAGAAGGGCGTTCCCATAGCGCCTCAGCTTACCGGCGGTGGCCAAGAACGCAACCGCCGCAGTGGCACGGAAAACATCTGTGCCATACTGGGAATGGCCAAAGCCGTGTCGCTTACGGCTGCACGTCAGGTAGGGGACTGTCGGCAGATCGCTAACTTAAAGCGCTATTTTATCGCCCAGCTTGAAAAGCACACACCCGAGGTTGGGTTTAACGGTCAGAGCCGGGATGCGCAAAGCCTGTGTAATTTGATCAGCATACAGCTTCCGGGCGCCTATCCCATGATACACTTTCAATTGGATTTGAACCATATAGCCGTGTCCGCTGGCAGTGCTTGCAGCTCGGGTGCCTCAAAACCCGCACACGTGACAGCGGTTTTGGGCATTGAAAATGCGGCGATACGAATTTCGCTCAACCGCTACAACACAAAGGCCGAGGTGGATGTGTTTGTCAAAAAACTGCGCGATTTGCTGCAGTCCGTTGTAGCGGGCTCCTGAGTTTTGATGTCGATGGGATTGAATCGCAGTGCCCGAGCGGTGGATTTGGCTATCCCTTAGTATCGATTTAGATCATAGGTTTTAATCATGATCTGCTGCGGATTGCTGTCGATTATTTTCTCGATGTCTTCGGGCGTGTTCACGGGGATACCATTTATGTGGGTGATTGCTTCACCTGCTTTTACACCGGCCGCCGCCATTTTTCCAGGGCCCACTTCTAATACCCGTACGCCAGCGGAGAGTCCATAACGCCGTTTCGTACGGCTGTCTAAGGCTTGTAGCTTCGCGCCTGCAATCGTTTGAATCCCCATATCGGTCAGTTTGACCTTGTAAATCTCAGTTTTTCCATTGCGCCTCACCGTTACACGCACCCTGTCACCTGGGTATTTGCTGCCGATATAACCCATTAATTCAGCCTTGTTTTCAATCTTTCTATCGTCTAATTTTTTGATGATGTCACCGGCTTGTAAGCCGCTTTTTACGGCCGCTCCACCATCGGTCAATTGGTATATGTAAACGCCGTCTTGCGGCTTTACCCGAATGGGAGCCTCCGGATATCGATGGTTGTAAGACTGAATGCTACCCGCTGTCAAATCCATGGGAGAAATACCGAGAAAGGCGCGTCTCACGCTGCCGTATCGCAATAGGTCTTCTACCACCTTTTTGACCAGGTTGGCGGGAATGGCAAAGGAATAGCCTTCGTAAACCCCTGTGTGGGTCGAGATAGCCGAATTGATGCCGATGAGATCGCCATGACGGTTGACCAAGGCACCGCCACTGTTTCCGAAATTGACCGCCGCATCGGTTTGTATAAAGGATTCTATGGGATTTACCGCCCCGTTTCGCCTCAAAATATCGATGCTTCGCCCCTTGGCGCTGACGATACCGGCGGTTACCGTCGAGCTGAGGTTAAATGGGTTGCCCACGGCCAGCACCCATTCGCCTACCCGTACATCATCTGAGTTGGATAAACTCAAAAACGGCAAGTCCTTCGCTTCTACTTTGAGGAGCGCGATGTCGGTATCGGGGTCCTTACCGATGAGCCTGGCCGTATAGGTCTTCTGGTCGTTTCGGGTGACTTTAACCTGAGAGGCGCCCGCAATCACGTGGTTGTTGGTTACGATATAGCCGTCTCCGCTGATGATAACGCCCGAACCCGTACCCACTTTTTCGGGCTTGCTGGAACGGTTGGACATGCCATATAGGAGATCGAAGAGCGGGTTGCCACTACCCGTAGGCTCACTGGAATAATTGTCCACGTGTACCACCGCATTGACCGTCTTCTCAGCTGCGCTGACGAAATCCATCGGCTCGCCTTTGTTGGGATATGTCGATGCAGCGGCTTTGGGAAATGCATGAGTCAACTGAAAAATGGACTTCTCAGGGGATTTTGTAACGCCTATTTGGTCTTTAGACCGGCTTTGAGCGACGTAATACACACCGCCCACCGTGAGTAAGCTGCTGGTGATAGCTATAGCAAAAAATCCGATATACTTTTTCATGCTCATTTGATTTGTCACATTATGGTGCTATCCTCAAGTTGGAGAAAAACATGCCAAAGTCATTGCTTTACATAAACTTTAACATGTCGGATAAGATTATCCAGGGTAAAATGTATAGTTTTGGGCTCTCAAGCCTCTTATGAAGGGCCAATTTTACAAATATCAAGCTGCGGGAAATGACTTTATCCTGATGGACAATAGGGATGAAGCCTTTCCCAGGTCCGACAGAGCGCTCGTACAGCAGCTCTGTCAGCGACATTTTGGCATAGGTTCCGATGGCTTGATTTTGTTGGAAAACCATCCAAATGCTGATTTCAAAATGGTGTTTTTGAATCCGGATGGGCGCCTGGCCTCTATGTGTGGTAATGGCGGGAAGTGTATCGTGGCCTTTGCGCGAGACTTGGGCCTAATTGATTCGCAAACCGTCTTTGCAGCGGGTGATGGCATGCATCGTGCAGCGATAGTGGGCGACCGGGTCGAGCTGCAAATGAAAGACGTATATGAGGTAGCACAACGGGAAGGGGCTTTGTTCTTGGATACGGGTTCATCCCATCACGTCGCCTTCTTCGATTGCATTCAGGATATCGATGTCCCTTCCGAAGGGAAAAAAACCAGTGACGCGATCTATGGTGAAGTGGGGGCCAACGTAAACTTTGCACAATGCCATGCGGATGGCTCCATCTCAGTTCGCACTTATGAGCGCGGGGTGGAAGATGAGACCCTGGCCTGTGGTACCGGTGCCATAGCCACTGCCCTAGCCGCTTTTGAAAAGGGACTTCTTTCCAAGCCGGCCTTAGCGGTAAAAATGCGCGGTGGGGATTTGCCGCTCCGATTTACCCAAACAGACCGGGGATACGAGGACATCTGTCTAATTGGACCAGCGCAATTGGTATTTAAAGGGGAATGGATCGCCGCTGCGCGATGAAATTTGTGGGCTAAGCGCTTCATACAACACACGTCAGAACCCCGGCTTGGATGTGATGGGGATAGCGTTCAATTCATTACGTGTTTCTCAGATTAGGGAAAAGGCTGCTGAGAAATAATTTGGATTTCAATCAGATGAAGCGAGTTTACTACTTGCTACCCGTCTTGCTCTTATCCCTTGCCATTGCGATGGCTTATCGCTTTGCGTTTGGCCCCAATGTGGTGGTAAAAGGCGGGGTGACTTACCTGTACATCCCTACGGGTGCGAGCTTTAAACAGCTCGCCGAGCTGTTATATCCCCATTTGCGAAACCCAAAATCGTTTGAAAAAATAGCTGGGCTCAAAAACTATGCTTCCCACATCCGGTCCGGTCGGTATGAGATTGCGGATGGGATGAGCAATGTCGAACTGATCGATGAATTGCGAGCGGGCCGCCAAAGTCCGGTGCGGCTGGTGTTCAACCGAGCGGAAACCTTAAAAGGGCTTTTCGCCTGCACTGCGCGGCAGATAGAACCGGACGAGCAAGCGCTCAGCCAGGCTTTTTGGAACCCAAAGTTCTTGGCCGAGCACCGCTTAGACTCCGAGACGGTTAAACAAATTTTAATTCCGGATACGTATTTCGTGTACTGGAATGTCTCTGCAACGGCTTTTCGCGACAGAATGCTTTTGGAATATCAAAAATTTTGGAATGCCGAGCGCAGGGCACAGGCCCGGGCTGAAAATTTGACACCGCTACAGGTGAGTACCCTGGCTTCCATCGTAGAGGCAGAGACCAACGACACAGATGAGATGCCCATGGTGGCTGGGGTATATCTCAATCGCCTGCGGAAGAACTGGAAACTACAATCCGACCCGACGGTGATCTACGCCTTTAAGTTGCGCCATGGGTTTGACACCCTAATCAGACGGGTTTTGTATGCGGATTTGGAAATCGATTCACCCTACAACACCTATAAGTACGCCGGTTTACCGCCGGCTCCGATCGGGATTCCCGATAAGCAAGCCTTAGCGGCCGTGCTCCACGCGAAGAAACACGATTATTACTTCATGCTATCCGATCCCTATGAGGGGGGTCGATTCCATTTTACCAAAACATTTGCAGCACACAAGCGAAATAGGGTAAGGTGTGATGAGTGGGTTAAAAAACAGGGCATTAAGCGATAGTTTTCGCTGCAAAACAGCTGCATGGATAGGCTGTCGTCTCTCATATTTTTTATATTTGCGGCGCAAGCAGTCGTGCTATTTACCCGTTCTTTTTAAACCAATTTTTATATTTGTGACGCAAGAGGTCTCATCATTTAACTGTCTTTTCAAACCAAAGGAATCATGAGGAGGTGTATCTTGTCTTTCGCTCTACTATGTGGCCTAACCACTGTGCGTGCACAGGGTATCGATATAGGCGTAAAAGTTGGATTGAGCAGCACGCAAATCGACCATTTCCTCAACTCGAAAAGCCGCACGGGATTCTTGGGCGGCCTATTTGTGGCTTTAAAAACCAGCGATTCATTTGCGATACAACCGGAATTGCTCTTTGCACAGAGCGGAGATAAATCCGATTTGCGCAAAATTCGGACAGACCGCCTCAGCGTTCCCATCATGCTCAAGTATCGGATATTTCCCGCTATCAATCTAATCGCTGGGCCCATCTTCAATTTTAAATTGGGCAAAAAGACCGACTTGGGTAAAGGCTATGCAGCGATGCGGGATCAGATTGCGCACAAGGAATTCGTACTCGACGCCGGTTTTGGGCTGGTTTTGAATTTACCCCTGGGATTCCACGGTGATCTGCGCTACACCTTGGGCCTATCCAGTGCCTTGGAAAACAAGGGCGACAAATCGCTGGGCTTTTCTGCGAGGGATTGCAAATCCAAAGGCTGGCAAATCACAGTGGGATATAGCTTCCTATAAATAAACGAGAGGGAATATGCTGTTACAGCCAACCTGTGGACAACTAAGGCTTGCACGTACTGCTGAAGAGACCCTCTCTAAGCGTACAGCCCCTCCTGTGCGGGCGAATTGAAATAGCGGTTTGAAAGGGTTTATTTTCTCGTTGCTGCCCTGTGTTTGAGTTACAAAATTCCAGCTGTGGTATATGATTCGTGTGGATGCCCAAAATCCAGTCTTTATTTTTTTGTGCTTATCCATAGGGTCAGCTAGGCTGACTTTTTATTAAAGCAGTCGCCTGCGTAGGAGATAAAGCTGCAAAATCGGGGCTCGTTTTTTGGGTGGTCGCCCTCTTTACCGGTTTGGATCGCATCCCTTTGTCCTTGTCTGTGGATGGTCTGCGCGTTCGGTCTTTTGTTGTTCTCATACCCATTGAGCAGCCGTTTGAAAAGAAGGGTTTATATTTTGGGTTTATCCGTGTGCAGCCGTTTGAAGGGGTGGTATTTCCCCGTATTTGCGACTCTCTTTGAATTTGTCCCTGAAGCTCGCTTTGGAGAGCTTATGTTTTTGTGAAGGGGGCCAACCCGGTGGATTTTATCACACATTCCAACTCGGGAACAGCTGAAGAGAATGGCTTTATTCCCCCGATTTATGACAGTTTAAAAAGCGGGCCTGTCTTTTGGGTCTGCCTTTGGCCACTTAAAAATGAGTGCCTGTACTTTTGTCCTGTCCCCCGTAAGCGATAGGGCATTTTTGGAAAGCTTTGGAGGATGCGCCTACCCCATCTATCAAAAGACATTTAATGTAGTGGAGCTGCGGGGATTCGAACCCCGGTCCAATCGAGCAGTCGATAAGCTTTCTACATGTTTAGTCGATTGTTTGGTTTTCGGCTATCGAACGGAAATCGACATCCCATCTCAAGCTTAGCTTCTATCGACTTCAAAAGCACCTGGAAGCCAAACGCTTTCTATCCCCATCTTTCCGGTGCTCCTGTGTCGAGCGCCATGGGGCAGGGTGCTCGAGGAACATCTCGCCGGCTTGCCCAGCAAGCCCGTAGCGCAGTCCTACTCTGATTCAGACTTACGCAGCGAGAGCGTAATGGTTTCCGCCGTCTATGGTTTACAATGCCTGATTAACGAGCGTGCGTTGCCTGGCTCGACATGCTTACTCATCCGCTGACCCGTTGTCAAAGCCAAGTCAGCCCCATTTTTAGAGCGCGCAACAAAGTTACAAAAAATATGACAAATGCGCTATACGCAGCCGAATCAAATCAGTCGCTTGGGATTCTATCAGCCGATCAAAGCTGCCTTAGGCTAGGAGTTAAACCCCTTACCTTCGGGGAATTGCGCTTTCCGAGCATTCGTTCGATCGCTGTATATCGCTCTACATCGAAGAAGAGGCTATTCTCTCTCATTAGAGCGGCGCCAGACTTATCGGTTTCAGCCTCGTGCCCGTATTTTATAGGCTGTCGTGGACTTATGCGTATGAATCGAGCTGTTTGAGTTCACGGCTGGATTTGCATATATTTGAGCGATTAAAGCACGGCGTTTGAACGTAGAGTGGTTTGTAGCCCATCGCTTGGCTTGGCGAAGCCTGGGTAAGCGCACGATTTCCAAGCCCATTGTAAAAATCGCCATCGCTGCAGTGTCTCTCGGCATTGTCATCATGTTGGTAGTCGTCAGCAGCGGGATGGGCTTCAAGCAGAAGGTGCGCGAAAAGGTCTTGGGATACAGTGGGCAAATCCACATCACCTCCTTTGGCAGCACCCAGCTCTCAGGGTCCTCACCCATCTCCATCCGCCAGGATTTTTACACCGGAAGACGAGTGCTACCCGGGGTAAATCACATCCAGGTATATGCCGAGAAGGCTGGAATTATTCGCACGGCAACAGATTTTGAGGGTTTGGTGTTCAAAGGCGTTTCCTGGGATTACGATTGGCGGTTTTTTAGGGATTACCTCGTGGCGGGACAGATTCCACGCTATGCTGAAAAGGACTTTCAAGACAGCGTATTGATCTCGCGGTGTGTCGCCCGTGATTTACAGCTCAAACCGGGTGATCGCTTCAATATGTTTTTTCTGCGGCAGCGCAAACCGCCTCAGGCACGTGCCTTTGTCGTGGGTGGCATCTTCGACACGGGAATTCCAGATTTTGACCAAAATGTCATGATCGGGGACCTAAACCACCTGAGGCGGTTAAACGGTTGGGACAGCACACAGGTCGGCGGCTTTGAATTGCTGGTAAACGACTTTTCAAAGCTGAAAGAGATTGGTGAAAGGATCTATGGGATGATCGACCAAAAACTAAATGCCATTCCGATTACGGAGACCCATCGCGATATATTGGATTGGCTCAAACTCTTCGATCTAAACATAGCGATCATCTTAGTCATCATGCTTTTGGTGGCGGTTTTAAATATGATTACCACGCTTATCATCATGATCATGGAGCGCACCCAAACCATCGGCCTATTAAAAGCTTTGGGGGCGGGCGACTGGCAGATACGAAAAATTTTTGTGTACCAGGCCCTTCACTTGTTGTTCAAGGGGTTGTTGTTCGGCAATGCGATCGGGCTGGGGCTGCTCTTTTTGCAAAAGCGCTTTGGCATCATCACCCTAGACCCCAAATCGTATTACGTCAGCGTAGCGCCCGTCAACATCGATTGGACTTGGATTTTGTCGATTAATATCAGCACGATAGCGGTTTGTTTTGTCATGCTTTTGCTACCTTCGTATATGATCTGTAGAATACCACCTATAAGGGCCATTCGCTTTGGTTAGCTTTGCCGCGCAACACAGAAATATGGAGTACCACCGAGACATTTTAGAAACCATCGGCCACACGCCGTTGGTGAGGCTAAATGCAGTTGCAAGAGACATCGATGCGCTGGTATTGGCCAAGGTAGAAACGACCAATCCCGGCAATTCTGTAAAGGACCGCATAGCTCTTAAAATGGTGGAAGATGCGGAGCGCGAGGGGCGCTTGAAGCCCGGGGGCACCATTGTAGAAGGCACTTCGGGAAACACTGGGATGGGGCTGGCCCTCGTGGCTGCGGTAAGGGGATACAAACTCATCTGTGTCTCCAATGACAAACAATCCCGAGAGAAGTTTGATATGTTGCGCGCTATGGGTGCGGAGGTTGTCGTTTGTCCCACCGAGGTAGATGCCGATGATCCCCGTTCGTATTATTCCGTTTCGCGGCGCTTGGCGTCAGAAATACCCAATTCGTGGTATGCAGACCAATACCACAATTTATCCAACCGCGAGGCGCATTACGCGTCCACAGGGCCTGAAATATGGGCGCAGACCGGGGGTGGGGTTGTGCATTTCGTATGCGGTGTGGGAACCGGCGGCACGATATCGGGCGTGGGCAAGTATTTAAAGGAGCGGAATCCAAAAATTAAGATTTGGGGTATCGATGCCTATGGCTCCGTCTTTAAAAAGTATCACGAGACCGGGGTTTTTGATAAAGGGGAGATATATCCCTACCTCACGGAGGGCATCGGTGAAGATATTTTGCCCGCCAATGTCGATTTTGATCTCATCGATGGGTTCGAGAAGGTTACAGATGCGGATGCAGCGCTTTACACTCGGAAGTTGGCTCGTGAGGAGGGCATTTTTGTCGGAAATTCAGCCGGGGCCTCCGTCAAAGGGCTGTTGCAACTCAAAGATCGGTTTAAACCCGACGATGTGGTGGTGGTGCTCTTTCACGATCACGGCAGCCGTTATGTCGGCAAGGTATTTAACGATGAGTGGATGCAGGCGCAAGGCTTTCTCAAAGGAGACCAGTCCAAGCGGTGATGTACAACCTTAGCGGTGATCCACAACCCTATTCGTTAAACGGTCGGAGAGGCTATTTTCCGGGGGAATCGCAATGCATAGGTCTTCTCTGTGTTCATCCCGTCGGTTTAAAAGCGGATATTTTATTGTATGCAGCATCTGAGAAGCCGGTCTTATCCCTCCGTTTTTCCCCTGTGTTCCACCCCGCCCACCCTGTGGGTTTGGTAATGCGCATTCAAAGTGGGTGCGGATTGGGGGCTTGGGATTATTTTTCTGTTGATTAAAAAAATGAGTTGTCTCTTTGCCTTTGTCCCTCGTGTCGGTTTGAAAAGGCAAATTATTTCTCCATTTCCATAGATAGGCACGGCAGATGGGGTTGTATGGCACCTATGTCAGGCGTTGCACCCTGATTTTTTGTCGCATATCCGTTCCCGTGCGTCAATCTAAAGGAGAGCCTTTATTTTTTGCCCTTGTCCCTGTGGTCAGCTTGAAGAGAGCGCTTGTTTTTTTCGTCCTCTTGCGTGGGTTTGAAAGACGGGGCATATCTTTTATCTACGGGAGTCGATTTGAAAACACGGCTTTTTTATCCTATGCGCCCGCCCTGAAAAGGAGGGTTTATTTTCTTGACGTTTCTTTGCCGGATCGGCTTGGAAGGTAGGTATTTGACTTCTCATTTCGATTGCAATCTCGAGCGATAAGACTGTTTTTTGCACCTCCTACGCCTGGGTAGAAAAGGTTTTTTACCTCCTCGTATGGATTTTAGAAATGGCTTATTCTTCGAACTTCCTCCCAGTGAGCGGATTTGAAAGAGCAGGCGTTGTTTTCTTGGATTTGCCCCTTTTTACAAGCCTTTGAAAAGATACATTCCCCGTTTTCCGCTTCGGTGATTGAGGGGGTCTGCACCTATTTTTGCCCTATGGGTGAGGTCTACAACTGTGTTTTGTCTTTGCCCTATAGGCGTGTTTGGATAGGCCGGATTTATTTTTCTCTGTACATTGCACCGTGTAGTTTTTGCGATGTCCAAAAAGGTTAACCCATGTTTAAAACGGTATGGCTCACGGGCTTGTTGTGCTGTTGCGCAGCCTGTGCCAGAGAAGGCAAAAAAAATACGGATGTGCGGGCAAAGCCCGTCTCGGTAAAAAGACCTCAGCCCAAGCTCTTCGGTTTTGATATCAGTGCCTTTAAGCTCGTTAGAGGCACGGTTAAAAAGGGAGATAATTTAAGCGCGATACTCTCCGATTACGATGTGAATTACCAAAAGATCATGCAGGCGAGTGCCATGCGGGATCGATTTGACCCCCGTTCGCTGCAAGCGGGCAAAAAATATGTCTTATTCAATGCCAAAGACAACTCAAACAGCTGTCAGATCTTTGTTTACCAGCCGGATGAAGTGCACTATGTGGTGGTGGATTTGCGGGATTCTCCCTGTGTTTACAAAGCGAAGCGAAAGGTTGTAGAGGTAACCCGAGGAGCGTCGGGTTGCATTCAATCTTCGCTTTACGAAGCGGTAAAAGCCTCCGGTGCTAGCGATTTGGTAACGCTGCGCCTGGCTGATGTATACGCCTGGAGTATCGATTTTTTTCACCTCCGAGAGGGGGATCGCTTTAAAGTCATCTACAAAGAGAAATACGTACAAGACAGCGTATATGTGGGCATGGGTGCCATTGAAGCCGCTTGTTTTGAACACCGTGGAAAGCCCTACTACGCATTTCGCTATGAGATCGATAGCGCCAAGGGTATAGTTGGCTACTATTCCGATTCAGCCCGGTCTATGCGCCGGCAGTTTTTGAAGTCACCCCTGCGATTTGGCCATATTTCATCTCATTACTCCTTACACCGCTTCCATCCGATCCTACACCGTTGGAAAGCCCATCTCGGAACCGACTTCGTAGCCCCGCGCGGCACCCCCATCCGGGCGACGTCAAGCGGTCGGGTTATCGCTTCGACTTACAACCACAGCAATGGGAACTATGTCAAGATAAGACACAACGCAACCTACGCAACCCAATACCTACACATGTCCAGGCGCTTGGTCAAAAGGGGGCAATATGTGAAACAAGGCGATACCATCGGCTTGGTAGGCAGCACGGGCTGGGCTACCGCCCCCCATGTCTGTTATCGCTTTTGGAAAAACGGTAGGCAAGTGGATCCCTTTAAGCAGCATTTGCCCCCTGCTAAATCCATCAAAAAGTCCGAAAGGGCGGCTTATCTGGCCTATATCAAACCGCTAAAAGCCAAACTAGACGCCATGCCTTATCACGAGGCTTCGACCGATTCGAACGGGACGAGTTAGATTGGAGCGTGCTGTCCATACGCGTTGTTGGATTGGCACACTACAGCACCCTTGTTTCAGCTGAGATAAGAAAAAACGCTTTTCAGTGCGATGTGATGGGGGGCGGTCGGTGATTTAAAATCGGCATGTCGGCATGGGGTTTTATCGAGAAGTGGGTTCAACTGCACAGGGTGCATGTCTTATCGATTTCCGAATTATTCTAAGTGGATTGGGGTTGCGTCCAATGGCTTGCCACCAACTCGGCCTGTTTTAAAACCGTTTCGGTCGCCAATTTTTGGAGGTCCGGCGGATAGCCGAGTTTTCGCAAAGTTCTTTTTACCCTAACCCGCAACTCAGCCCTTACACTTTCCTTTAGCGTCCAATCTATCTTAGCATTATTCTTTACCACCTCGGCCAAGTACACCGACAATTCTCTCAATACATCATTTCCCAAAACCGATTCGGCGCTTTTATTTTCTGCAACAACGTAATAAAAAGCCAATTCCTCAGTGGAATAAATAATATTGTTCACGTTTGTTCATCTAATAATCTAATACGCACTTTTTCAGTGAATTATATAAGTTCATTGTTTGTGATTAACTTTATAAACATCAAATAAACACATTTTTTCTTACCCTATTTCTTATCCTTTTTTGTCTTTGCGGTAACTACATAGCTTGGACATGCATTTCTATCTGAAGGAACCCAAAACCGATAAAGAGAGTA
>JANQLC010000025.1 GCA_028280815.1 Flavobacteriales bacterium | reverse complement strand
GCATTTGTCTTTTCTATAATTGGTGTGAGCGGCTTTTGGGTCGTGTTGTTTTTTCGCGTCTTGTCCCCTGTCGGGTTCTTCGCATTCGTCTTTTCTATAATTTGGTACGGGCGGATTTGTTGACTTGAGCCTGTCATTCTGCTGGGCTTGCGCACTGCTCATAATGGCTTAAATCGTCATCTTTACAACCGTAAACTGCAAGGAGCAAGAAGATTGATGAAGGGTACAAGCGCTTTTTCACAAGTCTTGCGTTTTGGTAAAAAAATAAAGGCGCAATTTGGATATTTAAGCCTAAAACAAAAATTAGTCGTTTAAAAATTTTAACTTTTATTATTGTATTATGCATTGAATTTTTGACAGCTTTTTAGAGAGAGCTCTATCGGATTTGATGTAAGTGCGCCTGCTCTGAAGACACTGCGACTAAAGAAGCGTTGGGGCCGCATACCTTTGGAGGCTTTCTAAGACAAAAAACCCATTGTTTAGAAAAAGTTAAATCATTTTAAAACTGCGTTTGATGAATTGTGTTAAGGCTTCCCCTTTCAATAGGTTTTGCGCTAGTTTGGCCAGGTCCAGGGCTTGGTTTATCAGCGCTTTGCGCTTTTCTTCCGCTTCGGTTTTCAAGATTTGCGCTGCGAAGCTCGAATTGGTGTTCACGATCAGCTTGTAGCTTTCGGAGCGGTTTTCCATTCCCGATATACCCGTGCCCGTTTGACTCATCTCTTTCATGCGTCGCATGAATTCGGGAATGGTGATTACAAAGGGGTTGGCATCCGAATCCAGGGCTTCCAATTGAATGTCAAGGGCTTTTTCGGAGGTGTTTTCCACGATGAGGGATTTGAGTTTTTCCCGTTCTTTTTCCGAGAGCTTGCTCACAGCTGTCTCTTCCTTTTGAATTAGCTTGTCGATGAGATCGGCATCGACCCGCACGAAGGAAATATTTTTGGTATCGGCTTCTAATTTTTGGACGAAGTGCGCTGTCAATGGGCTGTCGAGCAGCAGTACGTCATAGCCCTTTGCCTGGGCTGATTCGATATAGCTGTATTGGGCGTCCTGATCGGCGGCATAGAGGTAGATCAGTTTGCCGTCTTTATCGGTTTGCGCATCGCGAATTTTATCGGTGAATTCCGCAAGGGTGAAGTGCTGGCCTCTTACATTTGGGTACAGTGCAAACCCTTTGACCTTTTCAAAGAACTTGTCCTCCGTCAGCATGCCGTACTCGATGATGAGTTTGATATTTGACCACTTTTTTTCCAATTCCTCGCGTTTGTTTTTGAAGATTTCATGGAGTTTGTCCGCTACTTTTCGGGTGATGTAACCCGATATTTTTTTGACGGCGCTGTCGGCTTGCAGGTAGGAGCGCGAAACGTTGAGCGGAACGTCTGGTGAGTCGATAACACCGCGCATCAGGCTTAGGAAGTCAGCTGCGATCCCTTCCACGTTATCGGTTACAAAAACCTGGTTTTGGTAGAGTTGAATTTTATCTTTGGCGAGCTGTAGCTGGTTTTTGATTTTGGGAAAGTACAGAACCCCAGTCAGTTTAAAGGGGTAATCGACGTTTAAGTGAATCCAAAAAAGCGGCTTCTCTAACTGCATGGGGTACAGCTCGCGATAGAATTTCACATAGTCTTTGTCGGTTAAATCCTTGGGCGCTTGCGTCCAGGCCGGCCGGGGGTTGTTGATGATGTTGTCCACCTTGATTTTTTTCTCTTCTACCCCTTCTTTCACCGTTTCTTCACGGCTCCCAAACTTGATCGGTACGGGGACAAACCGGCTGTATTTGTTCAGCAATTCCCTTATTTTATCCGCTTGTAAAAATTCTGCATTCTCTTCGTCAATGTGCAAGACCACTTCGGTTCCCCGCTCTGTTTTGACACCCTTTTTCAAATTGTATTCCGTGGTCCCATCGCAACTCCAATGCGCAGCTGGCTCGTCTCGATAAGACTTGGTTTGGATTTCAACTTTATCCGCCACCATAAAAGCGCTGTAAAATCCGAGACCAAAGTGTCCGATCAGGGTCTGATTTCCTTGGGATTTGTATTGGTTGACGAATTCCGCTGCACCGGAGAACGCCACTTCATTGATGTATTTTTTCACCTCTTCAGCGGTCATCCCAATACCTTGGTCGATGACGTGTAGCGTTTTGTTTTTCGCATCGACTTTAACCTCGATGATGGGCTCGCCGATATCGCCTTTCAACGCATCCCTATCAGCCAGCGCTTTGAGCTTGGTCGTGGCATCTACGGCGTTGGAGACCAGCTCGCGCAAAAAGATCTCATGGTCTGAATAAAGAAACTTTTTGATAATGGGAAATATGTTTGCGCTCTGTACCTTTATTTTTCCTCTGGCCATTGGTTTTGCTCTTTCTTCTGCCTTTTCAATTAAGGTGCCACCCATTTTTCGGGTGTCAAAGTGTCACCCTCTTTATTGGGTTGGCTGAGCCTGTTCAGCTTGAATCCTGAAGAATGCTAATTTTTAGCCTATCGATAAAGGTCGGAGATCGATTCCAGATCAGGGCCCCAGAATTATCTTTTTGGCTGTCGCCATATAGGGGTCGGCTCCCTGTTGCCATTTGTCTGTTTCCGTTTCTATCCATAGGTCTGGGGGTACGCCCGATTCAAAGTTAACCCCTTCGGCATCAGTGGCGTAAGAAGCTGGGAAGCGTATCCGCCATCCATTCACCAAGATGTAGTCTATCGGGATTCCAGATCCCCCTCCTGTCTTATCACCCACCATGGTTACCCTCGGCAAGGCCTTCATCAGAACGCAGAAATAACTCGTCGCACTGTAGCACCTCCGGTTGCTCAGCAGTACGATGGGCTTATCGTAGTAAAAGCTGCCCCAGGGCCTCGTATAGACTTCGTAGCCCTTGGTGAAGTCGGTATGGCCGGGGCCCTTTTTATAAAATTGCTTTAAGACCAACCGCCGTTTATCGGCAAAACGGTCACTGAGTTTTTGCGCATTTTTGATCAGGCCACCACCATTATCCCGCACATCTAATATCACGCCCTTGCTCTGTGCGTATTTTTTTAAGACCTCGTCGATCCCACCGATCGGTTGGTTGAAATGCTCTATACGAATGTAAGCAATGCCACTACCGTCGCCCAGCCACCCGTGTATAAGCCCGCCATTCACTTGGTACCCTCGCTTAGCGTAGTTCCGATTGATCGAGGTAAAGGAAAGGTTTTCAATCGAAGGGATAGACCATCCCCAAGTGGCGAAGGGACTGTACAGATTGACGTGCCCATCCTGCAATTCGGATAGTAAACTACTTAGGATTTCAAATTCCCCCTTCTCAGTATGTGCGTTTTGCATTTGTGGGCGGTAAACCCCGCGCAGCGAGTCCCAATCGATATGCTTGTAATCGAAGAGGGCGTATTTGTCATGCATGGTTTGCCATAAATCGTCGAAGACAGCTTGTGGGTTTGTCGTTCCTTCGTCTTTGATCAGCGTTTGTTCGCAACTCCACAAAAGCAGACCCACGACTGTATAGAAACCTATTTTTTTCATGTTTTTTCGATTTATAGGATGTAAATTAACAGGCCGATTGCAAACCGCTGAGCGGCATTTTGTACTTTATTTTTTGAGCTTAGCTGCCGGTAGTCCCATTCGTAAGATAGAAAGAACGCCTTTGCTGATGCGCTCAATTCACAGTGCAAAGCAGCCCTTGTCCGTATGCGAAAATAATGCCCGAAACTTTGGAATCTACTGTAATACCTACCATTGAAGTAGGGTACGCCATATTGCGGTGTCCAGGTGTAAGCCGCGATCGGTATGCTGAGTAAGCCGCTGAATTGGCAGTTTCGGTTGAACAGTCGGAATGGTCTTCGCGCGGCAATGGACGGTGCGATATCCAGAAAGACGTACGTGAGGTTTCTGCTATTTGAGAAGTCGAGCACCTCGTTTCTGTCCACGAGCCCCGAGAGCAGCCCACCGAAGAAAAATTGCCATTGCAACCCTCGTTTTCTCTCTCTGAATGATCTGAAGTAGGCCAGTTGGGCTCGAAGCCCGAGGTGATCGATGCGCTTCATACCCGAATTAAAGTAGCCCTTACTGCTGTAGAAGCCCTTTTCATAGTTCAGGTCTGCAAAGTAAAAGTCATTTTTATCATTTTGGTGAATGGATAGGGAAATACCGGGCGCATGACCCTTATACCGCAGCTTTGAGATGATTTGGTCCTTTGTATTTAAGAGCGTTCCAGCAGCGCAGAATTGAATATTCGCTCCTTTATCCATCATACTTTGACAACGACACAAGCCGCTTAATAGGCTCATTATCAAGATTAAAAAAATAATTTTTAGATGTTTCACTCCTGTGGTTTAGATTATTCTAATCTTTTTCGTAATACGTGATTCAACATTGGTATAAATAGAATACAATGATAAAAAAGAAATTTTGTTTTTTGTTCCTGAGCTCTTTTTTTGCCTGTGCTTTTATGCTGGTGGGTACCGCGTGTCCTTACAAGGTATTAGACAAATGGCGATGCGACATACGGGGGTGGGTATCGCAATGGATGCCAGCAATGTATTTTTTAACCCCGCCGGACTTTCTCATCTGGCTTCCAAATGGGGTGTATCGACCGGTGTTTCGATTTTGTGGGACGCGGCTCACTACCAAGATCCTTCGACTTATACGCAGTATCAAACCGATAGCCCGTTAGGCACGCCCTTAGACCTATACGCGGCTTGCAAGGTGAACGACCGGCTTTCCGTAGGCATGAGGTTCTATAACCCTTTTGGCAGTCGGGTGGAATGGCCTGAAGATTGGACAGGCCGGACCTTGGTTACTTCCGTCGATCTGAAAGCGCTCTTTTTCAGCCTGTGATTTCTTATAAAGTAAGGAACTGGGTCAGTCTAAGGGTGGTTTGATTCTCGCCTCAGGATCTGTTGATCTGCAGTGTGCCGACCTTGCAAAAGCGGGTGCTAAGGTGTCTCTGGATAAGAGCGGCATTACCCGATTGGGGGTTATAAGTTGAGCGCTATGGTCAAGCTTAAAGGACATTTAAGCAGCCGCTCGTGGATAATGACGAAGGGGGGGTGAAGTTGATTTAGGTGAGTTTTTTAGAGAAATTGGTGAGGGAAAAGTAACCATTGTTTCATCTTTAAAACCTGTTGCTTCTCTTTTGGCAAGTACTTCTGATGCGGCTAAAATGTCGGATATGGGACTTTTATCGAATTGCTTAGCCAAAGTATATCCTTACGCAATCTGCAAGGCGGGGATTCGCATTAACGGAAATAATTACACAGCTAAGTTTATGGATGGCGGGCCTTTTCCTTGGATGGCATACACCCCAATACACGGGGCTATGCGATTGTGGCCGATGAAATTATCGAGGCAATTGACAAAACCTACGGCTCAAACATAGCCCTTGTCGATCCAAATGACTACCCCGGCATTGCGTTTCCCTGATCCTCAGCTATACACTATGGGGTAGGTACAAAAAAGCCTACTTTTCAAATCGGCCCGTAGAATTAAGAAGCCAATCCCTTCTCTTCAGACCGTCACCCTAAGGGCGAGTGCAAGAGATAGGAACCGCTTTTTCAGGCGCTCCCCTAGATTTATTCCTTGGTTGCGGGCTGTACTTTTTACATCGACGAGAAAAGTTGTAGATTTGCCACTCAAGTCCGCAACTGCCTTTGGATGGCTGCGTACTTCCTCATGTCATTTTGCATATAACCCTTGGGGTACGGGCGGAGATGGGATTTTAATGGAAGAGAGAGTGAGAGCGAACGGACACGAATTTAGAAAGTACGCGATAAAGCACCTTGATATCAGCAGCCTATCGGTTGACTCCTACATCCACAATATGACCCCTTACATCATTGAAGAGCGCAAGTTAAACGCGGTGCAGATGGATGTGTTTTCCCGTTTGATGATGGATCGCATTATCTTTTTGGGAACCGCAATCGATGACCAGGTCGCCAACATCATCCAGGCACAGCTATTGTTTTTGGAGTCCGCCGATCCCGGTATGGATATCCAGATTTATTTGAATTCACCCGGCGGCAGTGTATATGCTGGTTTGGGTGTTTACGATACGATGCAAATCGTCAAGCCCGATGTCGCTACGATTTGCACGGGTATGGCCGCGTCCATGGCAGCCGTTTTGCTCTGTGCAGGCGAAAAGGGCAAGCGCAGTGGGTTAAAACACGCCCGGGTCATGATTCACCAACCCTTGGGCGGTGTGCAGGGACAGGCTTCCGATATCGAAATCACAGCCAGGGAGATATTGAAATTGAAGGATGAGTTGTACCATATCATCGCCGATCACACCGGACAGCCCTTTGACAAGGTCAGCCGAGACAGCGACCGCGATTATTGGATGGCTGCTGCTGAGGCTGAGCAATACGGTATGATTGACGAGGTTTTGGTACGAGTGGATAAGGATGAAAAAAAGTGATGGAAGAACGGGTGAGTTGCTCCTTTTGCGGCAGGCTGAAGCCCGATACTAAAATCCTGATCGCCGGTATCGATGCCCATATTTGCGATCGATGTGCGGAACAGGCACACGAGATCGTCTTGGGCGAGCTGTCCAGCAAGGAGAGACAAAAGTGCAGCGACGGACTCACCTTAAAAAAACCAAAGGAGATCAAAACCTTTCTCGATCGATACGTAATCGGTCAGGAGCGGGCCAAACGCACGCTAGCCGTCGCGGTATACAATCACTACAAACGACTGTTGGACAAGCAATCCCCCGTGCAGAACACAGTTGAAATCGATAAGTCGAACGTGATGATGGTGGGTGAAACCGGTACGGGTAAAACACTCTTAGCCAAAACCATTGCGCGTTTGCTCAACGTGCCTTTTACCATTGTAGATGCTACGGTATTGACCGAGGCCGGCTATGTTGGAGAGGATGTGGAAAACCTGTTGACCCGCCTGCTTCAGGCGGCTGACTACGATGTGGAAGCAGCCGAGCGCGGGATTGTCTTTATCGATGAAATAGATAAAATTGCCCGCAAAGGCGATAACCCCTCCATCACGCGTGACGTTTCGGGTGAAGGCGTGCAGCAAGCCTTGTTGAAAATTGTAGAGGGCACTACAGTGAATGTGTCCCCCAAGGGCGGTCGCAAGCATCCCGACCAGGATTTTGTCCAAGTGGATACGCGACATATTTTATTCATTGCCAGCGGTGCCTTTGACGGTATCCAACGCCATATCTCGAATCGCATAAACACGGCCGCATTGGGATACAACAATGCTGTGAAGCGCGAGGGCAAAGCCGATGATTTCTTGCGACACATCCAACCCCAAGACCTGCGTTCTTTTGGGTTGATCCCTGAAATTATAGGCCGGTTCCCGGTACTGACACACTTGGACACATTGGATGGAAAAGCGCTGCGAAAAATCTTAACCCAGCCCGAGAATGCCATTGTCAAGCAGTACGAAAGGCTGTTTGAACTCGATGGTGTCAAATTAATCGTAAAGCCTCAGGCTCTGGATTACATCGTGGAAAAAGCCATTGGGCTTGAGCTGGGCGCGCGTGGACTGCGCTCGGTTACCGAGGCTGTTTTGCTGGATTTTATGTATGAGCTCCCCACTGCGGGCAAGACGAGCTTTACCTTAACCCGCTCAAGGGTGGCGCGCGCCTTTGCCAAGTGCGAGAAAGCTCGCTTAGAAGTCGCTTGAGGGATTTTTGTGCAAGAGAATCAAGTTGAACAGTCCAGTTGCTGAGTTTTTTATCCGGTTGTGGACCTTGGTTATACGAGGGGGGATGGATCAAATAGCGGTATGCAGAGGGGACTGGGTAAAAGCGGTGTTTCAGAAAGCGGTCTCTCGTACATCTAAGGACTGAAAGGGGATGAATTCGGAGGCAGCTGGTAATTGGGATCCGATGCTTTGTTGCGCTTCTGTTATTTAGTGTATCGATTGTGAAATCATTGTTGTTGACTTTGTCGTGCTGCTCGATCCCCTTTTCAGCTGTGTCGCAGTCCGTCATCTCTGGGAAGGCTCCTTTTTACCCGAATTTGGAGCTGAGCGTTTTTGGCTTTAATGGCATATACGATCAAAAAATAGGGTCTGTCAAAACAGATGGTCAAGGGCGTTTCGTTTTGCGAACCTCTTATTGCGGTGCGGTGCGGTTTGTGATGGCTGGGAAATCCATCGAGCTGTTGAAGGACAGTACCTCCGATTTGCACTTTTCCCTATCAGCTGCGAAATTGGATTCGCTGAGCGTTCTCCAAGGCCAATCGGCTCGTTTGTACAAAGACTATAGGGTAAACCAGCAGCTTTTGGCGTCTCGGATTCGGCCCTTACACGCCTTGAAGAGGCTGTATAAGAAAGGAACCCCTTTCTACAGTGCAGTGGAACAACAGTTGTCAAGTGCGGAAAGGGGAATCGCTGATTTTAAAGATAAATTGCGACTTGCGAATGGCTATGCGTCCTACTATATCCCATTGCGGCGAGATCTCGATGCGCTAACCCAAGCGCACAGCTTGACGGCCTGGGATAAACTCTGCACCACGTATGGCCGTCATTTGACCCAAGACGGTGAAGAATTGGAAACATCCGGCTTGATGAGAAGGTTGATTTCCGCTTATCTCGAAGGTATAAAAGCGCAGTCCGGCAAGGCTTATACCGATAAACGAGAAGTTGCTGCAGCGCTGGACCTGCTCGATTCGGTAGATGTGGAAACACCCCGGGGTCAGCAACTGGCTTCTTTTTTGATGGGCTTCTTTAAAAGTCGTGGGAATAGGGCCGGTCGGGATTCCATTGTCAATCGCATTTCTCATTTGAGCTGTGAAGTCGACGAGCGGCTCAAGCGGTCGGTGCGCGCGTTTAAAGAATTTAAGATAGGCGCTGAAGCGCCCAATATCGTATTCTCCAAAGTAAAAAATGGCTCGAGATCGCTCTACGACATACGATCGAAATACAAGCTGGTCATCTTCTGGGCGAGTTGGTGCGGGCATTGCCGGTTGGTGATGCCGATCATTGAAGAAGACTACCCCAAATTGAAGAAGAGCGGCGTCGAAGTGATCTCAGTTTCTGCAGACGTGGATCCCGTTGTGTATGCGAGAGCTGAGAAAAATTTGCCTTGGCCCTATGACTATGTGGATTACGAGAAGTGGGATAGCTACCCCTTTTTAGACTACGATGTCATAGCTACGCCTACCTTTGTTTTGCTCGATGCCCAAAATGTCGTACTAAATAAACAATCGAATTTCGAAGAGATAATCAAAGGCATCGACCACTAGCATTTACCGGTTCATCTGTAGCAGCGGCTCCAGGTATGCTCGGTCGTTGGATAAGCGGGGCACCTTGTTTTGTCCGCCGAGTTTTCCGCGCTTTTTCATCCAATCGTAGAAGAGACCCTGCTTGGCCTGGTGAATCACCGGTGGGCTCAAAGTTATATTTCGGTAGCGCTTGGCTTCGTAGTCTGAGTTTGAACACTTGAGTGCGTCGTCTAAGTATTTCGCAAATGCAGCACGGTCTGCCGGTGGCTTATAAAATTCGATTATCCACTCGTGTGCACCGGATTCTCCCTCTTTCATGAAGATTGGGCCGGCGGTGTATTCTTTGATTTGCGCTCGCGTCTTTTTCGCGGCGCATTGCAATGCGGCTTCAGCGTTCTCGATGATCAACTCTTCCCCAAAAGCATTGATGTAGTGCTTGGTGCGTCCGGTGATTCTAATTCGGTAAGGTTTTGATTCGGTGAACTTTACGGTATCGCCAATTTGATAGCGCCAGAGGCCTGCATTGGTGCTGATGACAAGGGCGTAGTTTTTTTGCAACTCCACCTCTTCGAGGCCCACCGTTTTGGGGTTCTCTTTGTCGAACTCTTCGGCGGGGATGAACTCGTAAAAGATACCACAATCGAGCATGAGCAGCAAATCTTTGCGATCGCTTTGATCTTGGACAGCGAAGAAACCTTCGCTGGCGTTGTATATTTCGCAATACTCGATCGGGGTGCCCATTATCTTCTTATAGGGCTCGGCATAAGGGGTAAAATTGACGCCGCCGTGTAGAAACAGTTCCAATTTAGGCCAAACTTGTGCGATCTCGTCCTTTTGGGTTTTTTCCAAGATGCGGTTGAGTAGAGCCAGCATCCAGGAGGGCACACCAGCTAGGCAGCTCACCTCTTGTTCGATCGCCTCTTCTGCAATGGCATCCAATTTGGCTTCCCAATCGCTCATGCGGGAGATCTTTGAACTGGGCGTGGTGCTGCGCACCGCCCAAAGCGGTAAGTTTTCGATCAAGACAGCCGATAGATCGCCGTAATGCGACTTGTGTCGCCCGTATGTTTCGCAGCTGCCGCTCAGGCATAGGGTTTTACCCCTAAACAGTTTGCTATCGGGGTGGTTGGCGTAAAAGATCGAAAGCATGTCTTTGCCCGCTCTGTAATGGCAGTTTGTCATGGATTCCGCGCTGACCGGAATAAATTTACTCTTGGCTTGGGTGGTCCCACTGGACTTGGCAAACCATTTGATCGGGCTGGGCCAAAAGATGTTTTGCTCGCCTTTTCGGACGCGTTCAATGTCTGCCTCTATGTCTTCGTACGTGTTGACGGGCAGCCGGTCCTGAAAGCTTTGAAGGCTGGTGATGGAGCTGAAATCATACCGCTTTCCGTAGGCTGTGTGCGAAGCTGTTTTGAGCAGCTTTCGCAGCAGTTTATCCTGTGCTTCTAAGGGGTGTTTTTTGAGTCGCTCTATCTCTTGGTAGCGCCTCTTAAATATCCAAGGCATAAGCGTATGGGTGAGACCTCGCGACATAAATTTTGTATTTTCGAAGTGTAAAAATAACGAATCTCATGCGTTTTGAGGGCTTGACTCGGAAAATGCGAGTTGAGGCGGTAGAACCGGTGCGGTACTACTGGGTGCTTTGCGACGACTTTCTCTTTATGAACGACTTAATCGGTCATGGTATTCGATTCGATTTCGTGAAGACCATTTGCCTGAACTGCGGCGAAACGCATCCAATATTTGCCCGTGGCTTTTGTCGAAGCTGTTTTTTCAGTTCTCCAAAAGCTGGTGAAAGCATTTTAAAGCCCGAGTTGAGCCGGGCTCATCTCGGTGAGGAAGTGCGCGATTTGGAGTGGGAGCGGCGATTTGAGTTGCAACCCCATGTGGTTTATCTGGCGTTTACCGATGATGTAAAGGTGGGCGTAACCCGAAAGGCGCAAATCCCCAGCCGTTGGGTAGATCAAGGTGCGATGCGGGCGCTTGTCGTCTCTGAGACGCCCAACCGCTACCTGGCGGGCATTACCGAGGTGGCGCTAAAGGAAAAACTCAAAGACAAAACCAATTGGCGTGCCATGCTGCGAGCGCATGAGGTAAAAGCGGATTTATTGCAAGTCAAGGAATCGGTAAGAGCATGCGTACCGGCAGCGGCGCAAATGTACTGGTTGGCGGAAGGCGATTGCCACGATTTTGTTTATCCCTTGACGACAATTCCGGATGAGATCAAGAGGGTGCACAAGTTTGATAAGGAACCCCACTTTGGGGGAAAGCTAAAAGGCATAAAGGGGCAGTACTTGGTTTTTGAAGACAACACTGTACTCAATGTGCGCGCGCACGAGGGTTATTATTTGGCCTTGGATGTGCGGTGATTGATCGCAGTGCTCTTTGAGAGAGATGAACGCCTCCACAATGGCTGCTTTATAAGTCTTGCAAGGACTGAGCTGGATAAAAAATGCGGGTGAATGCACAGTGGGGTGGGGTTTGTTTTAAGGAGGGCTTGTTTTGTATCCCGTCGGGTAATTTCAAAATCCGTCTTTGTCTTTTTGGTCTTGCCCTATATGGCGTTTTGAAAAGCCAGCTTTATCTTTTGCTGCCTGTCCTGTAGGCTTTGGTGTAAAGGGGTTGTTTTGCTCTTTGTGCTTATCCCCTTATGGGGGGTCTAAAACCTCAGTCTTCTGCGCCCCTCCTATAAGCTGTCTAAAAGCGGGTTTTGTTTCTCTGTTTTTTATCTTTTTATGGCGATTTAAAAAGTGTACTGGTTTTGTGCCTGTGGGTGGGCGGTTTGAAAGCGGAGCTTTTTACATCGTATTTGACACTGTAAGAGTAAAGGATCTGGGGTATGTCCTGTTTGCATAGGGTTCGTAAGTCGATGATTCAAGAGAGGCAGGAGCAGGGGCTTCACCAAAAAGCAGGTACAGCGTATTTGATTCGCAAAATAGAAAGAAGAGTTAGAATTCTAAAGATATTTGACAAACACTAGGTTTTTCCATATCTTTGCTCAAAGGTAAGAATATAAAGAGTCGTTTTGTGAATGCTAAAAAAACGCAACAAGAGAAGAGCTCCCC
>JANQLC010000003.1 GCA_028280815.1 Flavobacteriales bacterium | reverse complement strand
GATGAAGATCACAATACGGAATTGACATTTACAAGAGATGGCCGATGTATTTGGAAATATCTTATAACAGGAGACTCTCCGGATTATTACACCTATACGATTGCCTATTCAACGCGAAAAGCGGATACGCCAAGTGGTCATATCAATGTTTACACCTTGTATTTAAAGGCGATTCCTGCCAATCCCGATGAAGCCCTGACCTATGAAACGTATGTAGATGATACAGGCTTAGTACTACGCCCCTGGCCGATGGGTATAGGCGGACAATTTGTTTTTCCATGGGTAAAAACTTGGTAATTTTAGATTTGCTTTGGTAGCAGACTTGCAGAAAGTGTTTCCCCATACCCGCTCAACCCAGTTACAACAAGTGGCCGACCTGATTAACCGATATGGCCAGGATTTTGGGGTGGATGATGAGGTAAAACCAAGGCATTTGATTTCGCAAGCCGGGGCAGCGCGGAAGAATTTGACAGCCTTTAGAAAAGTACCGATCCATCGCCTGAGTCGGCTTTCTGCGGTGGGCTAATATAGACTTAATACCACTTCGTGAATCGGTTGGCCTGAGTCTGATCGTACTGCACCGTCGAGAACGTACGTAAAAAATCCTGTAACTTCGCGGAAATTATAGAGGCATGAACCTACTGGCGTTTGGAAGCCTCGCTTTTGACCAAGTAGAAACGCCCTTTGGGAAGAGCGGGAAAATATTGGGCGGTTCGGCTACTTACATCGCTATGGCTGCTGCCCACGAGGGCGCTGAGCCCGGCATCGTCTCTGCGGTTGGCGGTGATTTCCCGACTCCTCATATGGCTGCCTTGCGCAAACGCCATATCGATCTCGAGGGAGTCCAAATCCGAAAAGACGAAAAGACCTTTTTTTGGTCGGTGCGCTATCACAATGATATGAATACGCGCGACACGCTGGAAACCCAACTCAATGTGCTGGGGGGATTTAAGCCGGTACTCCCCGAAAACTATCGCCATGCGCGGTACGTCGTGCTGGGCAACTCAGACCCAGAAATGCAAAGCCAAGTGTTGGCTCAGATCGAGAATCCCGAGCTGGTCGTTTTGGATACGATGAACTATTGGATGGACCACAGCCGCCCTGCCCTGCTGAAAGTGCTGAAGCAGGTCGATGTATTGGCGATAAATGACGAAGAGGGGCGCCAGCTTTCCGGCGAATATGCGCTGGTAAAAGCCGTGCGAAAGATACGCGGATTGGGCCCCCGGATTGTCCTTATAAAGCGCGGCGAGCACGGTGCATTGCTCTTTCATGAGGATGCCGTATTTTTTGCACCCGCCTTGCCACTCGAATCGGTTTTTGATCCCACGGGTGCCGGTGACGCCTTTGCCGGCGGCTTTGCCGGCTACTTGGCTGCGACGGATAATACCTCCTTTGAAAATATGAGACGGGCGGTAATCCACGGCAGTGCACTGGCTTCCTTCACGGTAGAAGCGTTTGGAACCGAAAAAATCGAATCGCTCACGGGGGAAATGATCGAAGTGCGGCTGCGGGAATTCTTGTCTTTAACCCAGGTGGATATCGCTTTGGAAAAACAATTGTGAGCGATTTGAAAAAAGTATTTGCGGCTGTTCACGCGTTGAAAGACGCCCATCGTCTACGAGCGCTGTGAGCGGAGGTGGTGCAGACCGAGCGCAGGCCGACAGGTGGTGCAGCGCGGTGGAGATGCCCAAGGGCAAAAAACTCTACTTCACTTCGGATCACCACTTCGGCATCCCGAATCACAGCGAGAGTTTGGCGCGTGAAAAAACCCTTGTACGCTGGTTGGAGGCTATAAAAAGGGACGTCTTTGAGCTCTTTATCCTCGGAGATCTCTTCGATTTTTGGTTTGAGTACAAAACGGTGGTCCCCAAAGGCTTTGTACGCGTTTTGGGCAAGCTGGCGGAAATGGCCGATTCCGGTATTCGCATCCACTTCTTTACGGGCAACCACGATTTGTGGATGAGGGATTATCTGCAGAGGGAAATCGGCGTAACCCTTTACCGAGAAGCCCAATCCTTTCGATATGGTGGCAAGTACTTTCTCATCGGACATGGTGACGGCTTAGGGCCTGGGGATAGGGGTTACAAATGGATGAAAAGACTCTTTGTCAGCCCCTGGGCAAGGTGGGCATTTCGATGGCTTCACCCCGATTTGGGCCTGCGCCTCGGAAAATACCTCTCCACTCAAAACGATTTGATCTCAGGGGATGCGGACCTGGGATTTTCAGGTAAAAAAACCGAACCCTTGGTACAATACGCCGAGCGGAAGTTGCAGGAGAAACACTATGACTACTTCATCTTTGGGCATCGCCACCTGCCTTTGGATATTCCAGTAGGTCAAAGCAGTCGGTACGTAAACCTCGGCGATTGGATTGGGCATTTCACCTATGCCAGTTTTGACGGTGTGCAACTCCGGCTCGAGAAATATGCATAAAGAGCTCGGTGATCGACAAGCGTTTTTTAAACCTGCCTTGAAAAGGGATAAACGGATTCCTCGAACCGCCATGCCCAGGGTCTAAAAACTTTGCCAAACCCAAGCTGAAGCCGATGTGATGAAATCCCATCGCTAAGAAAATACGCGCATGTGATAATTTTATACCTTTGCTGTAAAGCCAGGCTATTGTGACAGCGATATTCCAAGGAATCGGTGACTTTTGTACCTGGGCCTTCCAAATCATGCCCCCACTCGGTAATGCGCTCAACCTCATCTTTGTCGTGGTTATCGCCCTATTGCTCGCTTACTGGCTTTATCAGCTCGAAATCGCCCGGAAAAAACACCGGCGAGATCCGGCTTACCGCGAGTGAGGGATGCACACCGAACTCACCAAAGCTGCTGCCCGAATGCGCTTCTCAAAGCGGCGAGAAGCGCAGGGCGAATCGGCGATCCGAGGCTGGAGTCAGTCGCTGCTGGATCGGGCGAAGACCCTACCGCTTGCGGCGTGTGAGTGCTTTCACATCTTTTTGCGAATCGAAGAAAAAAGAGAGGTGCAAACCGTTCCTCTTATCCAATGGCTTTGGGCGCGACACAAAAGGGTGGTCGTCCCGAAGATGAACTTCGAGACCCGAAGCCTGCAGCATGTGCGATATACACCCCAAATGCAGTTGGTGCCCAACAAATACGGTGTGCCTGAGCCATCGGGCGGTGAACCGGCAGCCGTTTCGCGTATAGATGTCGTCTTTGTCCCCCTGCTGGCATTTGATAAGCAGGGCAATCGCGTGGGTTATGGCGGTGGTTTTTACGACCGCTTTTTGAAAGACTGCAAACCCGAATCGCTCAAAATCGGGCTGAGCCTGTTTGAACCCATCGACCGGATTTTAGATGTCAACAGCCGGGATTTTCCACTCACCCATTGCCTAACCCCTTCTCGGGTATATGTTTTTTGAGTGGGTTTGGATGGGTTGGGTTGATGGGGGCGACTGGTTTAGTGGCTTGACTTGTCGTTGTGATGGATTGGGTGGGTTAACGCGGTTGTCATCTGTCGGGTCTTTTGCATTTGTCCTTTCTGCGATTGGCATAGGCCGATTTTGGATCGGATTGTATTGTCGATTGCGTTTGTGAAGCTGGCGAGTTGTTAACTCGACGCCCAATCCCCAACCTGAAGTACCAGGTGCTGCTTTAGTCTGTCTTCTCCCCTGTAACCTGCCCGGCTTGGTTGGACCTGCTAGGAGCTTAAGCCCCCTCCAGTATAGCTCACTGAACGTCATTCCACATTAAAACACACTTTTTTGGTATGAAGTAGTAAGTATAAACACTTTAGCCCCAAAGGCTTTCTCAGGCTCTTGCCCCGTCGTCCTCGCGATGATTGGGACGGGTTGGGCGAAAGAGCGCCCAGCAAATATCCCGGATTGTGATTTTGGTTCTCACCGAGTCTCTCTCGGTGACGTCACGGCTCATATTAGGGTCAAGGTATGAGCAAGCTGAGATTACGTTGAGTATAACAAACAGTCAGTTGCGAAGTTACTTATATTTCTTACTAACACAAGGTACAAAGTAAGTGACCGGACAGAGGTGTCTTCGTCTAATGGTG
>JANQLC010000037.1 GCA_028280815.1 Flavobacteriales bacterium | reverse complement strand
AATCCAGTCAACGCAGCAGCAACAACACAACCAACCACACCGACAAACCAGCCCAAAGCTCAACGAGGGACAAGGGGAAAAGACGAGAAGTCCAAAACCTGCCTACATCAACTACAAAAGCCCGTGCAAAAGACTCGACGGGGGACAGGTCAAGCCACGCAACAGCCTAGAATCGCCAGCCCAATCCATGCAGCCCAAAACCACCAACCCAAACTAAGCCCCGCCTAAGCTAACCCAACCAATCCAATCCATGCAATCCAACCGCTCAACCCAACCAACACAAAGCAACCCACAAAACAATCCCGACCACCCAAACGCGCACAAAGGGTCAAAGACAAAAACACAAAGAGCAAAAGTGCGAAGCTGATACGACCTAAGCCCAGGTTAGACGTTTACAACTGGAACACAACACGGGAAAACAGCCCTGAACCCACAAAGGCTCCGAAAAAATAAAACCAAAGCGTGCAACCCAAGTCAACACAAAAGAAAAAGCCGAGAAAACAATCCAGCCCATGCAACAAACAACTCAGTCGAAGCGCACCAACCACACCCAACGCACCAACCCACTGAACAAATCGAGCGGTCCAACCCACGCAACCCAAAACCCGCCTATGCCAACCGTAGAAAAACCCGTGCAAAGGACTCGACTATGAACAGTCCAACAACTCAACCCATCCAACCAATCCAAGATTTACCCACACCCATCGCAGAAAAGACAAATGTGAAAACCCAACAGATGGCAACACAAGCCAAAGCCCATCCATACCAACCGCAGAAAAGACCAATGCAAAAAACCTGACGAAGGACAAGGAGCAAAAGAATGAGAAATCCAAAGCCCGCCTACCCTACCCGCGGAAAGACAAGTGCAAAAAATCCGACAGATGGCAACTCAATCCAACCCGTCCAACCACTCAACCCAATCCATGCAGCCCAAACTAAGCCCCACCTAAGCTAACCCAACCACTTAATCCAACTAAACAACTCAGCGCAACCCAACCGACTAACCCACCGACAAAACAGCTCGCCAAAACACCAATCAAACAAAGCAACGACGCAACAGCTCAAACCCATGCAACAGCCCAAGGTCGCCAACTCAAAATCGCCGGCCAACCCACACAAAGCAACCCATCCAAGCCCACCAAACCCGCGCTGAATCCGCTAAGGGGTGTGGATGATCTAAAAACTTATAAATTGTTTATAATCAGAATTTAATACTGAAGGATCATCCAAAAAGCGAATATTTTCAAGGACGACTTAATCTACAGCAGAACAGCTATTTGGATTCGACTTACGATGAAACCACATAGTCCGTCGGGTAAGCACTAAGCTTTTAGGTTTCTTGGGTCAATCAGATAAATTTATAGCAATTTCAATCGATTTCGAATGATAGCAAAATATTAAATCGCCCCCGGTGAGGGCAAGCCAAGTCTTTCTACCTAGCCCCAGGTCGTACTACAAAAAATTAGCTGATCTAGCCTTTCCAAGCCAAAGACCGCACCGAGGGAACTCTTGCCGACTAAACCCATTTTTCCCCTTACCTCCCTTAGTCTTTCAGCGACCCTTGAGCGAGTCTTGTAGCAGCCTTATGCGGATACCGCTTTACTGGACTCTCTGTTTGATTTCATCGAGGCTTTTATCGGCTTTGAGCCTTGATTTTTGAAGCCCTTTTTGAAAGCTATAGGTCAAACGCAACTGCAGCCACCGGTTGTCGAAGTTTTGATCGAAGCGCAGCATCTCTCTTGTCGTGTGTAAGGTATGAATCGCTTTATAAGTGTTTAAAACATCACTAACGGTCAAAGAAATATCAAGCGACTGTTCAAAATTTGAAATTTTACCGCGATATACCGCTTTCCCCTCGGCGGATTGGGGGCAAACATCGACCAGTTCTGCTCGAAGAACGGCATGACATAGGTCGATTCTAGCTTTTGCAATATCCGACAATCGAAAAGTGGCCATTTTTGCTGCGGGCATTGCGTCAGTATGATAATACCAAAGTGGAGGAGCAGTACCAGCTGTATGCACAGCCTGAAAAACTTGGGTTTCACGAATTAAAAGCAACGTCACACAAATCGAGACTGAGGCTGACTTGCCATCCTTTCTATAATTTTCAAACCTCCCTATCGCCGCATATTTTATCCTTGTTCCTCATCTTTTACCCATTTCTCAAGTGGCTCATTTCCTCCTGTTGTACGCGTTTTCCTTTTAATGCGTTCCCGATGTCTGTGCCTCCCGCCTGATGTGGTAGTTGTCTTAGTAGTCGTAATGGTGCTTCTATTTTCCACACCCATGCCAGCGGTTTCTATCCCTGATAGCTGCATCTTTACACTGCTCCCGATGAAAGAACCATAGCCTACGAGCGCTAGGGCGCCAACAGAAAGCGTTAACAGCAAAATTTTTAAAGCTTTCATTTTTCATGAGCTTTTCGATTAAACATCACAATTAACCGCTAATATAAAGAAATGATTTGACCTTCCCATCTGAAATTAGAAAGCTTTTGGATGGACTTCCCAAGCCAAAAGCCTCGTCTAAGCGACTTTTACCGAGTAAACCCCATTTTTTTTCGCACCGCTTTCAGCTTTTTATCGGCCCTTGCACGCACCTTGGCAGCACCTTGGGCCAATAGGGACTCCACCTCGTCGGGCCGCTTGCAATAATAGTCAAATCTTTTGCGTTCCGATTTAAATCTTTCGAGTATTAATTCAAAGAGGGCTTGCTTAGCCTGGCCATAGCCGTAGTTTCCCGCCCGGTAATTCTGGCGCATGGCCGCCGTCTGCTCAGGACTGGCGAGCAGCTCGTACAGGGTGAAAACCGTATCCGGTTCTTTGGGCGCTTCGAGCGGACGGCTATCGGTTACGATTCCCATGATCTGCTTGCGCAGCTGCGCCTCGGGCAGAAAGATGTCGATATAATTCCCATAGGACTTGCTCATCTTTTTGCCGTCCGTTCCCGGTATGCGCATGAGGCGTTCCGCCATACGCAACTCTGGCAGCACAAAGGTACGACCATAGCAGTTGTTAAAAGCCTGGGCGATGTCGCGTGTCATCTCGAGGTGTTGTGTCTGGTCTTTTCCCATCGGCACCCATTGGGCATCGTACAGCAATATATCCGCAGCCATCAATACCGGGTAGTCGAAGAGGCCGGCGTTCACGTCGGCCAGGCGGCCGGACTTATCCTTAAAGGCATGCGCATTGGCGAGCATCGGATAGGGTGCCAGGCAGTTCAAATACCAGCTGAGCTCGGCAACCTGTGGCACATCGGACTGCCGGTAAAACAGCACTTTATCCACATCTAAGCCATTGGCCAGCCAGGCCACAGCTGTGTTGTAGGTGTTTTGTTTGAGGGTAGCCGCATCCCTTACGGTGGTCAGAGCGTGCAGGTCTGCGATGAAGAAAAAGCATTCGGTATCGGGCTCCGCAGCGAGCCGCAAGGCGGGCTTGATCGCCCCCAAAATATTGCCCAAGTGGGGGATACCTGTGGCTTGTATGCCGGTGAGGATGCGCTTCATCGAGCTGGATTTTTTTCAAAAGTAAAAAATGCGCAGCACCCCACTGCGCCACCGATCATTCGAGGTGAGCGGGCTTGTACCCCTCAAATCCCAAGCCATAGGGTGCATAGCTCTGTTATGAGGCAGTCAATGGAACCCAGTCCATGGCAAAAAGCGCTTGTTTCTCACCTCAAAACGCCAATCGATCGGGAGTTTTAGCGCTTGAGACCTACCGCGAGAACGGATACACAAGGCTGGGGCTCAAACGCGCCCCACAGATCAAACAGAAAAAATCCCTCATTTTCAGACCGCAAAAACGGGGACAAAAACAAAGTTGACTTTTGGATTGACCCATAGGACGAGTGTATAAAAGTCAGCACAGCTGATCACAGGGACAAAAACAAGTCTTTCTTTCAAAGCACCAAAAAGGCCAAAAACGAGAAGATAAATCCCTATTTTAAAACGACATGCACAGACAAACACCAAAAAAATAAGGGCAGGCGTTCCAATAAAATAAGTCCTTTTTTAAAACAACACGCCAGACGAATACATAAGAGTCGCCTTTTAGACGCCCCCCAAGTTGGGACTGTAACAAAAGTCAGCACAGCTGATCAAAGGGGCGAAAAATAAGGCTGGCTTACCAAATTACCAACCGAGAGCAAGAAACAAGGACTGCTTTTTAACACCGTCAATCGGGAAGAAAAATAATTTCAGGCTTTCAAACTGTCTCCCCCAGCCACCTTAAAGTGCTACAGACGGACGAAGCAAAAAAACAGATCCAGGCTTTCAGAAAACCCTACAGAGAGGAAGGCAAAAGAATAAGTCCAGCTCTTCAAACCCGCAAAAGGGCAAAACCAAAAAATGGGTTCGCGTTTTCAAACCGTCCCATGCGAGACAACCACAAAAGGATAAGACCGCACCTTTCAAACCCTCCCCCAAAGGATAAAAAAATAGACCAGATCTCCTGCCCCTACGCAAGTTGGGATATATAAAAATCAGCACAGCTGACCACAAGACAAAAACACCCCCCCTTTTTAAACGTCAAACCAGAGCTGCCGGGCCTCTAAGGTGATTCACAGCAGGGGTAAACGATATGATGACAAAAGTCAGAGAGACCCGACCACAGGGACAAACGCAAAAAAATAAGGGCTCCGAATCCCAGTTACCCATCTCTTAGCCTCGGTTCTGTTCGGGTGGATCCCCAGGCCCGCTCCTGCGGCACGACGGGATTAACGACCCTACTCCACTGCGGTTAGCGCCCCATCGATGGGCTAAAAAATAAGGACACGACCACCCCACAATTTGGATTCGAAGCCTGCATCAGCCTACGACAAAAAGCAGCCGACAGAGCCGAAACACGGGGCTCCAAATCGCTCGCACACCCAGCCAAAAACCGCGTTAAAAAAACGCTCGATGCACCCGTACTTAGCAAAGACCTGCTGCGCGACCTAAGCCTGCTTATTCTCCTCGTATAGTTGGGATACGCAATCCCAGTTGATCACGTTAAAGAAATTCTCTATATACTCCAGACGGCGGTTTTGGTATTTTAGATAATACGAGTGTTCCCAAACGTCTAAGCCCAGGATGGGCATGCCCTCGCAACCGCCCGGCATCAAAGGGTTATCCTGGTTTGGTGTGCTGCAAATGCAGAGGGCACCACCGTTTCGCACGCAAAGCCATGCCCAACCCGATCCGAATCGCGTAGCAGCCGCTTGGGAAAATTCTCCTCTGAATCCGCGAAACGAACCAAAAGCCCTATCGATAGCACCCCTCAATGCCCCCGTCGGTTCACCGCCTTTCCCCGGCCCCATCACCTTCCAAAACAGGCTGTGGTTATAATAACCACCACCGTTGTTGCGCACAGCAGCCTGATCCATATCCAAGTCGCTGAATATATCCACTATGGATTGACCGGCCAAGGCCGTCCCTTCGATGGCGCTGTTGAGTTTGTTGGTGTAACCCGCGTAGTGCTTGTCGTGGTGCAACCGCATGGTCTGCTCGTCGATATAGGGCTCTAGCGCATCGTAAGCATAGGGCAAATTATCTATTTCAAAAGCCATCTCAACACAAATTGTAAGGGTTAAACATTTTCTCGATAAAAGTAGTAAAATAAATCGAATGCAATCGGGTTTGTATATCACCAAATCTGATATAGGCATACACATCCCTTATTTTTACGCCGATTCACAGCTGTCGTGCACCACTCGACAAACAGCTATGCGCGATAAGGGATAAAATCGCGGTTCTTTAAAAGGATTTTGTACTTTTAGGCGAAATTCTCAGCTGTTTTGGAATCCGTCAAATGGATCGGCTATGCGGTTTTGATTCTCATCCTGTCAGCCGTCCTCCTGGCTTATGCGACCGGCCGCGGTTATCTGATTGATGCCCTTAGGCAAACCTACCTTCGGGGCTATGGGACGGCCGAACTCGACGACTACAAATTTTTCAGCAACCGCGTCATCCTCGCTGGCAGGCCGCAGCCCTGGGCGCAGTCAGAGCACTACAACCGATATGAATTGCCAGGTGATTTCAGGAAATACTTAGCGCGCTATCAGACCGTGGCCTATCTAATCATCAAAGGGGGTAAAATCGAGTATGAGGAATATTGGGGTGGCTACGACGATAAGCATCTGTGCAACTCCTTTTCCATGGCCAAGACCCTGGTAACGCTCCTGCTCGGAAAGGCTATCGAATCGGGTTGCATCCAGGGTCTAGACCAAAAGGTGGGTGATTTCCTCCCCCCATTCCGCAGGGGCTTGGCTTCGGAATTGACCGTGGGCGACTTGTCGAATATGCGGACTGGGTTGAAATGGAAGGAGAGTTATTACGCCCCGTTTACCGCCATGACGAAAGCCTACTACGACAGCGGATTGGATTCTTTGGTGCTGAGATTAAAGGTGGTGGAAAAACCAGGGCAGCGGTTTGACTATGTGAGCTGTGCCACCCAATTGTTGGCTATGGTGATCCGAAAAGCTAGTGGACAGACGCTGTCCGCTTATCTGAGTGAAAATTTTTGGAAGCCCTTGGGCATGAACGGGGATGGCCTGTGGTCTTTGGATCGGGCGGGTGGCGTGGAAAAGGCCTTTTGCTGCGTGAATACCCATGCGCGCAACCTCGCGAAATTCGGTCAACTGCTCTTGCAAAATGGCAATTGGGACGGTGCGCAATTGGTGGATAGCGCCTTTGTAAAGCAGATGACCCATCCGGCTGCCGCGGATTCGCCCCAATACGGTTACGGCTTGTGGATGGACTACCAAAATAACCCCCCGTTCTATGCGATGATCGGACACGGTGGGCAATACGTAACCGCCATCCCGACATGCGATATGGTAGTCGTGCGTCTCGGTTTTTACCCCTGTGACCCCCGGTTAAAAAACCAGCCCAAAAATGAGGTGTACCCGTACGTGGACGGGGCTTTGCAAACACTCCAATCCCAGTTCTGATGCGCAAGGACATCAGCCTCCAAAAAATCCTGTTCCTCGATATAGAGACGGTGCCCCAAGCCTCCCACTACGAAGCGCTCAGCGCCACAAAAAAGGCCCTCTGGACGCGCAAAGCGGCACAGTTACAGGATGCGCAAGCCAAAATTTCTCCCGGCCCATGCTATGAGAGTCGAGCGGGAATCTATGCCGAGTTCGGCAAAATAATCTGTGTGAGTTGTGGGTTGATTACGGCTGAGGAGAAATTTCGGGTAAAGTCGTTTTTCGGTGACGATGAACGAGATTTGCTCGAGCGCTTCGCTGTGCTCCTATCTCAAAACGCAGCATCACTTCCGGTGTTGTGTGCACATAACGGTCAGGAGTTTGATTTCCCCTATTTATCGAGAAGGTTGTTGATCAACGGCATAGAACTGCCACCCCAATTGGATACAGCGGGGAAAAAACCCTGGGAGATCGCGCATTTGGACACCCTGGTCTTGTGGCGGTTCGGCGATCGAAAGAGCTTTACATCCCTGGCATTGCTCGCAGCGATTTTTGACATTCCCACACCCAAATCGGACATCGATGGCAGCGAGGTAGCAGCGGTGTATTACCGAGAAAAAAATCTGAGGCGCATTGTCGAATATTGCGAACGAGATGTGCTGACGGTAGCGCAGTTGATGCGCCGTTATCGCTTAGAACCCCTATTGGCGTGCGAACAATCGACATAACGCCGCCGCAGAGCACAGGGATCGGGTGGGTGATCGAGTTCTTGCGCTTAGCCAGGTGCGAAAGGTGTATTCAGAAGTCTTCGCTTATTTTACTCCGGCCAGCTGCAGGCAGCTTTTCCGAATCGTACCGCTCACAATTGAGTTCAATGCTCAGTTCGCCTTCGGGTTTGTCAAAGTCACCTCGGCTTAGGTCGAGCTTTGGATCGGCGTAGAGGGCTTTCATATACAACGCCCATATGGGTAGCGCCGTGTTGGCTCCCTGTCCCAAGCGCAGGCTCTTAAAATGGGCGGCTCGGTCTTCATTGCCGACCCAAAGGCCGGTGACCAAATCAGGGGTGAGCCCTATGAACCAACCATCGGACTGGTTTTGCGTCGTCCCGGTCTTCCCCGCAATCGGGTTATCCAATTTGTATGTGCGGCGCAGGCGAACACCCGTGCCGTATTGGGTGACCCCCTCCAATAAATTGATCATGACATAAGCGGTTTCTTCACTCATCACTTCTCGAGTTTGGGGTTTTGCCTCATAAATGTTATATCCATTCTTATCTTCAATCCGCAATATCGCCAAAGGCCGATTGTGGATCCCCTTGTTGGCAAAAGTGGTAAAAGCCTCGGTCATCTCATACAGGGACAGGTCCGCCGTACCCAAAGCGATGGTGTAGTCTTTTGGAATGTCGTGCACAATGCCCATGCTGTAAGCCAGCCGCCGGACGGCTTTAAAACCCGTTTCGTCGATCAAACGGGCTGTGACCACGTTTACCGATCTGGCCAGCGCTTCTTTCAGATTGAGCATGCCGCCATATCGATCTTCGGTATTTCTAGGGGTCCAATCCCCTATGGTGATTTTTGTATTCGGCAATCGATAGCAAGGCGAGTATTTCAATTGATCGATGGCAGTCGCATAGACAAAGGGTTTGAATGCTGATCCGGTTTGCCTGGCAGCTGTTTTAACGTGGTCGAATTGAAAGTAATCGAAGTCGATTCCCCCGACCCAGGCTTTGATAAAACCATCGTGTGGATCGATGGAGAGCAAACCGGCTTGTAGGAAGGATTTGTAGTAACGAATGCTGTCCATAGGTGTCATCACGGTATCGATTTCACCCTGCCAGCTGAACATCTTCATCTGAGTCGGTGTCTCAAAAGCGCGTTTGATTTCCAAGTCTGTCGCACCGCTGTCTTTCATCGCCTTATAGCGTGCAGAACGCTGCACAGCGCGCCTCATAATGCCTTGGATCGCCGCAGCGGTAAGCCCGTAAAAGGGAGCGGTTTCATTGTCTTTCTGACTTTGATCAAACTCGGCTTGCAGTTCCGCTAGGTGCTCGGCCACAGCTCGTTCTGCATGCATTTGCATACGCGAGTCCAAGGTGGTGTAGATGCGCAAACCATCGCGATACAAACTGTATCTCTCCCCATTGGGCTTGCTGATTCCCTGTAGAATTTTGCTGACGCGCTTGCGAATATACGCCCTGAAGTAAGGTGCGATGCCCGCTTTGTGCTGGGTCACGACTTCGTCAGACCGCAGCTGTAGCGGTGTGGCCTTGAGCGAGTCGTATTGCGCGGCTGTGAGGTAAGCGTTTTTTTCCATCTGCTTCAATACGATATTTCTCCGCGCCAAAGCCTTTTCGGGGAACTTTTTCGGATTGTATAAATAGGGATTCTTCGCCATGCCGGCCAGCACAGCAGCTTCCTCCGTCTTCAGGCTGTCGGGCGTGGTGTTGAAGTAGATGCGAGCGGCCGATTTAATGCCTACCGCTTGGTACAAGAAATCATAGATATTGAAATACATGGCGATGATCTCTCGTTTGGTGTAGTATTTTTCGAGTTTTACGGCGGTAACCCATTCGATAACCTTCTCGCGTAAGCGCTCCAATTTGTTGTGCGCGGGTGGCCCGGTGTACAGGTTTTTGGCCAATTGCTGTGTGATGGTACTGCCTCCGCCATGCGTACCGAGAAAGAGGATGGCGCGCAGGGTACCTATAAAGTCGATGCCGGCATGCTGGTAAAAACGCTTGTCTTCCGTAGCGATCAAAGCATTGACGAGCTGGGGTGAGAGTTGATCAAAGCCAACTGCTGAACGATTCTGATAGTAGTACTTTCCCAACAAGACGCCATCACTGCTGTACAACTCGCTAGCTAGGTTGCTCTTGGGGTTTTCGATCTGCTCAAAACTGGGAATCTGACCCAGTACACCCGTGGCGCCCAAATAAAAGATGAGCGCGACGCCGCCCAGGCCTAGGAAGTAAACAACCCAAAACCCAATCGCATAAGGCCTGTGACTTCGATTCCGATTTGATCGCAGCCTTTGTCGGGATCGGGTCCTCTTCACCTTTTTGAAGCCTCCAACAGGTAACCCAGGCTGGTAATCCCGCGTAAACTATCGCACCGCATGCCTTGTGTGATCCGCAAGTGATAGGTACCGGTTTCACCAAAAACTCGGTTCAACCGATAGGCGAGCATGTTCTCTTTCTCCGCGCCGATCCCCGTGCCCAACCAGTTGCCTCGGATATCGGCCATCAAGTATTCCAATGTATCGCTTAAAATCCCACCGCTTGGCGTGTGCAAAGTGACGAAGAGGTATAGGTTGCGAAAGGGGTATGCGTCGTCGTTGCGCACGACCAAATACAGATCTTTCGCCTGGGTTGTATCCCTGTTTTCAAATGTGAAATCCACTGTATCCCCTTTGTACCAAGCTGTGGTAAAACGCCTGTCCGCGGCTGACTCCAGCGCTTTACCGCATGAGAAAAAGCCGCTTACCAACAAGTAGAAGAGGATGCGTTTATCCGCTCTTAGCATTTCTGGAATTGGACTTATTTCAGCGGTGGGTCCGACCCCTTGGGCGCCTGTCCTTCCTCTTAAAGGGTGGGGCGAGTTCGTCTAAGCCAACCGCATTTTGAATCGCTTTGATCTCAGCTGTTTCATCCACAGCAAATTCCTCCAAGGAGACCGTTTTTTTACCCTTTTCATTGCGGGATATAATTGCATTCACCGCAGCAGCGGTGAGCTTTACCCAGTTGAGCGGTTCGTCTTCATAAGCATACCAAAACAGTTCTCGAAAGACATCCAATTTTTGAATGATGGCATTCCCCTTTTGCGTCTGCAGCACGACATTGGTGTCCGGCAGTTTTTTGAGCACATCGAGATAAGCGTCCAATTCGTAATTTAAGCAGCACTTCAACTTACCACACTGGCCGGCCAGCTTTTGCGGATTGATCGACAGCTGTTGATAAAGCGCCGCGGCTGTTGTAACGGATCGAAAATCGCCGAGCCAAGTGCTGCAGCACAATTCGCGGCCGCAGGAGCCCAGGCCGCCCAAACGCGCCGCCTCCTGGCGGTAGCCGACTTGCCTCATCTCTACTCGGACGCCAAAACGCGCGACCAGCTCTTTGATCAACGCCCGGAAGTCCACCCGGCCTGCCGCTGTGTAGTAAAAAGTGGCCTTGGTGCCGTCGCCTTGGTATTCCACATCGGAAATTTTCATCTCCAATCCGAGCTCGCTCGCTATCACCCTGCTCTTGAGCATGGTTTCCCGTTCCCGCGCCCGGGCGCGATCATAGATTTCCAAATCCCTTTCCGCAGCTCTTCGATAGATTTTTCGGATGCCTGAATCACCGAGAGACACTCCTTTCTTTCGCATTTGGATTCGAACCAGCTCCCCCGTAAGCGACACCTGGCCGACATCACAGCCGGGATCCCCCGCTACGACAACCGCTTCGCCCACACACAGCGCCCCCCCCTTAGCGTTTTTATAAAATCCCTTGCGCCCGTTTTTAAACCGTACTTCTACGACATCCGATTGCCCCGCCCGGCTTGGGGATTTCATATTGTCCAACCAGTCAAAGACCTCCATTTTTCTACACCCCCCTGTGCTGCAGTAGCCCCTGTTCTCACATCCAGCAGGCTTCCCGCCTGGGCGGCATGTGCCGCATCCCATCGCTCTCCTTTCTGCGCCAAATGTACGACTTTTAGCCCACAAGTGTTTTACACCCGCTTTACGCGGATGATTCTCACAGGGCAGGAATCGGCCGCCTTTTCCAGGCTTTGACAGCTCGCGTCATCGGTGGATTTCCAGGTGTAAAAACCCTTTTTGCGCACCGATCGGAGCAGTACCGACTTACCATCTCTTCTCGACATGCGAAATGCCGCGGGGGCTAGCTCAGCGCAGTAGTTACAACCGATGCATTTATCGCGTTGCAGCGTGACGACGATCATCGGATGGACACCAGTTTGTACAACTTATCCGAAGGGCGTATCTTGAAATCGACCGGCAATGTACAGATATCCCCTTTTTGGGCTGAGCCGGCTTTTACATCGTCGATCATGATGGACTTCACTCGGGTTTCTTTGGCGCCAGTAGTGGGGCCCGTGATCAGTATCTTATCCCCGACTTTGACATCGTAAGCATCGATTGAAAATTCGCCGATCCCCGCTTCGGGGTAATAGTGTCGGCCTTTGCCGAGATAGACTTTTTTTTGTCGAGCCTGTGAGCCGCTTCCCGGCGACCATTCGCCGAGTTTTTGACCCAGGTAGTACCCAGACCAGAACCCGCGGTTGTAAACCGCCTGCAAGCGCTGAATCCAACCCGCTATACGCGCCTTGGAATAGGAGCCATCACAGAGGCTGTCGAGGGCCTCTCGGTAGCAACGCGTAGTCTCTGCTACGTATTCCGGCGCGCGCCCCCGGCCTTCTACCTTTAGGATGCTTATGCCAGCCGCTTGAATCTCATCCAAAAAATCAATGGTGCACAAATCCTTGGGCGACATCATGTAATCGTTGTCCAATTCGATCTCAAAGCCGGTTTCCCGATCGATTACCCTATATTTTTTTCTGCAGTTTTGCTTGCAAGCACCGCGGTTGGCTGAGGCGTTGTAAGCGTGCAGACTCAGGTAGCACTTACCGGAAACCGCCATGCACAGGGCACCGTGGCCGAAAATCTCAATTCGGACCAGCGCGCCACCCGGGCCGGTGATTCGATCTCTTTCTACTCGATCGGCGATTTTCCTCACCTGGGACAAACTCAACTCCCGGCTCAAGACCATCGTATCGGCAAAGTGCGCATAAAAGCGAAGGGTTTCAATATTGGTCACATTCAACTGCGTGGAGATGTGAACCGCCAAACCCAATTGCCGAGCCGCTGCAATCACCGCTTGATCCATGGCAATAACGGCCGTAACACCCGCTGCTTTGGCTTTTTTCAACAGCGCTTGGACCAGGGACAAATCGTGGTCGTAAATGATGGTGTTGAGCGTCAGGTAGCTGCGAATCCCTTTAGACTCGCAGCGCGCAGCGATTTCCGGCAAGTCATCCACGGTGAAGTTGATGGCGGCACGGGCGCGCATATTGAGCTGGGCCACACCGAAATACACCGAATCAGCACCATTGTCAATGGCGGCTTGCAGGGATTCAAAATTCCCCGCAGGCGCCATGAGCTCTATTTTTCCCCCAGCTCTCACCGCGCTGTCAATCTACGATCCAAAAGACGAATCCCGAGTTTGGAAACAAGCACCGCTCACCAAAGCGACTCTTCTTTCGCCTGTGGCTTTTGGATACCCTCACCTTTTACTATTTTAAATCCCATCCTCTCAAATCCCAAGGCTTCGACGTATATAACATTTGATGACTCAGACGTACATGCCCCCTTGGATATTCCGAAATTCTGGCGCTTTGTCTCACCCCTGTCTTTCGCCCAGACCCAACCTGTGTCAACGCCGATTTTTTAACCCTTACACAAGTTTTTTTTGCGCCAATCTCATCGGGTAGTCTATTGAGCGAGTGGCTTGCAAAACTACGAAATTATGCGGATTGCTCACCGGAGAAAGGCTTTGCGGGATAGGGTTTTGCAAAACACATCGAGCTGTCGTTCGATGATTTTTTGGGTTTGATCTCGCAACTCGGCACGCGTTTTCAAGTCGTAGCCCTGGGTTTCGACGGCTGGATGTACGTACACGTAAATCACCCCAGGGGCGCCCCCACAAAAAATAGGCGGAAACCTTTGCTTGGCATTGGCAATGGTGATGGGCAGGACGGGAAGCCGATGCTTGATGGCTAGGGTAAAGGCACCGTCTTTGAAACGGGCCAACTTCACTTCGCGATCGGGTCTGCCACCCTCTGGAGCCATAAAAATGCTCCGGCCTCGTTTGACCTTGTCACCCACTTGCTCATAGACTTGCCTACGGCTTCTCAAACTGCTGCGATCGACCAAAATGCTGGCCTTCTTGTACAGGAATCCGAAAATCGGGATTTTAGCCAATTCGCTCTTGCCCACGAAGACGAGCGGTCGCTCGACCAAAAGCATGATGATCGGGATGTCCATCAGGGAGCCGTGGTTGCATACGACCATATGGCTCGCCCCGCTGATGACATTTTCATCCGTTCGCTCGATACGAAAACCCGAACCACAGCAGATGAGCCTTGCCCAAAGCCGGGCAAATTTGTAAAACCAGCCGTAGCGATCCATGGCGAGCGAAAGGAATAAAACGGGAGACAACAGTATGGTCGACCCAGCTGTGACCAGGTAACACCACAGTTTCCAGACGGTGACAAAGAGCTTGTAAACGATCTTCATATCGCAAAGTAAAGGAATTTGAAGCTCAGAATCGAGCGACATTTAGTCATTATATTTTGACTATTAAACAAAAATCGGACACTTTGTCGCCTTTCGGCCTCTATTTCTCGATGGCGCAGCAATTGCAGCAGCCTAATTGCAAACTGTTGTATAACCTAAAAATAGAGCGATGTTAATCAGTAGAAAACCTTTCAGATTTCTGGACGACTTCGGGTATTTTGACGACGATTTCGGGTTCAATCCCAGGGGCTTTCGCAAAGGCTTGGACGTACCGCCTGTGAACATACGCGAGAAAGCGGATGTGTACCAGATAGAAGTAGCCGCACCCGGCTTGAAGAAGGAGGATTTTAACGTAGCGGTAGCGGACAATGTATTGACCATCGGTGCCGAGTTGGAAAACGAAAAGCACACGGAAGCCAAAGGAGCAGATTACACCTGCAGGGAATTTCGATCCACCTCGTTTAAGCGCAGCTTTTCGCTGCCTGAACAGGGCGTTGATCCCGATTCGGTTAAGGCTTCCTATAGGGATGGCATTTTAACGGTCTCCCTACCGAAAAAGAAGGTGATTCAGGACGACAAGCCCAAAGTGATAACGGTGAGTTGACCCACGTGATTTAAATAACCCGATGAAAAGGCGGCAGGTTCCCGCCTTTTTGTTTATATTAGCCGTTTAAATCACAAAAACCTATACAATACGGAATTCATTTGGACGCTGTTAATCGGAGGAATCGCCGGATGGCTCGCCGGCCTAGTTATGCGCGGCGGTGGTTTCGGCATACTGCGGAATGTCGTGCTGGGGCATCGTCGGCGGTTGGATCCTGAGCCTGCTCGGGGCGCAGAGCAATTGCTATCTCATCTTAAGCTCTAACACTCGGATTGAGAGCAAAAACACCGCAATTTTCAAATCACCACAAAGGGACGAACACCAAAAAGCCCACCCGCTCAGGCTGTCGCCATTGGGATAAGCACAGCAAAATGAGATTGGTTTTACGTTCGACTAACCAACAAAAGTCAGCGAGGCTGACCACAGGAACAAAGATGAAAGCAGGATTTTCCAGGCGCCATAAGAGGCCAAAAATAAAGCCGTCGAAAGCCCATAATACACCAGACCCCTTGCAACTCAGCTCACACCAAAGCCCAGAATACATTAAAATCAAAAGAGCAAAGCTGCGCTTTCAACCTGTCACAGCAAAGCTATATGACACGCTGGATTGGACCTTTGCGGCTGGAGCACCCAAAGGGAGCTGAGCGCAAAAGAATAAACGCCCTTTTCCAAACCGTCGCAAAGAGATTGGATACAAGAAAAAGTTGTGCTTTTCAAACGTTACCCAACAGGACAAAAAGAGTAAGATTGAATTCTCAATCGTCCACAAAAGCTCAAAAGCAAAAGAGTAAGCCCCTTTTTCAAACCGATTCAGGCAGCACAGAGAACAGAGCGATAAGTTAGCAATGCATCAGCGCAATCCAATCAACCCGACAACAACCCACGCCACAGCACACCAGCGACAGAGCAACCCAGCCAATCCAAGCCACTCAATCCAACCCAATGAGCCAATCAACCCAGCAGACCAGCAAGGCAACTGCACCAAACAAACCAATCACCACGAACCCAACCCATGCCATGCAAAGCAACCAACCAGCTCAACCAAACCAACTGAGCTAACGCCAAGCCAATACAATAGTGACGAGCAACCCGCAAAAGACAAGTCCACAGTAGAAAAGCGAGACAGAAAACCAGTGTAACACACGACAAGCTCACCGGCGAACCACCAATCCAACCAACAGCAACCCAACCCGACTGCTCAAACGCTCCAAAAGGACAAAAGCCAAGTCCCTCTTTAAACCGTCAACAGGATCAAAACAAAAAATAGCCCCTTTTAAACAGTCTCCTTCAGAGACGAAACCAAAAAATACCCCTCGCCTTCCAGATCGACCCACTACGCCTGTATCCATCCACCCAATGCACTGTAAGGCTGCAACCGCCATGTGGTAAAAATCAAAAAACAAGCCGTTCCCATTCTCAGACGCGACCTCGTTCGACTAACCAACAAAAGTCAGCGCAGCTGACCACAGAATAAATAGGCGACAGAAAACCCAGGGTCGCACGCATAGAGACAAACACAAAGAATCACGACCCGTTTTTCAGACCCTCAAATGAGAACGAGAAAAATAGGCCCACTTTTTAAACTGTGACGAAAAGACAAACACCAAAAAACAAGTCCGCGCTTTCAAACCGACGCGCACAGGACAAAAAATAAGATCGTCTTTTCAGACTACTCCGGATTAGAATAAGCGACAAAAATCACAGCGTCAACCCAGTTAGATGGGCATCTCTTACCAAAGACCGCATGTCGGATCAGCGATTGAGGTAAAAAACCAAAAAATAATTCGCCCTTCCAAACCGAGCCACAGGAATAAAAAACAAATACTTCCCTTTCAAGTCATCAAAAGAGTCGGGAGATCAAACAACAGCCACCGCTCGGTATGCAATCGATTACTCGAATGGGCTGAGGATTTAGCTCTGCCCAATCAGCGGGACCACATCATCGACTGGAAGGTTAGTCGCGCAAAGAGGCATCGTACTTCGCCGTATCCAATACACTGTATCCGGGGCGTTTTGCCACTGGGTTTAAGTCCTTGGTCTCAATGGGTTTTACACGGCATCTGGGATTTACTTCGGCTGCGATTTCCCGTGCGATTTCATATCGGGTCTGCGACCTCCGGCTGCAGAGGTGATACAACCCAAAGGGAAGTCCCCACTGCAGCGCCTTTAGCGTTTGTGCGGCCAACCAGCTGGCCGCCGTCAAGCACCCCCTTTGGTCGTTTACGACCTGTAGCTCCGCCTGAGTTTTGACCTTTTGGATGAGGGTTTTAATAAAATTTTTGCCGTAGTCGCTGTAGAGCCATGAAGTTCGAAACAGGTAAAAGTCGATTCCGGATTGCTGAATCACCCCTTCACCCAGCCATTTGCTGTAACCGTAATAATTGATCGGGTTGGGGATATCGGTTTCGCGATAGGGTTGGTCTTTTTTGCCATCAAATACGTAATCGGTGGAGTAGTGTATTGGGATCACAGCATACTTCTCACAGGCTTTCACCAGGTGTTTTACGGTGGCCACATTGCCCACATAGGCGGCTTCCCTTTCAGTTTCAGCCCGATCCACAGCTGTGTAGGCGGCGCAATTGATCGCGAAGTCAAAGGATTTTTCTTTGAAAAAAGAGGCTACGCTGCGCCAGTTGCTCAGATCTAAATCCCCGCGGCTCGCAAAGAAAAAATCAAATCGGCCAAACCCCGGGCTGATCTGACGGAAACTCCTTCCCAGCTGGCCGTCGGCACCGGTTATCAGCACTTTTAGTGCACCCCGCTTTCCCATTCGCTCAAACTCTGGCGCGCAGCATCTCGTTTAGAAAGGGTGATCGCGTCCCTTTGGATTTGCCAATCGATGTTCAATTGCGGATCGTCGTAACGGATGCCGGTCTCGCTGTCTCTGTCGTAATAGTCATCGCATTTGTAAAACACCTCAGCGCCCTCGCTCAGGGTGACAAAGCCATGTGCAAAACCGCGGGGAATAAACAGTTGTTTGCGGTTTTCACCGGACAGCTCAATGGAAAAGTACCGCGCATAGGTCTTGGAATCCGGTCGCAGGTCAACCGCTACATCCAATATTTTTCCGCTGAGTGCCCGTACCAACTTCGCTTGTGCGCAATCGCGATTCTGCATATGCAAACCCCGCAATACGCCATATTTGGAAGCCGACTGGTTGTCTTGCACAAAGATGGCGTTCACCCGGGTTGCGGCCCGGAATTTTTCTCGGTGAAAGCTCTCGAAGAAATAGCCGCGCTCGTCTTCGATCAGTTCGGGCTCGATCACGAAGCAGCCATCGAGGGGGGTTGCGGTAACGCGCATGGGTCAAAAAGATATTTTTAATTGTCTGGGCAAGCGGCTCATCCCTTCTCGATCGTGCTTGAGGTTCGATACGCCGACCCCCAAAAGGCGTACGCCCTCCGATGAACGGCTGCGCTCTAGCAAGGACCTGGCAATCGGATAAATTTCCTCAAAGGTACAGACAAAGCCCGAAGTGGTACGACTGCGCGTTTGGGTTTGGAAGTTTGAAAATTTTAGCTTTAGGACGACCGTCCTGCCGGCCGATCCATCTCTCTCTAAGCGAGAGGCCAATTCCACGATTCGTTTTTCCAATTCACTTTCCAAGGCTTCTAAGCCGACCTTATCCTCGGAAAAGGTGTTTTCCACGCTCATCGATTTCCGCTTGCGGTCAGACCTCACCGGGCTGTTGTGAATGCCGCGCGCCAGCTGGTAATAGTAGTAGCCTCGTTTGCCAAAGGCTTCCACCAGGGCTGAGAGCCGTTGTGCCTTGAGCTCTTTTCCCGTAAAAATTCCCTCGTCTTTCATCTTGCGAGCCGTGACCCTTCCAATGCCGTAAAACCTTTCTATCGGCAGGCGCCCCAAAAAGGAATCGATTTGGTCGGGTGCGATTACGCTTTGCCCATTGGGCTTGCCCAGCTCTGATGCGAGTTTCGCTAGGAACTTGTTTACGGATATACCCGCCGAGGCTGTGAGCCCCGTTTTTTCGAAGATTTCCTTTCGAATGTCTCGTGCTACTTTCGCCGCTGAGACCCCGCTTTTGTCATCAGCCGTGATGTCTAAGTAAGCCTCATCCAAAGCGAGGGGTTCGACCGCATCGGTGTATTGAAAAAAGATTTTCCGGATTTGCATAGAGATCTCGCGGTAATCATCAAAGCGCGGCCTTACGAAGATGAGCCCTGGACAGCACGCCCGAGCCTGTTTTACAGACATGGCGCTCCGCACACCCAATCTACGCGCTTCATAACTCGCAGCAGCGACCACAGACCGCGCTGAAACACCCCCTACGGCAATGGGTTTGCCCCGCCACTCGGGGCTATCGCGCTGTTCCACCGAGGCGTAAAAGGCATCCATATCGATGTGAATGATCTGACGTCTTTTTTTTACTTCTTTCACCATGGGTAAAGATAGGAAAATCAAACGGCTTTTACTCGGGTGCCTACGCGAATGACTCGATCCAAAAGCCATACCTTTGCGAGATGCTGGCGGACAAAGACCAAAATTCGACCCCACTCACCGAGCTGGGGGAATTCGACTTGATCAAAGCGCTCACCGAGCGGATTCAGCTCCGAGACCCATCCACCCGCAAAGGCGTGGGAGACGACGCAGCGGTGCTGCACTTCGAGGACGCAGACACCTTGGTCTCTACCGATCTGCTGGTAGAGGGCGTACACTTTAACCTGGCTTACACACCGCTTGAGCACCTGGGATACAAAGCGGTGGTCGTCAACCTGAGCGACATCTATGCGATGAATGCCCAAGCCTCGCAAATCCTCGTCTCTCTCGGGGTCTCCAACCGCTTTACCCTAGAGGCGATCGAGGCGCTTTACGCTGGAATCCGCATGGCTGGCCGACATTATAATATCGATGTCGTAGGTGGTGATACCACCTCGTCTGCTTCCGGCTTACTCATCGGCGTTACGGCTGTAGGCTATGCCAAAAGGGAAGAAGTCGTGTATCGAAAAGGGACTAAACCGATGGATTTGCTGGTGGTCAGCGGCGATTTGGGCGCCGCTTACCTCGGCCTGCAGATTTTGGAACGCGAAAATGAAGTCTTCAAAGTCAACCCCCATACACAACCAGATTTATCACCTTATGCCTATTTGTTGGAACGCCAACTCAAACCCGAGGCGCGCCAAGACATCCCACCGCGCTTGGCGAAATTGGGTGTCAAACCCACAGCCATGATCGACATTTCCGACGGTTTGTCCTCTGAAATCTTGCACCTCTGCGATCAATCGGACGTAGGCGCACGCTTGTACGAAGATAAAATCCCCTTGGATCCGCAGGCGATTCGCGCAGCCGAAGAACTGAATTTGAACCCCATCACAGCCGCGCTAAACGGCGGTGAAGATTATGAGCTGCTCTTCACCCTCAAGGCCCAGGACTACGACAAAATCAAGGATCATCCAAACTTATCGGTCATCGGCCACATCGCGGAAAAAGACAAAGGCGCCTATCTGATCAGCCGTGACGGGGGGGCCATTCCCCTACAGGCACAGGGTTGGGATGCGCTGAAATCGGGGCAGGGGAAAAAAGCCGGTAAAGCCGAATAGTCGATTCCAGCCGGTGGACCTCAAGGTCGTTGTGGGGTTAGTGTTTTCGCATATTCATCAACCTAGTATAAGAAGCGCTTTTTATGCCCTTTTTGAGGAAGACAAAGAGCAGGAGCAAAGTATTGGGTTCTGCATGACCCGTTCAAAGCATTTCTGTGAATGGCAGCAGTGAATTCCATGTCATAGAATTTTCAGTACCGCCCTTTGATTCTATTAAAAGAACTCGATCCCATGGATAATCCGAAAGGTGAATCGGCCTCTTCTCTTCGCTTTCCGCCCGTATAGGACTTGCGTTTTTCGCTTGGTTTTTTAATCGTTTTCCATCTCCGTTTTAATCTGCTCATCAGTACTTCTCGCCGGTTGTGCAACCCGCTCGTTTCTCACTTCAAATAAAGCCCCGAGAAACGACGATCCAAACGAAAACCGGGTCCGCTGGCACAGCAAAAGTAAACGATCAGCTGGCATCGAGTTGATTCCATCTGGCGGGCCATAAATTACCAGCTTCAGGGCGCGTTCTATCCTCTTGGTCACGTTATAAGAAATTAATCCTAGCCTTTTATTGATTTTTTTTAATAACTTAACAGTCGTTGAGCCAAACAATTGAGAAATGCTCGGTCAAAGCTTATCTGCAGTTGGGCAGCGTGTTCTTATCTCAGTCTGTTTAGGGCTTATTAGCAGCTGTGTCCGCGATGACGATTGGGATATACGCGCCTCGGGTCAAAGCCCAGCACTCACTTCTGATTAACTAAAAAAGGAACAGAACCGTGTTTGTACATTTACCTTTGTTATGGTGCAATTTCCTTTCACTTTGAAGACAGAACCGATATGGGAAATAACTATGGTTTAGTAGGCTTTACTATTTACGAAAAAACGGCTAACATAACGATTAAGGGCACGACACTGACCATTGGCGATCCCATTGGAAAACTGGGTAAAGTTAAAACCTATATCTATGACGGTACAAAGACTGTATCTTTTAGTTGCGAGACATGCGACGCCGAAGATATAAGCATTTATTTCGATTCCAATGATAGAATAAAAAAGATAAGTTATATTGTGTTTAACTGATATTTCAAAGGATAAGACTGTTTAAATTGTGCAGAATCTAAGCCCTGTAAAACCACCGTATCGAACTTGCAGGAAGTGTTTCCGAATACCAGTTCGACCCAGTTAAAACAAGCGGTCGACTTGATTAACCGATATGGTGCGGATTTTGGGATAGACAGCGCAGCAAAATTGCAGCACTTTCTCGCACAGGCCGGTGAAAAACCCTAGGGAAATCAATGCTCTAAACCGAATGCCAGTCGCTGTACAGAGGTGTGTCTCTCCCCGTGAAACCTGCTCCTTTTATCGGTTTTGTCGATCTTAATTTGATGCCAGTGGGCGCACTCCAGCAATTTAAAATACCCAGGTTGCCGCCCCTAATCGCCACCAAGTATGGCTTTTTGCCTGCCAGCGAGCCGAGACCCTTCCACTTTTATCCATTCTTCGCCCGATTCATGCAATCGCTGGGCCATGCCGTCTTTGACCATTTCAAGGCGATTCGTCTGCACCATTTGCCTATTTCTCACTTGTCCCATAGGTTGTTACATAGATGTTGTTCGCGCGATTCGCGTCGGGCAACTGGTGTTCGGGATCTAATTCCACCCGTTCGATCTTCGAGTGGGAATCGAATCGGAAAGTCCAGGTAGGGCCCCGCTGCCAAATTTCCACCGACAGTTTTACCACAGTGGTTTCCCCATTGGATTCAGTGATCGCCGCGATGACCGGTAAGGCCATTTTACCCCGGTTCTCCACCGTTATCAAAGCCCCTTTGGCCGGCTTACCGTCGATGTAATCCACCCCTTTCACGGCTTGGTCGAGCGCGTAATTTTTGAAAAACCACGCCCGCCAGAACCAACTCAGGTCTTCGCCGGCTACATTTTCCATGCTGTGAAAGAAGTCCCAAGGGGTCGGGTGCTTAAAGGCCCAACGGTGTACGTAAGTCTTAAAGGCTTGATCGAATCGGTCTCTACCCAGGATTACATCTCGCAGTAGGCGCAATCCCATGGCGGGCTTGTAGTAGGCGTCAGCGGCGAGGTTTTGCCCGCGTTGCACATCGGGGATCGTCATGATGCACGCCCCATCGGGGTTAAAACAATAATTGACCGCGTAGTCTTGGGCGGGTGTGTCGTATTCTCCTCCGTTAAAATCGGCGGTGCACAAGCCATTGATGAAGGTATTGAAGCCTTCGTCCATCCAGGCGTACCGCCGCTCGTCGCTCCCCACAACCATGGGAAACCAGTTGTGCCCGAATTCATGGGTGGTGGTAAACCACAGAGATTGGCCTTTGCATTTATAATCGCAGAAGACGATCCCTGGGTATTCCATGCCGCTGACCCGACCCGCCACGTTGGTCGCTACGGTATAGGTGTAGGGATACAGGTAGTCGGCGTAAAATTCGATGCTGTGCTTGGTGTATTCGGTAGCGCGCTTCCAGGCTTGCTGACTTTCTATGGGATACAAGGACTGGGCGAGGCCGTGCGCACCGTTGGGCAGATTTATTTTTGCGGCATCCCAGGTAAAGGCTCGAGAGGCGGCCCAGGCTACATCACGGGTTTGTTCACATCTAAACCTCCAGGTCAGCATACCGATTCGGGGCCGCGATTGAGGGTCTCTTACGTCGCTGGCACTGCGAATCACGACGATTTGATCGCTGCGCTGAGCCTTGGCCAGCCGTCTCCGTTCGGTTTTCGTCAAGACCTGCTTTGGGTTTTGGAGTACGCCCGATCCGACCACGACCATACCCGCCGGGGCGTCGATGGTGTATTCGATATCACCGTACTCGAGGTAAAATTCACCCGCTCCCAGATAAGGCAATGTGTTCCAACCTCTTACGTCATCATATACACACATCCTCGGATACCATTGACCCATTTGATAGATTTCCCCGTTTGGCGTGGCCAGCCGTCCCATGCGGTCACTTCCCTTTCTCGGAACGGTAAACCGGAATTGGATTTTTAGATCGGCGACCCCACCCTTTCCCGAAAGGGGCTCAGTTAGTCGAACCCGCATGCGCGTATCGCTCGTGACGTAATCGGCCTTTTTGCCATTGACCTCGACCCCGATGAGCACATAGCCTTGGGTGAAATCTTCATTTGCAAATCGCCCCCCTGCGATTGGCGTTGTCGCTGTGGCACGCGAATCCTCTCGGTAAATGTTTTGGTCGAGTTGCAACCATAGGAAATGCAGTGCATCCGGGCTGTTGTTTTTGTAACGTATTTTCGCAATGCCCCTTACCGTATGGGTCAGCGTGTCGAGTACAGCTGTAATTTTACAATCCGAACGGTTTTGCCAGTAGTCGGGCCCTGGCTTGCCCGCTGCGCTTCGGAAGCCGTTTCCGCCATGCGCGTAAAAGAAAGGGGCCCACAATTCGCGTGGATCGTAAATGGACTTTTTCTCCTGCGCGCTCGCCCTAAGGCTCGATACAAGGCCTAGCAGCGCGGTGAATAACCAGATGCGCCCGTATTTCATAAACGGCTGTTGATCACATATTACAGGCCAAATTTCCATAAAGATAGGGAAAAGAAAAAAATAATGTGGCGAAAATCGGTGAATTCTCGTGGGACGACACAGCTCTTTTTCTGAGAAAATCATCGGGTTTCTCGAAGTTTGGGTAACTTTGTGCTGCATTTTTCTAAAAAGGGATAGGCCTTGCGTACAAAATTTCCAACCGGAATCCCCTATTGGCTCATAGACATCCTCACCCTCAGCGCTCTGATTTTTGACTTTGGCTTCATAGTAGGCGATGAGATCAGGCTTTTAGAGCCGGGGGGCTTGTTTGTACTCACAGTTGTTTTGTCGGCCTGTAACGTAATGAAGTACGCGCTCAGACATGAGCGCCTCACGCGCAACCTGACGCCTATCAACATCGGGATTCTCAGCCTTACCGCATCGCTTTCACCGATCCTCTACCTCGCCAAAGGACCCGATATGACGAGACACGTCCTGGAAATCGGCCTGATCTTTTATTTTGTCGTTCGGCTGGTGACCCTCGTCAGTTATATGTACGCTATCTCTGCCAACCCAGCGGCCCTGTTTGTGGGCAGTTTTTTGATCTTGGCTTTTACCGGTGCCCTGTTGCTGATGTTGCCCAAGGCGACCGTACACGGCATTCGCTTTACCGATGCTTTGTTTACCGCTTTCAGCGCGGTATGCGTCACCGGTTTGATCGTTTTGGATACCGCCAGGGATTTTACGGCTTTGGGGCAGACCATCATCTTGGTTTTGATACAGCTGGGGGGCTTGGGCATCTTGACTTTCACCTCTTTTTTCGCTTACTTTTTCAAGACGAGTTCCTTTAAAGAGGCGCTTTACGTAAAGGATTTTATCTCTAAGGACAACGTAAACGAAGTATTGAAAATGGCCATGCGCATCGTGGTGTTCAGCTTGACCGTCGAATTGATAGGTGCCCTTTTCATCTTCGATTCGATACTCGGCGATCCGAGCATTGCAAACAAGGGCTTTTTCTCGATTTTCCACGCGATTTCGGCGTATTGCAACGCGGGTTTTTCCGTCTCCTCACAAGGCTTGTACGCCCATAGCTTGCGCTATAATTACTTCATGCAATGGCTGATCATGGCTTTGGTCGTCTTTGGAGGCTTGGGCTATGGGATCGCGTCTAACTCCTATACCTATTTCAAGACTCATCTGAAAAATCTCTTTGGCGGGAAGGGCAAAAAGCGCTTTGTCAAGCGGATTATCACGCACAATACCCGAATTGTACTCTACACCACTTCAGCCCTGCTCTTGCTGGGATTCAGTTATATTTACCTAGCCGAAAAGACCAATGTATTGATGGCGCACGACAGCTGGTTTGGAAAGCTTACCACAGCTATGTTTTGTTCGGTTACCCCGCGTACAGCGGGTTTTAGTACCATTGATTTCGCCCGCTTAAACGTGTCGACCCTGCTGTTTGTCATCTTGTTGATGTGGATTGGCGCCTCACCCGCTTCTACAGGTGGCGGCATAAAAACCAGTACATTTGCCATTGCTGGACTTAACGTACTCGCTATAGCACGGGGGAAAAGACATATTGAACTAGGCAGACGAGAGCTCTCCGATACCACGGTAAACCGGGCCTTCGCCATTATATGCGTTTCGCTTATCATCATTGGAATGGCAAGCCTTTTGCTGTTGCTCCTCGAGCCGAGCAAAAATCTGATCAGCATCGTCTTCGAGTGTTTCTCCGCCTATGGAACGGTAGGGCTCAGTTTGGGTATCACTCCATCGCTCAGCGAAGCCAGTAAGTACGTCCTCATCGCTGTGATGTTGATCGGCAGGGTGGGCTTTTTGAATATATTGATAGCGGTTTTGCGTCAAGCGCAAACCAAATTCCATCGGTATCCGGAAGAAAATATCTTGATCAACTAAAGTGTACAAGGGTGAAAATCATCATTTTTGGTTTGGGGAATTTTGGGCAATCCCTCGCGTTAAGCCTCACAGAGTCGGGAAATGAGGTAATCGGCATCGACATAAGAATGGATCGGGTAAACTTGCTGAAGGATAAAATCGCCTACGCCATACAATTGGACTCCACCAATGAATTGGCCTATTCCGCTATCCCGCTCAAAGATGTCGACGTGGCCATCGTAGCCATTGGAGAGGATGAAGGGGCAGCCATCATCACCAGTGCCATCCTCAAGAAACTGACCCCTACTAAAATTATAGGCCGTTCCCTATCGCCCATACACGATAATGTGCTCCAGGCGATGGGAATTGAAAACATCGTTCATCCTGAAAAAGAAGCGGCTGATCGCTTGACGAAAAAGATCAACCTCAAGAACGCGATCAATTCCTTTGAAGTCGGACAGGACTACGCCATATCGGAGATCCAATCCAAGCCTTCATTCGAAGGCAAGACCCTGGGGGAATTGAATTTTAGAGACGCGTACAACCTCAATATCATAGGCGTATTGAGCGCGGTGACAGAGAAGGACTTGCTGGGGCATGAGCGCAGCAAGCGAAAGGTGCAAAACATGCCCAATCGCAATACGAGGCTAAAGGCTGACGACATCCTAATCGTATTTGGTTCCAACGACGACATGGCTAAATTTTGCGAGCACAACTGATATGGGGCCTTATCAAAACGATTTGTTGTTGCGAACCTTACGGGGTGAAAACCCAAGCCGTCCGCCGGTCTGGATCATGCGACAAGCCGGGCGATACCTGCCGGATTTCATGAAATTGAGCGCCAAATACGACTTCTTTACCCGTTGCCAAACCCCTGAACTCGCCACAACCCTCACCCTGATGCCCGTGGACCAGCTCGGCTTAGACGCAGCCATTTTATTTTCAGATATTCTAATCGTGCCCCGGGCTATGGGCATTCAAGTGGGGATGAGGCCCGGCACAGGGCCCTACCTATCCAGCCCCATTCGAAGCGCTTCGGCCGTCAAAAAACTGCCGATTCCCGATGTGGGGGAATCCCTGAACTACGTGATGGACGCCATCGCACTCACCAAAAGGGCGCTGGGTGACCGGGTGCCACTCATCGGCTTTGCCGGCTCCCCTTGGACGCTGTTGTGCTACGTGGTAGAAGGCAAGGGATCCAAGACCTTTGATGTGGCAAAGGGATTTTGCTTTTCACAGCCCAAAGCCGCACATGCCCTGCTGCAAAAGATTACCGACACCACGATTCTCTACCTAAGGGAGAAAGTAAAAGCCGGCGCAGATGTCATCCAACTCTTCGACAGCTGGGGGGGGCTGTTAAGCCCATGGGACTACAGGGAATTCTCCTGGTCCTATATCAACCCGATCATCGAAGCCTTGAAGGATGAAGTACCCGTGATCATCTTCGGCAAGGGCTGTTGGTTTGCTTACGGTGAAATGGCCGACTCCAATGCGACGGCTATCGGCTTGGATTGGACGGTGTCCCCCGAGTTGGGTAGATCGCTGACGGGAAACAAAAAGGTGGTACAAGGAAATTACGACCCAGCACGTCTGCTGTCTCCCATCCCAAAGATTAAAAAGGACGTCGAGGAGATGATCAACCGCTTTGGGACCCATCGATACATCGCCAACCTCGGACACGGCATTTTGCCCCATACACCCGTAGAGCACGCCAAGGCCTTTGTAGAGGCCGTGAAAGCATATCCCAATCAGGGCTAAATCCATCGGATGCGCAAAAAATTTTACCACTATATACGAGGCTTGCAAGACGATATCTGTGCTGCATTGACGCAGGAGGAGGGTGCAGCAGCGTTTGAAGAAGACAGCTGGAAACGCCCGGGCGGCGGAGGCGGGCGTACGCGTGTCATGAGTGACGGCCGTGTTTTTGAAAAGGCTGGCGTCAACATTTCTTCGGTGCACGGCATACTGCCCGAGTCCATGCGCGAGAAATTCGGTGTGACCGCAACGCGGTTCTCCGCTTGCGGATTGTCTCTCGTCATTCATCCCAAAAATCCCTTTGTGCCGACTGCCCATGCGAATTGGCGCTACTTTGAGCTATACGACTCAGCTGGGAAGACAATCGATCGATGGTTTGGCGGTGGACAGGACTTGACGCCTTATTACTTATTCGAAGAAGATGCAAGGCACTTTCACAGGGCCTGCAAGCGCAGTTGCGACAAGTTCCATCCGGATTTCTACGCCCGCTACAAAAAGTGCTGTGATGCGTATTTTTGGATCGCACACCGGGACGAAGCACGCGGCATAGGCGGTTTGTTCTTCGATTACCTGCGTCCTACACAAGCGTTCTCCACAGCGGATGGGTACGCTTTTGTCACCGAGCTGGGCGACCATTTTCTAAGGGGTTACCTGCCCATCGTCCAAAGGAGAAAGCGCACCGAATATTCGCAGCGGCACCGCGATTGGCAAGCAGTCCGGCGCGGGCGCTACGTGGAGTATAACCTGGTGTACGATAGGGGAACCCTATTTGGCTTGAAAACCCGGGGTCGGGCGGAGAGCATTTTGATGAGTTTGCCCCCCTATGTGCAGTGGCGCTACGATTGCAACCCCCTGCCGAATTCCGACGAGGAAAAGCTGGTAAAAGTACTCAAAAAGCCGAGGGAATGGGTCTAAGCGCACGGCTTAGATCGGTCTTGGATCAGCAGGTAGACCCCATTTGATCTGATCAACCGCTTAAAAGGCGCCCGTCTTTGCTTTTAACCTTTTGTATCGCTCTGAAAAGGAGGGCTTGTCGCCAGTGTTTATCCTATGTGGCTCAAGGGAACTCATCTTTTTGTTTCGACCCTATTGACCGCTTAAAAAGCGCTCATTTTTTTGGTTTTTCCCCTGTGGTGAATCCAAAAGGACATTTTTTGATCTTATCGCTTTACGGTGACTTAAGAAGCAGACTTGTCTCTGTGCTGTGTTCTAATCACAAAACCCCAATCACGACATAAATCGCATGGGTATAGCCTAAAAAGAAGGGCTTGTCGCCGGTGTTCGCTCCTATGAGTCAGGCTGAATCCATCTCTAAGTGCGCATCCATAGTGGTTCGTTTTGAAAAAGGGGGCTCATTTTCTGTCATCCTCACCACGCACATCGCAGCGCTAAAAGCGAGGGCGCACCACATGTATCAACCGCTCTGATCTGCCGGTTTTTACGCATACAAACCCGTACATTTGCGGGATACTTGCCGTTGTAAAGACAAACGCATGTTTCCACGCACCCGCTTGAGGCGTTTGCGCAGCACGCCCGCGCTGCGCAGCCTAGTCGCCGAAAACCGTATGAGCCCCGCTGACTTCATCGCGCCTTTATTCATCATCGAGGGCGAAGACAAACGCGAGGAAATCGCCTTTATGCCCGATTGTTACCGGTTCACGCTGGATGTGTTGGCCGAGGAGGTCCAGATTTTGTACGCCTTGGGGATTCGTTCCGTTTTGCTCTTCGCAAAAATAGCGGACGACCTAAAGGATAAGACAGGCACAGAAGCGCTAAACCCCGATGGATTGATTCAACGAGCGATTCAGACGGTTAGGCGAGCGCAGCCTGAAATGCTGGTGATGACCGATGTGGCCCTAGACCCCTATTCCATCTATGGACACGATGGAATAGTAGTGGATCAGCGTATCGTGAACGACAAGAGCGTTGCGGTTTTGGCAGAAATGGCGTTGAGCCATGCCCGGGCTGGCGCCCATGTGGTAGCCCCATCGGACATGATGGATGGAAGGGTGGCTGCCATTCGCAAAATACTAGAGGAAAAGGGATTTGTAGATACCGCTATCATGAGCTATAGCGCCAAGTACGCCAGTTCGTTTTACGGACCTTTTCGCCATGCACTGGTTTCCACCCCCGGCTTTGGAGACAAGAAGACCTATCAGATGGACTCGGCCAATGCGGTAGAAGCGCTCCGCGAAGCGCGATTGGACATCGATGAAGGCGCCGACATTGTGATGGTCAAGCCGGGGTTATCCTATCTCGACATACTCTTTCGATTGAAACAAGCCTTAGAAGTACCGCTGGCCGTCTACCAAGTAAGCGGTGAATACAGCATGCTCAAAGCGGCAGCGCAAAGGGGATGGATCGACGAAAGGGCGGCGGTGATGGAGTCTCTGATCGGGTTTAAACGGGCCGGCGCTACCGTGATAGCCACATACTTTGCAAAAAGAGCAGCGCAGTGGCTCTGAGAATCGATCAGTTGATTGAGAAGCATAGATCGCAATTTCTGGAATATGAGAAGGATAGCGCTAACTACTGTGGTTATCGTCGCATGGCTGGTGTCGTGCAGCCCACAGAGAAGAGAACGGGGTCCAAAGCAACGTGGTGTGATCCGGAATCAGCCCCCCAAACGGGAAAGGCCGGTGAGGAAACTGTCCCGAGGTGAGCTAATTGAGCTCGGAAAGAAACTGTTTGCGGGCAAGGGGAGTTGCATAGCTTGCCACGAGATACATGCTGTACACATCGGGCCGAGTCTGGTGCGAATCGCAGGCGTTTACAGAGAGAAAAAGGGCGATATAGTCAAGTTCCTACGAGGAACGGAAAAAGCTCTGGTCGTGCCTGCGCAGTACGGTATTATGAAGACGAATTTTGTGATCACCCAAAAGATGAGCAAACGAGAATTACAGGCTTTGGAAGCTTTTATCATGAGCTGTGACAAATGATTGCTCTTTGTCCATAACTTTGCAAATTACGACAGACAAAAGATAAGTGTATACAAAACAGCTCACCTGTGAAAAAGACCCTCTGCTTAGCCTTGTTAGCCCTGCTGGCAAGCTGTTCAGACGATGGCGATACACCTACTCCTGAACCCAAGGCTTACGCCTTTGACGACTCAGTGATAAAAGACCCAGCCAAAACGATAGCCTGCGCTGTCGTGGGAGATGCACCATTTTGGTACCTTACTTTTACCAAAAAAACGGGAGGGGATTACCCATACACAGGAGATATTACTTTTGATTTGGGGCAAACACCCCATACCAACCCAGCCATTGACATACACTTTGATGGGGGATTAAGGATTAATATTGAGTTGTCTATCCGTTTTTCAGGGGATTGTGATGAAGAAGGGCTTGTAAGCGGATTAAGTCTACTTGTAGGACACAAAAAAGCTGATGATCCGTATAAAACCCAAGGCGCGCATCTCTCTGAGATATATACTTATGCGTTAGCCAAAAGAGGAGACGCGGTAAAGACGAGCCATCCAGTAGACCTGCAAGCGAAAAACGGGGATATAGTTAGTTTATGGCTGGCATGGGGGAGGGTGTCCCCTGAGGGTCGTTGCACAATTGAATACAACGGCTCGGTCTCTTTTGAGAAGATAGGCAGCCCGCCTGGCGGGCAGAGCGGGGCGTATCGAGTGAGAAAGTAGGAATTTACGTACAACTAAAAATAGGGTTTACAACACTTTATACGCTTGAGGAGGTTATTAACCCCCTGAAAGAACTCAGGAAAAGGGAGTCTAAAAATAAACGAATAACACAGCTCAAAAAGCAAAATGACAGGGTAAAAAAACACCTGTATAGCATGCGTGATAAAGCCATTGCGTATGCGTACCGGTTTAGAGGGCGCAACAGTTGGGTTGGAGATAATAAAAAAGTATTGTACTGAAAACGATATGACATAAAAAATTATAAGAGACCAATAGCCTTTAAAAGCCCATCTCTCGTCATTTCCTCCTCTGGCCTTTTCGGTGTGTAGGATGGCGGCTTGTCTTTATCCCTTGCACAAATCCGAATTGTGCCATAGGCGCGGTTTCTTCCCGATCGTCATCTCATGGGTTCACGCTCAAAAACCCAAGCCTTCGAGCGGCGCCCTGGTCGCATCAGTCAACGATTTCCCACGTTACACCCCATTTACTCGGCGTGTCGCCTTAGGCCTTGCAATCGGATGAACGCATTTAAAAAGAAAGCCGTGCCTCGGTCGTACCAATACGCAGGACCGAAGACGGGATACCGCCGCCCTTGGTCTGCAAGGCGGGATGGGTAGTTCACGTCGCGCGCGCTTTCAAAGCCCCCCGTTATATAATTTCGGTTGTTGAGCGCATTGTGTACGGATAACGTGATCCCCAGGTAGTAATCGCGAAAGCGCCAGGTCTTACCCGCACTGAGGTTGAGCACAAAAGCATCGGGAAACCGCTCTTGTCTCAGCGCTTTTTTGAGTGCGGCATCGCTCAAACCTCTGTAAGGCAGTTGGGTTGCGGGATTGATTACAAAGGCGCGGCTGCGCAAAACAGGTGCAATGGCTATGTAGCCATGGGACAAATAATCGCCAAAAATGCCGATCCAGCCATGCGCAGCTGACTCATAGGAAAAGCCCAGAGCATAGGCTTGCTGAGGCGTACCGCTCAGTTTGTAGTGCTCGATGTATGCCTTCCCCTGTTTCTGAAAGCCTTTCAACGAATCGGAGATCAGATATAGATCGGGCGTATTCGCATAGGTGTATTGCCCGACTGAGGCTACAAATGAAGTGGAAAACAGGTCGGAAAGCCGGGCCTCTATGCCGACCTCCAGACCCAGGTGTTGGGTTTGCAAATCGGGTATGACCGCTGTGACAAAATCGCTAAAAGCCTCGTCATAGGTCTGATCACGCCCATTGGAAAGCCCTTGCACATAATAGCGATTGACGACAACCCTATCTTGAAATTTCGTATAATACAAAGAAGCCTTTGCCCTTGCAAGGGAGGAGCGGTAATCATAGCGCAGGTTTCCACTATACACCCGAGTGGATTGCAAGTTGGGCGTGACGAAATCATCGCTCCGCGCATCGGGAAAGCCCTGTGCTATGGTAGGGGCTAAGCTCTGATACAGGCCAGCCGCCGTCGCGTAATGCCGCCCATCGAACTTTAGTGTAACGCCGCCCTGTAAGCCATAATCGGTAAAGTGAATGGTTTTGCTCCGTCCTGCAGATCGGTTTGGATAGCGCCCGTTTTGATACTTTCCAATGCGATACATACGCATGTGGGATGCGGCTATGCCAGCGAACCAATCACAGTGGTGAATCGAAGCGCACAACCTAGCAAAGGCTTTGGATTCAGCATGGTGAATGACATAGTCGTAGGCCATCTCGTCATTTTTAAAGACGATACGGTTGGGCCTGCGCAAATCGTTGTCTGCCTCTTGGGGCGTGTCGGCGTAAGCATCTCTATCCAAAATGAAATCGGCACCGAGCAAATCGGCGGCTTTTCGATAGCTTTCCGATCGCATATAGCGCTGCGAAAACCCGGCTTGTAAACCGAGCGGTTCGCTGATCTCATACGAAATACGGGAATTCCAGTTGCAGTCTTCGACATCTCGCCGGTCCTCGGCTAGGTAATAGGCCGCTTGGAGCCCGGTATAGCGCGCACCGGGCCAGCCACTTGGGTTGCCAATCGTTTGCCAATTGCCTTGATTTCTCCGGTATAGCGCACGCCAATCGATTTGTGCGCAGCGTTGGTCATACCGGAAGCATGCTCTAACGGATTCTGCGGCACGCGGGTTCCCCACAGACAGAAAATAAGCCGGCATACGGCGGTAATAAGTCGGTGCGGGGTTTGGTGCTTTGTAGGTTTCCAAACGACTTCGGCTCTCGTATCCAAACCGGTAGGACAGGGTGTTCATCCACTTCAAATTTTTTGAAGGGCACCAGTAATCGGTCAGCTGGAGGATGGGCGCATGATCGCTTCGCATGCGGGCGTTCCGTCTGAAGCCGTTTTGCCAACCCCAATAGGCGTTGTAGCCCTTTCCCTTTAAATCCCATACCGCCCGGGTATTGGGGCTGTCGCCCGAGCGTTGGGTCGGCGATCCCATCGCGGCTAGGCTTACACTGTGGTCAGGCGTAAATCGCTTCTCCAGACCTAGGAAATACGCCCAGGCATCGTACGAAGTCCCCTCAACGCGGCCTTTCTGGGCCCAGCGGCGCGAACCGGAGAGGATAAGCGCCCAGCCATCTTCGAGCAGACCCGAGCTGTAGGTCACCATCACGCGCTGGCGATATGCGTAGTCGCATATGGAAAAACTCAGACTCAGCTGCTCAGGGTAGTCTGCCGCCCGTGTGTCGATGGCGGTTACCGTCCCCAAGCTGGAAAATGTGTAATCCGAGGGTTGCAAGGCGTATTTTATCTCCTCAGGGTGGCGTGTCACGTCATTTAATCCGCCCCAATTCGTCCAGTTGGGACGGCCGTCATAGGGGTCGTTCATCACCACGCCGTTCAACAAAACGGTATTGAATCGGGAGTCGTAGCCACGGAGGGCAAACCAATAGGGCCGAAACTGGTAGGCTACCGTGCGCAGAAATACGTCACGCGAAGCCTGGAGCCGTGCAGAAACCCTTTGGTTTGCACCCTCATCAGCGGATAAATCCGCATCGGAAAGCCTTAGGTAATCCGCCGGCAATAGCTCGATATCGCCCAGGTGCTGCTCGGGGCTGTGCAGGCTTACGGGCAGCTGCTGAGGCTCCCAGCCCGCTCCGGTCAGTACCAATGTATAGGAGCCATAGGGGACATTTTTTAAGACGAAGTCCCCGTTTGTATCGGTAAAGGACGACCGAGCCAATGCTACCATTTGAACCTTCACACCTGATATGCCTTTGCGCCCATCCGTGACATGGCCGGATAGTTCGCCGCTCGGCTGCGCGTTTAAAATGGGACAGATCGCCGCGAATACAGCGGCTGTACAGCTCACTCTTAGGGGTCGGAAAACCGTGCGACAAGCCATGGGTTTGTGACGTTTCAAGCCCTACAACGCTAGGGTAAATATAGACTTTTTATCTCACAAATTTTGTGCTTAACTTTACCGACTGGCGACGATAAACCCGTCGTATTTCAACAGAAACTTAGCATTTGAAAGCCTGCACGATGAAAAAGCGGTTGTTTTCCCTGCTCTGTTCATTGTTTTTTGTCTGCCTCGGTTTTTCACAAAAACAGAATTATCGGGTGGTTACAGTCGCCTTTTACAATGTGGAAAACCTATTTGACACCGTCCCTTCGGTGGACTATATCGATGGCACGAAAAGGCCGGGGGATCCCTTTTTTCACCGGAGTATTCCAGCCCAAAGTGCCTTGGCAAAGCGGACGCCCTTTTTGAAAAAGGCCTATTCCTTTAAAAACTTAAAGGGGAAGAAAGCGTTGCGCCGGGTGATGGATTTGGATTTTACGCCTTCGGGCAAGTATCGATACACGGCTGCGCGCTATGCGCAAAAAATCGACCACCTATCCCAAACCCTCGCGGCCATCGGTCGCGATCTGACCCATATGGCACCGGTGCTCATCGGATTGGCTGAGGTTGAAAACGAAAATGTGTTGAACGATTTGATCCACGCGAAAGCCTTGGCACCCTATCGCTATGAGAAAATCCACTTTAACTCCTTCGACCCCCGTGGGATCGACGTCGCCCTGCTCTACCAGAAGAGCCGGTTTGTGCCCACATTCACAAAGCCCTATACCCTTTATCTGTTCGATGAAAAGAAAAGGCGGAAGTACACGCGCGACATACTCTTGGTACGCGGTGAGTTAGATGGTGAAACGCTCTATTTAATCGTCAACCACTGGCCCAGCCGCTACGGTGGGGAGGCGCGCAGCCGGCCGTTTCGGATGAGCGCAGCCGTGCTGATCCGTAAACGCATCGTCCCGGATATCGAGCTGTTAGACCCCGATCCCAAAATCATCATCATGGGCGATTTCAATGACGACCCCAGCGACCGCAGCCTAACCCAAGGCCTGGGTGCCATAGGTAAGAAACGGCTCGCCCGCCGAAGCGACCAATTGCACAACCCTATGGCAGTCATGCATCGACGCGGTTTGGGCACCCTAGCCTGGCGCGACAGCTGGTATCTATTCGACCAAATGATTACGAGTCCCGAACTGTTGGGCAGGGATTACAGCAGCTACCGGTTTTACAAGGCGGCCATATTTGACAAAAAATACCTGAGAACGCCCGCGGGTGCTTTTAAAGGCTATCCCTATCGCACCTATGTACGCGGGCGCTACCAAGGGGGATATTCGGATCACCTGCCCGTATACCTATACCTGATTGAGCGGGCACAGCAGACTTAGAACAGGACTGCATGTAGATTGATTCAGTCATCGGCTCAGGCAGTAGTGGAACGAAAGGGAGCTGCTCGGGCCGTATGGGCATTACGAAAACCACTGCGCCCAGGGTATGCGGCCGAGGATGATGAGAAAAGTCAGTAAGAACAGCACGACTGCGCCCATGCCCACGGGTTTGCTTCGCTGGATCTTTTTCTTGACGATTCGGTAAGCAATCGTCACGAATACAGCAGCCGTTAACATCGCCAAGGGATGTTCTACGGCGATCAATCGCAATTCACGGTCTTTCATCGCCGCGCCAAAATGCTGAAAGGCACTGCGCACAACCGTGGAAAGCGCGTATAGGATCAAGCCGATCAAAAACTGAATGTGCACGGCTGTCATGCTGAGCAATGCTACCTTTCTCGCCGTGCCGGACAGAGGATTTTTGCGGAAGAATTGCACCAAAAAATAAGCGAATCCCACAAGGGTTAGCAATACGACCCCATAGGCCCAACCGCTGTGTAGGTGACGCACAAAATTATACATAACTGTATTGAGCTGTGACTGCCGGGCAAATATAAGGTTCTGGTAGCCATTTACAACCCGCTGAGCCGCAATGGCGCTGCCCTTGTTCCTGGGACTTCAGTGCCCGGCTAAAAAGGTTAAGATTTAGTTAAACCTCAACATAAACTTGACACCTTATATTTAAGGTGTTAACTTGCATCTGTCATATATACGGCTGTAGACTCATTCCAAATGGATTGTGACGGTGAAAAATACGACATTTTTATTGGCGTTCTCGGTGTTGTCGTGCTTATCCTGTTCCGATTCCGGATCGCTTAGCGGAAATAGTCAAGCTGCAGAACAGAACCCAATAGTTAAGTTAACTGCACAGAACTTCGATAAATTCATCAGTGCGGTTGAAATGAGTATGGAGAAAAACCGCGCTTTCGTAGACCGCTTTTTAAAAAAGGCAGCGAGAGACTAGCTGGATGAGCAGTCCATACTGAAAATGTTGCGAATCTTAAATATATCTAAAGATTTAGATGTAACCGCACTGCAAAAGGTCGATAAAATACCGGTGAATGCTAACCCGGAAAAAGTCGATTGTGAAAAACTCTTAAAAATACGAGATGCGGTGTTAGCAGAATGTGATAAATACCCATGGGGAATTGATGACGCTTGTTCCGCAGCTGTTATGCTCGCTTACTGGTACAAATCTGCAGATTGACCCCATCAATAAAACGAGATATGATGAAAAGTCTATCCAAAGAAGTGTGGCGGGTATTGCTGTTTCTCCTTATTCTATCCTTTTACCTATCGAGTAAAATCGGTCTGACCATCGGTTTTGTACATCTTTTATTGGAATGGCGGTTCCCCCAACTCCGGATGAGCCGGCTACTGATCAAAATTCTCGATAAAAAGCGCGTTATTCGCCCTTCACCTGTGACGGACAGGCCCATCAGATTTCGGTAGGCATTTCAGACCATCTGAGCCAAATCGCCTTATGACCGTTGTCTAAGAGATACAACAGCCCGCGGGTAATGGGTTCAGCAGTGCGTAGCGAGGCGATCAAAGGAAATCACAAGCCTTGACGAGTCGCCGGTCTATTGAAACCGACCATCGGACCACACGACAATCAGCGGTGATCGTTTTAATCCATTTTTGCCTTATGATTTGCGTTTGTACATCTCAAACTAAGTACCATGGAACAGATAAGAGAAAATGTAGTGAATTCATTCGGTAGAATGAAAAGAACGGGTAAGCTGGGCCTATTGGCTGTTCTATTGCTGTCGAGCAACTTTTGGAGTTGTAACGGAGATGAGACGCTCTCAATGATAGATTCTGTTAAAAAGAACGAAGAGGTTAAAATACTGAAGCCAAATAAGGCGAAGATAAGTAGATTAATCGCATGGTTTGACGAATTGATGAAAAAAGAATCGATAGCAGGAAGTGTTCATCCGAATAATAATATTGATAAACTCCCAAGTTTACCGATAGGGGGAGAGGACTCCAAGACAAAGAACAGTTTAAATCAGATTAACTCCTATAGTTCTACATTCCAATCTTTTTCTTCTGAAATAATGGAAATGAGATCCTTCTCTTCGAAGGAATCATATAAAAAACACTTGACAGATTTAGATTACAAAATCGGGAATTCCGGTATTTCAATTGAAGAAAAGCAACTCCTAATCGATGATATATTTTTCATGAAGACCTATGTGGATTGGGCCTGTGATTGGTTGCGTAAAAGTATTGAAAATAGCGGAAGATTTCAGTATTTGGTGTGCTGTATCCATTGCGGGAAATGCGGCAGCAACCGTAGGACTTTTAACCTGCGTCGAAACGGCGGTTTGGGTTGCGAAGCGGCTGTAGTAGGCAAGCTCTTGTCGTATGCGGCTCTATTCGGTTCTTGCCCATAGGTTGCGCTTAGATTAGCTTTTAAGCATCCCGATTTAAAATCAGATTACATGATCCCACAGCGAAAAGGTATATGGCTCACTGCACTCATTTGCAGCATGGTGATCAGCGTATTGTTTCTATATAAAGCGGTCTATGTACCCAACGTCAGCAATCCATTTTTTCACACTATAGATTTTGGATGCGTCTTTTCCCACATCGGTTTGAGTTTCCTTTTCTACACGCAACTCATGGAGAAAACGCGACTGATACGCAGCAACAAATGGGTGCTCCCCCTTTTGTTACTGATCTATTCGATAGATGTGCTCAGCTACTACTCAGTTACCTTGTTCGTAAGGGATGCACATGCCGTCAGGTCGAGCGAGAACATCGCGATCCAAACATTTGTCTGGCTCTTCGCCGCATTTATCATCTACTACGGGGTGGTCACGCTGCGGAAAATCCATGCAAAGGGCCTTCCCAGCGGGGATTCGAGGGTTTGACCCTATCGAAGACTCAGACAAAAATCGCCGCGTTAAAACCGAAGGGACAGGCCTGCACTCCAGGTGCGGCCCAGGCCCCAATATACGCGGTTGCTCACATCTATCCCCTTGTATGTGGTAACCGCTTCCTTATCGGTGGTTCCCACAGGATTGTTATCCGACATCTTCGAGAAATAAGAGGCGTCCCATACGTTGTCCACGTTGAATTGAAGCCGCAAAGACTTTCCCCCTTCCAAATGGAAGTCGTAGTACAAGGCGGCATCTAATAGATTGTAGTCGGGCAATTCGATCTGCGCCTTATCCCTGTGGTCTGCGCCGAGGAAATCGGAAGGACTGTAATCGGCGTACAGCTTCCCGTAGTACCGCCAGTTGGCCAAGGCGTGCAGTCCCTTGAAGATGTTGTAGTCAAGCCCCATCCCCAAGCTGAGTTGGGCGGCGTTGGGCGCTTTTTTTCCCTTTAAGTAAAGGATGTTGTCACTGATTACCTCATCTTGTTTGTCAACCAGTTTTACCGGCTTTAAATCCGCATCAAAGGTCTGGCTCTGCACATTTTTATCGTACTTCCAATGGCCATATGAGAAAAACCCATTGAGGCTTAGGCCCCGCCTGGGATAAGCCCTGAAGTCGAACTCTGCACCCCTATGGGTCTGGCCGATTCCCGATTGGTTGGTCAGCACCTCGGTCTTTTTTATCGAGCCATCCGCCGATTGAACCCTTTGATCGAGGTGAGACCACTTGGTGATGGTTCGGTCTTCCCAAGTCGTGTTGTATAGGTTTGCATGCGCTCTAAAATAGCGGCTTTTAAATCGATAGCCCAACTCCATGCCACTGATCTTTTCATTTTTAGCCAAGGGGTTGACATCGTTTCTGTAGTTCAAGAACAGGTTGTCTTGAAAGGGTTGACGGGAATAATAGCCGACGTTGGCAAATACGCTGTGTGGGCTGGCCAGCTTAAGGTTCAAGCCCCCTTTCAGGTCATAGCCCCAATGGTCTAGCCGATCGGATTTTTGCGCATCGGGGGTTAGGTAGTTGGCGTAATCCCATCTCGCATAGCTTTGATTGGAGCCTGCAGCTTGGACAAAAGCAGAGAAAACACCGTTGCTGTACTCCGCCTGGCCGAACAAACCGCCGTAATTGATCTGTTCTTTGTAATCGTAGTTAATCCGATCGGTAGCCCTTACACGCGTATCAAATGCATTGGATTTGTAGGTCTGAAACACATAGAATCCATCGGGACGGGCGGCCGTGCTTTCACGCCAAGCATCCAAACCCAAAAAGTCCTTTACAGCTCGAAAGTGGTATCCCGTATAGGCCCTTAAGTCCACCCCACCGTTGATCGACCAGTTCGCATCGCCATAGTTTAAGCTAGAGAGCAAGCCATACCAATCGTGGCAGTTAATCGAAGATCGAAGGAGATACGCATGGCTTTTTTTATCTCCGATGATGTAGTCCCTACCGCTTATCGCAGTAGGGGCTATTTTCCGGTTTCTCTCAACCGTAGCGTCCCAATCTTTAAGACCTGTTTCGGCATCTCTCAGCGCATATGCCCCATAGGGTCCCGTACCGCCACCACGGCCCCAGGAGGCGTATAAAACGTTGGATAGGCTGAAATTTTTATCGATGTTCCAATCCCAGTTGAAGTTGGCCACCGGCTTGTTGTAAAAGTTTCGCCTTTCGGTGAGATACCGCCCGTTCCAGTAGCCGTAATTCCCATTGTGTTTTCGCCCGTACTTCAACAGTGTCCCTATGGGTTGTGTAAAGTTTTGGTCGTGCTGCTGAGCATCCCCAAAAATCATGAAATTGAACTGGTGTTCAGCGCTGGGTTTATAACCTACGGATAAAAAATAGGCGAAAGATTTAAATCGGGTTCCATCGAAATAACCATCGCCCTGTACACGGGAGATAAGCGTTGAAAATCCCCAGCCCCTTTCATTTAATCCAGAGCTGTAACTCGCGGTCATCTTTTGCAGCTCGTCGTTTCCCATATCGTAGCGCAGCGACCCGCCCTCCTTTTTCTCCGTCGCTTTGGTCACGATATTGATAGACCCTCCGACAGAAGAAATGGCGAGTTTGGAGGCCCCCAATCCGCGCTGCACTTGAACGGACGAGGCCACATCGCGAATGCCACTCCAATTCGACCAATACACCTTCCCATCCTCCATGCCGTTTACGGGTTGTCCGTTGACCAAAACGGCTGTGTTTACTTGGTCAAAACCGCGGACGTAAATTTGGGCATCACCTTGACCCCCGCCACCGCCGTTCACGTAAATGGAAGGCGTCTCGGCCAAGAGAGTCGGAAATGAGGCGTTGGCCGAGGCTTCTTGCATCTGGACAGCGGTTACCGTAGAGACGGCAACCGGTGTTTTGCGCTCATCCGCCATATCGATTACGCCGTGCCCGACGACTACCACCTCTTTCAAAGCAACTGCAAGGGGATGCAAGGCGATCAAGCCCACATAGGTTGTGCCACCTGAGGTGGAAAAGCGAACCCTTTGGGTATCGTAGCCGACAAAGCCGATGGTCAGTGCGCCACTATCTCGATCCGTTCGCAGGCGAAACCGACCGTTGGAATCCGTCATCGTGCCGGTTTGTGTTCCTTCTACAACGACACTGGCGCCTGGCAAAGGCCCGTTGTCGGTTTCGTCTACCACCGTTCCACTGATAACGCCTTGTGCCATAACGGCAGACGCTGTGAACAAAAAAGAAAAAGTGGCTAAAAAACCCTTTGATACATCTCTCATATCTGTGAACTTAATTCACGACAAATATCACCCATCTCAAGCTGATCAAGGTTAAGCCATCGTTAACAAATCGGATGGACATATAATTTTTAGCCCCAGGGGGTGTACAGCTGTCAAATGAAGCACAAAATCACACACAATGTATTTACCCGTGACCGATCGCTCGGCAAAGTTACAGTGCGTTCACGGGATGGGGTTCAGCAGCCCTTTTCGACGAAGGGGGCCACACGAGCTGAGTTAAAGGAATCGGTTTGAGTCTTCTCTTTTACGCGCAACGCATGGAGAAAACTCGGCTAACCCGCAAGAACAAACGAGGACATCCCCCTTTACCACCGATCTATTCGATAGGCGTTCTCGGCTGTTATCTGCGCACCCCGTTTGGAAGGGATGCGCATGCTGTATTCATCGTTTGTTGCGGGGTTGTCACTTTGCTGGGATCTGAGGTTTTGACGACCATTCAAAATCCAGCGCTTAGACAAAATCACCCCTTGGACAGTGATGGCGCCTAGGGTAACGGATGAGGTCAGCGGGCCGGGTCTCCGCTTATATGTCAAAAAAATTCAAAAATCCCTTCGACTAAAGCCAGCGGGAACTGCCCCGGCCACCAATCGGGTCAAATTCATCCAAGTAGGGGCTATTGCGTAGCGCGTCATATTCCTCGAGAGGCGGTCAAATGCCCTTTGATTGCTGCGCAGCGTATGTCCCGCCGAAGTGAATTTGTCGTACAGAATAGACTTTTCGACGTTCTCAAAACACAGCAGGTTGCCAAAATTTCCGGCTCCGGGCACGAGCTCCTTAGCTTCTTCATTGCCGCCCCACGTCAGGTAGGGGCTCAGGAAGATAAAAGGCGGCATGGTGTCAATCGCTATCCCCCCGTATTCCATATCGGTTATGGCTTGCGCCAGCGTCTGTTTGTGATTTTTCCTGGTGTTTCCATCTATCAGCATGCAGCCGCTAAGCGTGCCCAGTAATCGGGTGTTGCAAAACGCGACGGCCTTCGGCAAAAAATCATCGGCATTCGCAGGGACGTCTAAGGGTACTTCATCGGTGATTTGGCAAAACGCTTCATGCTTTACGGCATAGCCATCTGCTGTTACACCCGTTGTAAACAAATAATCGGCGCTTTTATACTTTGCGTTTTCGGGTTTTAAGACTTCGGCATCGGGATAATGGGCTTTAAAGCCTTCAAACACCTTATCGGAACCGGGATAATAGGTGCCGGCACGGGGTATCTCTGACGATAGCCCTTTTCAACTCAGCCAAGAAGGCTTCTCGCTGATGCCAATGCTTTGAAGTGATCAATGTCTGAGGACGGCCGCAGACCGCACCGCCGTTCAGTTTTGAAACGGTGGCTAGTTGCAAGGCTTGGTGGTGCATTTCCCGCTGGGTCCAAGGCCTGTCTCCGGGCACGATAATACAGGGGTTGTTGCCGCCGCATTCGGAGACTAAAGAGGTGTCCGTACCATCCATTATCGCTTTGGCGGTTCCCGTTCCGCCGGTGAAGTATATGTTGTATAGCCCTTCTAACCGCGTGAGGTCTCTTCCTTGGTTTGCCGCACAGAAACGCAATGCGCCCGAATCTACCAAGGGTTGAAATACCCTTGCCCAAATGGCATCTGTCTTCTCATTCAAATGATGGGGCTTGTGAATGACCGCACAATTATCCAAAAACAGGGCCTTTACCATTTCCAATGCGGAACTGTAATTTCCAGCACCCAATACCGCTCGGTTTGAGCATTTTACCCTTTGCCAAAGATCGGTACAGTCGGATACAAGCCGAAAGGGTATTGGTGAGGAGCACGGCTGTGGATAGCATAGACTCCGGATCGGAAAACAGCACCTCGCCCATCAGGGCATCCTTCATCTCGCCCTCGGAGCGAGCCAATTCCACCGCATATCTTTTCAAATTGTCGCGAACTGCTACCAAGAGCTGAAGTTTCCTTTGAGCTGAGGTGGCAGCCCACTTTTTTGCGTCTAATTGATGGAACGTCTCTCGTGCTATCATACCATTTGATTGTATAGATCAATGAGATGCTAAGCGACCACTTTGTCGGGATAGAAGTTTTGCAGTTTGTATTTTTTATACGGGTGGCTTTGCGAATTCTATGAATCGGTTCAGCCCTTTTGCGCTGTTTTTGGCCCGCCTAAATGGATGGGTTATTCTTTTATCCCCCATCATTCAAAATCAAATGGGTAGCAATCATTTTTCAAATTTATATACAATAACCACAAAGGACAAATCACAGCATTTTTCGTTTTAACTCTTTTCCGATAAACCAAACTGGAATACGGACGATCGCACGATCTGGGTACCTTATCGGAGGTCGAACCTCTCGAGGCGCCGCTTTCTCAAGCCTGTAACCCGGCCTACAGTTTCTTTCGCAAACGCGCTACGGGGACATGCAACTGTTCACGGTATTTGGCGATGGTACGCCGTGCAATGGGGTAGCCTTTCTGGGTTAATGCAGCAGCCAAAGCGCTATCCGTAAGGGGAGCCTTCTTATCCTCAGCCGCTAAGGTAGCTTCTAAAATCTTCTTAATCTCCCGCGTAGAGACCTCCTCCCCTTCGGCATTTGTCATGCTCTCAGAAAAGAAATCCTTGACCAAAAAAGTGCCATACGGCGTGCTGACATACTTGCTATTGGCCACGCGTGATACCGTCGATATATCCAAGCCTATTTTTTCAGCTACATCTTTTAAAATCATCGGATTGATCTTGCGCTCATCGCCGGTCAGGAAATACGCGCTTTGAATTTCCACAATGGCAGACATCGTAGCGTACAAGGTGTGTTGCCTTTGTTTCACCGCATCTACAAACCAGCGCGCCGCATCTAACTTTTGTTTTACGAAGAACACAGCTTTCTTTTGTTCAGCGCTCTTCTTCTTGGCATCCCTGTAGGCATTGAGCATTTCAGCATATGTGTCTGAAACCCGCAAATCAGGCGCATTTCTGCCGTTTAACTTGAGTTCTAAGGCCCCATTGGTGATCTGGATGATGAAATCGGGCGTGATGTGCTCGACGGTTTTGTCGTTTCCCGAATGGGATTTACCCGGTTTGGGGGTTAACCGCTCGATCTCCACAACGGCTTTGCGCAGCGCACCCTCAGAAACGCCAAAGCGATGCAAGATCTTTTTGTAATGCTTTTTTACGAACGCATCGAATTGCATCTCCAAGATTTGGCGAGCCAATTCAACCTGTGGACGCTGTTTTTTATTTTTCAATTGAATCACCAAGCACTCCTGCAAATTGCGGGCACCCACGCCTACCGGATCGAGTTTTTGTATGAAATTTTTTAAGAGGAATACCAATTTTTCCTCCGTCGTGTGGATACCCAAATTAAAGGCCAAATCATCTATGATGGCGGCCAATTCGCGACGGATGTAGCCGTCTTCATCCACACAGCCGATCAGGTATTCAGCAACCTTCAAGTCCGCTCCTCCTAGGGTAAAGGTGTGCAATTGGCTGAGCAAGCACTGCGTAAAGCTCGTGTCGCTGGCAAAGGGAAGGGTTTTGTCCTCCGATTCCGACCTATAGTTGTTTGATCTCAGGCGGTAATCTGGCATATCATCGTCGGTGAGGTAATCGCTTAGATCGATTTCATCGCTGTCTTCCGGGTAGTCGTCGGCGTTCCCTTCACCTTTCCCCGCCAAGCCGACATCTTCGAGCGCTGGGTTCTCTTCCAACTCCTGTTTTACCCTTTGCTCAAACAAAAGGGTGGGAAACTGAATCAGCTTCATGAGTTGAATCTGTTGCGGGGAGAGCTTTTGTTGTAATCTCTGACTTAACGACTGTTTCAACATGAGTTAGAAGGCTGCATTTTTAGGTGTTCGCGGAAAGGGGATCACATCTCGGATGTTGCCCATACCCGTCACGAACATGAGTAAGCGTTCTAAGCCTAGGCCAAAGCCACTGTGTACGACTGACCCGAACTTTCGGGTATCCAAATACCAATCCAATTCTCGTGGGTCTATGCCGAATTCCGCCATTCGGCGCAACAGGGGTTCAAAACGCTCTTCGCGCTGCGAACCGCCTGCGATTTCACCCACTTCGGGAAATAGAATATCCATGGCGCGGACCGTTTTTCCGTCATCGTTCAAACGCATGTAAAAAGCCTTGATGCGAGCTGGGTAATCAAATACAATCACAGGTGCGCTGTAGTGCACCTCGACCAAATAACGCTCGTGTTCACCTTGCAAATCCGCTCCCCATCCGTCGATGGTGTACTGAAACCTCTTCTGCTTATTGGGCTGGGAGCGCTTCAAGATTTCAATAGCCTCTGTATAACTCACGCGCTCAAAGTCGTTTTCCAGCACAAAATCCAATCGCTGGAGCAGGCCCATCTCGCTTCCTGCCCGAGCCGGTTTTTTGCTTTGTGCCCGGGCCTGTCGCGCATCCAAAAAGGCTAAATCCCGTTGACAATTATCTCTTACATATCGGATGACATATTTTATGAAACGCTCGGCCCAATCCATATCACCGACCAAATCGCAAAAAGCCATTTCGGGCTCCACCATCCAAAATTCAGCTAGGTGGCGCGAGGTATTTGAATTTTCAGCGCGAAAGCAGGGGCCAAAAGTATATACCTTTCCCAAGGCCAAAGCGCCCGACTCGGCTTCCAATTGCCCGGAAACGCTGAGGTGGGTCTCTCTGCCAAAAAAATCACGGCGGTAATCGACTTCGCCGCCCCGGGTCAGCGGCGCATTCTTTTTGTCCAAGGTGCTGACGTTGAACAGAGCGCCAGCGCCTTCTGCATCCGCTCCCGTGATGATGGGCGTGTGTAAGTAGAAAAACCCGTTTTCGTGAAAAAAGCGGTGGGTCGCAAAAGAAGTGGCATGTCGAATGCGAAATACGGCGCCAAAGGTATGGGTGCGCAGGCGCAAATGGGCTTGTTCGCGCAACCTCTCCAAGCTATGCGACTTAGGCTGTAAAATGGTCTGCTCGAGCGCTCGGAGATCCGCCCGCCCCAACACGGCGAGCTCGCGCACCCGTATTTCTATATCTTGTTCACGCCCTCGACTTTCGACAATCGTGCCTGAAACCATTAGCGCAGCTGCCGTGGTGACACCTCTTAGAGTCTGGAGGTCGACGCGCTCCCGATCGATCACCGCCTGTATGCTGTCCAGCGCACTGCCGTCGTTGAGGGCTACAAACCGATTGCTTCGAAAGCTGCGGACCCAGCCCCTTACCCTTACCTCCTCGCCCGTGTTTTTTCTCCCTTCTTCAAGCAGCGCTGCAATGGACTTCTCGAGCACGATTGCCAGCTTTTCAAATTAGACCGTTACAAAAATACCATCTTTTCCCATTGCTCATGCACTCAGCACAGGCCTGTCCTCAAACTCTTTGATGCTCATCTCATCCGCAAAGCGGAAATCGCAACAATTTATCGCGCAGCGAATCGGCTTGGAATTGTGTTCTGAGCCATGCGAGGATCAGCGGTCGCCAGGTGAATCTCCGCTCAGCGGCGTCCCTTTCCAAAACTTTTAAATCCCCGATACTGAAGAACCCAGTCGACGTATTTCTGCCTTTTAATTCGGTCGGCTAGGCCTTCCCATACCCGCAGTTCTCAGGGCGTAAACAGCGAATCGCCTCGAACGCCTAAGACGATTAGATCGTCTCCCTGACCAAAGGGGTTTCGGAAATTTTGATGGTCGACATGGATTTCAAACGCCTAAGCCCGATCCGTGGGAGAATCCCCCTCAGACTTTCATGATATCGGATTCCTTACGCGCAGAAACACCATTGACCCGTTCGATGTGTATATCGGTGCGCGCTTGAATATCAGCTGCGGCACGCCTACCCCTATCCGCTGAGAGTCCGCTTTGCACCAGCGCTTTTACCTCAGCGTTTGCCGCTTTTCGCGCATTTCGAATGCTCACCTTGGCTTCTTCAGCCTCCTTTTTCACCTGCTTGATCAACGCCTTGCGGCGCTCTTCGGTCAGTGTCGGAAGGCTGATGATAATGACATCACCCTTGTTATTGGGATTCAAACCCAGGTCGGAATCGGCAATCGCCTTCTCGATCACATCGATCAGATTCTTCTCCCAAGGCTGCACGCTGATCGTACGCGCATCGGGTGTATGGATATTCGACAACTGTGAAAGGGGCATCCGCGAACCGTAACAATCCACATAAACGCCGCTCAACATAACTGGACTGGCCCTTCCAGCGCGTATTCTACTCAATTCCCTTTTGAGGTGTTGCAAGGCGCTGTCCATAGCCTCCTCAGCCCCATCTAAAATCCGATCTACTTCTTCACCCATGTCGATATGCTCTTTCCAAAGGCTTAAAATGATTAAACCGTAACGATTGTGCCGAGCTTTTCACCCTGAACCACCCTTTGTAAATTACCCCTTTTGTTCATATCGAAAATGATGACCGGCAGCCTGTTTTCCTCGCTCAGGGTAATGGCTGTCATATCCATCACCTTTAAGCCTCTTTGATACAATTCATCAAAAGAAATGGAGTGGAACTTGGTCGCATCCGGGGCTTTCTCGGGGTCTGCACTGTAGATGCCATCGACCCGCGTGCCCTTTAAAATGACCGTCGCACCCACTTCTATGGCGCGCAGTACAGCGGCCGTGTCGGTGGTAAAATAGGGATTCCCCGTACCGGCACCGAATATGACGACCCGCCCCTTTTCCATATGTCGAATAGCCCGCCGGCGGATAAAAGGCTCAGCGATTTGATCCATTTTGATGGCGGTGAGCAAACGCGTGTAAACCCCTTCGTTTTCCAAAGCCGCTTGAAGTGCCAATCCGTTCAAGACGGTGGCGAGCATACCCATGTAATCGGCTTGCACGCGATCCATGCCGTCAGCAGCCCCAGCCAATCCCCTAAAGATGTTTCCACCGCCGATGGTGATGGCAACGGCTACTCCTGTATCCACAACGGCTTTGATATCCTTTGCATAATCCGATAGGCGCTCGGGGTCTATGCCGTGATCCCGCTTGCCCATCAAAGCCTCACCGCTGAGTTTGAGCAGAATTCTCTTGTAAGCCATACCCGAAAAACAGAGCAAATATAAGGGCTTTCGCCGAGGATTCAACCGATGGCACCACCTGTAACCCAATGCCATGAGCGGGTCATTTCTAACCCAAGGCGATTTTTTTGAAGGCGACGATTTTCAAATCCCCGTCCATCGATTGCAGGTATTTTTCAACGCTCAACGCGTTGTCCTTAATATAGGCTTGGGAGAGCAGCGCATTTTCTTTGAAGAATTTGCGCAAGCGCCCCTGTGCGATCGAGTCGGCCAACTCGGCGGGCTTGCCAGCTCTGATAGCCGATTCCCGCCCTATTTCCAGCTCGCGCGCGACCCGTTCCCGATCGACGCCTGCCTCGTTTAAGGCGATCGGACTCATGGCGACTACTTGCATGGCGATGTTTTTGGCGACTTCTCGCACAGCGGAAACGCGCTTAGACAAACCCACCAAGGCGCCGATTTTATCATTGGAATGGACGTAATAGCCCACGTAAGGCGCTTCCAAGCGGCTGAAGTGATCCACGCTGATCTTCTCGCCGACCACACCGGTTTGCGCGATCAATTTCTCTCGGATGGGGACATCGCCGAGCTTTTCATCCCATAGCGCTGCTGTGCTCAGCGTGTTTTTTTGCACAGCAACTTCCAATATATCACGGGATAGACGCCTAAAATCTTCCGTTTTGGCTACGAAATCCGTCTCGCAGTTTAAGGATAACATAAACCCTAGGGTTTCTCCGCGGGTCGTTTGGGCGACTACCACCCCTTCGGTACCCGCGCTATCAGCGCGCCTCGCAGCCAGCTTTTTCCCACCTTTCCGCAATATATCGATGGCTTTCTCAAAATCACCCCGGGCTTGTTTAAGGGCTTTTTTGCTGTCCATCACGCCGGCACCGGTCATCTTTCTGAGCTTGGCGACATCGGCGGTGGATACTTTATCGGTTTGCATATCGATTCTGTTTTTTTAGTGCGCTTTTGGAGTCGCCCCAGCATGCTAACCCTCCGCTTTTTCGGTTTGTGTTGCCGCTGCCTCAGCAGCCTTCTCTTCTCTCTGCGCCTTGCGAATGCGGAGGCCTTCTACTATGGCATCTGTGATTTCAGCGGTGATCAACTCGATGGATTTGGAAGCATCATCATTGGCAGGGATCGCATAGGCTACCAAACGGGGATCTGAATTGGTATCGACCATGGCAAAGATGGGAATGTTCAACTTTCGGGCCTCGTCAACAGCAATGCGCTCTTTTACGATATCCACCACAAACAGGGCAGCGGGCAGTCGATTCATATCGGCGATGGAGCCCAGGTTTTTCTCTAGCTTCTCCCTTTGCCGATCAACCTGCAACCGCTCTCTTTTAGATAGGGTTTCAAAGGTACCGTCTCGCTTCATTCGATCGATGGCAGCCATCTTTTTGACCGCTTTGCGAATGGTGGCAAAATTGGTCAACATGCCACCGGGCCAACGCGCTGTGATATAAGGCATGTTGACGCGTTCAGCATTTTCAGCGATCGCCTCTTTCGCCTGCTTTTTAGTCGATACGTATAGAATTTTTCGGCCCGAAGTGGCGAGCTGTGCAAGGGCTTTCCGAGCCTGATCCAATTTTATTCGAGTCTTGTATAAATCGATGATGTGAATGCCGTCTCGCTCCATAAATATGTAAGGCGCCATATTGGGATTCCACTTCCTTTTGAGGTGGCCAAAATGTACCGCTGCGTCTAAGAATCGCTTGATTTCTGCTCTACTGGATTTTGCCATCTGCACTCATTTTCACATCCTTTGCGTTACACGCTTGACCTGCGCAACCGACAACCTCGTACTTTGAATCAGCGCTTGGAGAATTGGAAGTTCTTGCGCGCTTTCTTTTGTCCGTACCGCTTGCGTTCCACCATTCTGGGGTCACGGGTGAGCAAGCCTTGGGGTTTTAAAGCCTCGCGATGGCTTTCATCCAGTTCCACCAAAGCCCGGACGATGGCCAAGCGAATGGCCTCTACTTGCCCGGTGTATCCCCCCCCCTTTACGCTTACCTCTACATCGTATTTTCCACCGGTTTTGGTAAGCGCAAAGGCTTGTTGCACCTTGTACTGCAAAATGCTCGTGGGAAAGTAATCCCCGCAGTCGCGGTCGTTAACGGTGATATTTCCCTTTCCCGCTGTGAGGAAGAGACGCGCCACAGCTGTTTTTCTCCGTCCTATTTTGTGAATGGCTGACATGGCTTAGAACTCCCTCAAATCGATGGGTTGGGGTTTTTGCGCCGCCTTGTCGTGCTGAGGGCCTACGTACACGTATAGATTCTTAAATAAGCGGGCGCCCAAGCGGTTTTTAGGCAACATGCCTTTTACCGCCCTTTCTAAGATCCGCGCTGGGCATTTTTCAGCGAGATGCCGGACCGACATGAGGCGTTGGCCGCCGGGGTAACCCGTGTGACGAATGTATTTCTTATCCGCCCACTTATTCCCGCTCAGCCGTATCTTTTCAGCATGGATCACCACCACGTTATCACCACAATCCACGTGTGGGGTGAAGTTGGGTTTGTGCTTTCCCCGGATGATGCGAGCGACCTTTGACGCAAACCGACCCAGCGTTTGCCCCGTTGCATCGACCAATACCCATCGCTTATCTGCGCTTTGGCGATTGGCTGAGATCGTCTTGTAAGTCGTCGTATCCACGCTACCAATTGTCAGGTCATTCATGCGACACCCCTTGATTTGGGGGCTGCAAACTTACAAAAGTTTTGTGGCTTAGCAAAAGTTGCGGATGGATTTTTGACAGCTGGCATTTTTCGTATGCAGCGCTTTTAAGCCCGAACTGAGATGTTTGGAGCCTTCACAATCGGTTTAGAAGTCAATACGCCCACTTCTAAGCGCGACATAGCAGCAAGTCATCCGGCAAAGCGCTCGGCTTTTGAGTTCGCCTTTTCCGCGCACCGCTTCCCCGGCCTTAAAATCCAGAATCCAAATGTTAAAACAAGATGACTTACAACAGTTCGCCCCTTAAAAACAGCGCTGCAATGCTGAAATAGATGATCAGTCCGGTGACGTCGACCAAAGTGGCCACAAAGGGGGCCGAAGAAGTAGCGGGGTCGAGTTTGAGCTTCTTCAGGACAAATGGAACCATACTGCCGGTTAAGGTACCCCACAGGACGATGCCCAAGAGCGATACGGCTATGGTCAACCCAACTGAAAGCCAATGAAATCCGTAATCGTGAAGACCCGCTTTTTGCCAAATCGCGACCCGGATAAAGCCCATGGCGCCCAAAACGCTACCGAGCAGCAAACCGGATGAGATCTCTTTGCGCATGACAAACCACCAATCGCGCAAGCGGATTTCGTTTAGCGCCATGGCGCGAATGATCAGCGTAGCCGCTTGCGAACCGCTGTTACCGCCGCTGGAAATGATGAGCGGTATGAACAAGGCGAGTACGACGGCTTCCGCGATCTCCCCTTCAAAGTAGCCCATGGCAGAGGCGGTGAGCATCTCGCTCAAAAACAGGACGACGAGCCAGCCCGCTCGCTTTTGAACCATTTTGAACAGGGAAGTCTTTACATAGGGCATTTCCAAAGCCTCTAAGCCACCGAATTTTTGAATGTCCTCCGTATCCCGTCTTTCAATTTCATCCAGCATGTCGTCAAAGGTTACGATTCCGACCAAAACCCCACTGCTGGAGATGACCGGTAAGGCAGCCCGATCGTACTTCTCGAATACCGTCGTCGCCTCTTCGCGCGTTTGCAAGGTGGAGACGGCGACGAATTTAAAATCCATGAGGCTTTCCAACCTCGCGTCGTCATCGGCGAGTAGGAGTTTCCCGATCTTGATGTCGTCGATGAGCTTTTGATCGGCATCAACGACATAGATAAAATTCAGCGTTTCCGCTTTGCTACCGTATCTCTTGATGTGCTTCAGCGTATGGGAAACCGTCCAATCCTTCCGCACCTGTATGTAGTAAGGCGTCATGATGCGACCGACCGAGTCTTCCCTGTATCCGATTAGGGTAAGCGCTACCTGTCGCTCCTCCTCTGAGAGCAAGTTGATGACACCTTTGATCAGTTGGTCGGGAAAATCCTCAAAAAACTCGGTTCGATCGTCGGGCGACATATTTTCCAACACCTCGGCGATCTCTCTGTTACCCAGACTCTTGAGTAAATCAGACTGCAGATCTCGCTCCAAAAAAGTGAAAACCTCAGCTTGTAAGACCCCGGGTAACAGCATAAATGCGACCGTCCGCTCGCGGGGGGGCATCCCTTCGAGTGCATCGGCTATGTCGTGGGGGTCCTTGTTTGCGAGCGCTTCACGGTTCACGATCCGTCCTTTTTACACCCGCAAATGTAGGACTTTCTGCTGTGCCAGGGGGTGTGGTACATGCCCATTGCGGGAGCGAATGTGGAGAAATGCAGGGCTTCAAGCCCATCATGGCACTAGGAGGCGCTACGAGCCCGCGTCAATCCGCATTTAAAAAGACCCGTCCCCACGACAAGCCAAAACCAAACCCACACAAATCCTTATCAACACAAAAACCGCCGACTCAAAGCCGCTTAGATAAAAAAGTCGCTGACCCGCATTCAACAACGAGCTCGCCTCTTCTCAGTGGCAAAGACATCTTGCAAACACTTTGTGCCAATCCAATTAACCAACCGATCCAATTCAAGCCGTGCAATCCAACCCACGGACTCACGCACCCGCTCACCAATAAATCGAGCAACCCAAAACCCGTCTATGCCAACCGTAGAAAAACCCATTCAAAAACCCCACAAGAGACAACTCAATCAAACAACCCAACCAACCAACACAACCCATCCCCCGCCACCAATCCGAACCAAAGAACCCGATCCCCAACGCCAATGCGCTCTTTAAAAAAATGACCAGCCCTTTGCCATTAATCCGCCATGCCACAGACCCAAGTCGCCTTTTCAGTTGGCCGGTAACCGCTCCCGCTCGTAAGTCTTTTTCCAATCCCTTAAGCCATATAGGGCCAAGATTAAAAAAACGCTGAACTGCAAAGCCGTAAAGCCCAACCCTTTTACAAAATACAGGGGGACGGAGATCACATTTCCAAAGATCCAAAAGTACCAGTTTTCAATTTTCTTATTGACCATCAGCCACATACCGACAAAAAACAGCGCCGTGGTCAGCGTGTCGATGTAATTGGTGTAGTGGTTGAACTTGTGAAAATAGAGATAAACCGCCACGACAAACAAAAGCGTTAGCGAGAATACCACCCCGACCACGACCCAGTCTTTCCGCAAAGCATAAGTGATGGGTACCGCATCTCGGTCTGCTTTGGGATACGTCCACCGATACCAACCGTAAAGGCTCATAGCCGTATAGTATATGTTGATCAACATGTCTCCATAAAGCACGGCTGTATAGGTGATGTAAACGTAAATCAGGATGGAAACGATACCGGTCGGATACACCTTTATGTCTTCGCACCGGGCGTAAAAAACGCTCAGCACCCCAAAGAGCGCGGCGGTGACCTCCAGTGCGATAGCCCACAAACTCGCTCGCTCGTAGGGGGCTATAAAAAATGAGGCGATCTCATTCACCGCTCCACAGTTTTGCAATACACCACATAAACATCTTCGATCCGCCGGTAAAAACCATCGAAGCAGGCGCTGCGCGCCCCGTCTTTGATCCAGCATTGGAACCGGCCTTTTTCATCCAGTGCAAAGGGCTTTACAAACATATGGTTTCTAAAGCTGACAAAGCGCCGCCCACCCCCTATTTTGTAGAGGCCCTCCTTGGCGCCCCAGATGATGTGCAAATAATCCAATTTTTTGGAGTTGGGGATAAAGTTTTGCTCGGCTTCGTTTACAAATTTAGATGCCACCTCAGCTATTTTTCCCCGTATTTTTTCAATGTCGATCCCCACGCGCTGGTCTCGGCTGACGATGAGTGCCACCTGGCTGCAAGCGTGTGAAATACTGATGTGTCCTCGGCTCTTCAAGCAGGGTTTTCCACGGCTCGTATAGCAGATTTTTTCGCGAATGCCCAAGTGTTTTAAACAGCAGCGAATCCCGAGGTATTCACGCCTGCGCTTTTCGCCCATCGCCTCGAATCGATCGACTTCCCCTGGGCTGGGTTTCAGGTAGCCCATCAGCTCGGCTTCGCTTTCCACCACATCCCAAATCGCGATTTCAGTGCCTGTATCGGGTTTGAGATGGTGTAGGATGGGCATGCTTGGATCGCGGCGAAACACTAACTTTGCAAAGTTAAAAAACCGCAGCTATGCAAACCAAAGATGTAAGGCGCATACCTTACGAGATAAAAGACATATCCTTAGCGGATTGGGGCAGAAGGGAAATCGGATTGGCAGAAGCTGAAATGCCCGGCCTGATGGCGCTGCGCGAATCCTATGCCGCACAGCAGCCCCTCAAGGGGGCGCGCATTGCCGGTTGCTTGCACATGACCATCCAGACAGCGGTTTTAATCGAGGCTTTGGTCGCCCTCGGAGCCGAGGTGAACTGGAGTTCGTGCAACATCTTTTCGACCCAAGACCACGCGGCGGCGGCGATTGCGGCGGCGGGCATACCGGTCTATGCCTGGAAGGGGATGAGCGAATCGGAATTCGATCGGTGTATCGAGCAAACCCTGTTCTTTGGGGAAAGCCGCGAGCCCCTCAATATGATCTTGGACGATGGGGGGGATTTGACCCATCTGGTTTTGGATCGCTACCCCGAATTGGTCGCCGGCATCAAGGGCATTTCAGAGGAGACTACCACCGGCGTACACCGCCTGTACGAAAGGATGAAGGCGGGTACCCTGCCCCTGCCGGCAATCGATGTCAATGATTCGGTCACCAAGTCGAAATTCGATAACAAGTACGGTTGTCGCGAGAGTGCGGTAGACGCCATTCGCCGAGCTACGGATTTGATGATCGCAGGAAAGCGCGTGGTCGTAGCGGGTTACGGCGATGTGGGCAAGGGGACAGCCGCTTCATTTCGAGGTGCTGGCGCCCTCGTAACCGTCACGGAGATCGATCCCATATGCGCCTTGCAAGCCGCTATGGACGGTTACGAAGTCAAGCGGATGGACGATGCCATTGGAAGAGCCGATATCGCGATTACCGCTACGGGAAACCGGGATGTCTTGGTGGGTCGCCACTTTGAAAAGATGAAAGACAAGGTCGTCGTGTGCAACATCGGCCACTTTGACAATGAGATCGACGTGAAGTGGTTGGAAGAAAATTATGGGCCTACCCGAGTGGCGATCAAACCCCAGGTGGACAAGTACCACCTCAATGGGAAGGATATCATCCTGCTCGCCAAAGGGCGGTTGGTCAATTTGGCCTTGGCCACCGGACACCCGAGCCTCGTGATGAGCCACTCCTTTACCAATCAAGTCCTGGCGCAAATCGAGCTCTGGAATCACAGCGATACATACGAAAACAAGGTATATACATTGCCCAAGCACTTGGACGAAAGGGTAGCCGAACTGCACCTTGAGAAATTGGGCGCAGAGTTGGAGACGCTCACCCCAGCACAAGCGGCTTACATAAAAGTCCCAGTTCGGGGCCCCTTTAAGCCCGATTATTATAGGTACTAGATAGAATTCCGCGCACTAAAAATAATCCGCTATACATCAGACCTGTTACATATCGTGTTGTGCGTCGATTCATAAGAAGACCCGTACAGGCGGTCAGCCGGTCGATGGAAGCGATAAGGCCTTTAAAAAACTGGCGGAGGTGCTTTTATACCGCTTTACACTGTGCTTGCGGTTAGCCGGGTATGATACACCACAAAAGAGAACGAGAAAATAGCATGTAATGGGATTCATCCGCAGGGTCAAACCAAGGCGACTGTAAACAGGGATAACCTCTGGCGTAGTGCAGATGCCCACTCGACGATAGGTGTGGAATCACAGAACGCGGGTGAAACTTAGAAGAGAAAGGGAATTTGTCCCTGCTGCGTAAGCGTGAGATTCCAGTAGCCGCTTACAACCGTAAGCGATAAAGGCGGCGTGCTTAAAAACCCAATAAAAAGAATTAAAAACCGTAAAAGATGCAGGGATAGGGGAAAAAGCCCAAACTAACCCCTTAGGCGGCTCCTCATAAAGAAGCGAATAGACAGACAAAAACTGTCCCATCCCAAGCGTGCTGTCTCTTTTTCAGCTTAGGTGCAAAGGGCTCCTTTCACAAATAATCCGACTTGGGGTTAACTTTGTCTGTCCGCTCGATTAACACGTGGATACCGCCCCAAAAAAGCGTTAACGCATCGCTTGGCTTCAAACACCCCTATCTCGTCACACCAAAGCACAGGGCGCAATGCGAAATAAATCCGTAATTTAGCACAAAAGACAGACCCGAATGGCTTTGTTGCTCACTTTTTTCCTCAGCGCTATTTTCCTATCCTCTTTGTGCTCCCTACTGGAAGCCGTTTTGCTGAGCGTAACGCCCATCTTTTTAAAGCTGAAAAAAGGCGAGGGGAAAAAATACGCTTCCACATTAGAAAGGTTAAAGGGCGATATCGATCAACCGCTCATCGCGATTTTGACACTCAACACCCTTGCCCACACGGTGGGCAGCTTGGGTGTGGGGGCCACCGCCAACGAGGCTTTTGGAACTCACTCCTATGTGATGCCGGTGGTTTCTATCGCGATGACCCTGAGCATTCTCATCGCATCCGAGATCATCCCAAAGACGATTGGGGCCCTCTATTGGAAGCGCTTAGCCCATTTTTCAGCGCGGGCGATTGCCATTATCTTGGGATCGCTGCGCATAAGCGGTGTGCTTTGGGCTTTGCGCTTGTTTACGCGCCTGATCTCCAAAGGTGAGAAGGAGCGCATCATGAGCCGAGAATACTTTGAAATCATGACGGATGAGGCGGGCGAAACGGGGGTGTTTCAGGAATCGGAGACCAAGGTGATCAAGAACTTGCTGCGGTTCAAAAATATCTTTGCCAAGAATATCATGACGCCGCGCACGGTCATTCAAAGCGCTGCGGAATCGGAGCGTTTACAGGACTACTTTGAAGCCCATCCGGAGAGCCGGTTTTCCCGGATACCGGTTTATAGGGAAGAGCTCGACAACGTAACCGGCTACTTTTTGAGAGACGAGTTGCTCGAGCACCTGGCACACGGTGAAGGGGGAAAATGCCTGAGCGATATCAAACGCGATATCGTAATGGTCGACGAAGATGTACCCATACCGGATTTATTTGAAAAATTCATAGACCTGCGCGAACACCTGGCCATAGTCGTGGATGAGTTCGGTTCGGTGAGCGGTGTGGTCACCATGGAAGACATCATCGAAACCCTATTGGGACTCGAAATCATGGACGAGAGTGACCAGGTGACCGATTTGCAGCTCTTGGCCAGGGAAAACTGGCAAAAGCGAGCCAAAAAACTCGGCATCCCCGACGAGCCGGAAAAGGGTGCACAAGCCTCGAGCCGATAGAAGGCTTATATTTGAACGGCGTTTAGCCACGCCTTTGGCAATCGATGTGAAGGAGACGGAAGATGACGATATCGGAAAAGCAGCGCGCGATCACCGAGGAATTTTTAAGCTTTGCAGATTGGCAGGAGCGGTACGAAATGCTCATCGATATGGGAAAGTCGTCTCCCGGCATCCCGGAAGGGGAAAAGAACGACAGCCTGTTGATCGAGGGTTGTCAATCCAAGGTGTGGCTCAAACCCGAGTGGAAGGATGGTGTGCTCTACTTTTACGCCGACAGCGATGCCCTCATCCCCAAGGGGATTGCGGGATTGTTAATCCGCATCTTCTCCGGACACAAGCCCCAGGACATAGCCGAGGCGGACACCGGCTTTCTCGATTCGATCGGGTTGCGGCAGTTCTTATCGCCCATGCGAAGCAACGGCCTATCGGCTATGCTCAGTCAGATCAAGCTTTACGCCTTGGCTTACCAGGCGCGTGCCGAACAGCCTTGATAGAGCAGTACACCGATTGGCTCTCCAATAAGAGGCTGATAAAAGGGGCATCCCATCGATAGCTGTGCCAAACCGTACAAATGCTAAGGCCGATATCCTTTAGGCGCGGACTAACTGTAATCCTAGGGTTTTTTCGATAAGGGACAGCCCATGGCCTTATACTTAACACTGAGTTAATGCGCTTCTGCTGATTTGTTCCTTTTTTAGCAATTGGAAAATCGCCCAAAAAATGCAGTCCTTTTACGTCACAGCCCTTGTTTTGCTCTTCGTCTTTGCCGTCGTCGACCTCTTCGTCGGGGTGAGCAACGATGCGGTAAACTTTTTAAACTCGGCCATCGGCTCTAGGGTCGCTTCGCGCCGGATCATCCTGTTGGTCGCCAGCCTGGGGATTTTTGCAGGGGCTGTCCTATCGACGGGGATGATGGAGGTCGTGCGAAAGGGCATCTTCAATCCAGCGCACTTTTACCTCTCTGAGATCACCGTCATACTCACGGCCGTCATGCTGGCCGACATACTGCTGCTCGACTTTTTCAACACCATTGCCATGCCCACTTCTACCACGGTTTCCGTGGTTTTTGAGTTGTTTGGTGCGGCTGTATTCGTATCGGTTTTAAAACTCATCGGCGCGGGTGAGACGATTGATCAACTCGGGCAATACGTCAACACGGGCAAGGCTTTGGTCATCATCTCGGGCATTCTGCTCTCAGTCGTAATCGCCTTTGCAGTCGGCGCTTTGGTGCAGTACTTTTCGCGCATCGTCTTTAGCTTCCACTACGAAAAGCGCTACCGTTTCGCCGGGCTGCTCTGGGCCGGCCTCGCCCTGACAGCCATGTGCTATTTCCTGCTTTACAAAGGGGTAAAGGGCACCTACAAAATAGTTGACCAAAAGGAATTTCAAACGCATATCACCAACGGCAAAAACCCGGATGAGCGGATGGAAAACGGCCGTAAAACCTGGGTTGTCGATCACATCGCGTATCGCGAATTGCCGCAGGCCGACGGGTCGTCCCAATACATCGCCGGAAGCCTGGCGCTTTACCAAGCCACCCGCTGGATACGCGCGCACTTCGTTTTGGTCTTGATCGGGCTGCTGCTCTTTTGGTCGGTCGTCCTGTCGATTTTAATCGCCTTGAAAATCGATATGCTGCGTGTGGTCGTCCTCTTCGGCACGTTTTGTCTCGCCATGGCCTTTGCGGGCAACGACCTGGTCAACTTTATCGGCATCCCCATCGCGGGCTACCAGTCCTATCACCTGTGGTCGGCCAGCGGCCTATCGGCAGACACCTATTCAATGGCGGGCTTGTCCCACAGCGTCCCCACACCCCTATCCTTTTTGGCACTCGCCGCCATGGTGATGATCCTGACGCTTTGGTTCTCCAAAAAAGCCCGAAGCGTAACGGACACAGAGGTAAACCTGGCGCATCAAAACGAAGCCGAAGAGCGATTCAGTTCCAACGCGGCGGCACAAAATATCGTAAAGTCGATACGCCGTTTGGGGCGCGGTCTTTTCAGGCTGTTTCCCAAACGCTTTCTGGTCGGTGTGGAGCAAAACTTCAAACCGAGGGCACACAGCGATCCGGCTGTGGCTTTCGACCTGGTTCGCGCCTCGGTCAACCTGACAGTTGCGAGCATTTTGATCGCGCTGGCCACCGCGTATAAACTGCCCTTATCGACTACCTACGTGTCTTTTATGGTGGCGATGGGCACTTCCCTATCAGACCGGGCCTGGGATAGGGAGAGCGCCGTATATCGGGTTTCCGGGGTGATGCAGGTGATCAGCGGGTGGTTTTTCACAGCTTTCATCGCCTTTTTTACGGCCGGCTTGTTTGCCGTCCTGATTTATTACCTCCACATCTGGGCGATGCTCGGCTTAACCGCCCTAGCATTTTTCGCGCTCTACCAGAGTGCGACATTCCACCGCAGGAAGGCGGCGCACGAACGGCAGTTGCAAGCGGTGATACACGGTGTCGATGGCCTGACCCTATCGCTCGCCATCGAAGGTGCGGCGGAAAACATCAGCTCGTACGCCGCCTCAGTCGAATCGGGTTATGCCCTGTCCCTATCGGGCTTATTCGATGAACGCGAAAGAGACCTAAAAAGAGCACACAAAAAACTCAAGGAGCTGGAACAGGACTTCGACGTGATCCACCATGGAATCTACAGATGGATCAAGAGAGCCAAAACGGATGACCCGACAGCCGGTGACTTTTACATCGAGGTGTACGACCACTTTTCAGCTGTGATACAGTCCGTCCGAGCGGTTTCCAATACCTGCTATGAACACGTTAAAAACAACCACAAACCGCTTAAAGGAAAGCAAAAGCACAGGCTGAACCAGATCAAAACCGCCTTTGCAAACTATGTGAAATCCATGCAGCACATCCTGCAGCATTGGAATGCGAATGCCCCTTCAGTGCTGGCGGAGCAACGGGAACGAGTCGTCACGCCGATCCGCGATCAAATCGAAGAACAGGTGTTGGGCATGATGAAGGGGAAATACGGCATAAAAAACAGCCACACCAACTTTGGCATACTGTTGAACACCCGACGTGCCATCCTTTCGCTACACGATTTGATGCATGCGTTCCAAAGCGTACAGCAACGGGTCTCACCAACTGTGGAATCCCAGTAGCCACATTCACACCGACGTCAACCCGTCAGGCCGCACATCCGGTGAATAACCGGCCGCTCCCAGCGCAATGCATTTATTCCGAGCGGTCGGAACTGCAACGCGTAAAACAATATACACTACCGACATATGTCATACTATGTATAAGTTTCATTAAAATGAATTTTATAGGACAAAGAAAAGATGAAGATGAGCTAAAACGCAGTAATAACGAGGATCCCATTTGATCACAGCTATTCCATTCGCCCGCTATGCTTTAAAAAACTCAGGTAGCCCAATATTATATTGATCATTGTGGATAAGATACAAAAAAGGATGTAGTATGGCTCTCTTTTGGCTGCTTTTATTTGTTTAATCGTGAGTAAATGATCTGCTTTTTCTCGTTCCTCTCTTTGAAGTTTTTTTCTTCTTGCGCTACAAAACTATAATTATTCCTATATACCTCGCCTTTCTGCAACAGCTGTACGGTTATGTGATTCTCTCCGTCCTCCGCTATGCGAACGAGCTTTAACTCTTCTAATATGATGGCTGTGCTGAATCTGTAAAGTCGTATAGCATTTCATCCAATCGTTGCGCTTGTTCTATAGTCATTTTTATTTATAAATTATTTCTAATTCTCTCATTTTTCTGCAGATTGGTGTGCTTGCAATATATGAGACGGCTAATTGGTAAGGCGGATGAGGCCCAACACGATGGCTAAGGCGTACAGCTCTTCCAAGTGCAAGTCAAAAGGCTTGTAGTCCGCATTGTCGCTTATGCACTGGATATGAGCCTCTGAGTCAGAGGGCCCAATCCGCTTGACCATAGCGCCTTGTACGGTATCCAATACGTAGACCGCATGCCACTGAAAGAAGGTATCCAAGGGCAATTTTTTACAGGCGACTACATCGCCGCTCATATAGGTGGGATACATGGATTCGCCCTGTACTCGAATCACAAAATCGGCTTTGGATTCGTGAAACTCGGGTACCACATACCTCTGCATTTCATAATCCATTACTTGAACATCCCCTGTGCCCCAGCCAGCCATGGCGTCAACCGGTATCAAGGGGATGCCTTTCTCAGTCAATACCGCTGGAAATTCTGTATGTGACGTTTTGTATCTCTTAGTATAGGTGCAGCGGTAAGCCCCCGCCTGTTTTGATGTCTCACCTTCTTCTTCCACCCACTGTGGCGCTTCTTCTCGGCACATCCCACCCCTGCCCGTCAGCAGCCAGGCCGGGTTTACCGCCGGATAAGCCGAGAGAAATTTCATGAGGTTTTGCTCGCTCATCCCATTGGGCTGCGATAAAATTCCATTGGAGATACCGGTTTTCTTATAGCATTCATATTTGCTAATCCCTTTTATATCGAGGTATTGCAAGATGTTTTTCTTTATAATTGAATCTTTTTTCACCGGTACTTGTATAGGTGAAATAAATCTATTATACCTGCCTCTGCCGAGCTACAAAGTTACGACAAAAATGGGGCCTGTGGAACAAGTGTAGTCCGGCGCGAATAAATAACATTGTTCACGTCTGTTCATCTAATAATCTAAGTTGATTTAGACGGGCTTTGGACTTCTCATTTTTTGCCCTTGTCCTTGGTCAGGTTTTTTGCATCGGTCTTTTCTGCGGTTGGCATGGATGGGCTTTGGCTTGTGTTGCCATCTGTCGGGTTTTCACACTTGTCTTTTCTGCGATGGGTGTGGGTAGATCTTGGGT
>JANQLC010000010.1 GCA_028280815.1 Flavobacteriales bacterium | reverse complement strand
CGAGTCTTTTGCCTGGGTTTTTCTACGGTTGGCATAGGCGGGTTTTGGGTTGCGTGGGTTGGACTGCTCGATTTGTTCAGTGGGTTGGTGCGTTGGGTGTGGTTGGTGCGCTTCGACTGAGTTGTTTGTTGCATGGGCTGGATTGTCGTATGGGCTGAGCTGCCTTGCACGGGTAAATTGCCGCTTTGCTTTGTGCCGGTGCGCTGGCGGGTCGTTGCGTTGTGGTAGGTTGCGGTGCCGTTGGCTAGGCCGCTTTGCGTTAGTGGTTGGGCTGGGCTTGTTGTTCAGTGGGTGGGTGCGTGGGTTTGAAAAGGGCGGATTGCGCTTTGGTTTTGCTCTTTTGCAGGTGTTGAAAGGCGTTTTTGCCCTTGGGAGCGCGGGGCTTGGTGAGGGCTTCAGGTTGGTAACTTTTATCTGAGGCGTTCTGATTCGGCATGCGTTTTGTATGGATCCGGGCTTGCATTTCGCTGGATTGATTGGCCTGGTTGGGTTGTATTGCGTTGCGGTTGGATGGGTGCAGTTGGGTCAGTGTGGTTGGGTCGGTTTGTCCTTGCGCTGTTGCGTTGGGTATGGTAGCTGGGTTTTTCTCATGCTATGTCATAGCGGTTCTGCTCCTTGGGCGGCGTTTTTCGAATCGAGTTTGCCGTGCTGCGCAGCTGATAGCGGTACGCTCAATAAGGGGTTGGGCAGGTATTGCGGTAAAATATCGGGCTTGTCGTTGTGAAATAGATCGGATTGGGTTTTTGAACGGTTTACAACTCGGCTTTTACGATTTCTAAGACCCATTCGTACAAGTGGCGCCAGCCCCGCCAGCCCTCGTGTTCCCCGAAGTTCTTGGAGTGGACGGCCAAGGTGAAATCCCCCTTCACGCGTTTTGCGTTTTGCAACAGATCTTTTAAGAAGGACTCCAATTCTATGGAGGTCAGCTTTCGGGATAGCTTCATCATATAGGCGTCGCTGAGTATGAAGGGGTGCAGCAGGAGCGGTGTCTTTTGCTCGTAATCCAAATCGTAGAAGTGGAAGGACCTCGAAGTCCCCGCGCGATAGCCGTAGCGTTCGAGGTATCCCATGGAGTAATCGTCGAATATTTCGGCTTCGATTAAGTAGCGGTATGATAGGGGAAACCGCAGGTGTAGCAAGTGGAATTGCGCATGCTGTACATCGCGTTTTAGGATCTCGTTCAAGCTGCGTCTTTCCCGTTGCATCAGCCCTTGTTTTTCAGCGGCCTGGTATGAAACCAAGTAGCCTTGGGCGAAGTAATCAGAGAGGTGTTTCACCGCGATCTCAAAGCGCTTTAGCAACGGTGAAATGTTCTTGTCGTAGGTGCCATATGCGCCTACGGAAAAAAAAGCCCGAGTGGGTATCTCGTATTTTTTAAATATTCGGATGAGGTATTTGAAGTTGTCGTAGGGGTCCTTTCGCAAGCCGAATACGCTGAGTCCCCTTTCGATCATGCGCACGAAGTCTAAGCGCATACCCTCTTCAATCCAACCGCCTATCGTTCTGACGAGACCCTTGTCTCTGTAGCGGTATATCTCGTCGACTATGAGTAGTTGTTGCCAATATGTGGGTCTGTCAGCGGTTGTCAGTTCTGGGAACTGCGCTTGCAATTTTTCAAACAGTTTGTAGATCCACAGATCGACCACGGGCAGATGCAAGAAATTTTGGGCAAAGGCCAAACTGTGGCTATAGGAAAAGCGCGCCGAAGCATTTGTGTTTGACGGTGCGTATTCCTCATAACGCGCGAGTTGGTAAAAGCTGGCGGCAAATATGTCAAAGGGGATTGCCGCGTTTTCATCTGTTTTAAAAAAACAGGGAACCCCCTCCCATCGTTCTACCGTGATGTCTAATGTCTCCATATTTTGCTTGGATAGCAAGCCGTGTGACTTCACGAAGAACTCGCTGCCCAAGGCTTGCTCAGCATAGCTCAGTTTGGGCCCTTTGTGTGCGATGAATTCATCTACTTTTTCGCCTAGCGTGAACTCCCTTTGCAACACGTGTTGGAAGATATGCGAAAATATGTATTCGATGCGCGAGTTGATCTGAGGGGTATAGATCAGGATCATGGATTAAATCGTTCTATTATCGGAAAAGCTAAAGTAATCCCTTTGAGAAAATATGATGTGATCCAATAGGGATATATCGAGCAGCTGTGCGGCTTCTTTGACTTTTTGTGTGATAGCCCGGTCGCTTCGGCTCGGTTTTAAAGAGTCTGAAGGGTGGTTGTGGCAGAGGATGATGCCGCTCGCCGCATGGGCTAAGGCTTTTTTTAGGATGATTCTCACGTCCACGGTAGTTTGCGAGAGGCCTCCTTTACTGAGCTGTTCTTTGCTCAGTACCCTGTTGCCTCGATTTAGTAGCAAAAACCAGAATTCTTCGTGGTCCAAGTCGCTCAGTTCGGGTGTCATCATTTCGAATACATCTCGGCTGGAAACAATGACGGATCGCTTGTTGATCTCCGCCGCTTTTTTGCGCCGGCCCAGCTCCAACGCTGCCAATATGCTGATCGCTTTAGCCTGTCCGATGCCTTTGAATTGGCACAGGTCTTCCAAAGCGTAGCGCGCCAGTTTGTTCAAGTCGTTCCCCACCGCGTCAAGCATGCGCCTCCCCAGTTTTACCGCCGATTCATCCTGGGAGCCAGAGCCGAGTAAAATCGCCAACAATTCTGCGGTCGAAAGCGCTTTCTTCCCTTTTAGGAAGAATTTTTCGCGCGGCCGATCATCTTCCGCCCATTCCTTGATGGGTTTGTATTTTTCCGCCAAAACTTCTTCCGATATTGCGGATTAAATATCCGAAAAAAAATTGAATCGGATGCGGGAAATGCGGCGTATGCCATACCCATAATAGAATGGAAATACAGCCTCGGACAAAAAAGTCTCACCTTGTAGCTGTTGGGCGTTGATTGGGCGGTGTTTAAGCGTCTAACGCCTTCACGTGAAGCGCCAATTTAGATTTTAGGTTGGCACCTTTGTTTTTGTGAACGATTCGATTCCTGACCAATTTGTCGATCATCCCACACACTTTGGGGAGCGCTTCTGCAGCGGCTTTGGCATCGGATTCTCCGCGCAGTCGGCGTACGGCATGGCGAGCGGTTTTGAGTGCGTAGCGGTTGCGCAGGCGTCTTTTTTCAGTCTGACGGATTCGCTTTAATGCGGATTTGTGATTTGCCATGGTTTTGTTTTATTCGTGTACGAATTTCGCTCTTACAAAATCAAGCCTCGTAGCCCATAGGAGAATCGAACTCCTGTTTCAAGGATGAAAACCTTGTGTCCTAACCACTAGACGAATGGGCCCTTCCACAAAGGGGCGTGCAAATTTAGAACTATTTCGTAAGGAGGCAATCCTTTGGATGCGTTGTTTTAATGGTACTGCCTGCACAAATTAATAAGCTTTGGCGTACAACACCCGCAGCTTTGCGGGTTTTCCGCTATAGGGGTCTGTGCCTTCTGCTTCTGACGCATCTGATGGGATGCAGCGGATGGTCGCTCTGGTCTCTCGTTGGATGCCCACCTCGGTTTCTGCACTGCCATCCCAAAGCATCGAGAGAAAGCCGCCTCGGCTGTCTAAGACTTTCTTAAATTCGGGATATGACTGCACTTCGGTAGTCCTTGCGTTTCTGAATGCCCGTGCTTTATCAAAGAGCTGCTTTTGAATACCCCGCAGCAAATGGGGAATTTCATCTACGGCTTTGTCTAGGGCTATGAGCTGTTTTTTCAGTGTGTCGCGTCTCGCCAATTCTATCGTAGCGTTTTCCAAGTCTTTGGGGCCGATGGCTACGCGCAGCGGTACACCCTTCAATTCGTATTCGTTGAACTTCCAACCCGGTTTGTGCGTATCGCAGTCGTCAAACCGTACCCTTATGCCTCGGCTTTGCAGTTTTTGCTGGAGGGCTCGGGCTACTGCAGAGACTCGTTCCAGCTCGGCTTGGCCTTTGTAGATGGGGATGATGACCACTTGTATGGGAGCTAAGTTAGGGGGTAGGACCAAGCCTCTATCATCGGCATGCGCCATGATTAACGCCCCCATCAGTCGGGTAGAAACACCCCAGGAAGTAGCCCATACATATGATTCCTTTCCGTTTCGATCGGTAAATTTCACGTCGAAGGCGCGGGCAAAATTTTGACCTAAAAAATGTGAGGTACCCACTTGTAGGGCTTTCCCGTCTTGCATCATCGCCTCGACGGTATAGGTTTCCAAAGCACCTGCAAAGCGTTCGCTCGGCGTCTTTACCCCTTTGATAATCGGGATGCCCATAAAATTTTCGACAAAATCGGCATATACTTCCTGCATCCGTTTGGCTTCTGCAACGGCCTCTGCTTCGGTAGCGTGTGCGGTGTGCCCTTCTTGCCATAAAAATTCGGCCGTGCGCAGAAATAGGCGTGTGCGCATTTCCCAGCGCACCACATTAGCCCATTGGTTGATCAGCAAGGGTAAATCTCGGTACGATTGTATCCAGCGTTTGTACGTATCCCATACGATGGTTTCAGAGGTCGGGCGGATGATGAGCGCTTCCTCCAACTCGGCTTTGGGATCCACGACTATGCCACCGCCTGCGCGATCGGCTTTCAATCGATAATGGGTTACCACGGCTACTTCTTTGGCGAAGCCTTCGACGTGTTCGGCTTCCTTAGCGAGGTGGGATTTCGGTATTAAAAGCGGAAAGTAGGCATTGACATGTCCGGTATCCTTAAACATCTTGTCCAACTGTTGCTGTATCCTTTCCCAGATGGCAAAGCCATAGGGCTTAATCACCATGGAACCCCGAACACCGCTATTCTCAGCGAGATCGGCTCGGATTACCAATTCGTTATACCATTTGGAGTAGTCCGCAGCGCGTCGGGTTAGTTCAGCCATGTCACTTTTTTCGATTTAATGGTTTGGCATAGGGTTTGCCCTTCTTTACGCAATGGGCAAAGCTACAGATTTTGGGTTGAACCTCACCCATTGCTGTGTGGGGCTCGCTGCGCTTTTCTCGGCTCTCGCCATGTCGTGTGCGACCTATTATCCCACAGCCTATGCGCCTGAAGAAACAGATGGGATCTATGCGACTGGTGGGGATGAGGGTTACCGTTCTGAAAAAGGGCAGTGGAAAGCGCGATACGAGCGCGCGGACAACCATTCTTCACCTATCCCACAGACTTATTACGGTACGGACATCGACTTGAAAAATTACGATGATTCCCACCGAGCCGAGATGGAATCCCATCCCAATCTAAGCGCGAACGGCGACTATCACATCAACATATACGACGAGGGCTTGGGTCTTTATGCGTACCCCTATCTGTATGGCGGTTGGAGCGCTTGGGATTGGACTTATCCGTGGTATGGCAGCTGGGATTGTTTTTACCTCCGCTATTACTCGGGGTATTATCACCGAATTTGGCCGGGCTGGGGTGTCGGCTGGTCTTTGGCCGTACCCTACACCGCTGGTGACTGGATTTGGCGCCCTGTTGCATCTATTCGTAGGTATTCCAAAAACCCGAGATACGATAGCCGGGTATATCGCCGAGTCCCACCTACGCATAGGTATTTTAAAAACCCGAGATACGATAGCCGGGTATATCGCCAAACCGCACCTGTTCGTAGCCGATCCAAAAATCTCAGGCCGGATAGCGGGACGCATCGCCGAGCCCCACCCACGCGTACCTATTCCAAAGCCATCAGGTATGATAGCAGAATACACCGGCATCGGAAGTGACCGCCTTCCAATGCGTTGGACGCCCGGATTTCACACCCGTGTACAGCCCGTTGCTCTAACCGTCACACCAGAAAAACGCAAAGTATATATCCATCTGTGAAAAAATCTCTTTTCCTCTTCGGTGCTCTGGCTGTTTCGCTTCAGGGGATGGCGCAAAGCGAGATGCATTACGTAGATCAGTCTATTCTGTTTTCGGCTAGTCCCGTGCGCGGAACCGCTCGCTTTCGGGCGCTCAGCGGTTCCATGGGCGCCCTGGGCGGCGATGTGAGCGCTGCTGTGACAAATCCGGCCGGTCTCGCTGTATTTATCAGACCGGAATTCAGCCTGACAACGGGGGTCAGGCTGTATCACAACCGAGCCGGTTTTCACGCTGATCAGGGGTACAGCAATACGGCCGATCGGGCAAACTTCAATTTGAACCAGCTCGGCTTGGTGTTTGCCGTACCGGTTGCAGACAACCCTGTGGTAAGCCGCCTGGCATTGGGTATCAACTATCAGTTGGATGCCGATTACAGCCGGAGTTTATACATCGATGCGCCGAGGTATGGATCTATCACCTGGCCAGCAGCGCCTTCACAAATACGATTCGATGGGTATCAAAAGACGACCCGTGGGGGCAAGGATGAGGTGAATTTTATGGGTGCTATCGACCTGAGTGACCGCTTTTATTTCGGCATCTCTTTGAACGCGCATGCGATTCGCTATGGAAACACCTATATCGGTTACGAATTGGAATCGCCTTCCAGAGCGGCTGATTCAGGTGAGCAGCTGTCCGATGAAACCACTGAACACACTGAGGGCACTGGGTTTTCCTTTGCGCTGGGTCTCTTGTATAAAACGCCGACCAACCTTCGCTTTGGCTTGTCCTATATCACACCAAAATGGTATCATGATATGCGAGAGGACTTTACCGATTCGGAAGGCGCACCGAGCTATTTCGAGTATGATTTGAGAACCCCTGACCGGCGGAATGCGAGTGTCGCCTATGTCTTTGGGAAATCTGCTTTCGTCGATCTCGATTACTATCGAAAGGGCTATGCGAGTATGCACCTCAGCCCGAATAACGATTTTAGAGACGAGAATGATGCGATTACCCATCGCATTCGGTCCACCTCCAACCTGCGACTGGGGATTGAAAAGCGCGTAAAAAATGCCAGCCTTCGGTTGGGCGTTAGGTGGGAGCAGTCCCCCTACAAAGATGAGTCCGATTATCCGACCGTTGGGGACTTGTGGAGCGCCGCTGCGGGTATGGGCTATCGCTTCTCACCGAATCTCAGGCTTGATCTATCGGGTGATTACGCATATCAAAAGCGGGATTACCACATCTTTTATGTGGGTTCGCAAGATCTCGTTGATATTCCCGATCCCGTTCGGTTAAAAACCGCCCAAACCCATATTTTGTTAAGCCTGTGTTACGCCTTTTGAATCCGCTGATCCAGCGGCATGCCCAAACCGCTTCATTTGCTACGGTGCTTAGGCTGTAATCTGGAGCACTCGGCTCGTCTCCTCGGCCGGTTCCAGGCTGAAATGTTTAAACTTTGCCGGTAGCAAAACGGTTTCCCCAAACGTCAGATGCGTAAGGGTTCCATCCACGTTCAAATATGAGCTACCGGCAGCGCCGGTGAAGACGATAAAGGAATCTTCGCGGTTTTTCCTGTCCACGCGCTTGGTCAGCCTTAGCAACTCAACCTTGAAGTAAGGGCATATCAGGCTTTGGTCATGGATTGGCTGGACGCCCACTGAACTGAAATCGATGGCAGCCAGGGCCAGTTCGGTATGCAGTTCCCGCTTTTTGCCCGTTTTGGGATCCTTTCGGTCGTAGTCGTAAATTCGGTAGGTGATATCGGAATTTTGTTGAATTTCCGCTAAGAGGACGCCAGCCCCTATGGCGTGCACCCGCCCGGCGGGCAAGTAAAACCAATCGCCCGCTCTTACCTTTCGCTTTTGCAGTATGTTCTCCAAAGTTTTGCGCTCGAGGTTTTCGAGGTATGCCTGCTCGTCGATGGTATGGGAAAAGCCCAGGATTAACTCGCTGTTTGGCGCTGCGTGTATCACGTACCACATCTCGGTTTTGCCCGCCGATTGGTGGCGGGCCTTTGCCAGTGCATCAGGGGGGTGCACCTGGATGGAAAGGGGTTTTTCGGCATCGATCAATTTGATGAGCAGCGGGAACCGGCTGTCGCCATGGGCATAGGCTTTCTCACCGATCAAATCGGCTCGATACGCACCGATGAGCGACCGGATGGACTTTCCCTTTAAAGGACCGCTCGCCACTGTCGAAACGCGATCACCCAAATCCGCAATTTCCCAGCTTTCCCCGATCCGTTCACTCCCAAACCCTTTATTTAGTAGGGTGCAAAGCCTGTGGCCACCCCAAATCTTGGGTACGCCTATGGGTTTGAATTTCAAAGGGTATAATGCCACCTCAGTCATCGTTTAGGCAACAGGCTCAAGGGCAAATGTAATCATTTTGCTGAAAATCCCTTTTCGATCTCTTTCTCGCACCCATGGGCGCTTATCGCAAACTCTTGCCCTCTTGCATGTTGGGGTATAGGGCTTGTCTTTGTGTTTATCTCTTTGTGGCAGTTTGAGAAAAGGGCTCATCTCTTTGGTGTTCGTTTCCACGATGATCTGAAAAGGAGTATTTTTGGCATTTGTCTTTTGCGTGACTTGCTTTTTGACTTTGACCTTTTGAGCGGGTTTGGCGGGTCGTACCTGTCTTTGGTGTTGGTCTTGGAGCTGGCTCTGCTGACTCTTGGCCTCCTGTGGATCGGCTTAAAAGCGTTTTTTATTCTAATCTGTGGTCTGAGGGGGCTTGCCTTGTGCGGATTGTCTCTTGCTCGGCTCGTCTTCTGTGCAACGCTTATTTGGCATAGCCCATGTTTTGTGTGGCTTATCCTTTGTGGGCTTGTTTTTGTGTTTGTCTCCCATGGCTATAGCAGCCCGATGAAAAGCCAGACTTTTGGCGTGGTTTAAGAACATCGTTCGTAAAACTCATCTCGTGCCTTATTCTCTGTGTAACTCGTCCCTTGTGCAACTTATCCCTTTGCGTGCTTTATCTTTTGTGAGGCTGTCTTTAGTGGGGTTGCCTTTTTATCTTTTTGCTCGCTCTTTTGAGGTGAATAGAAGCCCAATTGCGCCTTTAAAAGATCAAATTGGAGCGGTCTGAAAAGCGGGGTTTATCCTTACCTTTCGCCTTGAAAAAGCGGCCTGCTCTCTTTGCTTTTTCCCTTTGGCCAGTTAGTCTGAGCCCGCTTGGATTAACCCTTTGTCAACCCCCTATATCGCTTCGGTAGTAGCTGCCCTTGAATCGGATCTTTTTCACGTCTGCGTAGGCTTTTTCTCGGGCTTCTGCTGCGTCCTTTCCCAAAGCGGTTACGTTGAGCACGCGTCCGCCCGAAGCGATGAGCCGTTCTCCCGCCGCTTTGGCGCCGGCCACAAAAACCGTATTTTCCACCTGGTCTAAGCCGGTGATTTCCATTCCGGTTGGGTAGGATTCCGGGTAGCCACCACTGGCCAGAACGACCGTGCAAGCGCATCGGTCTTTCCAGCTGAGCGTAAAGTGCTCACCCGCTGTGGCGTCTCGAATGATTTGCAGCAAATCCGCGTCGAGTAAAGGCAATAGTGTCTGCGTTTCCGGGTCGCCGAGACGCAGGTTGTATTCGAGCAGGTATATCCCTTTTTTCGTGCACATCAGCCCGAAGAATACAATGCCCGAAAAGAGGAGCCCTTCGCTTAATAGGCCCTTTAGCGTCGGTTGTAAAACGTCGGTTTCAAAAGCTCTTTCAACCGCTGGGGTGAAATGGGGGTTGGGCGCGATAGCGCCCATGCCACCGGTGTTGGGTCCCGTTTCGCCCGCCCCTATTTTTTTGTAGTCTTTGGCCGCGCGCAAGGGGATGATTTCCGCGCCGTTAAAGATGGAGAGTACAGAGATTTCATCCCCTTCTAGGAATTCCTCGATCACCACTTCTGCCCCTGCTTCGCCAAAGCGCTTTTCAGTCATGATTTCATCGATGGCCTGTTTGGCTTCACTTGGGTTTTGTGCGATTATTACTCCTTTTCCAGCCGCTAACCCACTGGCTTTGATCACCATTGGAAAGCGCTTTCCATCTGAGTAAGCCTTGGCGGTATCCGCATCGGCAAAGCTTTCAAAGGGGGCCGTCCGAACTCCGTAGGCCTTCATAAAGCCCTTTGCAAATACCTTGTTGCTCTCCAGTTGGGCGCAGCGTTTATCCGGGCCGAATATCGGCAGTTTTTCAGCCTGAAAAGCATCGACGATGCCCGCCGCCAGCCAAGCCTCTGGCCCCACCACGGTTAGTTCGATCCGTTTACTTTTGGCAAAATCAGTCAATTCTCGAACGCTTTGCCTATCGATATTGGTGCCGATCTGTGCCGTGCCTGCATTTCCGGGTGCAAAGTACAGTTCAGGCGATTGCCGGCTCTGTCTCAACTTCCAACCGATGGCGTGCTCCCTGCCTCCGCCCCCTATGATCAGTGCGCTCATACGTCTTTTCGCATTTTGCAATGGGGAATTCCGAGCTCGTAAAACGAAATCGATTCTCGTCGCGCGTCTATCACTAAGGTCGAGTAATCGTTTTCAGCTGCCCAATTTTCCGCCCGCAGTTTCAAGCGGTGGGGGTCAACCCCCTGTAAGACTGAGGTGCCACATAAGGTGTTTCCCTTGAAATAGGCGATGGGGTGTTGTAGGGAAAGCCCAAGGGGTTTTCGCAAAACTTCGTCTCGGAGCCCTAACGATTGGGCATAGGCATGGGAGCCAAAGGAAATGATTTGGATCATGGCAAAAGCGCGCTTGTATGGGTGCGTGTCAAAGTTACGCATTCTGTATCGCGGTTTACCACTTGGGCGCTTGGCCACACAATGATAATAAAAAGTGCACGGGTTTTCAGGCTTGGTTATCTAAATAGAGGTCAGCGTGTGGCTACTCCAGCTCGGTTGACGATAAAATAGGGCTTTTGAAGCCGGGACACAGCACAGGAACAAGAGATAGGTCTCTCTTTTTTTCAAACCGACTCAAGAGGTCAAACGCCAAAAGCTAAGACATGCCTCTTTCAAATCGCCCCATAGAGGCAAAAACCGAAAATAAGGTCATAAGCCTTCTTTTTAAACCCTCATAAAGGATGTACACCGAGAAAATAATGCCCTTTTTACCCTTATGCTGGATAAGAGCGAAGCGCTGAGGACTTGCTTTTCAAACCACCACCCACAGATAAAAACAAAGGGCGCCTCGCACAATCCAGCTTTATCCCTGCCGTTTCCACTTGACGTTGCAGCCGATGCTGGGTTTTTGGTTCGCTGAGACCGCTTGGTTTGCCAAGATGGCATCTAAGGCGGCTCGGATGTCTTTTCCCGTCAGCGGTTTGCCATTGTCTGGCCGGGCGTCGTCCAATCGTCCCCGGTAGACCAGCTGTAAGTCTTTGTCAAAGATGTAAAAGTCAGGGGTGCAAGCCGCTTGGTAACGCCTGGCTACAGCCTGTGTTTCATCGTATAGGTAGGGAAAGGGATAGCCCAGTCGCTCCGCTACGGCCTTCATCTGTTCGGGGCTATCCGCTGGGTAATTTTCCACGTCGTTGCTGTTGATGGCCACAAAGCCGATTCCTTTCCCCTGGTAATCCGCAGTTAGTTTGACCAGCTCGGGATTTACGTGTTTCACAAAGGGGCAGTGGTTGCAGATGAAAAAGAGTACCGTCGCCTTTTCACCCCGCACATCTGCCAGCGCGAGCTCTGTATCACTAATCATATCGGGTAGCGTAAAATCCGGTGCCCGAGTGCCCAGTTCGATCATATTGGATTCCGTACGTGCCATTTTTTGTTTTCAAAGATAGGGAATCCCCGCCGACTTGCCAAACGTTTTCTCTTGAATCCGGCATTTTGTACGGCTGTTGAAAAGCTGAGCGGTGCAATCGGCCTTGATGCTGGGTTTTACCTAAGCGTCGATATTCGCATAAGTCGCATGGCGTTCGATAAATGCCCTGCGCGGTGGCACTTCACCGCCCATGAGCATGGAAAAGATGCGATCGGTCTCGGTGGCGTTCTCGATGCTGACCTGCCGCAAGGTGCGGTGTTCGGGTTTCATGGTGGTGTCCCAGAGTTGTTCGGCATTCATCTCACCCAGACCTTTGTAGCGCTGAACGCTCGCCTTTTCTCCCATTTCTCGGGTGAGTTGGTCGCGTGCGGCATCGCTCCATGCGTATGCTTTGCGGTTTCCCTTTTTCACCAAATAGAGGGGGGGCGTAGCGATGTACACATGTCCGTTTTCAATCAAGTCCTTCATATAGCGGAAAAAGAAGGTTAGGATCAAGGTGGATATGTGGGAGCCATCTACATCGGCATCGGTCATGATGATGATCTTGTGGTAGCGGAGTTTGGACAGGTTTAGCGCCTTGCTGTCTTCTGGGGTGCCGATGGAGACGCCGAGTGCCGTAAAGATATTTCGGAGTTCTTCATTTTCAAAGACCCGGTGTTGCATGGCTTTTTCCACGTTCAAAATTTTACCCCGCAGCGGCAAGATCGCTTGAAACATGCGGTCGCGGCCTTGTTTGGCTGTGCCGCCGGCCGAGTCTCCTTCTACGAGATAAATTTCGCTCAGTTCCGGGTTGCGAGACGTACAATCGGCCAATTTCCCCGGTAGGTCAGATCCACCCATCGGGGTCTTGCGCTGTACCATTTCTCGTGCTTTTTTAGCGGCGGCGCGTGCGCGTGCAGCCAAAATCACCTTCTCCACGATTCGCTTGGCCTCAGTGGGATTTTCTTCCAAATAGTTGCTGAGCATTTCGCCCACGATGCGATCGACCACACCGCCGACTTCCTTGTTGCCCAGCTTGGTCTTGGTCTGTCCTTCAAACTGGGGCTCCATCACTTTGACCGAAATGACGGCCGTTAGGCCCTCGCGAAAATCATCGCCGTTGATCGCTACCTTTTCCTTTGCCAGCATGCCGGATTCATCTGCATACCTTTTTAGGGTTCGGGTCAGCGCTCGTCGAAAGCCCGACAGATGGGTACCCCCTTCGTGGGTGTTTATGTTGTTGACATAGGTGTGGATGTTCTCCGTAAAAGAGGTGTTGTAGCGCATGGCTATTTCTACGGGAATGCCGTCTCGCTCGCCTTCCATGTACATCACCTGCTGCATGAGCTTTTCACGGTTGCCGTCTATATAATTGACAAATTCCCTTAACCCACCTTCGGAATAAAAGGATTCGCGTTCAAAGTTTCCATCGCCATCGGTCTTTCGCTCATCTGTCAGCGAAATGCGAATGCCCCGGTTCAGAAAAGAGAGCTCGCGCAAACGCGCTGAGAGCGTGTCATAATTGTAAACCAAGACATCAAAAATATCGGGATCGGGTAAAAAACGGATGGTCGTGCCCCTTTCAGCGGTGTGGCCTACTTCTCTTACCTCGTGGAGCGGTTTTCCGATGGCGTATTCCTGCACCCAGATTTTGCCATCGCGGTGCACTTCTGCTCTTAAGCGGGTGGAAAGCGCGTTTACCACGGAAACACCTACCCCGTGCAGACCGCCAGACACCTGATAGGAGTCCTTGTCGAACTTGCCGCCGGCGCCGATCTTGGTCATGACCACCTCGAGCGCGGAAATCCCTTCTTTTCTGTGTAAATCCACTGGGATACCCCGGCCGTTGTCCTTTACCGTAATGGAGTTGTCTTCGTTTATCACCACCGCTATTCGATCGGCATGGCCGGCCAGGGCCTCGTCGATGGAGTTGTCCACCACTTCATATACCAGGTGGTGCAAGCCGCGTGCACCCACATCGCCGATGTACATCGAGGGGCGCATGCGCACGTGCGCGATGCCTTCCAAAGCCTGAATACTGTCGGCTGAATAGCTGTTGTTTCCCCTTTCTTCTCGCATGGGATCTGCTGTTGTCGTTCGCTTTAAAGCAGACAAATGTACGAAATTATAACCCAAGACTTTTGACCCTTGGATTGAATTTTGCGACCGTCCTCTTTCAACGTCACCCTTTTGAAGTGGGCTTTCGGCGGTTTTGCTTCGATAGCGGCTTTGTGTCGATGAAGAGTTTTGTTTCGATGGCGGGTTTGTGCCAACTGGCAAAGACTTTTCTCTTAGATTTGTAGCTTGAAAAATCGAGCCGATGCAGCGGGAAAAGCCCTTGGTTTTATTAGAAGGCGTAGATGTCTTTCAAGGCGATCGAAAGGTATTGGCAGGGGTTGACCTCAGGTTGGAAAAAGGCGATTTCTTTTATCTCGTAGGCAAAACCGGGGGGGGAAAGAGCAGCCTCTTGAAAATCTTGTACGGCGATGTCGCTTTGCGATCGGGAAGGGGAGAGGTGGCCGGTTATGGGCTCGAGCGTTTAAAAGAGCGCAACATTCCACGGCTGCGCCGAAAGTTGGGAATTGTCTTCCAGGATTTTCAGTTGTTGGCCGACCGAAGCGTATATGACAACCTTAGATTTGTGTTGAAGGCTACGGGCTGGAGAGATAGGAAAGCCATAAGGGAAAAGATTGTGGCCGTACTGGACTGCGTAAATCTCGTGGACAAAAAAGCATCCATGCCGCATAATTTATCGGCTGGTGAGCAGCAGCGCGTCGCTATTGCCCGTGCGATTCTCAACGACCCCCCACTCATCATAGCCGATGAGCCCACCGGAAACTTAGACCCCAGCACCTCGGAAGGCATTTTACTGCTGCTGCGAAAGATCAATACGGCAAATGGCACGACGGTTTTAATGGCTACGCACGATTACATCCTGATCAACAAGTACCCTTCACGCACCTTTAAAGTGGAAGATGGACAGCTCATTCCCTGGTAGTTTGGAGCCTGAGAGACGGAAAGTACATGGGGGCTTTGAAAATCGACGAGTTGGGAGGGCTGGGGATAGGCCATGTCCACCTGAATAGGGCTTCGTTAGACGTATAAAACCGCGCCCAATAGATTGGTAGAGCAAATGCTTTCACGATTCCAGCGGCACCTGCGTAATCGGCTCGTCCGTGTATTCAAAACGCATGTCATCATTAGCAAATCTTCCGGTTTGGATTTGTCAATTGCTCGATTGGCATATGCCCATTAGATGGCGGAGTCGCCCTTTACAATCGATTAAATAACCCTCAGTTTACCGGCTATGTAAATCATGTGAGGATAGACGGAGTAAGGTCTTCCATATGAGTCGTGTTCATTCGACAAATCGGCGTATTTTATGGTGGGGCGTCCCGTGCGCGTAACATCCTCTTCTATCTTTGTTACGAACAATTGGAAATCATCTTTTTTGCGGGTGTCGTGTAAAAGTTTATGGTAAGTCGTATCATCTTCCGGGCTATCAAAAGCGTAAGGAGGAAACGTTTCAATTATATCGTCACCTCTTTTGATGGTCAATGTATAGTTATCTATATAAACGTCCTTTCCTCCTTAGTAATTCTTGAACCTGTAGGTGAATTACCAGCCACCTTGACGTAAATCCGCTTATTGATATCTCAACTGATTTGGATTCTTCAGCAGCAGTAGTATATCCCGAAGCAAAATCGCTTATGGGAACTACCCCAACTGGAATATAAGGGTTACTCATCTCGGGTTCAACGGTAAAGTTAATGGGCAGTTCGTCTGCCTCGAAGCTCGGATAATCGTCCTCAGTGAGTTCTTTGAGATCTGTACCCTTGTTCATCACCTTAAACGCAGATATAAAATAACTGCCCGTACTCAATTCTAAGGCTTGTGAAATGCCATTCTCATCAACCGATAATTTCACGTCCTTGGCAAATCTCATATCGTCATCTTTTAGACCCTCTATGTCGGGTTGATATGTAAGCGTTATGTATGAATTAAGAAGAGGATTTGATTGTGGATTCGCGGCTTTGCGGATCATATAGGAATGGATTCGGTCGATGAGGTTATTGCTATGGATTTTCAAAGCAAAGTGCAGCTTTTGAGTCGTTTGGGTTTGTTTATCCGGTGTTATCACGCGGTCGTCTGAGTTGCAGCCGGTAAACAGGAGTGCGCCGATTGCACATAACCATATATTTTTCATAATTTATTCGCTGTTGAGGAGGCCATTGCATTTTAGGTTTAGATATAATATAGAATATATATTGGGGATTTATAAATTTTCAAAATCCCATAAATCCTCGCTTAAAATTTTTGCAGTGTTCGGCATTTTGTAAAGAAGGTTGCAACCCAAACGGGAATATTTTTTCTCATCGGTTTGGGAACTAGGGGCAGGCAACAACAAAGGCTTTAAAAATCAATGCGCCAAGCTGGATTGAGCGGGGCGATTTCACCCGGCCGTGGTGTCGTCATAGACATATAAAACCCTAGTGAATGGGTGGATGTAGCGAACGCTTGGGCTGTCTCGTCTCGCCTGTTTGCATGGCTGTCCCATCGCCCCTCATTTTGTTGCTTTTATTGCTTTTCCCTTTGGTCTTTCCGCTCTTTCTCTTGGGCCTTCTAATCGTCCTTCTCATACTGTCTTATGCTCCTTTTTTTATTTCTCAAGCGGTTTAAACTTCCCTTTCCCGCTCGGCTCACCCCTTTGTCAATCATCTTTCTAAGCCCGCTTGGTTTCTCGTACGCGTCCTCACTTGTCTTGCCATGTGCCCAAACCGTTTTTTCATCTCACCCATCTCCCTATGGCACGTTTCATCAAAAGCGGGCCTGGGATGCAAGCAGCCCTTAGCTGAGCGATCCATTTGGTGGATGCCCAAGTTGTGTGATGGGTTTTTAAAGGGGGATGTGTACGACCTTTTTGCGAGCAAAAAACGGCGCTGCAAAATAGGTGGAAAGCGGAAATACCCGCGCCTGTGGAAATCCTTTTAACTCCGCGCTCAAATCCCCCCCTTTGAGGGATAGAATCCCGTTTTCCAAGTCGTGCCGGCTCGGCTTTCGAATCTTTTGCTGCACCCAGGATACGAGTTTGGGCATGGGGGCGACCGCTCGGCTGATGACGAAGTCGTAGGTACCTTCGACATTTTCAGCCCGTATGGGGGCTGCCCTCAGGTTTTCCAACCCCAATGCGGCGGCGATTTCTCGAACCACCTTAATCTTTTTCCCGATGGAATCGACGAGGTAAAAATGGGTTTGGGGCAATAGGATGGCTAAGGGTATGCCGGGAAAACCGCCCCCTGTGCCCAGGTCTAAGATTTGGCTTTCGGCTGAGAAGGCTTGTACCTTGGCGATGCCCAAGGCGTGCAATACGTGCCGGGTGTATAGCGCGGCTATGTCTTTTCGGGAAATCACATTGATCCGTGCATTCCAATAGTCGTACAGCGCTTTGAGTGCCGCTATCCGTTGGATTTGGACGGGGCTTAAGTCTGGAAAATAGCGCTGTATGTCGCGCATCGCATCGGCTTTCTTTGCAAAGGAATAAAAAACGAGAGAATGGGTGGGGAGACAAAATCTTGGTTATTTTTGCGCCTTATTCGCAGCTCAGATGATCCATCAGCCTTCGAAACGCATCGCGACTCTGTCTGAATCAGCTACTTTGGCTATGGCTGCCCGAGTGCGCGCGTGCATAGCGCAGGGGCGGGATGTCATCGATTTGAGCTTGGGCGAACCCGATTTTAGCGCCCCCCAATTCATCGCAGAAGCCGCTAAAGCAGCCATCGATGGACACTTTGACCACTATACGCCGGTGGCTGGCTATCCCGAGCTGCGCGCGGCCATCGCACACAAGTTTAAACGAGATAACGGATTGGCATACGAACCCGACCAAATTGTGGTCTCCACCGGTGCCAAACAGTCGTTGGCGAACCTTTGCCTTTCAATCCTGAACCCCGGTGATGAAGCGGTTATTCCTGCCCCCTATTGGGTCAGTTACCCCGAGCTGGTACGCCTGGCTGAGGGGGTGCCTGTCACCGTGCCGACTACTTTAGAAAATCGCTTTAAAATCACGGCCGAACAATTGGAATCGGCTTTGAGCGGTAGGACGCGTCTATTCCTCTTCAGCTCGCCAGCCAATCCGTCGGGCAGTGCCTACACCGAGCGAGAGCTCGCCGCTTTGGCTGCTGTCTTGGCGCGCCATCCACAAGTGATCGCGGTGAGCGATGAGGTTTACGAACACATCCATTACGGGAATGTACACCAGAGCCTGGCACGGTTTGCACAGATCGCTGACCGCGTGGTTACGGTAAATGGGCTTTCCAAAGCCTTTGCCATGACCGGATGGCGCATCGGCTATATGGGAGCGCCCAAATGGCTGGCCGATGCCTGTACCAAGCTGCAAGGGCAGCTTACCGCTAATGCCAATGCCATCGCACAACGCGCGGCCATTACCGCTTTGGAAGCGGACCCGAAGAAAATCCGATATAGGGTCGATGCCTTTAGGCGGAGAAGGGATTTGGTAATCGCTCAGGCGCGAGAGATCAAAGCGTTTCAGACCCTGTTGCCAGATGGCGCTTTTTATATTTTTCCCGATGTTTCCAAGTGTTTCGGTAAGGCCTACCGCGGCACGCAGATCGGGCGTGCATGGGATTTGAGCCTGTATTTGCTCGAACACGCGGGCGTGGCTACCGTTGCTGGCGAAGCCTTTGGTACAGCCAATGGCCTGCGCATTTCCTATGCCGCTTCTGAAGCGGCATTGCGAGAAGCCTTCAAACGCATGAAACACGCCTTGGATTGAGTTCGGGGAAACCAAAATTCAAAGCGTTTTTTTATATTTGCAGCCCTGAATAAAAGGCAGGGCCTATGTATGCCATTGTAGAAATAGCGGGGCTGCAATATAAGGTCGAGCCCGATCAAAAGCTCTATGTGAACCGCCTGCAGGGCGACGTTGGAGAAGTGGTAAGCCTAGACCGCGTTTTGCTCACTGCAGAGGGGGATGCCATCGGTATAGGCTGTCCCACTTTGTCGGGTGTTTCTGTATCTGCGAAAATATTGGCGCATTTGAGGGCCGATAAAAAAATCGTCTTTAAGAAGAATCGGAGGAAGGGGTATCGCAAAAAAAACGGTCACAGGCAGCCCCTTACCGAGATTGAGATCCAATCGCTGCATACCAGGCCCTCGCATGTCCAAACTGAGCGAGCCACTGCCAAAGCCCGGCCGAACGATTTGAAAAAAATAGAAGGCATCGGCCCTAAGATATCTGAAGTATTGGCCGGGGCCGGTGTGGATGCCTTTGCCAAATTGGCTGAGGCAACTGTGTCGCAGTTAAAAGAGATATTAGCCCATGCGGGCAGTCGTTATGCTTCGCGCAACCCGGCTACCTGGCCTGAACAAGCACGGCTCGCTGCTGAGGGCAAGTGGGACGAGTTGAAGGAATTACAAGATCGCTTAGAGACCGGTAAGGATAACTGAGAGCGCCAAATATGCGAAACCATGGCACATAAGAAAGGAGTCGGTAGCTCCAGAAACGGCAGGGAATCGGAATCAAAGCGCCTCGGCGTCAAGATCTTTGGCGGTCAGTTGGCCAAAGCCGGCAACATCTTGGTCCGCCAGCGCGGTACCGGGCACCATCCGGGCGAATATGTAGGCATGGGCAAAGACCACACCCTTTTTGCATTGCGAGCGGGGAGAGTCGTTTTCAAAAAGTCTAAAAACGATCGTTCGTACGTTTCCATCGAGCCTTTGGATTGAGGGAGAAGCGCCTTCCTCTCGATAGGGATCAGCGGCGCCAATCGGCCTGCCTCTCCAGTAGCGATGGATTGGGGTTCAGCGGTGTAGCTCTAAAATCATCATATAGCCCGTATAGCCCTCGATGATGTAGGCCCGGGTCGCTTTGCGTAAGAGCCCCTGCAGCTGATCACAGGACAAAGGCTGAGAAATAAGCCCTTTTTCAAACCGCCACGCAGGGAGAAAGGCAAAAAATAAGACCGATGGACAGCTCTCTCATAATGGCAAACACCCGAAACACCCCCAATCCACTTAGAACTCCGCGAGAAGCCAGTACCAAAAATAAACGCACCACAAAGCGGTGTCTCAGCGCTGGAAAAGGATAAAATCAAAAAATATCCTTCGTCTTTCAGATGCTTCCCAAGTATGGAAGGGTTAAACGCAGCTGACCACAGGGACGAAGAGGTTCTGCTTTCAAACCCACACGCAGGGATGAGCACGAAAACACGGGGACGCCTTTCAAAATGCAACCCCACCAGGACAAAGGTAAAAAATAAGTCCCGCTCTTCAAACTGCTCCCAATTTGATCGATGTTGTGATTGGGATTTTGCACTCGGGACACCGCAGGGCGGCGCAAGCCCCTTTTTCAAATTTCACATGGCAAAGGGATGAATACAAAAGGCGTTCCCTTTCAGTCCAACACCAGAAAAATAGGGCTGTAGTCTGTTGTTCACGCCCGTCCCTGCCTAAAAGCTCGGCTTCCGCTTCTCTAAGAAAGCCCGGATTCCCTCCCTACCATTTTCCGTGCCAAAGCATTTGCCGAATGCCTGGATTTCTGCCTCAAACCCTTGTCGGGGGAACCCGGCATGGATTGCACGAATGGCAGCCGCCTGTGCTTGAGGGGCATTTTGAATGAGCTCGGCGGCGATTTCCTCACATTTTTCCAATAGTTTTTTACGCGCCGTGGTGTAATTGACCAGGCCGCATGCCAGAGCCTGCTTTGCGCTGATCGCAGCACCGGTTAAGATCATTTCCATCGCTTTTCCCTTTCCGACCAGCTGAGGCAATCGCTGGGTACCGCCGTATCCGGGAATCAACCCCAGTGCAGTCTCGGGTAAGCCCAGTCGGGCCTGTTCAGCAGCCACCCGTATGTGGCATGCCATAGCCAACTCCAATCCGCCGCCCAGCGCAAAGCCGTTGATGGCTGCTATGACGGGTTTGCTCAAATTTTCGATGGCATCGAATAGCATTTGCTGGCCCTTGCGCGCCAGCTCTGTCCCTTGTGAGGCATTAAAACCAGAGAATTCTTTGACGTCTGCGCCGGCGACGAAGGCCTTGTCACCGCTTCCGGTCAGGATAACCACTCGGATATCTGCTGCTTCTTCAGCTTTCCGAACCGCGTCGTGCAAGGCTTCGATGGTGGGCTTGTTCAGGGCGTTCAGGTTTTCGGGTCGGTTGATGCGCAGGATTCGGATTTTATCCAAATCCCTCGAATGCACCGCTTTGTCATCGCTCATGTCTTCATCTTTTCAATGGGGAGTTCAATATAAAAAGAACTGCCCGAACCGGGTTTGGTTTTGAAATGGATTTTGCCGCCGTAGCTCTTGACGATTCTTTTAACTATGGCCAAACCCAGCCCCATGCCGCTGGATTTGGTGGTGAATTGCGGCTCAAAGATCAATTCTTTGCGGTCGGCTGGAATGCCGGAGCCATTGTCTTGGATCTCAATGACCGCATAGGCGTTTTTCGCCGAAGAACGGATGTAGATTTCTGGTTTTCTACCTGCTGGAATGGCTTGCAGGGCATTTTTTAAAACGTTGGTAATCAAACGGTTAAATTGTGACTTGTCCATGAAGATCGCCACGCCTTTGGCACCGGGTTCAAAGGAGACAGCTCGACTGTCAAAGAGGTCCAAAGCCTTGGCCAATGACGGATCTAAGGCAAGAACTTCGTCGATGGGTGTAGGCATCCGGGCGAAGTCTGAAAAAGCGGAAGCAATAGCGGAAAGGGTGTCGATTTGCCGTATCATGGATTTGGAAAAATCCGATAGCTTTTGCTTGGCGTCCACAGCAGTGGGATTGTATCGCTGCATGAAGTTTTGAACCATCAAACGCATGGGTGTAAGTGGGTTTTTTATCTCGTGCACAACCTGTCTGGCCATCTCGCGCCAGGCGTATTCGCGCTCTGTTTTGGCGAGCGACTCCGTACTCTGTTCCAATTCGACCAGCATTTCGTTGTAAGCATCTATCAGTGGGCGTACTTCATCGTGCCGATCGTATTTAATCTGTTCATTCCGTCGAGTCAACTGTGTCCTTTTCAGACGGTTTTGAATGATTTCCAATTGCTTTGTAATCGATTTAGAAAGGTATAAGGACAAAAAGATGGAGCCGATTATGATGAACAGATAAGTGACGCTGATATCTTTTAGAAAAGCGTGGAGCTCCTCCACCAGGAATGTATTGCCTTGCATATAGGACAGATTTAAAATGGCGACGGGTTGGTGGTCGAGGTTGTAAATGAAGGAATAGGCAGAGCGATTCGTACGGGTATCACCGGCTCGCTTGTTATCCCGTACTCTAACCTGCGGTTTTTTGCTGAGTTGTGCTAGAACGCCAGCTGGAATTTTGCTGCGCCTATCACTGGCGATTAAAGGGGGGTCTGAAGAGATGAGTAAATCACCGCTTAGACTAAAAATGTTGATTTCCACTTCGTTGATTTGAGACAGCTTGAAAATGCTTCCTTCCAGCATGGATGGTATGTTCCTCGGTGTTGCATTTTCAGGTGATTGTGCAATGATGTAATCGATATTTAATCGAATGATCGATTCCTTTCGTTCCAAGCGCGAATTGTGGTATTTGTCATTGGTTTTTTGAAAGTGGAAAACGACCACCAAAGCCGTGAACAGTGAGCTGATCACAACCACTGACACAATGGATAGAAAGATCCGATCCCGGAGGTTAAACAGCTTAAAAATAGGCATGATCCCAGTTTGAGTTACCTGTGTTTTACCTATTTATGAACCCATTCGGCTATGTATTTTCCCAAGATATCGAACTCCAGATTTACCCTATCTCCTTCTTTGATTTGATGGAAGTTTGTGCGTTCATAAGTATAGGGGATAACGGCTACGCTAAAGCGGTCGATCTCGCTGTCTAAGACGGTTAGGCTAACCCCGTTTACCGCTATGGATCCCTTTTCTACGGTGCGGTATTTCTGTGGGGTGTATGCAAAGGTGAATCGGGCGCTCCCTTTCTCATCGACGATGGATGCACAGCGAGCCGTTTGGTCTACGTGGCCTTGCACCATATGTCCATCCAAGCGATCACCCAGCTTGAGACAGCGTTCCAAGTTGACGGCATCGCCTCTTTGCCAATCGCTTAGATTTGATTTTTCTAAGGTTTCGCGCACAGCTGTTACGTTGTAACTGTCTTCATTTGTGCTTACTACGGTTAGACAAATGCCATTGTGGCTCAAGCTCTGGCCTATGTGTAAGGCGGACGTGAGCTCGCTCTGCAATGTGATGTGTAGGCTATCCCTTTCGCGTTTCAGCGCTTGCACCACAGCCAAGCCTTCGACAATTCCTGCAAACATGGCCTGGGTTTTTAATTATCTTTGTAAAATTAGCAAATGTTATGGCATTGAGAAGAGATGGCGTGATTAAAGTAGGTGTGACGACGGGGGATTTAAACGGTATTGGGCTTGAACTCTTCATTCGTACATTTTCCAAGCCTGGCATGGAGACGCTTTGTACGCCCATCCTATTCGGTTCGACCAAATCGATTTCGTATTATAAGAAAGTGCTGGGCAGCGATCTAAAGGTAATGGGTATTGACACAGCTGAAAATGCGATATCGGGTCGGATAAATTGCGTGAATATTTGGCAGAAGCCGGTTCGTATTGAAATGGGTACAGCCTCTCGAACGGCTGGTGCATACGCATTCAAGTCTTTACAAGCAGCTACGCAGGCGCTGTCCCGCGGCAGCATAGACGTATTGGTTACCGCGCCGGTCGATAAGCACAGCATTCACAGCGATGCATTCTCCTTTCCCGGGCATACCGAATACCTGCAAAGCGAGCTGGCGGGGGAAAGCCTTATGTTTTTGGTTTCAGAAAGGCTAAAGCTGGCCGTGGTTACCGGACACATTCCCCTTTCCCAAGTGACCCAAAGTATAAATCGGGAAGCGATTCGGGATGGAATTGGTGTGATGAGTCAAACTCTGGTGCGAGATTTCGTTTGCCACAAGCCCAAGATCGCCGTATTGAGCCTGAATCCGCACGCGGGCGATCGCGGGCTGATGGGCGATCAGGATCAGCAGATCGTCGCGCCGGTTATCGATGATTGGTTTGATCGGGGCCTATGTGTTTTTGGCCCCTATCCCGCCGATGGTTTTTTCGGCAGCGGGATGTACCGCGATTTTGATGGGGTTTTGGCCATGTATCACGATCAGGGGTTAATTCCGTTTAAAACTTTGGCCTTTGACGAAGGGGTAAACTTTACGGCCGGACTGAATCGCATCCGAACGGCTCCCGATCACGGTACAGCTTACGACCTCGTTGGCAAGGGGGTCGCTTCGACCGGCTCTTATGAGCGAGCCATTTTTACCGCTATCGAGATCTATGGAAACCGCAAAATGGAAGCATCGGACTCGAAATCGGGTTACAGAAGCCAGCATAAGGTGGATTGATATAAAATTTTTTACCTTTGCCTCCCAAATTTGAGTTTGAAATCAAATGATAAGGCTTTGTTTTTCTCTACACAGGCTTTGCACAGCTCGGCCTTGAGAACCCTGGGTTTTGTCTATGTAAAGGGGGGTGAGCTGAAATCTGAAGTATGGCATTTAATGGACTCGGTAGGGAGGGATAAAAGATTGGGTAAACTAAAGATTTGGTGCGATGGCACATCCCAAACGCAAGCAATCCAAGACGAGGAGAGATAAGAGGCGCACCCACTACAAGGCGGCTGCGCCGAGCTTGGCCACCTGTCCGACTACGGGTGAAACCCATTTGATGCATCGCGCGTATTGGTATGAAGGCGAGGTGTACTACAGGGGTAAGCGGCTGGTGGCTGCTGAGGACACAGCAGATTGAGTCTTGATCGACCTTTTTAAGCGAGGGCTTGTGGAATATTTCTAAATTTGGCTCTGACAAGACCAATCTTTTGCCCTATACTATGGATTTGAAAGAAATACAAAGCCTGATAAAGTTTGTCGCCAAGTCGGGCGTCGGTGAGATAAAACTCAAAACAGCCGACTTTGAGATCACGATTAAAACCAGCGCTGAGCGAGATCCACAGACTGCCACCCAGGCATTCCCTGCTCCGAGTTTTCAACCTGTCGTACCCCAACAGGCTCCAGGTGCTGAAGCCCCGCAGAAGAGTCGCGTCGAGACGCCTGGAGAAAAGGAGGAAGGAGAATCCAACGGTGGGCTCATCACCATTAAGTCTCCGATGATAGGTACTTTTTACCGCCGTCCTTCACCCGATAAAGAGGTCTTTGTAAAGGTGGGTAGCGAAGTAGGGCCGGGCGATGTGGTCTGCGTCATTGAAGCGATGAAACTCTTCAATGAAATAGAGAGCGAAGTAGCCGGTAAAATCGTTGAGGTATTGGCGGCGGATAACTCCCCTGTGGAATACGATCAACCGCTATTTCTGGTTGACCCCTCTAAGGCCTAGCGAGACCATGGCAAAGGCGTTTAATAAAATTCTAATAGCCAATCGCGGCGAGATCGCTCTGCGCATCATTTGCACCTGTAGGGAAATGGGGATTAAGACGGTAGCCGTTTACAGTTCAGCTGATGCGGAGAGTTTGCACGTGCGTTTTGCCGATGAAGCGGTTTGCATTGGTCCTGAGTCCAGTGCGGAATCGTATTTAAAAATTCCCAATATCATCTCCGCTGCAGAGATTACCAATGCCGACGCCATTCATCCCGGGTATGGTTTTCTCTCAGAAAATGCGCACTTTTCGAGGATTTGTGAGGAGCAAAGCATAAAGTTTATCGGCCCTTCTGCCGAGATGATCGCGCGCATGGGAGACAAAGCTGAAGCCAAAGCAACCATGCGGGCTGCTGAAGTGCCCCTCGTACCGGGTTCGGATGGCATCTTAAAGGACTTGAGAGAAGCAAAGCGGGTTGCCGAGGAGATCGGCTACCCCGTCATGATGAAGGCCACGGCCGGTGGGGGGGGGAAAGGCATGCGCGCCATCGGGTCTAAGGGGGAGCTCGAAAAAGCCTGGGATTCGGCTCGCACGGAGGCTAAGGCCGCCTTTGGTAATGCAGATGTCTATATGGAAAAACGAATCGTCGATCCGCGGCATATAGAAATTCAGGTCGTCGGTGATCAGTACGGAAAGCTCTGTCACTTGTCGGAAAGGGATTGTTCGATTCAGCGTCGGCATCAAAAATTGTTGGAGGAAACCCCTTCCCCTTTTATGACTGAAGACTTGCGTAGGCGTATGGGTGAAGCGGCTATTCGGGGCGCAAAGCACATCGGGTATGAAGGAGCTGGAACCGTGGAGTTTTTGGTTGATAAAGACCGAAACTTCTATTTTATGGAGATGAATACCCGCATTCAAGTGGAACATCCGATAACTGAACAAGTGATTGATTACGATCTGATTAGAGAACAGATTCTCGTGGCTTCCGGCACTCCGATCAGCGGGAAGAATTACGAGCCCAAACTGCATTCCATCGAATGTCGCATCAACGCCGAAGACCCCTATAGCGGATTTCGCCCCTCTCCGGGAACGATTACCGATTTTCACGCGCCGGGGGGACATGGTATTCGAATCGACACACATGCGTATTCCGGCTATAACATCCCCCCTTTTTACGATAGCATGATTGCAAAATTGATCGCAACGGCGCAAACCCGCGAAGAATCGATTAGTAAGATGAAGCGCGCCTTGGATGAGTTTGTGATCGGCGGTGTGAGGACGACCATCCCTTTTCACAGGCAGTTGTTGCGCGAGGATGCCTTCGCAACGGGGGACTATACGACAGAATACTTAGAGGATTTTGTGCCCGACCCGCGATTCAAGTACGAAGAAGATGAGGGATAAGGCGCCTATTTTTAACCCCACAGAATAAAGATAAAAAGATGAGATCAGCCTTTCAGGCTGTCAAACGGGAACAGAGATAAGAGGGCTTTTGCAACTGCATACAGCAGGAGGACAAAGGCGTAAACCGCAGTTTTCAGCGCAGCCCGAAGGGAAAAACAGAACCGACTTTTTAAACTGAGCCCCAAACGGGATAAACGCAAGAGAATAAATTCGAGGTTTTTATTTCACCGCCTAATAAAAGTCAGCGGGACCGACCATAGGGACGAGTCCTGCTTTCACGCCACATAGGACAAGAAAAATAAGCCTCATTTTTAGATGCCCTACAGCACAGAAAGATAAGGCTGGGGTTTTAGACCCCCATAGGGGATAAACACAAAAAATTGAGGCTGACTTTTCAAATAGCCATATGGGGTACGTGCAAAGAGATAAAAACTACATTTTTAGCCGACGCTATCCATTTGAGCATGCGACAAAATCCAGCATTGCTGACCTCGCTTGATCGACGTTGTGGTGGGTACGAGGCAAAAGACAAGGACTGCTTTAATGGCTCAATATGGCGGGTGTTCACGGCATCTATCTGCAGCAGGTTGAGTGGAATCCCAATCTGCGCGTGTTGAATTATCTCCATTATAGGTCTCGATCTCGAGGTCAGATCCGCGTGCACTTTTTAAGTCCCGTATTAGCCCATAGTTTTTTATAGATTCGGGTATTTTTAATTCGGTCAAATTTTCTTCTACCCGATCACACCAGCACAGGCGTTGCCATAAAGAACAGATGTAAGTCCCTCGCTTTCACACGCCAATTCACGAGTAAAGCTGGCATTTTGCGGCTGAGAAAAGTTGTTTAAAACCAGCAAAAAATTTGAAAAATCGAGTATCAACCACTATTACATTTTTTGTAGAAATCAAATCGTTTTTTCTCAGCTCGGCGGCGCACAGTGGGATTTTGGAAGCCTATCTCTTCAATTCGCATACACCTCCCTCCACCTCAGCTATGCATTGCGCATTCAACCGTTTACAAAACCATGCTCCCTCAGCAGTCTTTTTATATTTGCACTTGTAGAGAATCCGCTGCTCGGGCGCATTTGAGTTGTGGAAATGACAACCCCAGTTGCATATAAGGTTTGTAAAGCATTGGTTTCAGATAAATCACCCCGGTCGAGCAGCAGGCCTGAGGTACGCTATATGGGGCTTGTCTCTTGTATGGGACTGCTCGCAGCCTGTCATCCCCCTTTGCCCAAGCCTATGGGACAGCTGCGACTCGAATACCCCAAAGCCGTATATACGCGCTTTTCGCCAAGGGGTTGCCCCTTCTCCTTTGAAAAATCCATCTACGCCAAAGCCGAGCAGGCCAGCAATGCCTACTGGTACAACTTGAAGTATCCAAATATGAAAGCCACCCTCTATTTGACCTACAAAAACATAAGGGGGAATTACAAAGCGTTGATTCGAGAAGTGGAAAAATTCACCTATAAACACGCGATAAAGGCGAGTTACATCTCCGGTCAGCCCTATGTCAATCCAAGCGACAGCGTATATGGGATGCTGTTTCGCGTGGGCGGGCCAGCGGCTTCCAACGTACAATTTTACGCTTCCGACCGTACGAGACACCTGCTATCGGGTTCTCTATACTTCTATACCACACCCAATCCGGATAGCCTACAACCCGCCATTGAATACCTGAAAAAAGACATCGGACACCTGATGGAAACCCTCAAATGGGCAGATTGAGCTCGGTTGGACGTGGTGTAGCATTTGGCATATGACCCAGTACGCGTATTCAAACCATCGGCGCCTCCACATATCAAAAACAGGGCCGTGAGTGAGCAAGTCAAAATATGCCTCTTGACAGGGCACCAGCTCAGGACTGATTCATCAGTGCTTGTGGGGGCTTTATCCAGATGTAAAATCCCAGGCCAAATACCAGGCTGGCCAGCACGAGATGGAGGGCTTGCACACCAAACGGGAAAGACAAATAGGTCATCGCAACACCAGCTGCGGCTTCGACGAGCAAAAGGCCGAAGAGCAAGGCGATGCGGTTATCTCTTATTTTAAGGCAGATCCGCGTCTTGTAAAGCAGGTATGCATAGGCACAGAGCACCAGAATCGAAAAGCTGCGGTGCGCGTAAAAGAAGGCTGATGGATCTGCGAGCCATTCCGATGGATTGAGGGGGTGCGCAGCAGACTCCACATCGACGAGCTGCCGGGTCTGGGTGCCCAACAGGGCTTGAATCAGAAAGACGAGCCATGCGACCCGGGCGATTCGCCTCAGGCTTTTATCGGGTGATGGGGCTTGCGTCGGGTTGCAGCGCGCATAGATCAATAACAAGACGGCGATGACGATCCATGCCATCAGCATGTGTAAGCTGATTTTTATCGCTTGTAAAGTGCTATAGACCACCAGGGCACCGAGCCAGGCTTGCAATCCCATGAGTGACATGGCGAGCCAACTGAGCCCGACGGTGTATTTCGGGCTTCTTTTCACAAAGAGGGAAAAGACCGCGAGTGCCAAGACCGTTAGTCCGGCCAGCGCGCCGACGAGTCGGTTGACATATTCCATCCAAGTGTGGTAGGCGTTAAAAGCCACATAGTCGTGTCGGGTGTATCGCCGCCAGTTGGCCGGGTTGTAATCAACGCCCGTCCGCAGGTCGCGCACGGCGGAAAACAGGGCTGAATCGCGAATGATGAGCTGCCCTTTGCGAAAAGACTTTTCCGGTTTCCAAAGCAATTGTGTCTCATCTGTGGGCGGGAGGTAATGTCCAAAACACTTAGGCCAATCGGGGCATCCCATGCCCGAGCCAGTCATGCGCACGGCAGCGCCTGCCGAGACGACCAAATAGACGAGCACCAAGCAAAAGTACACCCAAGACCGGAAGAAGCGTTGTGACATCTACAGGCGGGTCACCCCGTTCACCTGATAGGGACCGGCTGCGCCTACCACCTGAGCCAATGCGCGGGTATCGGTTTGCGTGCTATCGAAGGCAACCGTCGCTGCTTTGGCCTTGAAATTGACGATCGCCTCTGTCACGCCCGGCGCCTCGTTTAGCTTTTGTTGGATCCTTCGGGCACATCCCATCTCACACATCATACCTTCGATTTTCATCTCGACTTTCGCATTGGCCACCGCCTCGACCTGGGGTTTTCTCTCAGCGGTATGGGTGGGAATTGCCATGCGTTTGGGCGCCGGTTTGGGTTGGCAAGCAGTTAGCGTCAAAGCGGCGAAAAATAAGACCGTAGTACCTTTCATGCTCAAAAGTTTTTCAACTGCAAATCTAAAGGCTATATGTAAAAGAATTCGTTTTTTTGCTGAAAAATTGCCCATGTCCAAGACTTATTCAAAATGGGGATTACTCATCGCGTTATCCATCATTTGGGGCAGCTCTTTCATCTTGATCAAAAAGAGTCTGCTGGCTTTCACGCCCATCCAGCTCGGCGCGCTGCGCATCCTCATCACCGGGCTCTTTTTATTGCCGCTGGGTTTTAAGCAGCTTAAAAACCTTCGCAGGCGGGACTATTTTTGGTTGGCTATGGCTGGGGCTCTCGAGCTCTCCCCCGCTTTTCTCTTCGCCTTTGCACAGACCGAAGTACCGAGTGGTGTGACCGGTGTGCTAAATACCTTGGTCCCCTTGTTTACGCTGCTCACCGGCTTGGCTTTATTCGGTGAAAAACCCAAGCTGATACAACTGCTTGGCGTTCTCATCGGGCTGTTGGGCAGCTGGTACTTGATCCGCTCGGGCGATTCGCTCAACCAACCCATATCGCTGTTTCACGTGGGATTGATCGTCCTCGCTACCCTGTTTTACGGACTGGCTGTCAACGTCGCAAAAAACTGGTTGGGACACCTCAAACCCTTGGTTATCACCACCGGATCGTTCAGTCTTATCATGATCCCAGCACTGATCGTGCTAACGGCCGCTGACTTTCAAAACCTCGGATTCCATGCGACCACCTATCAGAGCTTAGCTGCTATAGCCCTTTTGTCCATAGTAGGCACAGCCTTAGCCTATTTGGGATTTTATAAACTGCTCCAACTCAGCTCAGCTTTGTTCGCCGCCTCTTTGAGCTATCTGATACCGCTCGTTTCCATACTGTGGGCTGTATTGGATGGGGAACGCTTTAACCGGTATCAGCTGGTGGCCGCATTCGTCATTTTGCTGGGGATTTATCTAATCAGCCAGGAGAAAACGCAAAAAAGCGCTATAAAAAGCCGGTGAGTACCACGCTGTCCCGCTCTCGAAACCCGGCCTGATCAGGCCTGCACAAGCAGCTTGAAAAAGGCAGCTATTTCGTAGCTTTAGGCGCCAAATGAAAGCTTGGCACCCGTGAATGACCGATAGGTTGTGGCGCACAGACAGGCATTGGCGAGCTGATAAACTGAGGATTTAAGTTATGACAGGAGAATCACAGATGCCCAAAGACGTCCTACTGAGGCAACTCAAGGCTTGGATGTCCGAAGTATTTTCGGGATGAGCGTTACGTTTTAAATTGGGCGGGTAAATCGGATGCTTTTCGAGCCTTGCAAATGCCGTCCACTGGAACCCTGATTCCCGGTCGGGGTGCGTCAACGGATTTCGATTGCGCCGAAAACATATTTATCGAGGGTGAAAATCTCGAGGTGCTGAAATCCGGCCTCGACCTCAACAGCTACATAGAAAAAAATTCCCCTCCAAAGGAGGGGAATTGCGACACGCATATCCACAACCCGAGAGAATCGGGGAATTGCGGCTACTGCATCAACTTGAGTGGGTTGGTGTTGATGCTGGAAGAGGCGACCGCCGGAATCACCGATGCCATCATCCGAGCAGGGCCCCAAAAAGTGATCGCATTGGACAGATCATTCGAGGGAAAGGTTTCATTAAAGACTAACGCAGTACTCCAAATGCGGGGTGTGGGGATCGACTTTGAGAGCGTATAAATGGGAAACCCTCGATCGGCGCTGGGCCAAATCCACCGCAGATGAACCCATATTCGACATCTTTGAGAAGGCGATCGAAATGCAGAAAGAACCTGGCTCACCGTAGTCTAGAATCTACTATTTCAGTGGGATACAGCGAAAATCACCCTTAGGCACAGCATTTCGTATTTGGGTTAACCAAGGGGCCAAAGCATATATTGCTAGAGCGCTTACTCTAGCAGTTCAGTTCTTCTTCGCTCATCAACTGACCTTTTAAAAAAATATTTTGATGTATAAGGAGCTAAGACCACATATCTTTTTACTCTTGGGTGCCCTAATTTATGGGGGCAATTTTTCCATTGCCCGCTTTGCGATGCCGGATTATGTGAAACCCTTTGGCTTTATCGTGTTGCGCAACTTGGGAGCCATGGTTTTTTTCAAGTGGTGGGCTTGTTTTTCGATAGAAGACGATCCAAATTGGAGCGGACAGATTGGCCCTTGCTGATTCTCTGTGCCGCATCTGGCGCGGCGTTTAATCAGTTGATTCTTTTTTTATGGGCTCAGCCTGACCAACCCCATCAGCGCGAGCATTATCATGACTATTATCCCTGTCTGCATCATGTTGCTGAGCATCGTTTTTCTTAAAGTAAGCATAACTTGGTTTAATATCTTGGGTGTTTTATTTGGCCCGCTCGGCACACTGTTACTCATCCTGTACAGCAAACCAGACCCGGGAATCGCGTCTAATCCCATGTTGGGTAACCTGATGGTGTTTGTGGCTGTGGGCAGCTTTAGCACCTATTTTATCTCGGTGAAACGCCTGATGCAAAAATATTCGGGGATTGAAGTGGCCGGATATCTATTTACCGTCGGCTTTTTCCTCGTCCTGCCTTATCGGTTACAAAGAAGTCGATCAAATTCATTGGCACGACCTGCCACCAGCTGCTACTTGGAGCATCCTTTATTCGGTCATCGCGCTATCGTGCTTGGCTTATTTACTCAATCTGTCAGCCCTAAAAGAAGTAGACGCACACATGGCCGGTGTATATATTTATTTCGAACCGGTTTTCGCTGTCTTTTTTGCCATACTGCTGAGCAAAGATTCAATAGGTTTGGTGAAATCAGCCTCAATACTACTGATTTTTCTAGGCGTTTATCTGGTAAACCGCAAAAGACGAGAACTCAAACATATACCCTAAGGCATTTAGCGTGAAAATCAGTGAATAAAAATCATATATGTGAACTTTAAATTCAATCCACCAAAGCCGTGCTGCGTAGATTACCTCAGATCAGATGTCCGATCACCTTTAATAGAAAGAAGAGCCAAATCAACTCTTGACAGCGATGTGCTGCACCCGGCAGAAGGACAAAAAATCGACTGTAGAAAACGGCATTTTGAAGCATTAGGTGATGTAAACTTTAAAGCAGTCACCCGACTCAGCGAGCTGACGGCGAATAAGCCAGTTGAAAAGCCGCATGTATGAACTGTAAGGGGCATTCAGCCCAGTGGGCAGCTTTGATTTAAAGGCTTTTGTCAGATATGGGGCTGATTGTAACCAAGGGCATAAAACCCATTTTCTCTCCGCGACCTTTTAATCGAAAAATCATAAATAAAACTGATAGAAATATAATAAAAATAAATGGATTTCATTTTCAACTTATAATTACACCAATTGAGTTTGCACTATACACTAAAACCCAACCATTCAAATTTCTAACACCTTGAAAAAGAGTCGATCGATCGCCAAAAATCCCTTTTTTATCTCGTTTCTAACAGCATTCGATTTGATGTCGAATTAGAAAAAGCGAAAGCTATGTTTGATAATGAAATAGTGGGTGGTAAAGCAGTAATCACTCTTTTCTTGTTCACTGTTTTGTGGTTGGTGCTCTTTATCATTTCCACCCCGAGGAACGGGCCGAAGGATCTGGTTTTTTCTGACGCTCTCATTTGGAATGCTGACGCTTTACTCCCTTTACTTCGAGGTTAAGAGCATAGACGTAGGCGTGTTAGGTGCGGTGGTGCTATTTGCAGTCGGCTTGCTTTCCCGATTTTTACCGGCCGAGCACATCAATCGGTTTTACGGATATCGAACCCCTACCTCCCGAGAAAATTTGCAAAATTGGAAGATCGCCAATCGGTACTTCGGTGCGCTCTTTTTACCTTTGTCGGCCGTACTGCTCCTCGCCGCGATCGTGACGAGATACGTCTTTAAAATAGATCCTTTTTACTTATTTTTAATCGGATATGTGCTCATCGTCTCGGTTTGCGTCGGCTGCGTTGAATACAAATTGAGGAAAGAGGATTCGCAATAAGACCATTTTAGCCCTTGTTTGGATCGGCGTTTTTATACGGTCTAACCATATCGGGTCAATTGGATCGAGTAAACGGCAAACCCGTACGAGTCAGCGCGAAGATCGGGGCACAAGCCGCTACAAATAGAAGAACCCGTATTTATATATGCCATCGCTCGAGGTGAAAAACCGCAATTCCGCTATATATATATGACATTCTTTGAATAAGCATTGGGGCAGTCATCCTTTTAGTCCCTTCACGGTTGGTTTTAACCGATTTAAAGTGCACTTACCGCTCAGATGCATACCAAATAGCTGAAAACACAGGCTGAAGGCCATAGAAATCAGCGACGGGGATTCTCATTGTACACGACAACAGCTGCAACCCACTGTAACCAAAATAATGTACCTTTGCCCCCTCGATTTGAAACCATTTCAATCAACCGAGGTCGAGTACCTCAAAAAGCGTATTTATGCCGGCAAAAATCAGGTTGCAAAGACACGGAAAAAAAGGAAAGCCCTTCTTTCACATCGCAGTTATGGATTCACGAGCCAAGCGCGACGGACGCTGCATTGAACGACTCGGCAGTTACAATCCCAACACCGATCCCGCCAGCATCCACATAGATGTGGATAAGGCAGTCGATTGGCTGCAAAAGGGCGCACAGCCGACCGATACCGCACGTGCCATCCTATCTCATACAGGCGTTCGCTACAAAAAACACTTGCTGGGCGGCGTGAAAAAGGGAGCTTTCGATGAAGCCGAAGCGCAAAAACGCTTCGACAAATGGCTCAGAGAAAAAGCGGACAAAATCAACGACAAAGCCAAAAGCATAGCCGAAGCCAAGCGAGAAGCACACCAGAGACGAGTCGATTCGAAACGCAAAGCGGGCGAAGAGCGGAAAGCCGCTGCCCAGGCCGAAGGGGCAGAATCGTCCCAAGCAAATCCCGAAACCCAGGCAAAACCACTGCCAAAAGCGTAGAAACAGAAAAAGGCACAAAAGCAGAAAAGCACAGCGACAGAGAAAGACACAGGATCAGCAAAGGGCACAGCGGCGGAAAAAGGAATGGCGTAACGCGCTTTAGGGATTCTGAAAGCAGAGGCCTATTTTTTGAATTTTAATCTTTTAGGGCAGCCTGAAAAGGGCTATTTTTTGTTTTTATCCCGTGTGGTTGGTTTAAAAAAGCCAGCCTTTATTTTTTGTCTCTCTGTAGTCAGCCCCGCTGACTTTTATTGTATTTTTCACCTGGGGCGTGTCTGAAAGTCGAGGTTTTTGGGTTTCATCTCTGAAGGAGAGCGTTTGAAAAGTCGGTCTTATTTTTTGGTCTTGTCTTGCGGATTTCAGTTTGAAAAGCTGCCTGTTTTTTGCTGTGTGGTGGGGTAAGAAGAAGGCCTTGTCTCTTCGGCTTTAACCCCTTGAGTCGGCTTGAAAACTGGGATATTCTTTGTTTCAGCGGTCTGCACCAATTAAAGAGGCGGCCTTGTTTTCTGGGCTTGTCTCTGCGAGTCGGCTTAAAATCCCGGGGGTACCCGCTTGTATCCGCCCGTGCGTGGTAGTCTGCCAAGCGCATACGAATCGATAGACGAGACGAGACTTGTATCCGCCCGTGCGTGGTAGTCTGCGGACATGTGTACATCGCTACGCCCCCCTCTACTTGTATCCGCCCGTGCGTGGTAGTCTGAAAAGTTAGTTCTATCTCTTCGTTTTTGACCTGTCATGGCGGTTTGAAATGTGGAATTATCCCTTGTATTTGTTCACCTAAACGACTGCAAAATCCCAATCACAACGTCGATCAAATCGGGAGCAGTTTGAAAAGCAGGGCTTATTTTTTACCTTTGTCCTCGTGGGGTTGCATTTGAAAGGCTGATTTGCTTTTTGTCATTGTCTTTTTATGGCGGCTTGAAGCGCTAGCGATGGCTTTCTGTGCTCGTCTTGTAGGTGGGCTAAAAATGTGGCTTATTTTTTTGTATTCGTCTTATGTGGCGGTTTGAAAGTCCAGCACTATTTTATCCCTTTTACTTAGGCGTGCTATTTTTGAGCTGAAAAGCCCATGAGAGACCATTACTATCTCGGACGAATCAGCCGTACGCACGGCAAGTGGGGTTCGGTCTTGATCACACTGGATACCGATCAGCCCGAGCGGTACTACCACAGTAAAATCCTCTTTGTCGAACGAGATGGCAGGCCCTTTCCACTGTCCATCGAAAAGGTGAAACCAATGCACCGAGATGAGATCAAAGTGGATTTCGAGGGTTATCGACATGTCACAGCCGCCAAAGAACTGGTGGGCAAGGCGGTTTTCCTGCCGTTGAGCAGCTTACCACCCCTGAGCGGAAACCAATTCTACTACCACGAGGTGATCGGATTCAACACCCTTACCCAAGGCAAAGCGCTCGGTAAAATCAAGAGGATAAACGAAAGTGGCACAGCTCAGGACTGCTTTGCCATCGACTGCCGAGGTAGGGAAATACTCGTGCCGGTCGTCGACGAATTCATCGAAAGGTTCGACCGCGAAAAGAGAGAAATCCGCTTAAAACTTCCGGAAGGCCTGTTGGACTTATACCGCTGAGCGCGGCAAAAGGATTTCTTCAAATTCAAAGGCTTTTAACATGCTGCGACGAGAAAACGATACCGATCGGATGTAATACAAATCCATTATATCTAAATCAGCCGGATTGTTTAACTTTGGTGAGCCGACGGAAACCTATGTGAGGCTCAGTAGTGATGAAAACGGCAGCGCCTTTTTTGGAGCGCGAAAAACCCAGGCGGGGATCACCGACTTCGATGCGATATGAGACCCTGGGCGAGCATATGAAGGATGTGCGCTTAGAAGACAGGCAAGAGTGGTTTGCCTTGACGCCTTGTCCTTCACTTGAAAAAATAAAGCAATTACAACCGTGGATAAAGCGTTAGAGATCAGTTGGCCTTTCCCATACCTGAGTCAGAACTTGAGAAAAACGCCAAAATGGCACAGGATCCCGGTTATCGACATGAGCCATTAAAGAATGATTCATATGAAGTGTAGAAAAATCTGTTGGGTGCTGGCCGGCTTGTCGGTATTGACCGGCGGGTGCAAAAACTCAAGACATGGATTTACCATCGCCGGCAACATCAAAGGCACAAAGAGCGGTAAGGTGATTTTAAGCTATTTCGATGTCGGTGAAAACTCGCGAATTGAACCGGATACAGCTGAAATTGCAAACGGTAAATTTGGACTTCAAGGAAACTTGAGTTCGCCGAGATTGACGGGCTTAAACACAGAGAGCGATGAGACAGAACAGCATTTGCAGTGTTCATTTTTTGCCGAAAACGCCCATATTAAAATTGACTTAGACACGAGCCAGTACCTTTCTAAAAGAGGCCATTATGTCGAGCTCACACCTCTGGTAAAAGGATGCCCTGTCCAGGATGAATACGCCACCTATCTAAGCGAAGCGCGAACCAAAACGCGAGCGATAGAACAACGGTATGACGAGTTAGATGCAAGGTATCGGAATAAGGTGTAATCATAGGCAGGTACGGTTCGGAAGAAGCCGGTTTAGATGCGAAATTAGATAGCATTTTCAGTTTATCCGGGGAGCCCAGGCAAAACAACCCAAGTCGAAACAACCGCTGAGTCAAGCAAAACCCAAGATACAGCCAACGCGAGCCAAACAAAGTCCCGAGGTAAGCCCAACCGAGACGCAGCCCAACGAGTCAAGCAAAACCGTCATCGAATCAAAAACCTTTATCCACGCAAACCCATCACCGACACAAACCCTTATCAGCACAAAAACACCGCCGATTCAAAGCCGCTTAGATAAAAAAAGTCACCGATCTGCAGCCATCACCGAGCCCCCCTCTTCTCAGTGGGAAAACGCCTTTCAACCCAACCACTCAACTAAATCAACACAAATCCTTACCAACACAAAAACCGCCGGCTCAAAGCCGATTAGATAAAAAAGTCGCCGATCTGCAGCCATCACCAACCCCCGCTCTACCAATGGCAAAGACATCTTTCAAACACTTTATGCCCATTCAACCCAGCTAACACAACCCATGCAAACCGCTCAACCCAACCCAGTCAAACAGCCCAATCAACACGACCAAACACAATTCAACCCATCACATCAGCGAACCAGCCAAACCAACCCAAACAACTCAACCCATGCAAGCCCTTATCCACACAAAAACACCGCCGACTCAAAGCCGATTAGATAAAAAAGTCGCCGATCTGCAGCCATCACCAAACCCTGCTCTACCAATGGCAAAGACATTTTTCAAACACTTTATGCCCATTCAAACCAACCAATCAACCCTACTCTCCACCCACTCACTCCAACCCACCCAAACCCACCAGTCCAGCCGACCAACCTCACTCGATTCACCCACTCAATCCAACCAACTGAGCTAACGCCAAGCCAATGCAATAGTGACAAGCAACCTGCAAAAGACAAGTCCACAGTAGACAAGCGAGACAGAAAACCAGTGTGACACACGACAAGCTCACCGGCGAACCACCAACCCAACCAATCAACCCGACAA
>JANQLC010000021.1 GCA_028280815.1 Flavobacteriales bacterium | reverse complement strand
GCGCTTAGATGCGGGCGGTGATACAGCGCGTGTGCTGCGCATCGGTTGCGGTGGCGGGTCAGGTTACAGCTGAAATCGATAAGGGCCTGTTGATTCTTTAGTGATCCGAGAATCAGTTTGGGGTTGGGTGCGGAGCACCGAAGCTGTAGGAACGGAAAGCTCTTGATCGACGATCTTTGAAGTGTCGTGTCAATGCCCATATCTTTGGGTATATGGCGCATGGGTAGATTTGTTCTATTACTTAACACTAAACTTACCACTACTTAATTTATAGTGCTGAAATTCAAAAACTTATATGATAAAAATTCCAAACAGACAAAAAATAAGGTCACAGCTCTTCAAACTACCCCTACGGTAAAAAACAAGTGCAGCTTTCAAACTGTCCTGCAAGACAAACACAAAAATAAGCGCTTCCCTTTCAACAAAAAATGAGATCGACCCTAGGAATTCATCTCACGGGATTTGCCATGCTCAGAAACCGATACACCGTTGATGGCCTTAACAAAAGCCAGCACAGCTGACCACAGACGAATGCAAAAAAGGCAGCTCTTAGTATTCAAAACCGATACGCAGTATCGAGACAAAGCCTACTCTTCAAGCCATCTCCGAGAAACAAAGCCCCCTTCAGACTCATAGGCACAGACAAGCGCAAAAAAACGCTTTTTTTATGCCCTATAGGGGCAAAAACCAATCCAGACTGCCAAGCCCAAACAAAAGATAAGGCCGCCTTCTTAAAGCGTCCATACCTGGTGAAAAAAGCCCGCCACTCCGCCCGATCAATCCGCATATCACAAGCCTCTGCATGCAGCGGCCTAACCCACCCAATCAATCCAAACCAATCACCTAAGCCAATCAACCCATCAACTGCAAACCATCCAGTCAAGCAACCCAAACAAAGCAGTAAACCCACTCCGGCCATGCCCTATGTCAGGTCCCAAAGCAGCGTGGGTTCCCATTCGCCATACCAATCTCTTTCACCCGCTTACACCGATCAGTTGCTTTCAAATGCTTACATTAAAATAATGTTATATATGTAACTTTGTTTTGCAAGGTACTTTTTTATCTTAATATTTGCTGCACGAAACCAAAAACAGCGGCCGTGAAGATTGAAAACACCCAAGCCCAGATGCGAAAAGGCATTTTAGAATTCCGCATTCTCTCCTTGCTCAGGGACACCCATGCCTATGCTTCGGACATCATAGCACAGCTCAAAGCGGCGAAATTAATCGTGGTGGAAGGCACTTTATACCCCTTGCTCACGCGATTGAAAAACGCAGGCTTGCTCCACTATCACTGGGAAGAGTCCACCGCTGGACAGCCGAGGAAATACTACGCGCTCACACCGAGCGGTGAAGCATTCCTATTGAAATTGCAAGAGACCTGGGACGCATTGAGCCAGGCGGTAAACCAAATTGCGCAACGCATCAAAAACCAACACGATGAACAAGACAATCCAAATCAACCTAGCTGAAATCATCTTTTATATCGATGAAGATGCCTTCGAGAAGCTGAAGGCTTATCTCGCAAGCCTAAAGGACAGCCTCGGCAACCCCGTGGGCAAAGAAGAGATCATCGCCGACATAGAAGCGCGCATGGCCGAGCTCTTCCAAGCGGAATTGAAAAGGCGGGGAAAGAAATCGATCTCAAGTGATGCCGTCGACGGCATCACCGACACTTTGGGACAACCGGAAGACTACGTGGATGAAGAAGCTGTCCAGGTCGAAAACACCCGCCATAGGGTGCGTACCATCCTCGAGCTGCGGAAGCTATACCGGGACCCAGACCGCAAAGTCATCGCAGGGGTAGCGAGCGGCCTCGCGGCTTACTTGGGCGTCCATCCACTCTGGATGCGAATCTCCTTTATCGCACTGAGCTTTTTGACCCTCGGCTCGGCCCTTGCCATCTATGGGCTGCTCTGGATTTCCTTTCCATACGCCAAGACCAGCAGTGAAAAGCTCGAAATGCGGGGTGAGCCGGTGAACTTCAATACGATAAAGAAGACTTTTACAAGCACAGGCGACCGAGCCGAGACCCAGGCAAACCAAACCCCGACCTTCTTCGAGCGCTTAGCGACAGGTATCGGCAGGTTTTTACTGTTCACCTTCAAGGCGATCGGATATTTCATTTTATTCCTCCTGCTTTGGGTTGCCGCCATGGCAATTGGCACGCTCGTCCTACTTGCCTTTGGTGTATTTGGGGTAACCAACCCGCACATATTGAGTTGGGATCTCTCTTTTCTACTCCACCACATTCCGTTTGCCATCGCCTCACTGATCGTCCTCCTACTCATCGGCGGACTCATCCTCTCCATAGCAGGCGTAGCGATCGGGAAAAAGACCGCTGATTTCTTGATTCGCCTAAGTCTGTTAAGCCTTTTCATACTCGTGATTTTTGCAGTCGTGCGCCTGTGGCATATATGGTACTGGATTCCTTGAGGAGCAGGAGAAAAAGGACAGACCACAGAAAAAATCAGACGCGCTCAGCGGGCCGTACAGCCCAGCCTGAGAAGTGGGCTCTTTGCGCTTATCCCTTCCCTGTGGGTATCAAAGCTTTTTGCACCTGTGGGGTTCGGTTTGAGAAGTCGATTCCATCTCTTGGTGTTCGTCTTTGCCTTATCTCGGCTGCAAAAGTTCAACGATGTAGTCTCGAGTAGAAATATTTAAAAGAGTCAAACGCGTCTTTGTCCCCGTTTGACAGTCTAAAAAGAGGGAAATGCGCTTTGTCTGGCGGAGATCGGTTTGAAAAGTGGGAAGCTGTTCTTTTCTCTCTATCCTGTAGGGCTCAGTTTGAAAAGTGGTCGCCAGCCGGGGACTGGTATACAGATTCGTCTCGTCTTTTGCGCTTACCCCTGTGAGCTCGGTCTAAAAAGCGGGTTTTAGCTATTGGTCTTCATCTCCCTGTGACCGATCTGGGGTCGGGCTTCTCATTCTGACGTATCGATTTTGAAAACGCGGCATTTTCGTCTCGTTTGACAGCTTGAAAAAAGTGGCGCTCTCTTTTGAATTCGCAGCTCTTATAACTTCCTAAAAAGGGGGGTTGTTTTTACCCGTAGCTGGGGACTTAAAAAGAGAAGGGATTTTTGTTCGGTCCCTGTAAAAGTTGCCTTAGCAGTTCAGACTGATTTCTCACCCTTGTTTCTACTGGGAGCTAACGCAGGGCTTGATTTTTGTCTTTGCCCTTTTGTGGGGGTTTGAAAAGCCGGTTCTACCCTTGGGTATTCATCTCTTTGCAACCGTTAAAAAGGGGAATTTTTTAACCGCCACGAGGTACCGTTTAAAAGGCAGGGCTCGTCTTTTGTCTTTGATCTTTTGTGACAGCATAGAAGGGGCTTGTGCTTTGAGGTTTGTTCTTCTCGCATATCCCAAAAGATGCCTTTTTTGTCTTATCCCGTATGAGGTATCTGAACCTCCTACCTTATTTTCTGGTGTTTGTCTCCATGAATGGTTTTGAAAAAGATGGCCTTATCCCCTTATTTCTATATCGCATTCAAGTTGCAAAAGAACCATCACAGCCCACATTGTAAAAACGTTGATCTATAATTTGTCTTTCTGACCTATTCCACTTTACTTTGTATGAATAAGATCAGAAATGAGTTTGATCAAAATGAGCTTCTTACCCCTTCTCACGGGCGTCCAGCCGCTATGCACTCAAGGTAAGGAGGGGGTTATAAAAGGAAGGGTTACAGATCGAGACGGGACTCCGATCGCTTACCTAACTCTTGTGATTTCCGTTGGGGAATCCACTGTGGCAGCGCACGCCACGGATAAACAGGGTCGGTTTCGCTTTGCCTTACCACGCAGTTCCTATCGCCTATCGGGTCTTTATTTCGGCAAGGTGGTATTCGAGCGGATGCTGGAGCTGGAGCGAGATATCGATCTGGGTGAGATTCGAAAGAATGGCTTATCTGAGCCACTTAAATGCCGAAGACATCAAAAGCGTCGAAATCCAAGAGACCGGTTCTGCAGAGTCGGATGCGGAAGACCGGGGCGGCGTGATCAATATCGTACTGGAGAAAACGCCTACCGGCTTATCCACGCTGTTTAAAACCTCTTATGAGTATCGGAAAAAATCCTATGGTCGATACCTCGGCGCCACATCCCTTCGTTACGGGACTAACCCATGGAGTCTGTATGGGAACCTGAATGACAGCCGCGATAAAAACCGATCCGATTTCCAGTCCGTTACCGATCTATATGGTTCCAACGCACTACAAAAGAGTACAGGGTTTAATCGGATTGAGGACAAGGCTCTAAGCCTGAAGGGGGGCTTGGTTTTCAGCCCGAATTCAAGGTGTGAAATAGGGGCCGAATTTTATTTTGACGACGCGGACAAAGCGGATCAGGGGTTAAGCGAACTGAATATTTACAATCCCGATTGGGAAACCGCTGTGCAGAATTCCACCACCACGGAGGACACAGTCAAAACGCAATATCTCACCGCAAACTATTCTTTTAAAAGAGATGCCTCGGGCACTGGCCTTAGGTTTATCGGGGACGTCGGAAGCTATGCGTTCGACAGAGACAATGGGCTGAACACGGCTTATACCCTGGGGGCAGGGGTGATTCCGACACCCGTTACCGCACGGATGCGCGGGCGAACTACCATACGGCACAGCTCGATTTCAATCACGAGGTCGATTACCACCTCAAACTTTCTTTGGGGGTTAAGAACAGTCATGTCAAACGAGACAATCGATTGACCGAGGAACAACTCGAAGGAGCAAGCCCAGGCCGAATGCCTGAAGACCGAGCAGATTTCGCCAACAGGGAAAACATTTTGGCCGGCTATGTCTCTTTGCTCGACAACTGGGGTAAAAACGAGACAAAAGTAGGTCTGAGAACAGAAAATAGCCGCGTAAAGGGGCTGAATCGAATACATGCTGAAAGCGTACATCAAAATTATACAGATTTTTTTCCGAGCTTTTACTACGGTTACCATCTCAGCGCCGATAAAAATTTATCCTTTTCCTACTCTAGAAATATAGGAAGGCCTTCTTTCAGAGACTTAAATCCATTTGTCGTCAAGACGAGTGATTTTTCATTTATCAAAGGAAACCCCAGTTTAAAGCCCCAATACGACGACCAAATCGACGTACAATATCAAACGAAAAAACACGCGCTCTCCCTATTCGGAAGGTTTGCCCAAGGTTACATCACGTATCAGGCCTCTTTATCCGGTGGGGGCATTAAAACCTGGCAGCCGCTGAATTTTGGATCGGAGCGGGTATTCGCCATGGATTACGATTATTCGGGAAACCTCAGCGATTGGCTTTTCATCAATTTTTCTCTACAGGTCAAATACTATGAGTTCGCGCTCAAAGACAAGGCTTTACAATCGCATCGAATTTCTTTTTACAACGGGCTTTACGCCCGCTTAAAACTATCTAAAAGCCTTTCGTTTGACATTTCCAGCCATTGCTACAGCCCATACCAATTCTCCACCACTGAGAACAAGGGGTATTACAAACTGGACTTATCCATCCAGAAAGCGTTCTTGAAAAAAAGGGATGGGTCAAATTTTACATTTCCGACCTGTTGAAAACCTTTAAGATCGAAAACACCTCTTATTTTGAAGGCTTCAGCTCCTGGCTTTCGCTCAGCAATAAAAAATGGGAACGGTCGTTTCGCATTCAGCTACAGTTCAAATTGGACAACCATCAAAAAGTGAAACAAAAATCGATACAGTCCGCGGATCAGGTCAGAAGACATTTGTGAGGAGTAAGCCGAAAATCCTTCAAAGAGTAGCCTTAACCCAGGCTCCTGCTCCCATACAAGAGCTTGAAAAGCCTTGTTCATTTCCCGTATTTGTCTGCGCATAGCGGTTTAAAAAATGTGCTTTTTTAACGTTTGCCCATTTTTTGTTTTTCCCCTTTTGTAGCGCCTTGAAGAAAGGGCTTATCCCTTGTACTATACCGAGGCCTTCGAGCTGTGCGATCGAGCTTAAAAGGTTTTTTTGCCCTTGGCTTCTCAAATGGGTTTGACAAGGGAGGACTGTCTTTTTGATTTTCCACTTTGTGCGCATTTTAAAGTTCGGCGGCGTTTTCTCGTTTCTTCGTCGGGTTTAAAAAAGGCTGGTCTTTTTGGTACTGTCGCATTGGCGAGTTGGCTTGCATGGGTTGGCTTATTTGGGTTGTCGTAGTTGATTGGGTTGGTTGGTTTGACTGCGTTGGCGGGTTGCTCGTCACGGGTGCATGATTGCATGGGTTGGCATTGTTGCCTGGGCTGGTTTGTCGGTGTGGTTGGTTGTGTCGTTGCTGCTGCGTTGACTGGATTGACTTGTTGGATTGCGTTGCTTTGCCTGACTTGGGTTGCGATTGGTTGGGCTGGCTCAGTTAAGTCGGATGGGTTGCTGCGCAGATGCATTGGGTGCTGTGCCGGTCGGGTTTTTGCATTTGTCTTTTCTACGCCTGGGATAGGCGCGTTTGGGTTGCTCGATTGATCAGTGCGCAGCTGCGTAAGTCCGTCGGTTGGGTTACGTGGCTCGGATTGGGTTGTCTCCTGTCGGGTTCTCCGCATGGGTCTTTTCTGCAGTTGGCATAGTGGGTTTTGTGGATTGTAGGTTGTCATTCTGCCGCGCTTGCACACGGTTGCATTGGGTGTTACCATCTGTGGGGATTTTGCACGGGTATTTTCTGCGGTTGGCATAGGCGGGTTTTGAGTTGATGCTTTGTCATCGCATGGGCTGGTGGGGTGGATTGATCGAGTTGCCAGCTGTCAGCTTTTTGCATTTGTCTTTTCTACACTTGTCTAAAGCGGGTTTTGGGTTGCGTAGGTTGGATGGCTCGGCTTGTTCAGTGGCTTGGTTTGTCGTTGTAATGAATTGGATTGCCTTGTTTGGATTGGGCTGCTGCGCGATTTCAGTGGGTCGGATGGGTTGCGCGGGTTATGCCGATGCGTTGTTGAGTTGTTTGTTTCTGTGCTGGTGGCTTGGGTTCATGGCTTGAGTTAGTCAAATGAATGGATTGGGATTGTTTGGTTTGGATTGAATCAGGTGGGTTGCTGGATTGATTAGCCTGCTCATTTTGCATGGATGGGTTGGCAGGTTGCGCCTCACGGTTGCATGATTGCATGGGTTGGTTGGGTCGATCGGCTGGGTTGCGTTGCAGTTGGTTTGGTTGCGTTGGGTTGTGTTGGCGTTGTTTCATCGCTGCGTTGCTTTGCGTGGGTGGGCTGCCCCTCGTCGAGTCGTTCGCATGGTTTTTTCTCCTTCGCCTTTACCGTAATGGGTTTGGACGGGTTTTGGATCGGGATTGTGCCGGGTTTTGGGTCGCGTGGATTCGCTGCACGGATGCATTGGGTGTTATCTCCTGTGGAATTTTGCGGTTGGCGTGGGCGGGTTTTGAGCCGATATTTTGCCATTGCATGGATTGGATGAATCGGGGTGATTGATTCAGGAGCTTGACTTTATCGTTGTAGTTGCTCGAGTGGGTCGGATTGAGTGGCACCCGTTGCGGTTTTTCGCATGGGGTTTTGATGTGATTGGCCCATGCGGGCTTGGGGTTGCTCAATTGGATTGGCTCAGTTGGGTTGGACGGATTAAGTGGATTGATGGGCTCGGATTGGCTGGGTTGCTTTGCGCTGTTGCATGGATTGGGTTGACTGGGTTGTCCCCACCGGGTTCTTGCACTTGTCTTTTCTATTTATATTGACTTGGATACATCCTATGGTTTTGACCCTTTGCGGGCGTCTGACCGGTCTGGGTTGGGCCGGTGTGTTGCTTTCTCAGGTTTGCTCTTTTGTGGTGGATTGGAGAAGGCGGTTTGTTTTTTTGCCCTTTTCCTTTTGTATGCGTTTGAATGTTGTTTTTGCCATGGGTATGAAGGGGGGCTAGTGATGGCTACGGGTGGGTTGATTGGTCCAGTGGGTAGATGCGGCCGATGGATGGGTCTGTGGGCTGGATTGAGTGGGTTGGATTGGCTCGTCGGGCGCAGTTGGCGCGGTTGGATTGGTGTGTGCGCTTGGGTTGGATGGTTTGCGATTGCTTGGCTTGGCGCGACTGTCTAGTCGGAGTGGCTGGTTGGATTGGTTTGGCTGGTTTGTTCGGGTTGTTTGGATTGGATTATGCGGGGGTGTTTTCTCGGTTTTCCCTTTTGTGCACATTTGAGCGCTGAGGTTTTGTTTTCCCGCTGCTGTTTGTCATTCAAAAAGACTCGCTTTTGGTTTTGCCCCTTTACGCTGGTTGCGATCGCATTCTTTGCGCGCTACCTGTATGCGGTGGTCTTGAGAAAAAAGGACTCGTCTTTTGGTTTCGCCCCTTTGGAGCATTTGAAAGTTCGGAGCTATTTTCTCGCTGCTGTTTGTCGGTTTAAAGGGCTGAATGGTCTTTTGCTTTTGGCGGATTAAAAGCGGAGAACCCTTTACATGCGCTCGTACAAACGCCTGAGCTTTTCAGGCGTAGCGATTTGCCGCCAGTCCTTACCCAATGCGTTTTCCCAAAGCGGAGTCAGTCCTAAAGAAACATCGATCATCGCATCGAATTCTGCATCCGAGAGCGCAGCGGTCACATTTTGTGGAATGCGTATCGCGTGCTGCTGTACCATTTCCTTAAAGGCGTGCACCCCTTGGGGATAGAATTCTTCCAATTGATCAAAGGCGATGCAGTTTCCCAAACCGTGCTTGATACCCAGCACATAAGACAGACCATAACTCATGGCGTGTGCTACTCCCACCTGTGCGTAAGCGATGCTCATGCCGCCGTGCCAGCTCGCCATCATCAGTTTTTCATCCGAGTCCGGATCCCAGTTGGAACGGTGTAAAAAGATTTCCCGACACAATGCCAAAGCCTGCTCGCCATAGGATTGGCTAAAGGCATTCAAATAGGTGCCAGTCAGACTTTCGATGCAATGGATATAGCAATCCATACCGGTATAAAACCGCTGGTCTGCCGGTGCATTGGCCGTCAATTCCGGGTCCAAGACCACCTGATCAAAGAGGGTAAAATCGGAATTCAACCCCAACTTTTTCGTCGGCCCCGTGAGTACGGCAGTGCGCGATACTTCAGCACCGGTGCCCGAAAGCGTGGGAATGCCCACGTGATAGACGCCCTTATTCCGAATCAAGTCCCAGCCCTGATAATCGGCTGAACTGCCCGCATGGGTCAGCATGAGCGCAACGGCCTTGGCCAAGTCGAGCGTACTCCCACCGCCGATGCCGACGATACCCGAAAGCCGCAGGGCATGCGCTTCTCGAATCTCGTCCCGCAGGACATCCACCTGCTCGGTCTTGGGCTCAAAAGTGGTATCGACAAAGATGATCCGGTCTGCGTATTGCAGCGGGATTCGAGCCGACAAGGGGCTCGCCCCAAAAACGGAATCGACCAAAAAGACAAACGGGGCGTCCTCTGCCCTTCGCCGCGGGGATAGGATTTCAGCTAAATCGTCAAAACTGCCACGGCCGTAAACGACACGGGGTACCATAGGAAAATTTCTAAATTTCATAGGTCTCTCATCTCACACCACTGCGGACGCTTTCAATCCCTTACATAACGCTGTGCCCGATCCAAATCGGCAGGGGTATCGATTTCAATACCCATATATTCGGTCTCGACGAGCTTTATCTTCATGCCGCATTCCAAAAAGCGGAGTGCTTCGATCTGTTCGGTGGCTTCTGCCATGCACATAGGCGATCGGCTAAAGTCGAGCAGGGCACGCCGGCGAAAAGCGTATATGCCGATGTGCTCGAAATAGCGTACCCCGGTTTCCCGATTGCGCGGATAGGGGATCGGAGCACGCGAAAAATAAAGGGCATACCCCTCTTTATCCGCTACGACTTTGACAAAATTGGGATCGCAGACCGCCTTCCAGTCCGAAATTTCCTGCATCAGGGTAGCCACATCGATCGATTGGGCATGCCGCCCATGGAAAGGCGCCAAGAGGTCTTCGAGCGGTTTGCGCTGGGTAAAGGGTTCATCCCCCTGCACGTTGACCACCACATCCGCATCGATGTCCGCAATTGCCGCTGCAATGCGATCGCTTCCCGTCTCGTGTCGTTCGGTGCGCATCAGGGCTTGGCCCCCATTTTTGATGATTTCATCGCAGATGGCACGGTGATCGGTGACTGCGAAGACCGCATCGAAAAGCCCCGTGCGCGCGGTGGCTTCATAGGTACGCCAAATGACGGACTTACCGCCCAGGTCTGCCATCAGCTTGCCGGGAAACCGGGTGGCATCATAGCGGGCTGGAATCAGCGCTACGACTCTCATCATCCCTGCTGCAAAACCCGCTTGACCCCTGCTGCCATGGCCTTTCCCCGCGCATGGGCTTCGGCTTCCGTCCAGTTCAGGCTGATCGCCGTGGAAATGCAACGCCCGACAATGGCATCGGACTGCGAAAAATCCTGTGAAGCGTAGTCGGGCATACCTGCCCGCACTTCTCGCGACAGCGCACCCAGGGTTTGGCAAGCCTTTAGGTGCGCCCATTGGCGCACGTAGTGCCAATTGTTGTCATACCAATAAAAAATGCCTGTGATACCGCGCGCTGCGAGCTGTTTGGCCACCGCACGAGCCCGCCGCGCATCGGGCATAAAAAAGGATAAAAACGAAGCATTATCACCGCTTTCATCGGGTATCTTCCGAAAGCTGAGCGCCCCGATTTCAGCCAAATGCGACTTGACAATGGCCTTGTGGCGGCGCTGTACCCTCAGTATGTCGTCCAACTTTTTGAGCTGTGCGAGACCCACAGCCGCTTGCAGTTCAGAAATCCGAAAGTTCAATCCCAAAAACGGATGGCCTTCCGCCCCGCGATCGGCTCCGATGTGGTCATGCCCATGATCGCTATAGCCCTTCGACCGGGTGTACAGCCCTTCGCGGTCGGTCAGTACCACACCCCCTTCACCACAGGTGATGGTCTTCACATAATCAAATGAAAAGCAACCCATCGCACCCCAAGTACCCAAAGCCCTACCCCTATACGTGCCACCGATGGCTTGGCAGGCATCTTCCAATACCTCAATGCGGTGCGCTTTCGCCACAGCGAGCAAGGCATCCAGCTCTGCCATAGCCCCACACATATGAACCGGCATGACGAGCTTGGTATGGGGCCCAATGGCCCGTGCCACGGCCTTTGGATCGAGTGTCAGGCTTTCATCCACATCCACCAAAACGGGAATGGCACCCAGGGCGAGCACCGCTTCAAAGCTCGCCACAAAGGTAAAGGTGGGCAAGATAACCGCATCACCGGCACCCACGCCGAGCGCGCTAAGAGCCGTGAGCAAAGCGGCCGTTCCACTGCTCGTAAGCTGGGCAAAGGCTACGCCAAAGCGCGTCTTCAAGGCCGCTTCCAAGTCCCTGGCCTTCCATACACCCCGGCGCTCAGCGTCCCAATTGTAGCGCATCAAAACGCCGGTTTCCAATACCTCGTTCACCTGCTGGCGCTCCGATTCGCCAAACCACTCCCGCCCCGGCATACGCGTTTGTTTTTAATTCAACGCAAAGGTAAGTCCTTTGCGGTTATTTTTTTTGAAGTTACCGTTCGATAAAAGGCCACACCTTTTCCCATACCCTATCGGGCGTTGGTTTGCGGTAATAATCCCGATATCGTTTGCGCAAAGGTCCAAAGGTGCGCTTTTCAATCGCATCCGGTTCAAAATCGACCGGATGAATCCCCAAATTCTGTACGCCGTCTTCAAAAGTACTCCAGTGATCCTTTTGCACAAAAGGGGCAAAGAGGGTAACGGTAGGCGTGCCTACCGCTTTGGCGATATGGGGATAGCCGCAAGCATTGCCGAGATAAACCGCACACCGTTCCACCAAAGCGCTCATTTGACGCAGGTTTTCAAATCGAAGCTGAAAAAAAGCCCGCTGCTTATCCTTTAGATTTTTGTAAAAGCACTCGGCTTCTTTCCGCTGATGCGGAAAATAACTGAATCCCCCTTGCCAGTAGCCGTTCGACAACGACGCGCATAAATTCCGGCGGCCATGTCTTATCGGGCACACTACCCAAAATACCGACCATCAACAAGGGCTGTCGTTCATCGATTCCGACCGCTTCGAGCTGTCTTTTCGCCCATTGTCTTTCGGCTCGGTTCAAAAAAATCTTGGTTTCTGAGTCGGGGGTAAGTTTGCTGGCATGCAAAGATCGAAGTAAGGGCAGGCGATTTTCAATGGCCATCCCAGCTGCTGTTTGCGGCTCTTCTGCCACCTCCTCCAAGGGGTTGTAAATGTATTGACGGTAGGGCTTTTTTAAGAAATCCGAATGGGAGCACCCGACAATCGAGCAATCACCCACGATTCGAGCTCTTCGTAAGCATCGATTAAAATGTCGTATCGCTCACGCCTTACCTCAGCTGCAAACCTGAGCAGATTAACGGGGTTTCGATACCGATCTGCAAACGATATGACCTTATCGATATTGGGGTTGTGTTTCACCACATCCCAGGTAAAATGATATATCATATACATGGATTTCAGCTTCTGGGAAGCGCTTTCGCAAATCGAGGTGCCGACCAATACGTCTCCTATTCGCTTCTGTTGAATGACGAGTACTTTCACCTTTTTATTTCGATTGGGACAAGGTAGAAAAAATATCCCTCGGCACAAACGCGTCCAATATTTTATAAAATGTCCCATTTTGGGCACCCCATACTTCTTCGCAGTCTCGGCACCGCTGATGGAGGACAGAAGGCAAAGCCCAAAATCCGACGCCTCGTTCGCCCAAACAAAAAATAGCACATATTGCATAAAAAATCAACAGCAGTCCCCTAGTTTCAAAATAGACGCAAATTGCATACTGTAAGCGTATTTTTGTAATTTTATACGAAAGTTGAAGCCTTGGCATTTCGAGCCGATACCGAAGCAGAAAACAAAGCGATCACGAATCAGTATAAAAAACTGCTCCGAACGGCTTACCAGACCTTGAGCCTATCGGATAAGAGACTGATCCGAAAAGCGCTGAGTACCGCTATCGATGCGCACAAGAACCAACGCAGAAAATCCGGTGAGCCATACATCTATCACCCGCTGGCCGTAGCACAAATCACAGCGGAGGAAATCGGCTTGAGCGCGACCGGTATTGCGGCAGCCCTGCTTCACGACACGGTAGAAGACAATGCGGCCTATACACTAAAGCGAATCGAAAGATCATTCGATGAAAAAATCGTGCGAATCATAGACGGCCTGACCAAAATTTCAAGGTTCGACAAAAACCCAGAAGAAGTCTCCACCCAGGCGGAAAATTTTAGAAAACTCTTGTTGACCCTCTCCAATGACGTACGGGTAATCCTGATAAAAATCGCCGATCGCCTACACAATATGCGCACCTTAGGCTCCATGCCGCGCCACAAACAGCAAAAAATCGCATCGGAAACCCTCTTCATCTATGCCCCCCTCGCACACCGCTTGGGACTCTACAACATCAAAACCGAACTGGAAGACCTGGGCTTAAAGTACACCGAACCGGACATCTACCACGCCATTCTCACACAGATCAACGAGAGCAAAGAAGCCCAAGCGCAATACATCGATGCCTTTGCAGCCGAGATCGAGGATAAATTGAAGAAGGCGCACATCGACTTCACGATCAAGGGACGAAGCAAGTCCATCTTCTCCATCCGGCGTAAAATGTTGCGACAAGGCATTCCCTTTGACGAAGTATTCGATCGATTTGCGATCCGAATCATATACAAATCGGATCTCCGATCGGAAAAGTTTACCGCCTGGAAGATTTACGCCGTGGTGACGGATGTGTTTACCCCAAATCCCACGCGGTTGCGCGACTGGATTTCCGCGCCCAAATCAACGGGTTACGAAGCCTTACACATCACCGTTTTGGGACACCAATCGCGTTGGGTAGAGGTGCAAGTACGCTCGGAACGCATGGACGAGATCGCGGAAAAAGGCTATGCAGCACACTACAAATACAAGCACGGAATCCACGATGAAAGCGGCTTAGAAAAATGGCTCAACAACATTAGAGAAGTCTTGGAAAACCCGGAGATCAATGCGGTAGACTTCGTGGAAGACTTCAAATTAAACCTGTACGCCGAGGAGATATTCGTCTTTACGCCTGACGGTGACATCAAAAAACTGCCCAAAGGGGCTACCGCCTTAGACTTTGCTTACGAAATTCACACAGAGATAGGCGACCATTGCCTCGGGGCAAAGGTAAACAACGCGCTCGTACCCCTGAGCTGCAAGCTCAAGAGCGGTGATACCATAGCGATTATCACCTCGCAAACCCAATACCCCAAGGCGGACTGGTTGGACTTTGTCATCACCTCTAAGGCGCGTTCCAAAATCAAAGCTGCACTCAAAGCAGAGCGCAAAAAGATCGCTGCAGAAGGGAGAGAAATACTGAGCCGTAAACTCAGACACCTACGGGTGGATTTAAACGAAAAGACGACTCGTCAATTGATCGCTTTTTTCAAGGAAAAGACCAGTCGAGATGTCTTTTACAAAGTGGGTACGGGCGAAATCAACAGCCAGGCCATCAAGGAATTCGTGAGCCAGCGCGGCAGCTTCTTCAAGCTGCTGAAAAAAATCACCCGACAAGCAACGCCCAACGCGATAAAAAGAACAGCCCCATCCCATCAAAGGGGCGGACTGGTCTTCGGCCCGGATGAACAAAAGCTAGACTACACCCTAAGCCCATGCTGTAAACCCATCCCCGGGGACGAGGTATTCGGTTTTTTAACGATTGACAAAGGTATAAAAGTCCACCGCGAAGACTGCCCCAATGCCGTTAGCCTCCAAGGCAATTACGCCTACCGCATCATCAAAGCCAAGTGGGTCGATTCCCCATACGCCACATCCCAAGCCATTTTAAAATTAGAGGGCTTAGACAGCGTGGGTATCGTCAACAAAATAACAGAAGTCGTCACCCATCAGATGAAAATGAATATCCAGAGCTTCAGCATCCATTCTGAAGACGGCTACTTCACCGGCGTTTTAAATCTAAGGGTCAAAAACAAGACCCAACTGCAAAGGCTGATCACCCAGCTGAGAAAAATAGACGGCATCAAAAAGCTAAGGCGCCTATAAGGGGAAGTGATTCATGGGTATAAAAGCGGAAAGCGGGGGATCCAAATGCCGGCGGAGGGACTGTTGGTTGCAACGCTTTGAACAGCTGTGCCGAACGACGGACTACACATCTGTAAAAACTTAGGTATATTTGTCGGGAATAGCGGGCTATGGCCAGTAAAAAGAAAAATCAGGAGCTCGTCAATCGGGTTTTCAGGGATTATTTGGAAGAAAAGGGACACCGCAAAACGCCTGAGCGCTTTGCGATTTTAAAAGAGATCTACGAAAGCGATGCGCACTTCGATATCGAGTCGCTTTACATCAATATGAAAAACAAAAATTACCGGGTAAGCCGGGCTACCCTCTACAATACCATTGAACTCTTATTGGAGTGCAACTTGGTGCGCAAGCACCAGTTTGGGAGCAGTCAAGCGTATTTCGAAAAATCCTATTTCGATCGCCAACACGACCACATCATCCTCACCGACACAGGAGAGATCTTGGAGTTCTGTGACCCCCGCATCCAAAGCATCGAATCGACTGTGGAAGAAATCTTCGACATAGAGATCGACAGCCACTCGTTATACCTCTACGGGCGGAGAAAGAAGCGCGATTCCGATGCGTAATTTTCTATCGCTGCTGTTCGTGTGCACATGCTGCTGGACGATTCACGCACAAGAAAAACCCAAATACCAAACCCTATTGCTCAAACGAGCCGACGAGTTGCGCAGCGGAAAAGCCTATGGAGCCGATAAAATAAGCATTTTAATTGGAAACATAGAACTCCAACACGGAGGTTATATCCTCTACAGCGACAGTGCTGTGTTCAACCAGTCTAAAAACCAAGCCCGTTTTTACCAAAAAGCACAGCTCAAGGCCGGCGATACCATACGCCTCTTTAGCGATGCGATGTTTTACGACGGCAATACCGAGTTTGCCGAGGCGACTGGCCGGGTGCGCTTGGTGGACGAGGATATGACACTTACCACAGATACGCTCTACTTCGACGGTAAAAAGAATATAGCGTACTATCGCTCAGGAGGCAAAATCGTGGATCGGAAAGACACGCTGACGATGACGAGTCAACGAGCCACGTACGATATCTCCACCAAAGCGATCAGATTTCAATCGGCCGTCCACATCGATCACCCCGAATACGCGATAGAGTCAGAACAGCTCACCTACCACAGGGACACCGAGCTCATGTCCTTCGACAGGCCTTCCACAGTGGTCAACAAAAGCGATGGCACAAAGACCTACACAGAGAAAGGCGACTACAATGCGCATACACGCATCACCCACCTCACCAAAAACCCGGTTATCCACTATAAAAACCAAGATCTGAAAGGGGATACCATATTTTACGACGGGGAAAGGGGGTTCGGTTCGGCCACCGGACACATTGAAATGCGAGCCCCCCGAGAAAAGACCCTGATCCGCGGTGGCTACGGTGAGTATTTTCAATTCCAAGACTCCGCCTTTGTCGTACAACAGCCCGTAGCGATCAGAGCTTTTTTAAAGGGCGACGGGCCTGCGGATAGCCTATACATACATGGCGACACCATCCTAGCCACGCGTCAAGGGGCTGGCGGGGATCGCGTACTGAGAATCTTTTCCGACGTGAAATTCTTTAAAAGCGACCTTCAAGGAAGCTGTGATCACATGCGTTACGACGAATCGAACGGGGTGATGAAAATGCTGGGCAGTCCCATCGCCTGGTCGGGAAAAAACCAAATGACAGCCGACACCATGCTGCTCGCCACCCTGCCCAAAGAAGAGAAATTGGATTCGCTTATCCTGATCGGAAACGCTTTCATCAACTCCAAATTGTATCCCCTTGATCCGAGTGACCGGGCTTTTAACCAAGTGAAAGGCCATCGCATTTATGGAAAGTTCATCGGGAGTGAATTGCGTCGGGTCCTCGTCTCGGAAAATGCTGAATCCATCTACTATGTAGACGACGACAAAAAAATTGATTCCACGACCGGAAAACCGGCGCGCATCGGAATCAACAAGATGAAGTGCGCCCGTATTTTTATGACGCTGAAAGAGGAGCGCTTGGAGAACATTTCATGCCAAGAGCAACCCGATGCGGTGCTCTATCCCGAAGGGGATCTACCAGAAGGATCGCGCGTCCTAAGCGGCTTTTCATGGCGTGAATCGGAACGCCCCAAGTCCAAAGAAGCCATCTTTAGCAACAATCGGCCCCGCGAACCCATCAACCCGCTCAAACCCATCGCACCGACAAAGCAATTGCATACACTGAACGAGCCAAGCCGTTCAAAACAGTTGACCCAGCCGAATCACGCAAACCATCCAAACCAGGCGACGAACCAGCCGTACTTAGCCACGCAATCCAACTCAGCCAGCGCAAAGCAAAACAGCTCGTCCAAACAGAGCCGAAACCCAGCCAAAAACGCGGGAACCCACCCGCGCAAAACAAGCCTTCCAACGCGCACAAGCGGACAAGGGCAAAAAGGTAAATCGCCTGTTCCAGATGACCAAAAAAGAGCGAAATCGAGAAAACAAGCCAGCCAACCCAGTCGCACAGCGGTAAGTCCAATCGAGCCACCCGAGCACAAGGATTCGAGGAGGAGCTAAGCGGCTTCGATCAAGTCTCCGACAACAGTAGCTATCATTCCCCTCCAGACCGATCGGATTCACCCTTCGGCTTACCGTTATCGCGCCAATGCGTTGCGCGCATATCCAAACATGTGGTTGCGTTTAATGGTATCGGCCAAGTCCTTGGGCAGCATTTCCTGCCAACCGCTTTCACCGGCAGCGATTTGGTGCAGCACCTCTCGAGAGTAAATCCCCATAACCGACTTATCAAAATCTTTGATATCGACGATTCGACCGTTCCGCTTGAAGTATTTGTACAACTCCTTTAAGCGCGGGTGCACTTTTAAATTGTCGCTGTCGTAAAACTCGCCCGCCTTCATCAATGGGTAGAGGTATATCTTCAAATCCTTGAAAAACAATTTGCCAAAGGCTTCCAAAATGCCACCGCTTAAGTCGCGGTAATACTTTTCGTTAAATACCTCGATGAGATTGGGCACACCCATCACCAAGCCCATTCTCGATTTCGTAAACCGGGCGAAGTAATCCACGAGTTTATAATATTCCGAGAACCTCGATATCAACACCTTGTGCCCCATTCGGCTCAGCAATTCTGCGCGGTCTAAAAAGTCTCGCTCATCGACCTGTCCAGGGGCTTTGAGATTGGACAGGGTGATCTCAAATAGCACGATCAAGTTATCCTTATCCACTCGGTTCTCATTTGAGAACATTTTGTGGCCTTTCTCAAACATATCTATATTCACCTTGGTAACCGGGCGAAAACTGCCGCGAAGGGCCAAAATATTCTTCTTATAGAGCAAATGGGCGGGTAAGATATTGTTCCCATCCGGCCCGAAGAGCACCGCATCCGTCATACCGCTTTTCACCAACTGCAAACTCATCAAACGGTTATCTATATAAGCGAAACGAGGACCGCCGAAGTTGATCAGGTCCACCTCAATCTGATCGGTAAGTAAACCGTCATAGAGGGATTGGAGCAACGCCCTCGGATTGTCGTGGTGATAAAAGCAACCATAGATTAAATTGACCCCCATAACCCCCAGTATCTCCTGCTGCATACGCGCATCCGACTCGTGAAAGCGCAGGTGTAACACCACCTCGTTGTAGGGCTCGAGGGGATCGAGTTGAAAGCGCATCCCCACCCAACCATGGCCTTTATACTGCTTGGCAAAATGGATGGTGGCCACCGTATTGGCATAGGTAAAAAATAGCTTATCGGGGTGCTTATCACGGGTTAATCGCTCTTCGATCAGCCGGATCTCATGGGAGAGCATATTTTTTAGGCGCGATTCGGTTACATAGCGATGATCGCTTTCCACACCGTAAATCGCATCGCTAAAATCCTTGTCATAAGCGGACATCGCCTTGGCGAGGGTATGGGAAGCATTTCCAGCCCGAAAAAAATTCCGAACGGTCTCCTGCCCAGCCCCAATCTCGACAAAAGTACCGTATATATTTTCGTTTTCGTTGATTATCTGTGCCTTTTGCTTGGCTGAAAGTACAGTTTCCACTTTTTTGTTTCTTTACGGGGTAAATTTACCTCAAATTCAAAAATAAAAAGCCTTGCAGGTAACTTTTTTAGGAACCGGCACCTCACAGGGCATCCCGGTGATCGGCTGCAGTTGTAAAGTCTGTCTATCGATGGACGCCAGAGACAAAAGGCTCCGCACATCCCTTTTGGTCGAGGTGAAAAACACCTTTGTATGCATCGATACCAGCCCGGATTTCAGACGCCAAATGCTGGACGCTAATGCCCCGCGCTTGGACGCGATCTTATATACCCACGAGCACGCTGACCACACGGCGGGAATCGACGACATCAGAGCTTTTAACACCCTGCAGCAAAGCCGTATTCCCCTCTACGCCATGCCGTGCGTAATCGCCGATTTAAAAGCGCGATTTGCCTACATCTTTGGGGCGCGCGATTACCCCGGCCTGCCAGCGGTCAGCACACACAGCTTCACGGATCGCGCTTTCCATATAAAAGGGATTCGCGTGCAGCCCATACCCATCCGGCACGGCAAGGTGCGCATCAGCGGTTTTCGCATTCAAAATTTAGCCTATCTAACCGATGTGAAATCGATTGAACCAGCGTCCTTGCAGCTGTTGACAAACTTAGATACCCTGATCATAAGCGCCCTGCGAAGAGAAAAGAGCCACCATTCACACATTTTGCTGCACGAAGCCTTAGATTACATAGACGAGCTGAAGCCCAAGCGAAGTTATATCACACACATAAGCCATGAAATGGGTTTGCATGTGGAGGTGGCAAAAGAATTGCCCAAAACTGTGTTTCTAGCCTACGACCAGCTGAGGCTCGACGTTTAAAATACCTTAACCGCCTGAATAACCGACAGGCCAGCAGCTCGGTTGAGTTGTTCTTTGATCTGGGTCTTTTTCATATCGAGCTCGTTGCGCAAAACGGCGCTATCCGTTCGAATACAGAGGGTCCCACGCCGAATTTCAACAGCTGTGATCCGCTTTCGCAAGGCCGTGGGCATGATGCGTTCCCATTCGCTAAGCGCTTCGCGCTCGGCATAGCCCCTGTCGAGGTGCAAGGCTCGGAGCATCTCTTCGATCGCTTCGCCCAGGGTGACTCGGTTGTAGTCCATCTCAGCGATTTTGGTATGGCAAAGCACCGGGAACGCGCCCACAACAGCGGAGACGCCTGCCATATAACCCGGCGCTACCCCCTTTTCCACTTCTCAGCCCTCGGCCCCACCCACCGATGCGGTACAAACTTACAAAAAGCCGAGCAGCACACAAGCGACAGGAATCATTCGACCCCATGAGGTGTAAGCCGTCTCGGCTAATGATCACAGGATGAATAGCTTGTGTGCGGCATCTATCTCTTTCACGACAGCTTCTATGCGTCTGGGGTGCGTATCCGAGACAAAAACCTGACCGAAGAAACCACCATTGGCCAGACCGATGAGCTGGGCTACGCGATTTTCATCCAACTTATCGAAGATATCATCCAAGAGCAACAGCGGTTTCAAACCAGTCCGTTCCTCCACAAACTGAAATTGAGCCAATTTCAGGGCGATCAAAAAGGATTTTTGTTGGCCTTGTGAACCGATCCGCTTGATGGGGTGTCCACCGATCAAAAAATCCAGGTCGTCCCGGTGCACCCCGACGGTGGTGTGTTGCACTTTGCGATCCCTATGGGCGTTTTTCTCCAGCAGCTCACCCAATGACGCGCCCCCTTCGAGTTGTGAGACATACCGCACAGCCACCGACTCTTTTCGCTGCGAAATCCGGGCGTAAAACCGCTGGAAAACCGGGGTGAAGCGCGTCAAAAACGCCCTGCGTTTTTGAAATATCTCTCCGCCCAAGAGGCTCAGCTCCGCATCGTAGGCCGCTGTGTTGTCCGCGTGAAAACCACGACCCGCTGCGAGGTGTTTCAACAGGGCGTTTCGCTGGCTGAGCAGGCGGTTATAGCGCAGCAAAGCGCGGAGATAAGATCGATCCGACTGGGCGACAATGCCATCGACAAACTTGCGCCTCGCCTCGCTGCCCTCCAAAATTAGATCTCTATCACCAGGCGAAATAAGTACGAGGGGAATCTGCCCCACGTGATCGGCCAGGCGTTCATAGGATTTTTGGTTTTTTTTGAAGACTTTTCTCTGCCCTTTTCTCAAACCACAAAAGATGTGTTCCTCACGGCCAGCGCGGAGAAAATCCCCTTCCAAGGCAAAGAAGTCGGCACCGTATGCGATGTTTTGACCGTCGATGGGGTTGAAGTAGCTCTTGGTAAAGGACAGGTAATAAATGCCATCCAGCACATTGGTCTTACCCACGCCGTTATCGCCGGCCAGGGCGTTTAGGCCCGGGGAAAACTCAAAAACCCGGGCGCGCAAATTTCGGAACTGCACGATGGACAAGCGCTGCAACTGGAGCATCGCACAAAAATATCACATTTTCCAGCCCTGAATCACCGAGCCTGGGTGAAAACAATGAACAAAAACGCTTCGCTCAAACAAAAAGAATTACCTTTGCACCCCTGAGATGCAGCGGAAAAATGACCGAGCCAAAGCGAAAAAAAAGACGCAAATCCTATCAAACCGAAGCGGTTTTTAGCGCTCTGGATCAATCCATTACACGCTCTGAGCGCTTTATCGAGAGATACCAGAAGCCCTTAATCGGTATTTTCGGCGCCCTGGTCTTAGGCCTAATCGGATACTACGGCTACCAAAATCTGTACCTAAAACCGAGAGAAAGGGAAGCGACCGATGAAATATTCTATGCGGTACAATACCTAGAGGGAGATTCTTTGGATTACGCCTTACAGGGTGACGGCCAAAATTATGGCTTAGTCGACATCATCGACACATACAACGGTACAGCAGCGGCTAACCTAGCTCGGTTTTACGCTGGAGTCGCCCACCTCAAGAAAAGTGAATACGAGAAAGCCATCGAATACTTGGATGCCTTTTCTTCGGATGATGAAATCGTAGCTGCACAAGCCAAAGGCCTCATCGGCGACGCTTTTATGGAGATCGGCCAGTTTGACGTCGCCGAGGAATACTATGAAAAAGCAGCCGGTATGCGCAAAAATGGGTTTACGACTCCCATGTACCTCAAAAAAGCTGCTATGGCGTGCGTCGCACAAAAAGACTGGAAATCCGTCGCCGGCTACTTCAAAAAGATCAAAGCGACTTACCCTCAATCCAGCGAAGCAGTAGCAGCCGATAAGTATATCGCTCGCTCGCTCGCAGCCCAGAAAAACTGAGGAAATGTCAAATCGAGCGGGCACCGCTTACCATCCCAAAGCCTCAGCAGATGCAAAGGGAATGCGATTCGGGTTGGTCGTAGCGAGATGGCACTCGGAAATCACCGAAGAGTTAGCCCGGGGCGCCATCGAAACCCTCAAAAAGAAGGGTGCAGCACCAGGAGATATCATACGTTGGAACGTGCCCGGTAGCTTTGAACTGATCTACGGCAGTGCCCGCATGCTGAGACAAGAGCAGCTGAAACTCGATGCCATCATCGCCATCGGCTGTTTGATTCAAGGGGAAACGCGCCATTTTGATTTCCTAAGCGAAGGCGTTACACAGGGTGTCAAAGACCTAAATGTAAAAGCGCAGATCCCGGTTATCTTTTGCGTGCTCACCGACCCTAGCCTGCGACAATCCAGAGAACGATCGGGCGGCAAACGGGGCAACAAAGGGGTGGCGAGTGCGGTCGCCGCCATAGAAATGGCTGCGCTGAGACGCCGTTCCAAGTCATAGGGGAAAAGGCGTATTTCTCCAATTTGTTCCTGTTAAAAGAACAGAATACAGGTGTCGGCCCGCGCGGCGGTCTCGAAAGGCGGTTTATCTTTTGGGTTTAGCCCTGTGGACATGTCCTAAGAAGGGACTCGCTTTTCGTTTTCAATCTATGGCCTGAAAGAAATCTCGCGCTTTTGTTTCCGGTTGATAGTTCGAAGAGCGGCTATTTTGATTTTTGTCCTTCTCCTGCGCGTTTGCGCACTCGGACTGGATTGCGTGGCTGGGCTGTGGTACCGTTGCGCGGGCCGGGTTGTCTTCTCGGTTTTTCCTTTTGCGTTCGCTCAGGTCGTACCCTTTGGCCCTGTCCTTTCGGAGCGTCTGCACGCTCGGGGCTGTTTTTCCATTCCTGTCTATTAGCTTAAAAAGGTTTTTGTCTTTGCCCCCTTGAATGGGTAGGTTGGACTGGGTTGGGGTTGATTTATCCAGCGGCTTGATGGATGGTAAGGGTCGGTTGACTTCTGGCGCTTTTAAGCGTTGGGCTTGGCGAGTCGGATGGTTTGAATCGGCTCGTCGCTGGGGTCGGTCGGATTGCGCCTGGGTTGGATGGCTTGAATTGAGTGGGGCCGGATGGGTTGCGGTGTCTTTGAATCGATGGATTGGGTTGTTCCTCGTCGAGTCCTTTGCACGGGTTTTTCCACGGTTGACGTAGGCGGATTTTGGACTGCCTGGCTTGGATTGGGTGCGTGGGTTTGTTGCGCAGGTGCTCGGATGGGTCGATCGATTGATTCGGTGAGCTGCTGTGTGAGACTGTCGGCTGGATCGGATTGCGTCGCGAGCTGTCGAGATTTTGCATCCGTCTTTTCTACGATGGGTA
>JANQLC010000020.1 GCA_028280815.1 Flavobacteriales bacterium | reverse complement strand
CGAGTCTTTTGCCTGGGTTTTTCTACGGTTGGCATAGGCGGGTTTTGGGTTGCGTGGGTTGGACTGCTCGATTTGTTCAGTGGGTTGGTGCGTTGGGTGCGGTTGGTGCGCTTCGACTGAGTTGTTTGTTGCATGGGCTGGATTGAGTGGGTTTTGCATTGGGTTGACTTGGATTGGCTTGAGCTGCGTTCTTCAGTGGGCTGGCGCCACTTATTCTTTGAGCTGATTGAGTTGGCTGGTTTTGGACTTCTCGTTTCTCTTCCTCGTCCTTCATTGGGTTTTTGAGCCGTTTTGTCCCTATGTGTGTGGATTTTGCATTTGTCTTTTCTGCGGTTGGCGTGCGTGGGCTTTGAGTTGGTGTTTTATTCTTGCATGGGCTGGTTGGATTGGGTTGATCGGGGCGATTGGTTCAGTGGGCTGGTGTTTGAGTATGTCGGTCGGGTCGTTTGATCGGGTTGCCGGCTGTCGGTTTTTTGTATTTGTCTTTTCTGCGGTTGGCATGGGTGGATTTCGGGTCGTATCGCATTTGCAATGGCTGGACGGGGTTGGGTCTTTTGCATGGGTTTTTCTACGGTGGGTAGGGTGGCTTTTGGGCTGCTTTGTTTTTGTCCTTTGTCAGGTTTTTTGTATTTGTCCTTTCTGCGGTTGGCATGGGTGGATTTCGGGTCGTATCACATTTGTAATGGCTGGGCGGGGTCGGGTCTTTTGCATGGGTTTTTCTACGATATGGTTTGACTGGATTTTGGGTCGTGTGGCTTGGTTGGGTTGGTTTTGTCCCTTTGCGCTGGTTTGGTTAGTTGGTTTGCGTTGTTTGTTGTCATTTGGGTGGTTTTATTTGCACGAATGCATGGCTTGGCTGGCTCGTTTTAACGGATGGGTTGCTTTGCATTGTTGCGCTTCGACTGGGTTGCGTGGGTGTGATTGCTACTGGGTTGTTCGTCGCTGTGCAGTTGCATGGTGGTGAGGGGTTGCATTGCATTTGGGCTGAGTGGGTTAGCCCAGTTGGCTGGGCTTGCTTTGTGCGGGTGGTTTGGATCGGCTGGGTGGGTGCATGGGCTTGAAAAGGGGTATTGCGCTTTGGTCTTGTCCTTTTGCGGGTGTTGAAAGGCGTTTTTGTCATTGGGAGTGCGAGGCTTGATGAGGGCTTCAGGTTGGCGACTTTTATCTGAGCCGTTCTGATTCGGCATGCGTTTTTGTATGGATAAGGGCTTGCATTTCTCTGGATTGAGTGGGCTGGTTGGGTTGTCGGTGGTTGGGTTGGCTGCGCTTGCTCGTTTTGCCTTGTTGTGGTGGGTCGGATGGCTGGGTTGTTGCATTGGCGGCCTGGATTGGCTCGTGGATTGCTTTGTGCTGTTGGTTGGGTTGCTTGGATTGGGTTGGTTTTACGCCTTGGCGTCTTTGAGGGCTTAAAAAGTCCGTTTTGCTTATTTGAATTGCAGCTGAATTCTTAATTTTGTACGCTAAGCGCATCGCGCCGTGTCGCAAGACCCCGAATGGGTGAGCCGCTTTCGAGCAAAGGCAGTACGCCAGCCATGAGATTTCGGATTTTTGTGGAAAAGAAAACCGCTTTTGAAGCGACTGACCCGCTTCTCGAGGTTTTAGGCCAGCACACAGCCGTCGAATCCCTCACCCGATATAGGGTTTACGACATATTCGGGCTTTCTGCCGACGCCTTTCCAACCCAAGCCTTGGAAATTTTGGCCGATCCGGTGACGGATATTTTGCGCCGGACGTTGACATTGCCCACGCACTACCTCGCCGTAGAATGCCTACCCGGCCAATACGACCCGCGGGCGGATGCAGCAGTTCAGTGCTTTCAGCTCCTCGGCTTACGTACCATCAGCGTAAAAACCGCTGTGCTCTACACCTTTGCAGGTATATCGGATAAAGGCTTTCAAAAGATAAGAGGCCAGCTGATCAATCCCATCGAATCCCGAGAAAAGGATTTAAATGTATTGGCGTTGGTGGTCCCACCCGAATCAGAGCCCGTATCTGCCGTCACCGGTTTTACCCATTTCGACGAGTCCCAACGCCGAGATCTGCATCGGGCCTATGGGCTTTCCATCGGCATGGCCGACTTGGCCTATATTCAAAATCACTTTCAATCCATCGGTCGAGACCCTACGGAGACCGAGCTCAGGGTTTTGGACAACTATTGGAGCGACCACTGCCGCCACAGCACCTTTGAGACCGAGATCACGGCGATAACCATCGATTCGAAATTCGAGAGGCGCATCCGGCAAACCTGGGATTACTATCTCTCGTTGCGCGAGGATTTGGGGATTCAGAAGCCCGTTCGACTGATGGACTTGGCTACGATTATGGCTAAGCAGCTCGCCCACAGCGGTCGGGTTGACAATTTGGACATTTCAGCAGAGGTCAATGCCTGTTCCATCGTGATCGATGTGGACGAAGACGGCCAGACCGAACCCTGGTTGCTGCAGTTTAAGAATGAAACCCACAATCACCCCACCGAGGTGGATCCTTATGGGGGTGCGAGCAGCTGTATTGGGGGTGCGATTCGCGATCCGCTCAGCGGCAGGGCTTTTGTCTTTCAGGCGATGCGCCTCAGCGGCAGCGCCAGTCCATTGATGAATGTGCCCGATCGAACGCCGGCTGGAAAACTGCCCACCAAAAAGATCACGACCGAGGCGGCACAGGGGTATAGCGCATACGGCAACCAGATCGGCGTTCCCACCACCCAGGTTCACGAGATTTACGATGCGGGCTACCGCGCCAAGCGGATGGAAGTGGGTTTCGCGGTCGGGGCGGTAAAGCGGGATTGGGTGCGGCGCGAGACGCCCAGTCCCGGCGATGTAATCCTGTTGTTGGGCGGCCGTACGGGTCGCGATGGCATCGGGGGCGCCAGTGGTTCCTCAAAATTGCAGGATGGCGAGGCGATAGAAGCCTTGCGCGCCGAAGTGCAAAAGGGCAACGCGCCCATAGGGCGCAAGTTGCAACGACTCTTCCGCAAAGAAGAGGTAATCCGCCTGATTAAGCGCTGCAACGACTTGGGCGCTGGGGGCATTTCAGTGGCCATCGGAGAGCTCGCACGCGGGGTTCAAATCGACCTGGATGCGATTCCGGTTAAATACCAGGGGCTCAACGGTACGGAACGCGCCCTTTCCGAATCCCAGGAGCGGCTCGCAGTCGTCGTAGCTCCCGAAGATGCACGGCGCTTTATCGAATGCGCTGTAGCAGAAAATCTCGAAGCCACCGCCGTAGCGAGGGTAACCGAAAAGGCGCAGCTGACCCTGAACTGGCAGGGACGTGAAATCGCAGCCTTAGACCGGCGTTTTTTAGATACCAACGGCCTGCGCAAACGAGCGCAGGCCTGCGTGACCGATGGGCTAGGAAATACGCCTTTCACCGAGGCGCAATTTACGAAAGCCGCTTACCTCGACCGGTTCCAAGCGCTCAACCACGGTTCGCAAAGGGGGTTGAAGGAGCAATTCGATGCCAGTATCGGTCGGGGTACGGTCCTCTTTCCCCTGGGTGGCCAGACGGGGGATACCCCCGAAGATGTCAGCATTCAAAAGGTACCCACCCAGGGGGTCACTCATACGACCAGCATGGCTGCCTGGGGCTTTTCACCGGTGGTGAGTCGCTGGAGCTGCTACCATGGCGGCTACTTTGCCGTCTTGGATTCCATCGCAAAGGTCGTCGCCGGCGGGGGACACTACCCGGCCATTCGCCTGTCTTTTCAGTCCTATTACGAGCGTTTGGGCACGGACGCCCAAAAGTGGGGTAAGCCGCTGGCTGCCCTGCTCGGAGCCCTCCAGGCGCAACGGGATTTTCAAATTCCCGCCATCGGTGGGAAAGACAGCATGAGCGGCAGCTACCGAGATCTGCACGTGCCACCTACCCTGATTTCGTTTGCCGTCTGCCCCGCCCGGGTCTCATGCGCCACCCCAGCTACGCTGCCCGCCGAATCGGGTTACTTATGCGCCTTCATCCCCACATATGATGCCGACTTTTTACCCGATGTCAGACGACTCACCGAGGCTTACCGAGGTTTTTACCAGCGGGTGAAAGACGGAACGATTGGGGCTGCCATGGCGGTAAAGGTGGGGGGATTGGCTGAGACGCTCAGCCTGATGGCCTTTGGAAATGAAGTAGGCCTTCGGATTTCCACCGATTTGCCCCTGATGAAATACCTGCCCGGTGCCCTGGTCTTTCAGTCCCGCGAAAAACCCGCAGCGGCCGAGGCCTTCCACATATTGGGAGAGACTGTTCCCCATTCCAAAACCTTTGTCTTTAACGGTATTGAGATGCCCATATCCGTGGTGAAGCAAGCCTGGAAAGCACCGTTGGAATCGATTTTTCCCGTGCAGGCGCCGCCGGCGCCCGAATGGGATGTGCCGCTTAGCCCGGCGGTAAAACAGCCTGTGACCAGCCGGCATTTTGGGAGACCTCGGGTGTTGATCACCGTATTTCCGGGCACCAATTCCGAGTGTGATGTCGCCAGGGCTTTTCGCGCTGCAGGGGCTACCCCAGCGGATTTCGTATTTCAAAATCTGAGCCCCCAATCCACAGCCGAATCCATCAGACGAATGGGACGAGCCATCAGAGCGGCACAGATCATCTGCATCCCCGGTGGCTTTAGCGCAGCCGATGAACCCGATGGATCGGGTAAGTTTATCGCAACCGTGCTGCGAAATCCCTATATTCGCGAAGAGGTTCAGAAGTCGTTGACGCGGGGCGCTTTGATTTTGGGGGTATGCAATGGCTTTCAGGCCTTGGTTCGGAGCGGCTTGCTGCCTTATGGTGAAGTGCGCAGCCTGCAAGCCGATTCGCCTGCCTTAGCCTGTAACCGTATCGGCTTGCACCGCTCTCAGATGGTCCGAGTGCGCGTGGTCAATGCGTTTTCTCCCTGGTTGCAGGGGATGAAAGACCGCGAATTCATCATACCCATATCCCATGGAGAAGGGCGCTTTGTGGCGGGCGAGAAGGTGATCAAAGCCCTGGTTGAAAAGGGTCAAATCGCTACCCAATACACCGCCGAGATCGGCACGCCAGCCTTTGCACGACCGCAGAATCCCAGTGGTTCCCTATTGGGCATAGAGGGCATCACCAGCCCATGTGGGCAAATATTGGGCCGCATGGGACATGCAGAGCGCTACGAGGAAGGCCTTATGCAAAACATTCCCGGCGCCTCGCATCACGATATTTTTCAGAATGGCGTCTCTCATTTTACATAGCGGTTGAAGCGATGGTGGGATCACAGTTTTTTTGGCATGCGGACGTATCCCTGGGTTGCGAAGCGCCCAAACGGCAAATGACATGAGCGACCGAGCAGAAAAGCGAGATTTACTCTATGCGGGCAAAGCCAAGCGGGTTTATAGCACCGAGCGGCCGGATGAAGTCATCATTCACTACAGCGATGATGCGACAGCCTACAATGCGCAAAAGCGGGGTGCAATAGCGGACAAAGGCGTATTCAACAATGCGATTAGCGCCTACCTGTTTCAGCTGTTGGCGCGAAATGGAATCGCCACCCACTTCATCGAAAAGCTGAGCGATCGAGAACAGTGCTGCAAGCGCGTAGCGATCATTCCCTTGGAGGTGATCCCCCGCAACTGGATAGCCGGCAGCATGGCCCGACGACTCGGCATCAAAGAGGGGACCCGGCCGCCAAACAGCATTTGCGACCTGTGCTACAAGGACGATGCCTTGGGCGATCCCTTGATCAACGAGGATCACGCCGTCGCTTTGGGGGTGACCACTTATGCTGAACTGAAGCAAATTTATGCCCGAGCAAGGCGGATCAACGCTTTGTTACAAGCGGAATTCGATCGCGTGGGCATCGTCTTGGTCGATTGCAAACTCGAGTTTGGCAAAGGCGCAAGGGGCGATCTCTTGCTCGCCGACGAAATCAGTCCGGATACCTGTCGCCTGTGGGATAGGCTGACGCTGAAGAAGCTCGATAAGGATCGCTTTCGCCGGGATTTGGGCGCCGTGGGGGAGGCTTATGCCGAAGTGCTGCAGCGATTGGAACGAACAGATTGAAACCGCGAATCCTCATCATGCACACAAAAGCACAGTGGACTCAGCTATTTCGCTCCGATTACTACCGGCGGTTTTCGGAAGGGGAACCCTGGGATGCCATACAGGAGGCGTGCGGCATTTTTGGGGTCTATGCCCCCCGTCGTATCGATACCTTTTCGCTGGCGCAATTCGGTATGTTTGCGTTACAGCATCGCGGACAGGAAGCCTGTGGCCTCTCCGTAGCACGCGATGGGAAAATCCATACCTTTAAGCGCGAAGGGTTGGTTTTGGACGCCTTTAAGTCCATTACCCACATCGACCAATTTCAGGGAAATGCTGCCATTGGACACACCCGTTACACCACTTCGGGAGACAGTCGGACGGTGAATTTCCAGCCCCTATATGCACAGGACGACCGGGGTGAGCCGCTGCTCTCCATCGTGCAAAATGGAAACCTGGTGAACGATCAAGCCCTGCGTACCGCATTGGAGCGAGAAGGGATCGGGTTTCTGGCCACTTCCGACGCGGAGGTCATCTTGCGCCTGATGCAAAAACAGCTTTCAAAGGGTATTGAGCAAGCGGTTAGGCGGACGACTGAAGCGATTCGGGGTGCCTATTCCGTTTTGGCCCTAACCCCCGATTCGCTGCTCGCCTTTCGGGATCCGAATGGCATTCGCCCGCTCTGCATGGGTGAGTTGGGTGCCGATACCCGCGTATTCAGCTCGGAAACCTGTGGCTTAGATGCCGTGGGTGCTACCTATACCCGGGATTTGGAACCCGGGGAACTGGTCATCGTCGATGCGCAGGGCCTGCGATCCATCCGTTATGCTGACCGGCCGAGGCACCGCATCTGTTCGTTTGAATACATCTATTTCGCACGTCCGGATTCGAGAATTGAAAACAGGGATGTCTATGAGCTCCGCGTTCGGGCTGGCGAAGAGCTCTTTGAACAAAGTCCGGTGGCGGCCGACGTGGTGGTCGGCGTCCCCGATTCCGGCGTGCCTTCAGCCATCGGTTACGCCAAAGCCTCTGGTATTCCGTTTCGCCCTATCCTCGTGAAGAACCGCTATATGAGTCGCTCTTTCATCGTGCCCACCCAGGAGATGCGCGAACGGGTGGTCGACCTGAAACTCAACCCGATCCCCTCCCAGGTAAGCGGCAAGCGGATGGTCGTCTTAGATGATTCCATCGTGCGCGGCACTACGAGCAAGCGATTGGTCAAAATGCTGCGCGAAGCGGGCGCTGAAGAAATTCACCTGCGCAGCGCCTCGCCCCCCATCGTGGCACCCTGCTTTTTGGGGATCGATACCCCCGATAAAAAAGCCTTGATTTCGGCGCGTATGGACAAGGGGGAATTGGCGACTTACCTGGGCGTGGATTCCTTAGACTTTTTGCCTATGGAAAGCCTCGTAGAAATGCTGGGCAGCCCGAACCACTGCTTCGGTTGTTTTACAGAGCGCTATCCCGTCTCGCCCGATGAGAAAAAAAATCGATTAGCCCATGCTGACCTATAAGGACGCCGGTGTGGACAAGGACGCCGGTTACCGAACCCTAAGGGCGATCCGCGAGGCGGTCGAGTCCACCTCAAGCCCCCATGTGTTGAGCGAACTGGGCAGCTTTGGCGCCCTCTACGAGCTGTCGGGCTACCGGGTACCCGTCTTGGTTTCCGGCACCGATGGGGTAGGCACCAAACTGAAGGTGGCCACTGCCGTGGGCCGATACGATGCCATCGGCATCGATTGCTTTGCCATGTGTGCGAACGACATTTTGTGCCACGGGGCCAAGCCCCTCTTCTTTCTCGATTATCTCGCTTGTGGCCAGTTGGACCCCGAAGTGGCAGCTGAAATCGTCAAGGGTATGGCCAGGGCTTGTCGGGAGACCGGTACCGCACTGGTGGGCGGCGAAACCGCCGAGATGCCGGGGCTCTATCGGGAAGGGGATTTCGATATAGCGGGCTTCTGTGTCGGCGTGGTCGAAAGAGATGAAATGATCACGGGAATGAAAATTTCTGAAGGCGATGCGATTTTAGGTTTGTCTTCTTCGGGGCTCCACAGCAATGGCTTTTCCTTGGTCCGAAAAGCCTTGCCCGACTTTTGGGCGCAGTTTGCGGGCAAACCCCTGTACAAAACCCTGCTCACCCCCACTCGGCTCTACCACCACGCCATCCACGCCCTGCTCGACTGCGGTGTAGCCGTCCACGGCCTGGCGCACATCACCGGTGGGGGGATCCCCGAAAACCTGCCGCGCATCATGCCCCAGGGACTGACGGCAGTACTGGATTTGAAAGCCATACGCATCCCCGAAATTTTTAGACATATCCAGTCGCGTGCAGCGGTTGCCGATGCAGAGATGTACGCCACCTTCAATATGGGGGTGGGCATGGTGGTGGTGGTGGCGCCAGCACAACTGGAAAAGGCAAAGGACATCCTCGAGGCACAGGGAGTACCCTGTTTTGTGCTCGGCCGGGTCGAGACGGGTGACCAAAAGTTGATTTTACATGCGCGATGAACAGCCATTCCGATTGGCCGTATTGATTTCTGGCCGGGGCTCCAACCTGCAAGCCCTTATCGACGCCGTGCGTTCGGGCCAATTGCGAGCCCGTATCGAATGCGCGATCGCCGATCGTAAGGCCTATGGGCTGCAGCGCGCGGCGGCGGCTGGCATTCCCAGTTTTCAATTGAAGCGTGATGAGCAGATTTCCGAAAACATTCACCGCTGGCTGGCCGGTCGGGTGGATTTAATCGTCCTGGCGGGATTTTTGTCCATATTGTCGGCTGAATTCTGTAAAAAATGGGTGGGCAAAGTCATCAACTTGCATCCGGCTTTGCTCCCCCAATACGGGGGCAAGGGGTTTTATGGGAAAAGGGTGCACCGAGCGGTTATAGAAAACGGAGAAAAAGAGAGCGGTGCCACGGTGCACTATGTGACCGCCGGCGTGGACAAAGGCGAAATCATCGCACAGCAAAGGTTGCGGCTTTCCCCTGGGGAAAGCCCGGACAGCTTGCAACAAAAGATACAGCGGATAGAGCATCCCCTTTTGGTAGGTGCCATCCAAAAGCTGATGGCGGAGCGGGGTGCTCGTATCGTCGGTTGATCGAAATATCGGATTAATAGGTGTGTAGTCAGCTGTGCTTTCCGCGCGCTCTAATGAGAAGGTATATCCAATGAGAGCAGGGATAAGAAAAAATGCTTTACTGAGCGTTTCAGACAAGGCGCACATCGCAGAATTGGCTGGCTTTTTATTCGCCCAAGGCTACCAGCTCATCTCCACCGGCGGCACCTTGGCCCATCTCAAAGCCAAGGGGATCGACGCCATCGATGTGGCCGAGCTAACCCATTTTCCAGCCATTCTAAACGGGCGCGTGAAAACCTTGAGCCCCTATGTGCACGCGGGCATACTGGCCAAGCGAAAGCGGGCCGAACACATGCAAACCCTTTCGGATCTCCACATCGAACCCATCGGTATGGTGGTGGTCAACCTATATCCGTTTTTTGAAAATGCCAACAGCGATATGGTGTTGGAGGAGCTGGTCGAATTCATCGACATCGGGGGACCTGCGATGCTCCGCGCAGCGGCCAAATCCTTTTTCGATGTGACGGTCATCTCCGATGTATCCGATTACGATTGGGTGATGGAGGAGATCAAAATGCGAGGCGACACCGCGCTGGAAACCCGCAAGTATCTCGCGGGTAAGGCATTCAATCTTACAGCCGCCTACGATGCGGCCATTTCCAAGCGGCTCCTGGGGGAGGAAATGCCGGCCTACTTCCAGGGTTCCTTTCAAAAGCGCATGGATTTGCGCTATGGCGAAAATCCCCACCAAAAGGCTGCTTTTTACACCGATACCACACAGCCCGGCGCCCTGCGCGACTTTGCGCAATTGCAGGGCAAAGCGCTATCCTTTAACAACCTACGCGACATGGATATGGCCTGGAGGCTCTTACAGGACTTTACAGAACCGGCTTGTTGTGGGGTCAAACACACCATCCCTTGTGGGGTAGCCCTAGGGAGAACGGCTTTCGAGGCCTGGTCAGGCGCCCACCGCTGCGATCCGATTTCCATATTTGGCGGTATTGTAGCCTTTAATCGAGGGTTAGACGCCCAAACGGCTGAATCCCTGTGTCGGCTCTTTTTGGAGCTCGTGGCAGCCCCTGCTTTTTCCGATGAAGCCCTGGCGGTCTTTTCCAAAAAGAAAAACCTGCGGCTCATCCGGATTGAGGCCGATCTGAGCGATCGACTGGCATGCGTAAAGGTGGATGGAGGGTTGTTGGTACAACAGATCGACAACTGTTTTTCGACGGATTGGCAGCCGGTCACCCGAGTAAAGCCCACCGAGGCACAGCTGAAAGACCTGCACTTCGCCCAACGCGTGGTCAAGCACGTAAAGAGCAATGCCGTAGCAGTCGCTTATCGCGGCCGAGCCCTGGGCATAAGCGGGGGGGAGACCAACCGCATCTCGGCGGCACAGCTCGCCGTGGCGCGCGCCAAAGAAAAGCAGACCAAGGGTTTGGTATTGGCTTCCGATGGCTTTTTCCCCTTTCGAGACGTCGTCGATTTTGCTGCGGACGCAGGCATTGCAGCCATCGTGCAACCCGGGGGCTCCATTCGCGATGCGGAGAGCATAGCCGCTGCTGACGCACACGGCATCCCCATGATCTTTACCGGCATGCGTCACTTTAAGCACTGAGGTCTCTATTTTGGCTCGACACTGCCTGGATAAATATTTTTGCTGAGCTGTAACAATGGAACAAATTTTAGTGAGACGCTGCATAGAAATTTTGAAAATGCAGTCGTTATTACTATATTTGCTGATTAGTAAACCAACTGATGATAAATTATGAGAGCGGATCAGCCCATTTTAAGATTTACCTTGATGGGGCTGATCTCAGGTAGCTCTTTTGTGTTTTTCTCCTGCCGCAATGTCCAAGACGAGCCGCTGATGCAGGATCAAAATGCGCGTGCTACGAAAGTGGAATACAATGTAAAGAGGAGTTATTTGCTGTCGGATGAGGGTTTGATACAAGCGCTTTCTAGTATAATTAAGACCTCGTCAATAGCCCGAAAAGCGGCGTTAATCCAAAATTTATCCAAAACCCGCGTCGCGGAGTATAGCGGTACAGCCGTGCGGAGCATAGCCATACCCCTACCTGGTGGTCTGTATTATCTCACCTATGCAAAGAGCGATAAGGTGATGCGGCGCGAAGGACTTTTCGTTCAAATTGAAGAAAGGGGGAATCACGCCTATACGGTATCTTACTTTGACAGCGGTCTCCAGCGTCTGGCTCAAATGCAAGTAAAGAGCGGCACGGTTACAGGGGTAAAAAGTTTTAGAACCCCATTCAGCCTGGGCGTAACGGATGGGGAGACTGTGTTTCACGGCAGTTCCAATATTACGCCAGTGCAAAGGGCGCTGCAGAGGGCTTGCTGTGTGTGGCATTCGGAGTTGAATGTGCCGCTGGTGTAGCGCTTGGATGTGTCATATCTCAATTCATTCCTTGTGAAGGATGTGAATAAGTCGCAGTGTACGTAAAAATAGGCTGGTGAATCGCTGGGTATATATCCTTTTGACCTTTGTTCCCTTTGCGCTTTGGGGTTTGTTTTCCGCCTGGTTTCCCAAGGTGGAGCGGCCGCTGCTCTCCTTTTTGATCCTCTTTTGGGTTCCCTCGGTACGCATTTTACGGATGCGGCACTTGAAATTTTCATGGAAAGAAATGTTGCTATCCGTCGTCCCTTTTTACAGCTTGAAACTTCGGATCAGGCTGTTTACCGAGAAATAAATAGACGACGGCGGGGCTCTATATACGCGGTGGGTTATTTCTCGTTCGGATTCAGCCAGTTCGCGAAGGGCTTTTATGCTGTACGTCTTCAAGTGTTTCGCACAGATCGGGCTCCAATTTGCAAAGACCGTCTTTTCAAACTGACCCACAGAGAAAAACACCCAAAAAATAAGACCCGTCTTTCAGATCGTCACAAAAAGTCAAGGGCAAAAAAATAATCCCCCTTTTCAAATCGACATACAGGGCAAGCACAAAAAATAAAGATTGGACTTTAGACCCTCTCACACAACGGACAAACACCCAAAAAGTCCCTTTTTCAGACTTTCCACGAGTTGGGGTACGTATAGAAGTCAGTGCAGCTGAACACAGGTATAAAAAAGTCCCACTTTTTAAACCACCACATAAGGGCAGAATCAGAAATAAGGTTGCATTTTCAGGCCGCCTACGCAGGGGTGAACAAAAAATAAGCCCGCTTTTTAAATCCCATAAATAAGGTAAAAAAAGGTTGGAATTTCAGGTCGGCTCCAATTGATTGACGCCGTGGTTGGGATTTTGCAACGGAAATGCAGCACAGACAAAACCAAAAAGTAAGATGTGTGGTTTAAACTATCATCCGCATTGTGATTGATGTCGTGTTCCGATATAACTACAACAGGAACAAAATCAAAAAACTAAGGGTTCGGCTACACCCCAGCGGACAAGCCGAGAAAGGAGAAAGGCGATGCGCGACGTAAGGCGTCCTGCATATAGGCAGGATCAAATAGGGCTTGGGTGGACAGGCTGTTGTGCCGGGGCGTTCATTTCTTAAAATACAATTCTATAAAATACCTCCCTCGGGCCCAAAAGGGGATGACAAAAACCTTCCAAAAATCAGATTTCCGGATCAGCCTTTTTTCCAGTAAGCGCTTGCCATCCGTAAAGCCTCTGTATATCATCGCGTAGGAGAGCAGCAGGACAAGAAAAACCATGCCGTTGTGATAGGCACTCCAGGCGATAAGCGGAATGGGGAGTAAGATGGCGATGTAGTAAATCAGTAAGTTTTTCATCAGTAAGAATTAGCATCCCTCAATGAAACAAGCTACAAAGACGGTTGATTCTTGGCCACCCACTACAAATGTAATACAAAGATTTTAAACCACCAAACCGAAGACCAGACTTTTTTCCTTCTTATGTGCCGCTGATCCATCGGTGTCTATATTGTTTCTCGCAGCGAAGGATTGGGTTTGTCTATGGCAACTGGTACAGAAAACCCGCCCGATGGTTTCGGCTGCCTCAGTGAGTGTTTTACACACTGCTATGGGTGGCTCATTATAAATTTATCCGACTAAGAATCAAATTTTTAAACCCGATCTTCGATGCTCTTTGCCGTATAGGCGATCAAAGCTTCCAGTTTGTCCGCTGTGACTCTTTTATCCAATGCCTGATCCCCTTTCAATACCACGTATGATGAGGACAATCCCGACGGCATCCCCACATAGAAATCAACGCTTTTGTGGTCGTTGGCAAACGCGGCTTCCAGTTCTTTTATCACAGCTTCATTAAAGTGTTTCAGCTGGGCGGCAAATTGCTTTATCTCTGCAATCGTATGTACGCGATCCAATTTCATTTTACACGCTTTTTTATAGGGCGACCACCGGTCTCAGAATTCCCCAATCCTGTGTTTTATTGCCCATAAGTTAAAAAACCTATACTTTGTCCCGCTTATTAAAGGGTTTTTGGCATATGCCTGTCATACAAAGATACCATTTACCATCACACACATAAAATCCTCATATTTTGTATATGTCAATATTATATCTTAGGTTTGTGTAAAATAGGAAGCTGAAAATTGGCGTTTTGAAAAGAGTTATCCTGTTTTGGGTTCTGATCTGCCTACAAAGCCTTATGGGCTGTAGAGATGAAAATTCCAAGTGTGGCCGTTATGTGTACTGTTGAATGCCTATAAGTCGTTTTAGCGGCATACTCAGCTATTGCACTGGATTGTCTTTCTTGCCCTGAGCGTAATGAAGAAAATTAATATAAATTTTATGTATGTTTAAAGCCCTTGTAAGAATGTCAGTGCTGATTGTGCTCGTGGTTTTTCTGCTTATCGATTTGATCTTTTTTGATCACCCTCGCACAAAAGTTGTGGAGATCACTGTGGTTGCATTAATTTTTTTACGGTGGGTGATTATTTTTTTATTTCCAAAATTTATGGGGGAATACTTCCTTTCTGAAGTCAACCTTATTAAAAGGATGAGAAAAAGCCTTAGAAAAAACTGATGCGCATGAAGAGGAGAAGACCGGGAAAATATAAAAATGAGGCGTTTATATATAATTGTAGGTACCGATTTTTAGCTCGCCTGGGTTGACAGCATTCGCAATTGGAATCGCCCTCTTGTGGTATATTTGCTTACGGTTTTTTCGTGTTTCAGCTGGGGCTGCTGTCCCACTCGTTCTCGGCACGCAATACTTAGCCATTATCTTATTTCCAAAACATATGGAGGAATTGAGAAGGCGTGAGATTGCTTTTTTTAACCCGATCAGAGAGTTTTTTCGCAATTGCTGGAAAGCCCGAAAGACTTGAGCAAGCATCCTTTAACGGTGTGGGTCGGCGTCGTAATCAAGTCGTTTTTACCTACGGTATCTACTGTACACGCAGCGTGTAAGCCGTGAAACTAAAACGCTATACCCCTATATCAATTTGAGTGGATTATCGTCTGTATTCCTGCACTGTACTATTTAAGAGAATAGAGAAACAGCTACCAGCTGTGTGTAAAGATCCAGCAAGCCTGAGAATTATTTAACTAAGCGCGAGCAAGTGCTAGGGTTAAACCACCGACTGATCTCTACCATCGGCGCTTTGCCGATGCATGACCGCATGGGTTTTCTGAGGAAAGGTTTGATCTGTCCTCGAACGGCGCAAAGAGATTAACCCACGCCTTGGGTTTTGGTTGGACTTCCTGCAAATGAGCCTTACTTTTTCTCGCTTAGGCGGCTCACGATATCGCTCCCCAGGTCCTTGAGTTTGTGCACGGCTTCCCTGACCTGTTCTTCGACCTGTTCTCTACCGCCCTTTTCCATAAAGGGGTAAGGGAAATCGGTGGGGGGGATGAAGTTTTCCTTAATCGTTCGGGGCGATGTCCAGCGCAATAGGTTTAGCTTGGAGCCCGCCTTATCGTTGGTGCCTGAGGCGCGTCCGCCGCCAAAGGGTTGTTGGCCCACCACAGCGCCGCTGGGTTTGTCATTGATGTACAGGTTGCCGGCTGCATCGGCCAATCTTTCGGTAGCCGCTTCAATGGCGTAGCGATCCTGGCTGAACACCGCACCGGTCAGGGCATAAGGGGAAGTCTCATCGATCAAATCCAAGGTTTCATCCCATTTTTCATCTTCGTACACATATACGGTCAACACCGGCCCAAAGATCTCCTTCACCAGGGTCTCGTACTTTGGATTTGTGGTTTGGATGACCGTAGGACTTATAAAATACCCTTCTGCGTCACCAAACGCACCCCCTGAGATGATTTCCGCTTCGGTGCTCTCTTTGGCTCGTTCGATGTAAGCCGTGATGCGGTTATAGGCTTTTCGGTCGATTACCGCGTTGATAAAATTCCCGAAATCCGCAGGGCTGCCCATCTTCATGCGTTCGATCTGCCGGTTGAGCGTTTCTTTGACCTCTTCCCACAGGCTCTTGGGCAGATAAGCGCGGGAAGCGGCGGAGCACTTTTGCCCTTGGTATTCAAAAGCGCCTCGGGACAGGGCGGTGGCTAACGGTTTGAGCTGTGCGGTCGGGTGGGCGATGACGAAGTCCTTACCGCCGGTTTCCCCTACAATTCGCGGGTAGGTTTTATACGTGTGAATATGTTTTCCAACCGCTTCCCAGATGTCTTTAAAGACCTGGGTAGAGCCCGTAAAATGGACGCCGGCAAAGTCCGGGTGGCCAAAAACCGTTTTTGCCGTTTCAGCCGGGTCGCCCATCACCATATTGATAACGCCGGCGGGCAGCCCCGATTCTCGAAATACCTTCATCAGGTAGTGGGCCGATAGGGCTTGCTTATCGGAGGGCTTCCACACCACTACATTGCCCATCAGCGCCATGCAGCTCGGCAGATTGCCGGCAATTGCGGTAAAGTTAAAAGGGGTTATCGCGAAGGTAAAGCCTTCGAGCGGACGGTATTCCATGCGGTTCCAGATGCTTGCTGTCGATTCGGGTTGTTCCTTGTAAATCTGTTCCATATAGTAGGCGTTGAAGCGCAAAAAGTCGACCAACTCGCAGGCTGCATCGAGCTCTGCTTGAATCGCGTTTTTGGACTGCCCGATCATGGTGGCGGCATTGATTTGGGCGCGATAGGGCCCTGCGATTAAGTCGGCCGCCTTTAAAAAGATGGCTGCGCGCTGCTCCCAACTCGCAGCAGCCCATCGGCTGCGCGCCTCGAGTGCCCCTTCGATCGCTGCTCGCACATCGCTCTGATCGCCTTCGCACCAATAGCCTACCGTATGCTGATGATCGTGTGGGGGCCTGATGGGAATCTTTTTGCCGTTGAAAATTTCCACCCCGTTTATGAATTGGGGAATTGCTGTGTGCGCTTGATAGAGCGTTTCATAGGCAGATTGCAGCGCACGGCGCGCCGGGGTACCCGGTGCGTAGCTCAAAACGGGTTCGTTAACCGGCCGGGGTATGCTAAAAGCTCCGTTGGACATAATTATCTCGGGATTTTAATGATTATAGCACCATGGATACAAAGGTAAAAAGAATATGAAAATCTTTGCTGAAGTGTCACAGCTGTCCGGTTGAAACCCCGTGCCCGGAGATTTGGCCCACTTGTCATCGGGATTTTGCGCATGAGGATGGTTGAAACCCCGTGCCCGGAGATTTGGCTGTGTGAGCGAGCGATGGATAATCCGCTTTGGGGTGGGATATGTGGGTGTGGTTGGGTTGGCGGGTTGCGGTTGATCGGTTGGCTTGACTGAGTTGGTTGTGTCGCTTTGCGTTGGCTTGGATTGGGTTGTTTGGACTGGCCTGCATGGATGGCTTGGTTGGATTGGATTGCGTTGGTGGGTTGGGCTGATTGATCGGTTCAGTGGATTGGGTTGTTTGATCGGATTGCCGTCTGTCGGATTTTTCGCCTTTGTCCTCTCTGCGATTGGTGTAGTTGGACTTTGGATTGGGTGGGTTGGATCGTTTGATTGGATTGCCGTCTGTCGGGTTTTTTTGCATGGGTATTTTATGCGATTGGCCTGGGCGGGGTTTGGGCTTCTCGTTTTTCTCCCTTGTCCTTCGTCGAGCCCTTTGCATGGGTCTTTCCTGCGATTGGTGTAGTTGGATTTTGGATTGGGTTGGTTGATTGCGTTTGTAGGCTGGCGAATTGTTGGGTTGCTTGCTTTGATTGGGCTGGTTGGATGGGTTGTATTGTCGGTGCATTGTTGTGCTGGCTCGGTTGGGTTTTGCACTTGCCTCTTCTATAATTGGCATAGGCGTACTTTGTACTTCTCATCTTTTTATCTTTTTGCTTCTTGCACAGGTCGGTTTTTTGCATTTGTTTTTCTTGGGCGGGTTTTGGATTCTGTGGGTTGGGTGGGTCTGTTCTTCATCGAGTTCCTCGCTTGGGTTTCATGGTTGGCGTAGGGGGATTTTGAGTTGTGTTGTATTTGCAATGGCTGGACGGGATCGGGTCTTTTGCATGGGTCTTTTCTGCGATGGGTGTGGGTGGGTTTTGGACTTCTCGCTTTTTCCCTGTTCGGATTTTTTGCATGGGTCTTTTCTGCGGCTGGTTTATGCGGTTTTGCCGGTTGGTGTATGTCATTCCGCTCTCGTTTGTGCACGAGTAAAGCAAAGGGCGATAAAATGGAGAAACGCATGCGTTCACTCTTTCGAGTTCACGATTCACAGGGCATCTCGGCAAATTAATTAAATTTGCACGGATTTTTGAGTGTAAACCAAGTCTGTTTTCCCTTATGTCAGGCGACATTCGACTCAAACGGGGGCTCGACATTAGATTGACCGGAGAATCAGAGCCTTCGATTGCCGCTGTCCCCAAGTCGAGTATTTATACCGTCACACCCGACGATTTTCACGGCGAAACGCCGAAATTGCTGCTCGGGGTGGGCGCAGAGGTCAAGGCCGGAACCCCCATCTTTTATGCCAAGCGCGATGAACGCATTCAAGTGGTCTCTCCCGTCAGTGGAGAAGTGGTTGAAATACGGCGCGGTGCCAGGCGCAAAGTGTTGGCGATTCGCATTTTGGCCGACCGGAACCGGATGGACTACGAGGCCCTGCGTCCACCAGCGGTCTCGGGTTCCTCGGCCGAAGCCCTCAAGGCTTTCCTGTGTCGCAGCGGACTGTGGCCTTATATACAGCAACGCCCCTATGCCATTGTAGCCAACCCCGATGACGAACCCCGAGACATTTATATATCCGGCTTTGACAGCCACCCCTTGGCACCCGATTATGCCTTCTCGCTGAGGGATAAGAGGGCAGAGATCCGCGCGGCGGTTGCGGTTTTGAATCGGCTTACCCAGGGCGAGGTGCACATTTCGCTTCGCCCTTCTGATGTGGATTCGCCGCTGTGTGGCATGGCGGGGGTCGCATACCATAGGGTGCAGGGTCCGCATCCCGCTGGCAATGTCGGCGTGCAAATTCACCATACCCGGCCGATCAGCCCTGGCGAAAAGATATGGACGGTGCAAGCCTCTGACCTAGCTGTGATCGGACATGCGTTTTTAAAGGGCGTGTTTTCGCCCGAGCGCGTGGTCGCTTTCGCAGGCTCTGAAGTCAAGCATCCTAGGTACTACCGGGTTTTGGCGGGTGCGCAAATCGCTTCGATCACAGCGGGCAATTTGAAACCGGGAGACAAACGCTTGATCTCTGGCAATCCGTTGACCGGTATAAAGGTGGGAGAAGAGGGTTTTTTGCATTGGTATCACAACCAAGTCACGGCTATTCCCGAAGGGAATGCCTATCGGTTTATGGGCTGGTTGCTGCCCGATGGAAAGCGGTTTAGCCTTTCTCGTGCGGGCTTTTTCTCCTGGTTGAGACCGAATAAAAAGTATGCGCTCACGACCAATACCAATGGAGAGCACCGGGCCTTGGTGATCACGGGGCTCTACGAAAAGGTCTTTCCCTTCGATGTATATCCCATGGAATTGCTCAAGGCAACCCTGACGAAGGACATCGATAGGATGGAGAGGCTTGGGATCTATGAGGTAGCACCCGAGGATTACGCCTTGCCAGAATTCGTTTGCCCTTCCAAAACCGAGTGCCAATCGATTATCCGAGAAGGTTTGGATTTGATGATCAAAGAAATCGGTTGAACCTCATACCCATATTATGAAACCACTGCGAGATTTTTTTGATGTGCTCCAATCTAAGGTGAGCGAAAATCCCAAATTGCGCAGATACCGCCCGGTGGTCAATGCTTTTGATACGATTTTCTTTACCCCGAACCAGACCACGAGGAACGGCGTGCACATCCGAGACGGCGTAGACTTGAAACGGGTGATGATTGCGGTTGTCATCGCGCTGATACCCCCTTTGCTATTCGGTATGTACAATGTGGGCTACCAGTACTTTGCGCAACTGCCCGGCCTACACAGCCCTTGGGAGCTGTTTCGATTCGGCGCCTTCCGGGTTTTGCCCTTAGTCATCGTATCCTATGCGGTCGGCTTGACCGTGGAATTTACCTTTGCCGTTTTGCGCGGCCATGAGGTGAATGAGGGCTACCTCGTAACCGGTATGCTGATACCCCTGATCGTTCCGGCGGATTTACCCTTGTGGATGCTGGCTGTCGCCGTGGTTTTTGCGGTGATAATCGGCAAAGAGGTCTTTGGCGGTACAGGTATGAATGTGTTAAACCCAGCCTTGGTCGCACGGGCTTTTCTCTTCTTTGCTTATCCGACTTTTATGTCTGGCGATATATGGGTAGCCGATTCCGCTGCGACGGATGCGATTTCGGGTGAGACCCTGCTCGGTAAACTCGGCTTGGGCCATGTGGTGACGGACAGTTCTATGCGTATGTTCGTCGGTTTGATTCCCGGTTCGGTCGGTGAGACTTCCGTCGTGGCCATACTGATCGGAGCCTTCATCCTGATCTATACCGGTGTCGGCAGCTGGCGCATCATGCTGTCCGCCCTGATCGGTGCTTCGCTGATGGGCTTGATCTGCAATGCGATCGGAAGCCATGCCTTGTTGTCCTTTCCCTGGTGGAAACACTTGCTGCTCGGCGGTTTCATGTTCGGTATTGTATTCATGGCCACCGATCCGGTTTCGGCTGCGCAGACGACTAAGGGCAAGTGGATATACGGGTTTTTGGTGGGCTTGATGAGCATACTGATTCGGGTGTTTAACCCCGCCTATCCGGAAGGGGTGATGCTAGCCATTTTATTCATGAATGTGATGGCGCCTTTGATCGACCACATCGTCGTGGCATCAAACATCAAAAAAAGGGGCAAGCGATACCGATTGGTGATGGCTAATTCTTAACTTTGTAGCCGTATGAGATGGGATACAAATAAAAACGCTTACACCCTTACCTTCGCAGCCGTTTTGGTAGTCGTAGTCGGTATCCTATTGTCGGTAGCAGCGGTCTCGCTCAAACCCTTCCAACGAAAAAATGCGGATTTGGAAAAGATGCAGAACATATTGCGCGCCATTCGCGTAGCGGTGGATCGAAGGGATGTGGCGGCGGGTTACCGGGCATACATTGAGGCGGCTCAGGTGCTCGACGACAAGGGTAAGCCGATCGAACACCCGGAAACGCCTGCTTTTCATATCGACCTGGCTACCGAGACGAAAAAGCCCCTCGCTGAGCAGGGCTTACCTATTTTTAAAGCGAAAAAACAGGGACAACCCTATTACATCATACCCCTTTACGGGCATGGGTTGTGGGGTCCGATCTGGGGTTATATTTCACTTGAAAGCGACCTGAATACGGTGTATGGCATCACTTTTGACCATGCTTCAGAAACGCCCGGTTTGGGTGCTGAAATCACGCAGCCCTATTTTCAGGATCAGTACGAGTCAGAAAAGATTTTTGACGATCAGGGCCATTTCAGGGGTATAGCTGCGGTTAAGGGGTATAGCGATCCGGATCGGGATAAGAAGGACGATGGCCGAGTCGATGCGATTTCGGGCGCTACCATCACCAGCAATGGCGTGACGGCGATGATACGCGATCGCTTACGGCTGTACATCCCTTACCTCAAAGAATTAAAAATGCGCAATCATGGCTGAAGCGGCAGTTAAAACCGAGGTAAAAAGAGAGCCGCTGTTTTCCAGGCGAAACCGGAGACTCGTCACCGATCCCTTTAACGACAACAATCCGATTACCGTGCAGGTATTGGGTATCTGTTCCGCCCTGGCGGTAACCGCCAAGTTGGTCCCGGCCATTGTCATGGCCCTATCGGTCACCGTGGTAATCGCCTTTGGCAACGTGGTGATCGCTTCGATTCGGAACCTGATTCCCAATCGGATTCGAATTATCGTACAGCTCGTCGTGGTGGCTGCACTGGTGATTTTGGTAGACCAGGTATTGCGCGCGTTTGCGTATGACATTAGCAAGCAGCTCTCCGTATTCGTGGGTTTGATCATCACCAACTGCATCATCATGGGGCGCCTCGAGGCCTTTGCGTTGGGCAATACCCCCTGGCGTTCGTTCTTGGATGGGGTGGGTAACGGTGCGGGCTATGGCCTCATCTTGGTCATCGTCGCATTTTTCAGGGAATTGTTGGGTTCCGGTACCTTGTTCGGCTTTCCGGTATTGGGAAAATCCACCCCAGGACAGGAAACCGGCCTGTTTGCCATGGGGTACCACAACAACGGCTTTATGCTTCTAGCCCCTATGGCGCTCATCGTGGTCGGTGTCATCATTTGGGTACAGCGTTCCTTTAATGGGAAACTGATAGAAAAAAACTGAGATGCGAGAACTGGCAGATTTATTCGTAAAGTCCATCTTTATCAACAATATGATATTCGCCTACTTTTTGGGCATGTGTTCCTACTTGGCGGTATCCAAAAAGGTTTCCACAGCAGTTGGATTGGGTGCGGCGGTCATCTTTGTGCTCCTCATCACCGTCCCCCTGAACTACTTGTTGAACACCTATGTGTTGGGCCCCGGCGCCTTGGCTTGGTTGGACGATGGTTTTGCCGATGTGGACTTGAGCTTTTTGTCCTTTATCATGTTTATCGCTACCATCGCCTCCATGGTACAGCTCGTGGAGATGGTGGTAGAGCGCTTTTCACCTGCACTGTACGGTTCCTTGGGTATATTTTTGCCCCTGATCGCGGTGAACTGCGCCATACTCGGTGCCAGTTTGTTCATGCAACAGCTGAACTTTACAAGCGTCTTGAAACCCGTGGTTTACGGCCTGGGTTCCGGGATTGGCTGGTTTCTAGCGATCGTGGCCTTGGCGGCCATTCGGGAAAAGATGCGTTACGCCAATGTGCCGGCTCCCCTTCGCGGCTTGGGGATTACCTTTATCTTAACCGGTTTGATGGCCATCGGTTTTATGAGCTTTGGCGGCATCGAAATAGGGGGCGATACGCACCAAGAGAAGCCAGACCAGCAAGGGGTAGTCGCAAAGAAAGGCGAAAAGAGCGATGCGCGCAAAGGGACAGTCGCCTACGAATCCCCATTAAATAAGTGATCCACTATGGTTTTAGCCGCATTGGGGACGACCCTGGTCTCTGGTATTGCAGCCTTCTTATTCGTCGTTCTTTTGCTCGTTATCTTGTTGCTGACCGCCAAGGCCAGGTTGAGTCCCGCTGGCCCGGTTTCGATTGAGATCAACGGTCGGGAAACCCTGTCGGTGGAGTCGGGGGCTACGCTTTTGAGCACCTTGAGCGAAAAAAAGATATTCCTGCCCTCGGCTTGTGGCGGGGGGGGCACCTGTTTGCAGTGCAAATGCCAGGTTTTGCAGGGCGGTGGCGACATACTTCCGACAGAATCGCCCAACTTTACGCGTGGAGAAATCCAGGATCACTGGCGCTTGGGTTGTCAGGTAAAAGTGAGACAGGATATGCAGATCGAAATCCCGGAAGAGGTATTTGGGATTAAGAAATGGGAAGCCACCGTCATTCGCAATTACAACGTATCCTCATTTATCAAAGAATTTGTCGTCGAGCTGCCCGAAGACATGGATTACCGAGCAGGGGGCTACATACAGGTCGAGGTACCCCCCTGCGTGGTCGACTATCGGGATATCGACATCGGCGCCCATCCCGAGGAGCATCCCGGCGAGCCGGACAAGTTTCAATTGGAGTGGGATAAGTTTGGGTTGTGGTCTTTAAAAATGGTCAATGATGAAACCTTGGAACGCGCTTATTCCATGGCGTCTTATCCAGCCGAGGGGCGCGATATCATGTTGAATGTGCGCGTTGCTACCCCTCCCTTTGACAGCAAGAGGGGCGATTGGATGGATGTGAATCCCGGCGTGGCATCCTCCTATATTTTTTCGAGGAAGCCCGGTGATAAGGTGGTGATCTCCGGTCCCTTTGGCGAGTTTTTCATCAATGAAAACAGCGATGCCGAAATGCTTTACGTAGGGGGTGGTGCCGGTATGGCACCCCTGCGCTCCCACCTCTACGAGCTGTTCAAAACCTTAAAGACCGGAAGAAAAGTCAGCTATTGGTATGGCGGTCGATCGAAGAGAGAGTTGTTCTACGTCAATCACTTCAGGGCATTGGAGCGGGCGTTTCCCAATTTCAAATTTTACATTGCCCTTTCCGAACCCCTACCGGCGGACAACTGGCGGGTAAAAAAGGGATTGGATGGGGAAGGCGATGGCTTTGTCGGTTTTGTACACCAGGCGGTGATCGATAATTATTTAAAGTACCACGAGCGACCGGAGGAAATCGAGGTGTACTTCTGCGGTCCTCCCTTGATGAACCAAGCCGTGGAAAAGATGGCCGAGGATTTTGGTGTACCCCCTGAAAACGTGCGCTTTGACGATTTTGGTGGCTGATGAGCTGCCTCGATGTGCAGGGTATAAAACCGTGTCTCGTCCAGCATCTCGATCTATATCAACGCGGGCTTTGTGTCGTAGATGTCAACGCGCGATATGTATTTCTTGTGTTTTTTACAATCCGGAGTTGCTGATTTCGGGTGATTTCGCCTCGTCTGATCGAAACGTGGTTGTATCATATGTAATCCTTTTTGCTGGTACCTTCTGTTTTTCTGATTTTTGTAAAGGGTGTAACTTATCTCCTCTGTTTCCACAATGAATAATCGCTGTATTTTTAAAGTCTTGTCGAATTGAAATTCATCCTTATGAAATATTATTTTAAAAAAAATTCACCTAGGTGTTTTAAAAAAAGGCATTTTTGTTTTTTGCTCATCCCGACGAGAAACAATCGATCACCACGCGTATAGGGTGCGCTATCACACCATGGGTTACTTCTCGGCAAACACCCTGATCCAAATTTTCAGGCGGTAAAGAGGAGCGGGGGATAGCGACATCTCTTTCCATGAAAATTTCAAATGTGGCATCCGCAAAATGCGCATCAGGGGAATCCAAAAGACGATCAGAACGGAGAGCAGCGGCCGCTCCACTTTGGGAAACCAGGCGGAAAACAAACCCCAAAGCGCAAAGGGAACGAAAATCGAGATGATGTATAGCCAGCGATTCACAAGCCTATTTTTGTGTATAGCTCAACTTATTCACATAAACTTAGTGAGCCTAAAATGGGGTTAGGCCTTCTCATAGCTCGGCGTCTTAATTGACAAATGTAGCAACAGCGATTGCATTTTCAAAGTCGCTACGCCCCGTTTTAATAAAATCAGTTAGAAACAGTGGAAAGATCGGGTTGTGAAAACACAGGTGCGGAGCTGTGTTATACCCCATGCAGGCGGACTAAGCCGCTGAGAGCAGGTCTTTGCATCGGATCAATGGGTAAAAAACGGTATTTTGTAACGAGGGTTGGGAAAACGAAGCTGAAATATTTAATCCGTGTGTGTTTCAGAATCAAAAGGTTGGAATCAAACCGTTGGAAACGCCATGACATTCTGCAACCTGTCTTCATTCACCTCGCTTTTGCAGGGAGTCACATGTAGAAAATATCGAAAAAGGGACAAAGTCCCTTTGGATTGGGGTAAAAGCCATACTTTTGTCAGCCGATTCCCGGTGGCAAATCGCCTCAGTTGGGCAAAGAAGTCAGGATAAAAATGCTCGTGAAACGGATCGGATTACTCAGCTTGCTCATAGCGTTTTTCCTCGCCTGTTCAAAGAAGTGCCCGAGCATTCAAGCCGTGGCGGGTGAGGCCCTGGGGACGACCTATCACATTGAGTATAAATCAGCTGCACACAGGGATTACACAGCGGCTTTCAATCGCATTTTCAACGCTGTAAACGCTTCGATGTCCACCTATATGCCCAGTTCTAAAATATCCCGGATCAACCGGGGCGATACCACGGTGGTAGTCGATTCGCTCTTTGCCGAAGTATTGCACCAATCCCGGGTGATTTGGAAGGAGACGGATGGTTATTTCGATCCCACCGTTGGGATTTTGGTCAATGCCTGGGGGGTTGGTCCTGAGCGACCGCTCACCGTACCCGATAGTGCGACAGTCGATTCCCTAACGCGATTTGTCGGCTTGCAAAAACTGCGTTTGCGCCCCGATTTTCGGATGGAAAAGGAGGATCCGCATATCTTTTTGGATTTTAATGCCATAGCCAAAGGCTATACGGTGGATTTAATCGCACGCTACTTGGACGGGCAAAAAGTGGCGGATTACTTGATCGAAATCGGGGGTGAAATTCGCGCGCATGGCCAAAAGAGCGCCGGACAAGGCTGGACTGTAGGCATTGAAAAACCCAGATCGGATGGCAAGCGGAGTATAATGAGAGAGATCCGCTTAAAAAATAGATCCCTGGCCACCTCGGGCAATTACAGAAAGTTTCGCATAGACCCCCACACCGGCAGGAAATACGCGCATATCATCGATCCCCATACCGGCTATTCGGCACAGGGCGAGATTTTGAGCGCTTCGGTTTTGGCAGCGGATTGCATGGTGGCAGATGCTTATGCCACCGCTTTTATGGCGATGGGCTTTGAACGCACCGTTCGATTTCTAAACCGGCACAAAGCGCTCGATGCGCTGCTGATCTACGATTCGGATGCTGCGATGAAGGTGTATGCCACCCAAGGGTTTCGCCAACGGCTGTGCAAAGAATAAGAGGTCTCGGATCAGAGGCTCCAGCTCAAAGCGCTATGTCTTTTGCGTTTTTGCCCAGATTCCCACAGTTGAGGACCTGGAACGGCTCCTGGGGTGGTTTACGCTTCTGTTTTTATCCTTTTTATCGGCCTAAAAGACCAGCCTTATTTTTTGGTGTTTGTCCCCTGGGTTCAACTTGAAAGCGGCGGTGTTTTTTGCTTTTGTCCCTGTGGTCAGCTGCGCTGACCCGCCACGCGGGTTTGGTAAGAGGCGGGCACCTGGTCAGGTCGAGGCTGTGAATTTTGTCGCATATTCTAATCTGAAGCACGTCTGAAAAGCCAACCTTGTTTTTCGTCCTTTGCGTTGGCCCTGAAAGGCGGGCTTTGTCTTTGTCCTGTGGTATCAGTTTGAAAAGGCTGATCTTATTTTCTCTCTATGGCGCATTTAAAAAGAGGGTCTTTTTTGTATTTGTCCTTGCGTGGCGTTTTGAAAGCAGGTCTTGTCTATCGTATGGGGATGGCTTAAACGGATTGAATGGGCTGGTTTGAGCGGTTGAGTTGAGTGGTTGGGTTAGCTTAGGTGGGGCTTAGTTTGGACTGCATGGATTGGGCTGGGTTGATGGCTTGAAAAAGGGACTTGATCTCGTCCTTTGCTGTGCGATGGGTTGATAGGACCGGCCTTGTTTTTTGGTGTTTGTCTTGAAGGAGACCCTTTGGAAAGGGTTCCCGCTTTTGTCCTAGGACTCGGTCTAACCCTCAGCTTTACGCTTTGGCGTTTGCGCTTTTGTACGGGCTAAAAGGGGGGTTTTGCTCTTGATAGGCGGTTTAAAAAAGGGTTTGTTTTTTGGTGTTTCTCGCATGGAGCAGTTGAAAATCCCGGCTTATTTTTGCTCCTGTAGGTCGATCTGAAAGGGCTTATTTTGCTTCCCTCTATCGGCCATTGGGACGCCTGGGGGACAAAACGAATCGTCCCAATTAAAAGAGGAGTGAAAATAGGTGGAAACGCGGTGACGTGATACAGCCATGAGCGACCATTTTTATCCACAACTGCAATAATTACCATAAACAGGCTATCTCTTATACTTGCAATGCGGTAAAACATTTGATGTCCTTCAAAGACCCGATACTTTTTCCGCTCACCTCCATGTTCTCGGTATCTTTTAGACCTGCGTCGTCGCCATTCCTTTCATCACCCTGAAAAGCACGGGAGCACAAGTTTTTGGACAACCCCTAAAATACGGCTGTCGTCCATGTCCACAAAAAACCATCCCTGCAAATGCCCGCCTTCCGAGCCCTGGGATTTTCCTCTCATTTTTGTTCTCTGCTCATTTTTAAGCGTGAATCATTTACGGGATCATAATTTTCGCAGGTTTTGTTACCTTCACCATCGTAAACGCTTATCACAACATTTGGAGATTCTCGCTTTACGAATTTTATCTCCTCATTTTGTTTTAAATTAGTGTCTATAATTAATTCTTCCAAATCCCTCGCTTTTTTCTTATTGTTATTTATATCGTGATATATATAATCTTAATTTACTTTCCATATATGCTTTAAATCTTCTTATATTCAAATATGTAAGCGGATTATTATAGCAAATAAGCTCAGTTAGTCTATTTCCTTCTAAATTCAAGCTACGTATTCTATTTCCACTGCATTCTAAAGACTCTAATTTTTTATTATTATTTAGATTTAGACTAGTCAATTGGTTTTCGCCACAAGATAACACTTCCAGTTTTGTATTTTTGCTTACATCCAGACTAGTCAAGGGGTTGAAGCGACAAGGTAACACTTTCAATCCTATAAAATATTGAATGCCTTTTAGAGAGCCTATACCCTTTCCACCTAATTGCAACTCTCTAGCCTCTTTTATTGATACACTATTGGCGTTCATTTTCCCTTCTTTGTTAAAAGCACAAGGAAATCTCCTTTTTAAGTAATCCCCGAACGATTTATCTGGAATCTCTACATATTTAGCCTTGGGTTGTGGCTCTGATTTTATGGTTTTTGTGCTCTCGCTTTCTGCATGAGTCAGACTTGTTTTGGCTTTTCCTATTTCATCGTCTTTGACGATTTCTCTCGATTCCTGCTTGAGCGGAATTGAATTCACTTCTGGCTTCTCTCCCAGCTTCTTCTGCTTCTCTGGCCTTATCAGACACCCATTTCAGTTTCTTTGACCGCTTTTGCAATGCCGATAAGGCTTGGTTTGCATAATCCATCTCATCTTGCACATGCGATAGAGAGCTACCTATCTCTTTCTTCAATTCTCCCAAATGCGATGAAACTTCTTTTTGGTTTGAGAAAGTTGCCTCGTATACGGGTTTCTTTCAAGCCGCTTGGCTTGCGTTCTTTGGTATAATCCCATGGCCGATCCCCAGCGGAGCGCGCATTTATCTGCGGGTGTTAGAATGTTAATTTGGATATATTTGTGCTACGGCTCGGGCGTTTAAAAAGTGAGGGTTCTATGTCCTTAGATTTTCACAATGTACTGACTTGCTTCTTGGTGTTATTTGTCGCCGTTGATCCGCCGGGCATTATTCCCGTGGTGATCAAGTTGCAGCATAAGGTAGGCGATATTCAAGCCCTTAAGGCCAGTTTGATCGCCGGTGCGATCATGATTCTCTTCCTCTTCATAGGAGAAGAGATACTGAGCCTGGTCGGTGTCGATATATACTCCTTTGCCGTAGCTGGTTCTCTGATTTTGTTTTTTCTGGCCTTGGAGATGATTCTCGGCGTTGAGATCTACAAGTTTGCGGAATACAAGTCGGTTGCTTTGGTACCGCTTGCATTTCCCATGATTGCAGGAACGGGTTCGCTGACGCTGATCTTATCTTTGCACTCACAATATAGAATGGAGGAAATCGCCGTAGCCATTTTGCTCAACGTGCTACTCATGTATGTCACCCTCGAGTCGTCGAAATGGCTCGGAAAGTTTTTGGGCCGGGTGGTGATCGATAATTTGCAAAAAATATTTGGCGTAATTTTGCTCGCCATAGCGGTAAAGATATTTATCAACAGCATAAAATTGATAGGATGAAAATTTGGAAAACCGCGGTTGTCATAGGCTGTTTACTCTTATTGGTTTACAATCTATACAATCTGAACTACCGAGATTTTTCCGATCCAAATAACTATCCGGGCTACTTGGGTGCTACGAGTGCAGCTGGCGTTATCCTGCTAATGGGGGTGTTAAATGGCGTTGAGAAACTAAAAAAACCGGGTAAAAAGCGAGGTGCGGCTCATTGAAATCGGATGGCTTTCACTAATATTTTCGGTTGAGTAATTCCAATACGAGTGAATCGAGCCCTTCCTTCACACGCTTGTCGGGTGCCTTGAGCCCTTTGAGTTTTCGCAAAGCCTGATCGGTGTAACGCTTGATCTCGGCTTTGACCCTGCCTGGCGCACCCAGCGCCTCAAAAAGGGCTTTGACCGCTGTAATTTTCTCTGAATTTTCCGGTAGTCTCTTCGCATACCAACCGGTTAAGATTTTTCGTTGGCTTTCGTCCGCCTGCTGTAAAGCGCTGATGTAGAGCGCTGTCTTTTTATTTTCAACCACGTCTCCAGCTGTTTTTTTGCCCACTTGATCGGCGTCTCCAAACAGATCTAAGTAGTCGTCTCTCAGTTGAAAAGCCATTCCCAAGGCCGTGCCAAAGTCGTATAAAACGCCTTGGTTTTCGGCAGAGGCTTCGGCGACCATGGCTCCTATTTTTATTGAGGCACCCATCGAGATGGCCGTTTTCAAGCGTATCATTTCCAAGTAATTTTCCAACGGGACTGTGGCCGCTGCTTCAAAATCGATATCCCATTGCTGACCCTTGCAGACCTCTATTGCATTCTGTGTGAAAAAGGGAATGAGCTGGTTGTAAATGTCTCTTTCATAAACGCTCAAAAAAGAGTAGGCTTGAATGAGCATGGCATCTCCGGAGAGTATCGCCTGCGTTGTATTCCAGCGCTTGTGGACGGTTTGTGCCCCGCGTCGCTGCGATGCTTTATCCATGATATCGTCGTGCATCAACATAAAGTTGTGAAACCATTCCACGGACTTTGCAGCGGCTGTAGCGCGTGCGTAATCATCCTTAAAGAGGTGATAACCGATGTAAACCAAGGCCGGACGTATGCGCTTTCCACCTGTTTTCAAGAGGTAATCGATGGGTTTGTAGAGGTTTTCAAAACCTGATATGCTGCGCGCTGCGAGCTCGGGCTCCAGCATATTCAAATACCGAGATAAGAAATCCATAAATCAGTTTCTCTTGTTTTTTAAAAAGGCTTGAATCAGCTGTGCGCTCTCCTCAGCCAACACACCTGCGTCGACCCGGGTTCTCGGATGCAAGCTCAAATGACTGACCGTATAGCCTCGTTTGGGATCCGCTGCACCGTAAATCACCCTGGATATTTGTGTCCAATACAGCCCCCCCGCACACATCACACAGGGTTCTAAGGTGACGTAGAGGGCGCAATCGAGCAGGTATTTACTGCCCAAATAATGCGAGGCAGCGGTTAGCGCCTGCATCTCAGCATGTGCCGTGGCATCCGTGAGCGCTTCGGTGCGGTTGTGGGCCCGCGCGATTGTTTTATTTCGGGAAACGACCACAGCACCGATAGGCAGCTCACTGGCTTCATAGGCGCGTCTCGCCTCCAAAAGTGCAGCCCGCATAAAGTAATCGTCATCGAATAACACACCTTGGGTTTTGGCTGGTCGTGTGAATTGGGGGTTTTTGCATTTTTCCCTCTGTGGCATTTTTCATTTGTGCTAGCAACTGCTCATTTTAAGCCGTTGACACCGCTAGGAGTTTCCTGCGGTAAGCCGTCAGTAGCTTGGACTTGGAAATGAAACCCACGTATTCCTCCTGGTGGTTGACCACCGGCAGGTTCCAGGCGCTGCTCCGTTCAAATTTGTCCATGGTCACCTTCATCCTGTCGTCGGAAAAGATGAGTTCCGGTGGCCTTTGCATCAGGTCTGATACTTTTACATCCTCGTATTTTGTGATGTCAAACATGATGGAGCGTATGGTGTCCAATGTGATGATTCCGACCAAGTGCTTGTCGTCATCCAAGACCGGAAACAGGTTTCGGCTGGAACGGGAGACAGCCGAAACCAAATCGCCTAAGTTTTCCTCGACCTGTACCGACACGAAATTCCGCTCGATTAAGTTTTTAAGCGCCATAGCGGTCAGGATGGTCTGATCCTTATCGTGGGTGAGCAAGCTGTCTTTTTCGGCGAGTTCTTTGGTATAAACCGAGTGCTTGGAGTACAGCCGGGCTAGGGTGAAAGAAATCGCAACTGTGATCATCAATGGGACGAACAATTCATATCCGCCGGTCACCTCTGCGATCAGGAAGATGGCCGTAAGCGGTGCGTGCAAAACACCAGCCATCAATCCCGCCATGCCCACCAGGGTAAAATTGCTGGAGGGGAGCATCACACCGAGGTTGTCAAAGAACTTGGCGAATAAGTTACCCGTGACGGTGCCCGTAAACAAGACCGGTGCAAAGATGCCCCCAACCCCACCGCCGTGCAAGGTGGCAGAGGTGGCAAAGGGCTTGGCCAAAATCAACCCCAGCATGAGGATTGTGACCACCCATCGGTTGCTCGTATAAGCGGGAAAGAAGAAATGTTCAAAGAAAGCGCGGTAGTTTAATCCGATCAAGTTGTTCATCATCTGAAACCCTTCTCCATATAAGGGGGGAATGGCGTAGATCAAAAAGCCGAGCAGCAGCCCGGCTATCGCGATCCTAACAAAGGGGTTTTTGTATCGACCGAACCATTTTTCCGTGGCGAAGTACACCTTGGAAAAATAAACCGAGAAAAAAGCTGTGACCACGCCGAGCAGTAGGTAAAACGGAATGTTTTCCAAGCTAAAATTTTGAATGTCATAAAATTTCATCAGGTATTCCCCCCCTAGGAAAAAGAGGCGCGTAATCACGGCTGTCACCGATGCGATTAGCAAAGGCATCAGCGACACCAGGGTTAAATCCAAACTAAAGATCTCGATGCAGAATACGATGGCGGCAATCGGCGCCTTGAAGATAGCCGATAGGGAAGCGCCGGCAGCACAAGTCAGGAGCAGCTTCCGGCTCTTTTCATCTAGGTGGAAGAACTGTGAGATATTGGCGCCTAATGAGGCGCCCGTAGCCACCGCAGGGCCTTCCAGGCCGGTGGAACCGCCAAACCCAACTGTGAGCGGTGCGGTTAACACGGATGAAAACATCGTTTTTCGGTCCATGATCCCATTCTTGCGCGCCAAGGCGTATAGCGCCATCGGAATGCCGTGCCACACTTCGGTTTTTATCAGGTATTTTTTTACCAAGACCACCAATAGCAAACCGATAAAGGGTAGTGTAAAGTAGTAGTGATACGGGTGCAGCTTTCCGGTTTTTAGAATTTCAGCGATGTAGTGCGTGAGGTTTTTTAAGAGCACGACCCCCATGCCGGATGCAAAACCGATTACAGCCGCGAGCAGGGATAAAAATTGCTGGTGCGTAATGTGCTTGTAGCGCCAAATGTGGAATTTCTTATAGCCGGATTTACCAGACCACTTCCTCATTTATTCGGACGTTTTAAGGTGTAATTCGTCGAGTTGTGCCGCATCGATTTCGGCGGGCGCATCGATCACCAAGTCCCTTCCCGCATTGTTTTTGGGAAAGGCGATAAAGTCGCGTATGCTTTCCCCTCCGCCGAGCAATGCGACTAAGCGGTCGAAGCCAAAGGCGATTCCGCCGTGTGGCGGTGCGCCGTATGCAAAGGCGTTCAACAGGAAACCAAACTGCGCCTTGGCAGCTGCTTGCGAAAAACCGAGCAGCTCGAAGATCCGGGCTTGTAGTGCCGGGTCGGAAATCCGGATGGAACCGCTGCCGATTTCATTCCCATTTAAGACCAAGTCGTAGGCATTGGCGCGCACTTTTTGTGGCTCGGAATCCAATCGGGGCATGTCTGTCTCTACAGGGGCGGTAAAGGGATGGTGCACCGCTTGGTAGCATTTTTCTTGTGCATCCCATTCCAAAAGGGGAAAATCGGTTACCCAAAGGGGGGCGAAGACACCTGGCTTGCGCAAGTCCAAGCGCTTGCCCAGTTCCAAGCGCAGTGCACCCAATTGCCTGCGCGTGGCAGCCGCTTCACCCGATAGCACGAGCAGCAGATCACCCGGCTTCGCCCGTAAGCGCTCAGCCCATTTGTGCAGCGTCTCAGGGCTGAAAAATTGCGTTACCGAAGATTTAAAATCTCTCCCTTTATCGCACTTTACCCAGACCAAACCCTGAGCCCCGATCTGCGGCCGCCTCACCCATCGGGTGAGTGCGTCGATTTGTTTTCGCGAATGCGCGGCCGCTCCGGGCACGGCTATGCCCACGACCAATTCCTGTGAATCAAAAACCTGAAAACCCTTGCCTTGTGCCAAGTCATTTAATTCGCCAAACGCCATTCCAAAGCGGATATCCGGCTTATCACTGCCGTACTTTTCAATGGCTTCGTCGTAAGTCATGCGGGGAAAAGCCCCTACCGAGACGCCGGCTACTTCGCGCAAGAGGTGGCGTGTTAACCCTTCGAAGACAGCCAAGAGGTCGGCCCGATGCCCAAAGGACATCTCACAATCGATCTGTGTGAATTCGGGCTGTCGGTCAGCCCGTAAGTCCTCATCTCGGAAACAGCGCACGAACTGAAAATACCGGTCCATTCCCGCCACCATGAGCAATTGCTTGTGCATTTGCGGGGATTGGGGCAAGGCGTAAAATTCGCCGCTGCTCACTCGGGAGGGCACCACGAAGTCGCGCGCTCCTTCGGGGGTGGATCGGATCAGATAAGGGGTTTCGATTTCTACGAAATCCCGGCTCGTCAAGTAAGAGCGGGCTGCCTGAGCCGCTTGGGCCCGGAGCAACAAATTGTTTTTGATGCAGTTGCGGCGAATGTCGAGATAGCGGTGTTTCATGCGCAGCTCTTCGCCGCCGTCGGTTTCATCTTCTAGGGTAAAAGGGGGTGTAAGCGCGGGATTCAATACGTGTAACTCACGTACCAAAACCTCTATTTCGCCGCTGAGGAGCCTTTCGTTTTTCGATACTCGCTCAACCACCTCACCGCGTACCTGGATTACGTATTCCCGTCCCAATGCGCGCACTTGCTTCAAGAGCCCATCAGCCGTTCGCGCTTTGTCCACGACCAATTGCGTGATGCCGTATCGGTCGCGCAAATCGATCCAAAGCACAAATCCCTTGTCCCTGATCCGCTGTACCCAACCGCTTAAGATTACGGATTCACCGACGTCGTCCAGCCGCAGGGCCCCACAGTTATGCGTCCGATACATGCCGAGGATTTTGGTGCGGCAAAGGTAAGCATAATCAACAGCTGAATGGCTGTTTTTACTCGGGATCTTTTCGGCCGTCCAGTCGTTTTAGCTCAGGCTCCATAGCGCTGGATTGAAAAGAGCGGCATGCTGAGAAAAAACAGTGCCAAAGTCCCGATCCCGAGCAGCGTATCTCTTAGTGCGGGTATGAAGTGTCCACATAAAAAGCTGCTGACGGGTAACAGCATGCTAATGATGAATGACAAGGTGATAGCCGCCTTCATCTCTGGTGGAAATCCGTTACGAAGATAGGGAGAAAACTCGGGTTAAATCCATTCAAGCCCAAGCAGTCGTCAGGTTTTTCTGAGGCATTCAATGGTGCGCGACAAGTCCTTTTTGCCTCGATCTGTCAAACGCAGCTGGGTCTTTGCAAGATCGGCTTTCCTTACAAAGGCTGCTCGTGATCTAAAACCAGGGGAAACGCAAAAAGGAGCGCTGACCGCTTAAAAGTCAGCTCCTTGTCGCTCTGCATTGGGGTTTATGTTTTTAACAGATGTACGAAGACGGGGCTACGCATAATGGAATAAGGCCTATCGTGTGGATCGAATTTCTCTAACCAATCCTTATATCTAATGGTTTTTACCCCTTTGAAGGTCTGATTATTTTCATCTTTATATGTCACGCTCAAGTCTATATCATCGGTTTTAGCCGGGTCGTATAAAATGCTAATCCACCTTGTTGCCTGATCATCTTTAAGTTCCCCGAATGTATGATCTGCTATTATATCGCTGCCTCTCTGTATAATTAATTTGTAGTTACCTATGTATTGACCTATATAGCCCACTTTAACGCCTAGGCGAAAATCCAACCATTTCAGGTTGATTCCATAAATGCTAATGTTTATAGCGCTTATATTACCCATTTCCGAGGAACGGTCTGGGTCGTGATAAGGGGTTATCGGAACCACAATATTTGTTTCTGTATTAGCGGAAACGGCAAAATTAACCGGCAGTAAGTGATCTGCGATTTCTGAAGGCAAATTCATTATAAAATCCTCTTTTTTAGGTGCGAAGAAGCTCATGTAATCATCTTCGGTATTCACTTTTTTGTCTTGTCCTATGTTGAATACTTCAAATCCGAGCAATTGGTAATGGCCTAACTTTATTTGTGTTTCATAAACCCTAGCCTGAATGGGTATATACTCCTTCTTCTTTTCCGCTGCAGTTGCGCCCCCATTCGTTATGGGTTTATATAAAATATTCGCGTATGTATTGTCCAGTGGGGAAAAATCTGTACTGGCTGGATCACCGTTATTTAGTGATTGTGGGATTTGGAATAGATTTGCTATAAGTCGCACTTTTTGAGCCCCTTGAGTTTGTGATGGGGGGCCGTTCTCACATTGTCGTCTTTATTGCAGCTCTTCAAGAACAAGAAAGGGATGCTAGCTGCGTATAATACAAGATGTTTCATGGTTTTTATCATGGTTTCATTATTGCGATGTCAAAAATCATTCCAAATAGCTTGATATAACGGATGCTTTGGGCTTCTTTGTTAAAAGGAAGGCGTGATTCCAGCAGCGCGTTCAGAAATTTGGCACTTCAGTGAATTTACAAGTTGTTTCATTCGCTTTTAAAGTCGGATAAATTACAGGCCCAAGACCGCTCGTATGCTTTTCCAAATGGCTGCCTCCCCATTGGGTATAAATGCCCCTTCTCCGCCGTGGATCGGGTATTTTAGCGCTATATTTGCCTCAGGTGCAAGCCCATTTACCATGTATCTGATCGATTCACATGTACACCTCTACCTGACGGACTTTGATTCGGATCGCACAGCTGTGGTCAAACGGGCTGAAGCAGTCGGGGTAAAGCGCTTTTATCTCCCGGCTATAGGGAGCCATTATACCGAGGCGATGCTCCGTCTCGAAGCCGAATTTCCAGATCGCTGCTTTGCTATGATGGGTCTGCACCCAACGCAGGTTAAAGCGGATACAGTGGACGAAGAGTTAAAACACGTAAGGGATTGGTTGGATAGGCGGCCTTTTAAAGCCGTGGGTGAAATCGGGATCGACTTGCATGGGGATCGGTCAGCCCTGGGCATTCAGGTCGATGCTTTTCGCACCCAACTCAAATGGGCCAAGCGATTGGATTTGCCCGTGGTCATTCATTGTCGCTGTGCATTTGACGAGGTTTTCTCGGTGTTGGATCGGGAAGCAGACGGCGATCTATCTGGGGTTTTTCACTGTTTCACGGGGGATAAAATCCAGGCTGAACGCGCCATTGGCTACGCCATGAAATTGGGAATCGGCGGCGTGCTCACATTTAAGAACAGCGGTTTGGACAAAACCTTAGCGGGGATTGACATCGAACACTTAGTCTTGGAGACCGATGCGCCCTATTTGGCCCCGACACCTCATCGGGGTAAGCGAAATGAACCGGCCTACTTAAAATATGTGGCGAAAAGGCTCAGCGAGATGTACGCCTTGCCCCAAGCGGAAATCGCAAAGCGCAGCACGGCAAACGCCCTCGGTGTATTTGAAAGCTAAGCCTGTCCAGTCCTTTACACGTGCTTTAGGCGGGGCGTTCTTTCGCCTTAAAACGGTGACGAGGTTGGAAGCTGTGTGGTTAGCAGTCTGAGAGCAGGTCTTGTTTTTTGCGTTTGCCTCTGAGGGGATTGGTTTGAAAACCGGACTTGTTTTTTGCCCTCGGTTGACGGCCTGAAATCGGGTCTTGCTCCTCTCTATTTATCCGTGCGCAGCGTTTTGTAAATCTGATTTTGTTTTTTCTGACCTGTGCGGCGGATTGAAAATGCGGTTTCTTCTCTTGTATCTATCCCTGTGAGCCAGTCTGAAAGGGAACTGTTGTTTTTTGTTTCCGGTTGACGGCTTGGGAAATGGGCTTTGTCTCTTGTCGCGAGGGCTGCCTGGAACGCGGGTCTTGTCTTTTTGCATTGTGTAGATCAGTTTGAAAAAGAGGATTGGTCTTCTGTCTTTGTCCCTGTGGTTGACCCTATTGGCCCTTGTTTGAAAGAGGGACCTATTTTTTTGCTCTTGCCCTTTCGCCTTGTTTTAAGAAGCGGTGCTCATTTTTTGTTGCTGCCCCTTTGCATTGGACTGAAAAGCGGTTTTTTGGTATTTGTACTTGCGGGAACGGCTTGAAAAGGCGGGGTTATTTTTTGGTTTTATCGCTGTGAGAGGGCTTGAAAAGCAGGACTTGTTTTTTGTTCGCATCCTAGGTAAAGCGATTTGAAAACAGGAGATTTATCACCTTTAACCTTTTATAAGGGTTTAAAAAGGTTTTTCCCCTGTACGGCGTCTGAGAATTGGCCCTTATTTTTCCTGTGGTCAGCGCAGCTGACTTTTGTTGTATATCTGACGTTGAATCGGTTTGAAGATGCGACAGGACGTGCTTTCCTATTTTCAATGGCCAGCTTACAAGGCGTGGGTGGTTTTTTGTGTTTGCCCCTGTGGAAAATCCGCCTGACGGTCTTATTTTTTGGGATTCTCTGTGCGAGGCAGTTTAAAAGGTCGGACTTGTCTTTTATCCCTAAGCTGCTTCACGGTTGCAAAAGTCCAATCATACGGTCAATCCGATCGGGTCAGCCCCCCTGACTTTTACCCTGTACAAGTGCTTTTTGTAGCGCTTAGCCAAATTGTGCTTTGGAGCTGGAATGGAGGCGCGCAGACTTTCTGTATGCGTCGCTTCTCTATAGGCTTGAAAACGAGTTTAAAACCCTATTCCAAAGGGTAGAAAAACCTATATTTGTAACCTCGTGTGGGCCAAGCCTGGACTTCCGTTTAAAGGGGGGTGAAAAGATGGCAAATATCCTGCTGATATACACAGGGGGAACCATAGGCATGGTAAGTGAGGGTTGTATGCAAAGGCTACGGCCTTTCAATTTTGATCGGCTGCTCGACCGAGTTGGAGAGATTCAACAGTTGAATTGCCGTATCGATTTCCAAAGTTTTGCCAAGCCGATAGACTCTTCGGACATCAAGCCGAAGCACTGGGTGCAGCTGGCCGAGATAATCGAAAAAAACTACCACCAATACGATGGCTTTGTCGTATTGCACGGCTCGGATACCCTGGCTTATTCGGCCTCTGTGCTCAGCTTTATGCTTGAAAACCTATCCAAGCCGGTTGTCTTTACCGGTTCTCAGCTACCCATTGGCGCCATTCGTACCGATGCCAAGGAAAATCTGATCACCGCCATACAAATCGCAGCCATGCGAGAAGGGGACGCCCCTTTGATCCAAGAAGTCGGCTTGTGCTTCGCGCACAAATTGTTGCGGGCAAACCGCTCCACTAAGATCAATACGACGTGCTTTGAGGCCTTTGATTCCCCCCATTTTTCCCCTTTGGTCGAGGCGGGCATAGGCCTTAGGGTAAATAAGCGCTCGCTATTGAGAAATCGAAAAGCGCTGGTCGTCCACAAGGAACTGGATACGCGCATCGCTTTGGTGAAGTTTTTCCCGGGCATCAATCCGGCCTTTCTCGAAGCGGTTTTTGTCAACACAGCTGTGAGAGGGGTGTTGTTGGAGACCTACGGCTCAGGCAATGCTACAACGGAAAAGTGGTTTTTGAAGTGGCTGAAAAAAGGCTTAGACAAGGGTTTGAGAATGGTAGATGTCTCTCAATGTGTCGGGGGTAGTGTAGCGCTCGGTCGTTATGAGACCAGCCGACATATGAAGGACTTAGGCGTTGTCAGCGGATGGGATATCACGACGGAGTCCGCTTTGGCCAAGATGATGCTGTTGCTGCCGAGATGCCGTTCAGCCGCTGCGTTTAAAGAGAAATTTGAACGACCCATAGCGGGAGAATTATCACCGAATTAGGAGTGCAGATTTGTGTATGAGAAAAAAAAATTGTTATTTGGCGGTTCAAAAGTTTTCTAGGTGTTGGAGAAGTGGCCGAGCGGTTTAAGGCGCACGCCTGGAAAGCGTGTTGGGTTCACGCCCTCGCAGGTTCGAATCCTGTCTTCTCCGCGTTGTGTGGTCGGTAACTTTTAAGTATCAAATGCTAATTTTTAAATGCTTAACAATGAAAAGAATGCTTTTAGTTTTAGCCTGCATGCTGGCTATGTGTACAACGGCTGTGAGGGCTAAAAATGCGCGTGTGGCCGATCGAGCCCGCATGGCGTATGCCAACTCGGTCTCTACCTTTGCCCAAGCGGGTGAATCTTCGGTTGGCGCTGCAGATAATCGCCCTTTCCAGCAAGTGGTAAAGCGATATTTCTTGGATGGAGGCCCTGGTTTTATGGGTGTCGTTTTGGTATGCTTGATCCTGGGCCTGGCCATCGTAATTGAGCGCATCATTTTTTTAAATATAGCAGACACCAATACCAATAGGCTGACCGCTGAGGTTGAAGATGCGCTATCCTCAGGCGGCGTAGCGCAAGCCAAGGAAGTAGCGTACAACACCAGCGGTCCTGTGGCTTCCATTTACTATCAGGGACTGGAACGCCTAGCGGATGGTCAGCCGCTACAAGAGGTGGAGAAAGCCATTGTTTCTTATGGCAGTGTTCAGGTGGGCCAATTGGAGAAGAACATCTCCTGGGTTTCCCTGTTTATCGCATTGGCTCCCATGCTCGGGTTTATGGGTACGGTAATCGGTATGATTCAGGCTTTCGATGCCATTCAAGCTGTCGGTGATATCAGCCCTACGCTGGTCGCCGGCGGTATCAAGGTCGCGCTCTTGACCACCGTTTTTGGTTTGATTGTGGCGATTATCCTTCAGGTATTCTACAACTATATCATATCCAAGGTGGATGGCGTCGTAAATAAGATGGAAGACGCTTCTATATTATTGGTAGACATGCTTTACAAATACAAGAACTGAGAGAGATGATTGGCAAAATAGCTAAGTATGTGGCCTATACAGCAGGTGTGCTGGGGTTGTTCTTATATGTGCTCTTCCTCGTGGATATGGTGAATGCAGACCAGCTCTTCGATTGGAGTATGGAGTTGTTTTGGGTCCTCTTTATCGCTGCTGCAGCGTTGATGCTGATCTTCATGGCTAAGGAGCTCTTTTCAGCGCGTGCGATTAGAGGGACTATCGGCGGAATTTTGGGACTGGCGCTGATCATTTTTATCGCTTACCTGATTTCCGATTCCAATGTCGTAGGCACTCGGTACACAGCGGAGACTGCAAAATGGGTGGGGACGGGCTTGTGGACGCTTTACCTATTGTTTATCGCAAGCCTGTGTGTAATCCTATACACGGAGGTTGGAAAATTGTTGCGTTAACCATGGCAAGGCGATCAGCACCGGAGATCAACGCGGGTTCCATGGCAGACATTGCCTTTCTCTTGTTGATATTTTTCTTGGTCACCACTACCATGGATGTCAACAAGGGTATAGAGCGGCGATTGCCACAAAAGCTACCCCCTAACGTAGCACCGCCGCCGAAGATGCAAAAGCGAAACCTCTTCATCATCGATATCAATGCCGAAGACGAAATGTTGGTCCGGGGTAAAGAGATGAAAATCGGGGATTTGAAAGAGGCGGCCAAAGCCTTTGTAGACAACAACAGAACAGGCGAGTGCTCCTATTGCCACGGCGCCCGGGATCCGGCCTCTTCAGACAAACCTGAAAAGGCGGTAATCGCCTTGAAAACCAATAGGAAAACTTCATACAAATTCTACTTGTCCGTTCAAAATGAATTGGGGCTCGCTTATAAGGAATTGAGGGACACCTATGCTGAGTCTGTCTATGGGAAGGGATATGCCGACTTGAGCCGCAGCGCAAAGAAAAGCGTTCGGGAAGCCTATCCCATGATTATATCAGAAGCAAAACCGATAGAAAACCAGTAGCCATGAGTAAGTTTAAGAGGAAAACAGGCGGCGGGACGCCGGTTATATCCACAGCGTCCTTGCCCGATATCGTATTTATGCTGTTGTTTTTCTTTATGGTAGCCACCGTGATGCGAGAGGTGACGTATAAGGTAAAAATAGTCGTGCCGAGCGCTACAGACGTTCGGAAAATAACGCACAGGAGCCTGGTGTCTTACATTTATGTGGGAAAGCCACTTCCGAGGTACAAAAACCTATACGGAAAGGAAGCGGTTATACAGTTAAATGATGTCATTGCAAAGCCGAGCGATATTCCGAGCTTCGTGGCCAGTGAACGATCCAAGAAAAATGAAGACGATGCGGCTTTGTTGACTTTTTCTATCAAATCAGATAGGGATGTCACTATGGGTGTTATCAGCGATGTTAAGGATGCGCTTCGAGAAGCCCAAGCTTACCGTGTGATGTACTCGGCTAGAAAAGGGCCTATAGGGGATAACTTGAAGTGATCGGAATTTCAGATCGCCTTCCCTGTTTCAGGCTGTCACAAAAGCGCAAGCCCACTTTTTCAAACCACCACCCACAGACAAAGACGAAAGGATGCGATCGAAACCGGCATAAAAAGGACAAACACACCAAAAAAATAAGGCTTGCTTTTCAGATACTGCTACAACTGGGACACAGTGCGGACAAATGCAAAAAACCAACCTCAGCTCTTCAATCCGACCCAGTTCGAATACGCGATAAAAGTTAGCGCAACTGACCACAGGGATAGATATGTAACTAAAAATCAGCAGGGCACACTCATAGAAATAAAAATAAGCCTGACTAACCATAGGATAAAAGCCAAAGACAAGCCCCCTTTCAAGCCAAGCACTCATCTGGCTCGAAATGGACTGATGTGATGAATTTACAGCTGCGCGTTTTGGTTCTTCCGGCATCGATGGTATCTGAAACGTCGACGGATAAAGCCGGCGGTTGCAGCAACCCCAGGTGGGTTTTTGTCAAACGGCCTTTGAGCTATCCAGAGCCTCCATTGGATTCTCACTCCTTTTCATAAGTAGCCCTTTATTCGGTAAAGTTTTCTTAATATTCCTGTAGCCATTATTGACTATTTATCAGCTTATAGGTTAACTTACCTTAATCGATAGTGGATAATTTTGCCTTTAAAATAATTAATTATCACTTTAATGAATGAAAACGCTCTCTATGTTACTGCCTTGCTCAGTTGCCTTTTGCCATCTTGTGTTAGAGATGACGATGGCCCCACCGGATCTGAAATTCCCCTGGAGGAAATTGCGGTACGAATCGACGATGAGCGGTTTGATTCTGGCGATGCTGCTGCCGCGCATACGAGCATTGGTTTACAACCCGTACTCTTCATTGCGCTTTGCAGAGGTGGCCTACCAGTTGGTGAGCATATAAACTTTGAAGAGATAGTTTTGGAAGATGAGATCAGCGGTAAAATGCGCTCTTTTTTGGGTGAAGAGCAAACTACGAACGACGGTGACTCACTGCTCGCCACAAGTGAGTTGGCTGAACCTTTGGAGCCCGGTCGGGTATATAGGGTGACCTTTGAAGGGACAGTCGCGCAACCCCAAGTCCTAGATGAAGATTTTTCTTTTGAATTTACCACCAAATCCCCAGCAGACTTGTATAAACAGGTCGAAGAAGCCAAAGGAGGAGTCAAAGCCTTCGCTGAGCGATCTAAGAATCCCAAAACACCGCTCGCCGGATCCCAAACGAGTGCTCAAAAAGCCACTGAAAGGGCTGCGGAGTGTCAAAAGTTGGCCGAACAAATCACCGAATCCAAAAAGGCTAAAAAATCCACTGGAGAGCCTGTAGAACCCCAAAAGACGACTGAAGAAATTCCAAGTCCTAATGGGAAATCACGCGAGGCGAGCGGGGAAGCTTACCGAGCCGTTACAAAATCCTATCAAGCCATTGCGGAAGCCTATCAAGCCGTTGCTGAAAAGGCAAAAGGATCCAAATATGCCGATTCCCAGCAATTGGAGGGTCTCAAAGAAGCGGAAAAAACTGCCGAACAACTCGAAGAGCGGGCCCGAAAAGCCTCCACAGCTGCCAATGGTGAAGCGGAAGACACCGATTTTGAAGGAATAGCCGCCGAAGTTGCTAATAAATCGACCTTGCTGTCGTAATGCGCCCGATAAAATGCATTGAAATCGGTGTAGTTCGTCCTTCCCGTCAATTGAAAAAGCCCCCGTCCGATATACTTGTGCCCGTCACCCAGTTGTGTATTGCCCAATTTGTGCTTTGAATCCCTATATTTATCATT
>JANQLC010000036.1 GCA_028280815.1 Flavobacteriales bacterium | reverse complement strand
TAATCACTTAACTCAATTGGATTTGAGCCAAAATACCGAGTTGAAACAGCTGTGGTGTTACCAGAACGAACTGACTTATTTAGATGCGACTGGATTTCGGTACACATATAATGACGATGATTACAGCCAACATGATAAACCGCTTGAAATCTATTACTATGACCACATACAAGATCGCAAATTGCAAACCTTAAAGATAAACAAAGCATTGAGAGACTATGGAGAGATAAAGGAAGTAAAGACAAAGACGCCTGGGGTTTGTATAAAGGTTTACGACGATAGCCATAATGAATTCTGCTCCAATTACAGCTTCCAATCTTATCGCTATGGTCCTGACCGTGAACGTGACTATGATAAAGCGCCGCTTGGCAATTGTATAAGCGCTTTGGTGTCCGTGCCCGATTACTATTTTAGGGCTGAGTTAAAAGAGCGGGTTTTTCATGACCCTACAGTGTTTTGGGGTAATTCATTAGACTCCACCCGTACAGGAGGCATTACAAAGCTAGATTTGTATATTAGTTCTACGCGCTCTTTAAAAGGCATCGAGGCTTTTACCGAATTACAAGCCCTGTCTTGCCATCAGCGAAATTTGCTTAGCCTGGACGTGAGCCAGAATAAAAAGTTGAAAATATTGCACACAAAGTGTCCCTACTTGAAAAGTCTGGATGTAAGCAAGAACAAACAGTTGCTCGCATTGTGGTGTTTTGGAGGCTCGTTGGGTCAATTAGATGTAGGTGCAAATGAGAACTTAGTTTCCTTAGTTTGTGACCACAACTCGTTAAAAACATTAGATGTAAGCAATAATAGGCATTTGGTACAGCTCTGGTGCAACGACAATCCATTGACAAAGTTGGATGCAACTGGATTGTACAAGGGCGATTCGAATGATCGGAAAAAATGGTCAGAACTGACCAAATTATCGGAGGATCTTCTCGACGGGGAAAAGTATAGGAGGCTGAGAATCTATAGCAACTCGAAGGAAGGCGGGATCACTAAAGTAAAAACCCTACGTAAACTAATGATAAATAAAGACTTCAAGGACCATGATGAGATAAAGCGCGTAAAGCGGAATTCTCCCCTTTGTAAAACATCCGTTTTCCTCAGCAATGGTAATCCATACTGTCTCGATTACAATCCCTTAAACCAAGGATGCGATCAACATTAAAATACCCGTTGGACACTGGTTTTTCTCTATAAATCCCCTCGCTTATCTATTAGGGTAGCCGGAACGATCCACCTGTTACATGATCCACCTGACCACCATAACCAATTACCCTGTGATGTGCCGCGTTCGTTTAACCCCTTTGGATTTCATCGCTAAAGCCGGTGTTTTCAATTCCGTTATCGATGCGCGCTGACGCGAGCACATAGGGGCAAAACACCTAACTTTACCCTTGCAAAGTCCGGGTCAAAAGACCCGGCTGAAAATGAGCAGAGCCTAAAAACGAATATGTACCTCGTCTTCGATACCGAAACCACCGGATTGCCCCAGCGCTACGATGTGCCCATCACCGACACCGATAACTGGCCCCGCATGGTACAACTCGCCTGGCAGCTGCACGACGCGCTTGGAAAATTGACCGAGGCCAAAAACTTTATCGTCAAACCCGAGGGCTATACCATTCCATTCAACTCGGAAAGGGTTCACGGCATTTCTACCCAACGCGCCCAAGAACAGGGCATGCCGCTGGAATACGTCCTCACGGCCTTTGAAGAAGCCCTGGCGCAAAGCGCATTCATCGTCGGTCACAACCTGGATTTCGACATCCACATCGTCGGAGCAGAATTTATCCGAAAGGGTAAAGCATCTCCTTTGACCGCGATGAAACAGATCGACACGCAAATCGAAACCACTGAATTTTGTGCGCTCCCGGGCGGGCGTAGCGGTAAATTTAAATACCCCAAGCTCACTGAACTGCACGAGACACTATTTGCCGAAGGCTTTGGTGAAGCGCACAATGCCTCAGCCGATGTAGCAGCCACCGCACGGGTTTTTCTCGAAATCCTCCGGCGCCAAATCCTGCCCATCGACAAAACGGGCTTGGACGCCGAAGAGCTAAAAGCCTTTCAAGCCCAAAACCCCGGCCCGATTCAAGCCATCCGCTCAAGTGTTCAACCCAACCAGCCCCTACAGGCTGAAAGGATAACGGCAGAATCGCCGCCCCCCGACGCGGTGAAGTCCGACGACAAAAAGGTCAAAGCCGTTGCGAGTCGTTTTGCCCATTTGCACAACCACAGCTCATTTTCCATCTTAAGTGCGACAACCGAGATAGAGGCTTTGGTCGACAAGGCAGCCGAACTCGATATGCCCGCCGTTGGACTCACGGATCACGGCAATATGATGGGTGCCTTCCATTTCGTGCGAGCCGTTCAGCGGAAGAACAGGGAGCGGCAGAGCGCATCTGGAGCCGGCCGCACACCTCTCAAAGCGGTGGTCGGTTGCGAGGTCTATATCTCGGCGCAATACCAGCAAAAGCGGTTTACGAAAGAAAATCCCGATCGCAGGTACACCCAGGTTTTACTCGCCAAAAATAAGTGGGGATACCAAAACCTCGCGAAGCTGAGTTCCCAAGGCTTTATAAAAGGCTATTACGCCGGCCATCCACGGGTGGGCAAAGACCTAATAGTGCGATACAAAGGCGATTTAATCGCGCTTACGGGCAGCATCAGCAGCGAAATTCCCAGTTTGATCCTCAACGTAGGCGAAGTGCAAGCCGAAGAAGCCTTTCGGTGGTGGCACAAATGCTTTGGATCAGACTTTTACGTGGAGCTCATCCGGCATGATTTGGAAGAGGAGACACGCGTCAATCGGGTTTTGCTCGGCTTTGCCGAGCAATACGGGGTGAAATGCATCGCCCAAAACAACACCTATTACTTAAACCGAGACGATGCCAAGGCGCACGACATCTTGCTGTGCGTGCGAGACGGAGAAAAGCAGTCCACGCCCATTGGTCGCGGCCGGGGCTTTCGCTTTGGTCTGCCCAATGGGGCATTTTACTTTAAATCTCAAACGCAAATGTGCGAGCTGTTTGCAGACCTACCCGAAGCCATCGACAACATTCAGGAAATCACCGATAAAATCGAGCCCTATGATTTGGCCCGAGATGTGCTGCTGCCCGAGTTCGATATCCCCGAAGCGTTTAGGGACCCATTAGATGACGAGGATGGGGGCAAGCGAGGGGAGAACGCCTACCTGCGCCACCTCACTTTTAAAGGGGCCGAAGAGCGATATGCTGCGCTGACACCCGAAATTGAAGAACGCCTCAACTTTGAGCTGGAGACCATTGAAAAAACCGGCTACCCCGGGTACTTTTTGATCGTACAAGATCTCACTTCACAAGCCCGAAAAATGGGCGTTTCCGTGGGGCCGGGTCGCGGCTCTTCAGCGGGTTCGGCTGTCGCCTATTGCACCGGGATTACGAATATCGATCCGATACGATACAATCTGCTCTTTGAACGTTTTTTAAATCCCGATCGGATCTCCCTGCCCGATATAGATATCGATTTCGACGACCGCGGCCGGGACAAAGTCATCGAGTGGATGGTACAAAAATACGGCTGCAACCAGGTCGCACAGATCATCACCTACGGTACCATGGGGGCCAAATCAGCCGTTCGCGACACAGCCCGGGTACTGGACCTACCCCTTCCCGATGCGGATCGCTTGGCCAAGCTGATCCCCGATATCAAACTCAAAGAATTATTCACATGGAGCGAATCGGAATTGAGAGCAAAACTCAGCGCCGACGACCTGCCCAAAGCAGTCGAATTGCGCAACCGCTCCAAAGCGGAAAACACAGAGGCGAAAACCCTCCATCAGGCGCGCATCATCGAAGGTTCATTGCGCAATACAAGCGTCCACGCCTGTGGGGTCATCATCACCCCTTCGGATATCTGTGAACACGTACCCGTAGCAGTCGCCAAAGACTCCGATTTGCTGATAACCCAGTTTGACAACGCCGTGGTGGAGCGCGCTGGTTTACTCAAAATGGATTTTCTGGCCCTAAAGACGCTGACCCTTATCAAAGATGCCTGTGACCTAGTCGCAGAACGCCGTGGAATAGCGCTGAACCCAGATTCGTTTTCACTGAGAGATGAAAAGACCTATGCGCTCTTTCAACGCGGTGACACCATAGCGATCTTTCAGTATGAATCCCCTGGCATGCAAAAACACCTGCGCGATTTAAAGCCGGATAAATTCGACGACTTAATCGCTATGAATGCCCTGTATCGCCCCGGTCCGATTAAGTACATACCCAATTTCATCGCCCGGAAGCACGGTCGGGAGAAAATTACCTATGACCTCCCTGTGATGGAAGCCCATTTGAGAGAGACCTATGGCATTACGGTGTACCAAGAACAGGTGATGTCGCTCTCGCAAAAATTGGCTGGGTTTACCAAAGGCGAAGCGGATGTGCTCCGGAAAGCCATGGGGAAAAAGATCGTTGCGCTGCTGCAAGAGCTCAAACCCAAATTCTTGGATGGTGGTGTGGCCCGCGGCCACGGTAAAAAGGTTTTGGAGAAGATCTGGAACGACTGGGAAGCCTTTGCCAGCTATGCGTTTAACAAATCACACAGCACCTGTTACGCGTATATCGCTTTTCAAACCGCTTACTTAAAAGCACACCACCCCGCTGAGTACATGGCATCGGTATTGAGCAACAACATGAACGACATTAAAAAGGTGAGCTTTTTCATGGCGGCGTGCAAACGCATGGGGTTAGCCGTGTTGGGACCCGACATCAACGAGAGCTCGTACCACTTTACGGTAAACGAGCAAGGCGCCATTCGATTTGGCATGGGTGCAATTAAAGGCGTGGGGCGTAACGCGGTGGAAAACATCGTAGCAGAACGAAGAGCGAGGGGCCCCTTCACCTCCATCTTCGATCTGATCAAACGCATCGACTTGCGCGCGGCCCATAAGCGCACGCTTGAAAACCTCGCAGTGGCTGGGACCTTTGATGGTTTTGGGAACCACCGCTCACAATACTTTCAGAAGACGGGACACACCAGCTTTTTAGAGCATGCGCTGAAATTCGGTGCCGACTACCAGGCGCGTCAAAACGCTTCCCAAATGTCCATTTTTGGGGGCGAATCCAGGGTGGAAATACCCGAACCCGGGATACCGGATTGCACCCCCTGGGACACGGTGGAAATGCTCGCGCGGGAGCGAGAAGCGGTGGGTGTATACATCACGAGACACCCGTTAGATGATTTCAAATACGAAATCAAATATTTTACCAACGCCCGCCTAATCGATTTGAGTCAGCCCCTTCACTTACGCGGGTCTGAAAAGAAAGTGGCGGGCATCCTGACCCGGGTGGACAAGCGCGTGTCGAGGAAAAACGCTAAGGAATTCGCCGTATTTGTCCTGGAAGACTACACAGATTCATATGAGTTCGTGCTATTTGGGGAAGACTATTCGCGCTTGCGAGATTTTTTGAAGGTCGGCTCCTTGCTCCACCTCAGAATTTCGATAAGCAAAAAGCGATTTGGATCGGGGGTTTTCATATATATCAAGGAAATCAAACACTTACGAGATGTGATGGCGCATTATGCCCAGTCGATTACCTTGGATATCCCCGTCGATCAGTTGGATGATGCCTTGCTGAGTCAAGTCAAGGCGGTTGTAGCGGATTTTCCCGGTGACCGCGATATGGAAATACGGATTTCGGAACCCAAACTCAAGCTGCACCTAAGGTCCTCAAAACGAAGGGTCCGATTGGAAAGCGCCCTGCTGGAGCGCTTGAGCCACCTGGACAAAATCGATTACAAGTTGAATTGATACACGGGAAAAAGCGGGCTTTCGACTCCAAATCATTCCGATGCTAAGAGACGTATCCCCCTTACACCTCCTACATGCGCCTTGGCACCCTGAGAGCCAAAAGGTAAGCATAAGTACTATAAAATGCGAGTTGCATAGGTGCGATAATCCCCATAACTTAGCTGTTTTTTTGCCAGCAAAACAGCAAAACAGCAAAACAGCAAAACAGCAAAACAGCAAAACAGCAAAACAGCAAAACAGCAAAACAGCAAAACAGCAAAACAGCAA
>JANQLC010000026.1 GCA_028280815.1 Flavobacteriales bacterium | reverse complement strand
TGAAATGGAAGCTACGAGCCTCTATGCAGGCCGGCGCTAATGTGGCTGCAGCAGTTCCCATGAATCCAACTCCCATAAGGGTATTTCGCAGGGAATTGCTATATTTGCAGCGCTTAAAGTGAAGCATAAAGCAACTGCAATGTCGAGAATCTGTGCGCTTACCGGCAAGAAAGCCCTGGTGGGAAACCGCGTTTCACATGCCCACAACAAAACCAAGCGGCGATTTGAGGTCAACCTGATCAAAAAGCGCTTTTACCTGCCCGAAGAAGGTCGTTGGATACGGATTCGCGTGTCGGCGCAAGGCTTGCGGATAGTTGACAAGCTGGGCATCACCGAGACCGTCAAGCGCGCACGTGACAAGGGTTATATGAAGTGAGCTCGAGAGAGAAATGGCTAAGAAAAGAGGAAACCGGGTGCAAGTGATTTTGGCGTGTACGGAACAAGAGGAAACCGGCATCCCTGGCATATCTCGCTACATCACCACTAAAAATAGGAAGAACACCCCCGATCGCTTGGAATTGAAAAAATACAATCCATACCTCAGGCGCGTGACTTTGCACAAGGAGATCAAATAGGGAAGATGGCTAAGAAGACAGTAGCGACGCTGCAAAGCGCAAGGAAAAAACTGACCCGAGCCGTTCGGATGGTAAAGTCGAAAAAGAGCGGCGCATGGGTATTTGAAGAAAAAATGATGCCTGCAGCTGCATTAAAAGATTTCTTTGAGGAATGAGTGGCTGAAAGTCGCACGCATGCAATTGACCCAATTCCATAGGGCTGGCTTTTTCCAGGGTAGAGATTATGGCTTGGTTTGAGCGCGTATTTTCCAAGCGTGAGAGAGAGGCGTTAGACAAAGGCTTGGCCCGGTCTAAGCAATCGGTATTCAATAAGTTAGCGCGGGTTGTAGCTGGAAGGACGAAGCTCGATACCGACGTACTCGATCGCTTAGAAGAGGCACTCATCACCGCCGATGTCGGGGTGCACACCACGCTTAAAATCATCGGACGCATTGAAAAGCGCTTAGCCCGTGACAAGTATATAGGAGTGGCAGCGCTCAACCCCATCCTCAGAGCAGAAATCGTCGATTTACTCGCCGAGCCCAAAGGCGAGACCCCTGCGCGCCCCTTCACACCCGAAGGCAAAAAGCCCTATGTCATCCTGGTAGTCGGGGTAAACGGTGTGGGCAAGACCACCACCATCGGCAAGCTGGCACATCGCTTTAAATCCGGGGGTAAAAGAGTTCTCTTAGGCGCTGCGGATACCTTTCGCGCAGCCGCCGTTGGCCAGTTGGTGATCTGGAGCGAGCGCGTGGGCGTGCCCCTCGTCAAGCAAGCCATGGGCAGCGATCCGGCATCGGTGGCTTTTGATGCGGTACAAAGCGCCAAAGCGCGAAATGCCGATGTGGTGCTGATCGACACGGCTGGGCGCTTACACAATCAAATCCATTTGATGCACGAGCTCTCCAAGGTCAAACGCGTCATACAAAAGGTGATTCCAGATTCCCCCCACGAAGTCTTGTTGGTGCTGGATGGGGCGAGCGGACAAAACGCCTTTGAACAAGCCAAGCGATTTACACAGGCTGCCGAAGTGACCGCTCTCGCGATTACCAAGTTAGATGGTACCGCCAAGGGGGGGGTGGTAATCGGGATTTCCGATGAATTTCAAATTCCGATCGAGTATATCGGTCTGGGCGAGGGGATGGACGACCTGCAGGTATTTGACAGATACGAGTTCGTAGATAGTCTTTTGGGCTGTGAACAACCGGGGTAAACGCCTGTGATAGGCTGGTCATTCTGCGTAAGCAGCAGGGGTTATCAAATCATTTCAAATACAGCTTTCAAAATAACACCAGCGTGAGATAT
>JANQLC010000033.1 GCA_028280815.1 Flavobacteriales bacterium | reverse complement strand
AATCCAGTCAACGCAGCAGCAACAACACAACCAACCACACCGACAAACCAGCCCAAAGCTCAACGAGGGACAAGGGGAAAAGACGAGAAGTCCAAAACCCGTCTGTGCCAAGCGTAAAAAAGACGAATGCAAAAACCCGACAGATGGCAACCCAAACCACGTAGCCGTGCCGAGTGAGTCGTCAAAACACCGATCCAACGAGTAGTCAACCCAGCAACGCGCCAACGCAGTGATGAAACAACCCAATCCATGCCACGCAATCGTGCACCCCTGATGAGCAACCCGCCCTGCCGTCAAAGATAAAAAGCGGAGGCTGCGGTCAAAAAAACCTTAGGGGTGGAAATCGGATGGGTCCTTACATCGATTGCGGATAAGCCTATAAGGCGCAAATGCGATCTGTGATTGCCCGGGCTGTTTCGCCCATTAGGCCCGATTCGCGCCCGCCTTTTATGCGGTAACTGATCCGAGTCTTCTCCCAGAGTTGGGACTGTGAAATATGCCTTTAGGCCACCGATTTCAGCCTTTTATAAGCCGGAAAAGTGCTGAGGTAATCCGTCGTAATCGCATCGTCTTCAAAGTACTGTTGAAATAAAAGGTATTGATAGATAAACGGCACATCGCTTAAATCGATGGGGTCAATGGCGTCAAATCCAGCATCTGCAAAGAATAAGGAGATGAAATCACGTAGATAATCCGATTGGTTTGGCACGTATTGTAAGGCTTTCAGCTCGGAGATTAAGGCGGTGAAGTCGCGTCTCGATCCCTCGGGTTTAAACCATTCTATCAGGACTTTGTCGCTGAAGTGTTTGATGAGGTAAATGTATTCCGCTCTCGTCGTCTTTTTCGACAGCACCTCAGTGGTGTAAAGCATGTTGATTATTTGAATCGTTTGGTCGAAGCAGGCTGCTTCTTCGTCCTTTCTCCGATAGATCTTCAATAGATTGTACCCCTGTTCTAGTCTGGCCAAAAGAGCTTCCACCTCATCGAATCCGTTTTTTGCGATACAATCAATGGAATTCAGGGACTTTTTGATCCATCTCTCCGCTTCATCAAATTCCGCACTTTTGTAATGAACGTAAGCCAAAAAGGGGTATTGCAAGACATGGAACCCTTCTTCTGAAACAGTCGAAGCAAAGGAAATTTTTTTCAAGCGGGCTTGAATTTTTTCAATGAACCAGTCGGCTGTGTGCCGGTTGTCTGCCCTGAGTTGGTGCAGTGCCTTTTGAAATAGTTGATACAAAAAGCTCGAATCCAATTTGGCGGTGGTGCGCTCATGGACAAAGGCGTAGGCTAGGATAGCATGAAAGATGTGTTCCCGGTTAAAACCCATGCCATCGGCTTTAGGGTGGGGTAAAGCACGTATTTTCTCGTGTATTTTATGTCTTAATCTTTCGACCTCATCCCGCATGGAACGCCAGTTTTTCGGTTTGCATCAAATAATCCAATGCCAATCGATCGGCTATGTTTTGCTTGAATGAAGGGCATCTCCTTTCGCCGTTGTACCACTTTTTCGGGCGTCCACCGCCGCAAACCGGAAACAAGTTGCAATTCTTGCAGTCGGATATATCGGTCTTTATATCGGAATACCAATTCCGCGTCACGGCATTTTCGTTGCTGACCTGAACTTCGTTTAACAGATTGCCGATTTTATATTTCCCCTCCTCGTATTTGGGGGTATAGGGGAATTCATAGCAGGGATAAATACCTCCGTTGGCATCGTATACTTCGGATTCCGGATTGACGACCATGCACGGGGCCGGGGTTCTCGACGGTAAAGTGATATCGCGCTTAAAGCCGCTTTTCAAAGCATATAACATCCAATCGATCTCCTTAGCGGCAAAATCCGCCTCATCCAAACCGTCTTCATCGGCAGCGGTGAGGTCTCCCCAATTGACCAAAGGGGCGAAATCCACATGTACATTTTTATGCTGCAGCTCATGTTCCGACAACAAATCGATCAGCTCACATACCTCGTGTTCATTGGCGCTGTCCACATTAATCCGTGCGGTAACGGCACAATTGCTTTCCGCGTAGTCCGCTGTATCGACAATATTCAGTATGTTGTCTAAGATGATATCGAAGGTGTGCGCATCTTTTTTTGTGATTCTCCGCTTGTCGTACATGCTTGTACCGTCCAGGGTTATTTGAAAATGCCTTACCCTGGCTTCTTCGACAATCCGTTTGAAGATAACCGGCTTGAGGCTTAGCCCATTTGTAATCATATCGGAGAAATAAGCGATCTCGTTATCCACGCAGTAGTTTATGAGTTTTTGACTCATCTCGATTATCTGCCTATACCCCAATAGGGGTTCGCCGCCGTACCGTTTGATATTCAGTGTCTTGTATTTTTTAGTGCTAATTTGGAGGTGATTCGCGCTACCGTGGCTTCCGCTACTCGACCGGACATATTTCGCTTGGCGTGCACTTGCCCGCAATAATGACAACCGAGCTGGCAGTTGGCAGTGGGTTGTATGATCAGTCCCAATGCTTGGCTATCTCTTATCGCGTTTTTATTGTGCCTCAATATATCTTCAAATTCATCTGCATCCTCGGGGACGATCACTCCTCTCTCGAAAAGGGGGATTAAGGTTTTTAAATCGATCTCGTCGAAGCGGCCAGCCTGTAACAAATCGAGGACGCTGTCTTTGATGACTACGTATTTTCCCGCTCGGGTGGCGTAGAGCAGTCGGGCGTTGCTGGAGATGTAATCCGAAATGACGAGGTAACGCGATAGTTTATACATAATCGCCTTGGTTTTTGGTTTTATCACCGACCAGAAAGCGGGATATTCAAGTCAACCCACCCAAGCCATGTGATTTTATATACATAGAGAAACCCACTTTTTCAGTGGGTTCCCAATCCCATTTATTAAAACCCGCTGCACTCAAAATTGGGTTTGCATTTAAACCCCGCACATCCTGATCCTGGTGATTCGAGGCTTTCAAAGGTGTCATCATCCTGAGCTTTATCAGGAGAAATCCTTTTTCCTCCTTTTAGCTTTGACGGCTTGTCGATGCATTCCAAATCGGCGCGCAGCGATTCGGAACCTTTTGGCTTCTCGGTTCGCTTTTTTAACTGCTCGTTTTTTATGGTATAAAAATTAAATGATCGCTTAACTTACAGGCATAAGCGCAGGCCGTTATTTCGCTTCGATTCTATTTCGCTCGGCTTCATTATCGAAGTCTTTTAATCGGCTTCGAATCTTTTTATTCCCGAAACGATAACGCAGGGAAAACCGCAGGGCTTGACAGTCGCAATAATAGTCTTCTACCCGAAAAATACCTGCTACAAAACCTTTCAGCTTGAATTTATGGGTCCTCAAGATGTCGCTGAAAAGGAGGCTCGCTCGCAGGCGTTTGTTTAAAAAATCAGCTTTACACCCCGCAGTCAGACTATAGTGCTCGGACATATCGTAAAGCCCGTAGCTGCCGGGCGCCTCGTACTAGAAATCGACTTCACCTTTTAGCCTTTCGCCGATGGATATTTGATTCTTAATCGATGCAAAAAAATTCAGGCTTTCATTCCCGGGGACTAAATCCGGCTCCCTGGATTTCACTTTATCATAGCTTAAATCGTATTCCAAATAACCACTCAGCGGCCCTATTTTCTGGACTGTCAGGGATTGGTAGATTCCAAGGCTGTGTTCACGGCTTAGCTTTTCCCGCCACAGCGTACGCCTCAGTTTCGTCTTTTCATCCGCCAGCGTAATGCTGGCGTACTGATCCGTTGTGGCCGTGAAATACATGCCCGTATTCAGTTTGTGCTTAAACAGATTCGTCAGTTCGATATTGTGGGTGAAATAGGGTTGCAAAGCGGGGTTTCCTTCGGTATAAGGGTAAGCGGTGGCATAGCGCCGGAAGGGATTTAAACAGCCGATAGGGCGGCCGGTTTATGCGTTTGCCATAGTTGAACGAAAAGACGTGGTGATCACCGAGGCGACGGCTCACATAAGCACTGGGGAATAATTGGGTGTAATCGTTTTTATCGGTTTGCGCATAGGACTTGGATTTTTCCTTGCGTTTGGTTGGCCTCCAAGCGTATGCCCGCCTTTAATCGCCACTTTCCCGCGGATTGGGTCAAACTCAGATAAAGAGCTTGGGTATTTTCTCGATAGGCAAACGAATCGAAATCCGATCTGGAATGAGCTGCTTTTTTGCTGTAGTCCCAATCGCTGTTTATCCTTGTAAAGGAAGCCTTGGCACCGAAATCGATTTTGGAAAATGCAGTAGGCCGGGTAACATCGATTTTAGCAGATGAGATATCGATGTCTTGAGCCGAATTCGTTCGGTCCTCTGAAAGCTGCTCAGAGGGATTATCTCCGATACGCTTATAATTGCGGTTGTTCAAACGGTCGGTACGATCATGGCTGAGGTAATCCAAGTCGATGGCCATCTCTTTCCCCAATCATGGAGAGCTTTCCGTTCTGCAGCTGTATCCGCGGGGTTATGCTCAAGGCATCCAAGGCATCTCCGCCAGCGGCAGCCACCGAATTCTCCACGTGGAATACCAAACGGTCTGCCCGTTGCTCGATTAAGGGTTTGTTTTTTATCACTTTTACCTTCGCCAATCTCTTCTCATCAGCGCTTAGGACAATCGTTCCCATATCTATGGAGGCGCCTTTGTCAAGGTTGATGCGCTTTCGATACGTTCGATACCCCATAAACCGAACCACCAAAATGAATCTTCCCCCTTGGTCACAATTCAATCGAAATACGCCTGAGGTATCCGAAACCGCCCCCGTAATCGCTTTGCCGCTCGCATTCTGGAGGATCACATCTGCAAAGGCGATCGGAATCCCTTTTTCGTCTGTGACCCTTCCCTGGATCACGCTCGCCTTGTCTTGGGCTGATAGCGCCTGAAGACCGGTGAAAAAGAGCAGCAAACTCATCTGGGTCGGATTCATCGACCACACCCACTTTTTGATAGTGTATATAAAGTAAAGCAAAATAAATCAGCAAAAACAAATCCTCCTTAGATTTTGACATGGTTTGAGGCATTTTAACGCTTTGTATTGATCTCCTTCTATGTAGTACGCTAAGTGCGTCCAAGCCGATCGGCAAAGCGCGGTCAATCGCCAGGAGATGTAAAGCGTTTTATGGAATCCCTTCGCAGATGCGATTGCATGAAGTCCGTTTATCCAAACTGCCATATGCGGACAAAACCAAAGACAAGTCCCCTTGTTCAAACTTTTACAAAAGCTCAAAAAACGAGAACATAACCCTGAGTTTTCCAATACAACAGCAGGGTAAAATAAAAAAATAAACCCCGCTTCTAAAAGCCACCCCAAACAGTCGGATATCGAAAAAAGAGATAGCTATAACTAAAACGACTCCCTTTTGGACCGAGCGTACAGGACTAAAGATAAGCCCCTTTCAAGCTGACAACCGAAATGCGTACAAGACCGCTTTTCAGGCACCCCTGTATGATCGCGATACCGCAGGATTTTGTAAAGAAATGCGGCACAGATGAGCACCAAGAGGTAGGGGCATGGCTCTTCAAACCGCCGAGCAGAAATGAAAAGTAACCCCGCTTCCAACTGTCCTGCGCGGACGAGTGCAAAAATTAGATCCGAGTTTTCAAATCGAGGCTCGGGTGTGCATATGCAACGGGAAACCAGCTGGGCTTAATCCAGAGACAAAGGCAAAAACCTATTTTTCAAATGCCCATAAAACGACAAGAGCAAAGCGATCAATCCGCCTTTCCAATCGCCGAGTAGAGACAAAAAGCCTTTTTCGCCCTGACCCGCATGGGATCAAACCAAAGTGATAAGCCGCTTTCAGATGATCTCCTTCAGATACGAACCCCAAAAATACCCCTTCTTTAGGTCGGCTTACGAGATGCACACATCAGTGCAGTCCCGCTTTTAAATCCACATGTAGGGCAGAAGATAATCCCTTTTCAACCCGCCAAGAAGCCGCGCAAAGTCTCCAGGACGAAAAGTGAGACCTTATTCTTGGATGACTCTACACGGTAAGGATTTGATTCAGTATGGATTAGGGGGGGTGGGATAAAATTTAACCCTATTTTAATATTAGAAACAAATGAAAGCATTATATTTGAGACTATAAACTGTAAGCTAATGTATAAGCGACAGGTAAAGACAAGCCTATCTCTCGCCTTAGTCGGCCTGTTCTGCCAGCAAGGTGGGGCACAAAACATCGTTTACGGAAGGGTTATAGATAAGGCCAAAAAGCCGGTTGCATACCTGAGCATAACGGCTGCTGTGAACGATTCCATCGTCGCGGGTACGATCACAGACGAATCCGGCGCCTTTAGCCTCAACTTGCCCGATGGTTCTTATACACTCCAGGCGAGCCTATTGGGCAAAACGCTATTTGAGAAGATGCTGAGCCTCGCCCAATCCCTCGATTTGGGCCTGTTGCAGGTCAATACCGATATGCAGATGCAGGAAGTAGTGATAACAGCCCGCAAAAGGCTGATTAAAAGGCAAGCCGACCGGCTTATCTTAGACGTAAAGGAGAATCCGCTCTTAGCGGGGAAAAACACTTTGGAAATCCTGCGCTATGCCCCCCTTGTAACGGTGAGCCCCCATACGGGGGCCATTTCCATAAAGGGCAAACCCAGTCGCATCCGAATCGATGGCAAGGACCCCCATATGAGTGCGGCCGATTTACATGATTTTTTGACTTCCCTGTCCAACGAAGAGATCGCATCCATTGAAATAATCAGCAATCCCGCTTCCGAATACGAGGCAGCAGGAGCTGGGGGGATCGTCAATATCACAACGACAAAAGCCCGAAAAAGGGGTTTGCAGAGCACGGTTCATACCGATCTAACCGCAGCCCGGTTTATATCGCATCAATCTTCGGTAAACTTAAATGCAAAGTGGAACGAGAAACTATCATTCCGCAGCTTTATCAGTCTAAATCAAAGGCACGAGCCGGGTAAAGAGGATCGAACGGAAACCCTGCTCGATCCGTTTACGAGGTATCACTATGTGCGGAAGATGGATGCCCAAAGCAACTATGTTCACAGTTCCAACAGCCTGTACTACGCCTGCAACCCGGCTAACGAATTCGGATTGGATTTTGGATACACCGCTTTTACGGTCGATCAAGGCGATACCAGAGCGATGTCCATAAAAGATGTGCAACAGCGTTTTTCATCCGGTGATTACCTCATTAGAGTGGATTATCATTACTACAACCTGGGATTCAATTACAAATTGAAGTTGGATTCTGCAGGCCAGGATTTACGGGCTATCTTCGATTGCTATCAATCCGACCACCGGCAGTGGGATACGTATAAAAATTTCTATTTCGACGCGCATCACATCCCCACCAGTTCCAATGAGAAGCGGAACTACTCACCGACGCATGACAAAATTCTATCCGGCCAGCTCGATTACAAAAAGCCCTTTAAACCGTACACCTTCAAGGCCGGTGTAAAATACAGCTCGGTCGATAACCAAAATAGCAGCCTTTTTGAAAACCGACTAAAGGGCATTTTTGTGCAGGACGACAGCCTGACCAATGCATTTAATTATCGAGAGCAAATCTTCGCCGCTTATGCTTCCCTCTCCATCGATAGCCTTTTTAACTGGGGTATTTCCACCCAAATCGGACTCCGGGTTGAGCACACAAAGGGCAAAGGGGAAATCCCGGCTCGGAGCTATAGCTTGCAAAAGGACTATACCGATTTTTTCCCGAGCCTGTTCCTCAGCCAGAGCCTGGTCGACAAACGCAGTGTAAGCCTTTCCTACTCGAGGCGCATCGAACGCCCGAGCTATGACAGCTTTAACCCGACCGCTTTTTATCTCACTGAATCCTCATCGGCCATCGGCAATCCCGGATTGGACCCTTCCTATACGCATGCACTGGAGCTGAGCTACGATGCGGCTGGATTAAACGCCCTGCTCTTTTACGACCGAACCCGAGGCGAGCCGAGAGAAATTTTAAAAAAACAAGGGGCAAAAAAACTGCAGTACCAGTGGCGAAATATCGACCACGCCGACGCTTACGGCCTGTCGGTTTCTGGAAATAAAGCGATAAGCGAGCGATTGGACTTATCTGCCCGAGCGTCCTGGTATGGAAAGTACTACCGATCGAAGTTTGCGGATCGGGTGGATAACATTCACAGCGCAAAGGGAACACTTCAGGGCCGGATTGAACTGGGCTTTACATGGCCCCATGGCTTTAAGTCCGAAGCGGCATTTGAATACAATGGCCCCGAAACCTATGGTCAATTTCAAACCGGTGAGAATTACGCTTTTTATTTCAACCTGTCCAAACAACTCGACAAGGGTTTGTCCTTTTATTTAAAGCTCGTCGACCCCTTTGACAACCTGAGGTATCGGTTTAAAAACGTGCAAAGCCAAGTCGTCACCACACAGCTTAGAAACGGTTACAAGCGAGCGGTTTCGTTCGCTGTGGTCTATCCCTTTTCTGCAGGTACAAAGGCTGAGAAAGTCCATATAGAGAAAAGCAATACAGATTTGCGAAATAGAGCGAATTAAAAATATCGAGATGCGCATTCGATAGGGGGAATCCGAAAACCCTGAATATAGTAGGAGTTAATCTTTAAATCTTTCAATCATGGAAAAGAAAGAGAAGATGTTAGATCCAGCCGCCTTTTTGGGCACCAAAGTGCTTACACCGCTGGAGCAAGACAAGCTAAGAGGTGGCACTGCTTGCGCTTATCAACAGCAACAGCAACAGCAGCAGCAGCAACAGCAATCCCACCCCGATGCTCGTGGAGAAGGTGTTGTTTGTTTAATGCGTTGATCTTTTTTTGATGTATCATAAGCGGAATTATTTATAGGTTCCGCTTATGATTTTTACAAACTATAAGCTGTGATAAGATGAAAAAGTTATTATTTCTAATATTAATTGCATTTGTTATGGATGGTTTAAAAAGTCAGGTTCCAACACCGCCCGTCCCACCTCGGGTGGGAGCCAGGGTTACAAAATCTGGAATCGCTTACTCGGAGGCTGATACAGGTAATTCATATGCCTTTTCGTGCACCTTTGGAAAAGAATATTATCCTAAAATCCAGCGCATTGTAAAAAGGGAGTTCGAGGCATTTCCCAGCTCTAAAAGAGATGTCGTATGGCGGATCGATAAAACTGAAACCAAGGGGAAATTTGAACTTAAAATCGAGTTGCGAGCGGAGGAGTTAAAGATATCCTATAAGGCTTTTAAAGGAGTGACTCGGGAATTATACAAACTAAAAGCCATCACCAGACAAATCATACAATTGTGATAACAGCAAATGCAAAGGATAAGCGGAAGCCCTTTCAAGCCAGCTGGTGGGACGATTTTCTATCTCGAACCGATAACTGTACCCAAACCGCGGTTTTTAAAAACTGCTTAAGCCCCGAGGAGACCGCTTGGATGCGAAAGCAGTTGCTCCATATCGTATCCGTATTGTCCCGTATGCGGACTGATGAATTTGGATATCGGGTCTATTTGGATGGAAAACGGTTGGGCTATAAGGAGATGCCCCAGATATACGACCGATCTCCCCATGCAGAGGAAACGGTTGCAGACTGGGCCAGTCGCTGCTTTGGGGATAAAAAGTTCGGTATGATTATCAATCGAGCGGAAAAGTTTAACCCCGATCTATCCGCTTGGGTCTCCGATAAAATCGCCCCCCTTTTAGAACAAAAGGGGATGCCTTACTTGGGTATGAACTTTACCGTTTTTATAAGTAACTATGGATGGACGCCCCTGGGCATTCATCGGGACGAAAGGGGTGAAAACGTCATACACTTTCACTTGGGAAAAGGGGGTAAAACTATGTACACCTGGGATACGGCGGTGTATGAGGATATGACCCAACCTCTTGAAAGGATGAACAATACCCATATCGAGTCCTACTTGGCTTGTGCCGATGAACACACCTTTGGTGAAGGCGATCTGTACTTTATGCCCCAAGGGGTGTACCACGTCGGCCGTTCGGATGAGCTCTCTATGGGATTGACCCTGTGGTTTCACAACGCTGTGAAGGGCCGGTTGGCCAAGAGACCTTTAAAAGTGATACTCGATCAATATTTTGAAGAAAGTGACGAGATCTTAGAAACGGACCCATGCGGGGTGGGAGACCTGCGCAGTTTTGAATTATCTTTGGAATTATTTAAACTGCCCGAAGAATTTGAAAATCTCAGTTTTAAGCAGTTGCTCAGAGAGAGCTATAGGGAATTTCGATATGCGTTGTACAGCAATGGGGGGTTTTGGACCCGGCCCTTCCCGAGGGAGAAAGAATTTGATTTCAAGCCCCAAACCCGCATTCAGTGCGCATCGCCCTACAAAATATACTATCATGACAATCTAAATGGCAAAAAGATACACCTCTACGCCCGGGGGACGAAAATCGTCTTAGACCGACACGCGTGTATCAAATCGCTGATCGATCGGATCAACTCAGGTGCTATCACAAGCGTAAAAGACGCGCTTTCATCGCTCGATCCCGATTGGGATAAATCCATCGGTTTGTATATTTTAAATTTGCTCTATGTCAACCACGGCATTGCGGTTGTAGAAAAATAGAACACCTCCCAGCATAGGTTTTGCAATACTTAAGGACTGATAGGCAGCTAACTGACTTATCATAAGCCGATAGATGGTTGACCACATAGGTAGAAGCGTCCGCTTTTACATCCCCACACATAGACCAGCGCAAAAGTGAAGGGCAGCCCCCATTCCTTAGACTACCACCCACAGCGATAAACACAAAAGGCTAAACCCTTTTTAAAGCCTCAGCCGTTGACAAAAGTGATAATTTTTAGGCTGTCATGCGTGAAAACAACAAAAGACGGATCTCTCATTTTATCAAACCCATTACAGGAAAGACCGATGAGCCAAAAACCGACGCGGGCAACACCCAACGCACCCCTTGTGCAAACGCGGCGCAACGACAGCCTCCCATCCAAGCCCAATCATCTGAAACCCACCCAAACACATCTCATGTATCCATCCAATCCATCACAGTAATAAGTCAATCCACTGAGTTGATCAAAGCAATCCAATCCGAGCAGTCAATCCAATCAATCCAACCCAAGTGACAGACTCGCGCAGCAACCCACTGAATCAATCGGGCAACCCAATAAACGCAGTCGCACAAAGCCATAGGCTCAAAATCCACCTATGCCAACCACAGAAGCCCTATGCAAGGGACTCGACGGGGGCAGTCCGAGTCGAGCAACCCCAAACCCGCCTATGCCAATCGCAGAAAAGGCCTATGTAAAAAACCCGATGAAGTACAAGGGAAGACAACGCGTTCCAAAACCCAGCCAAACCAGCAACGCAACAGCGGCAAAAACCCAGTCCCTTTTCAACTGCCAAGCAGAAGATGGAACAACCCCGGCCTTTCAATCGCTCATAAAAGCGACAAAAAGATAAGCCGCTCTTTTCAGACTGCTTCAATTCGATTTTTTTAAAGGCCCCCATTGGGCTTTTGCAATGGGAGCGTTACACAGGGACGATAAGCTAGGCCTCTTATTTTCGAACCCATTCGGACCAAGGGCGAAAAACAGTGCGGCTCTGATCCGCCCCATACCCTTTTGGAATGCCCTGAAATGTTACAATTGCTTAATTTTGGGCTAAAGCCTATACGCGCCTGTATCGATGAAGTTTACCCCACAGCACGATCAGATGGATTGCGGACCCGCCTGCTTGCGAATGCTGGCCCAGGCCTATGGCAAAAATTACCCCTTGCGATACCTGCGCGATCATTGCTTTATCAGCCGCGAAGGGGTGAGCCTATCGGGCATCGGTCAGGCGGCGAAGCAGATCGGAATGGACACCTTTGCCGCCAAATTAACGGTTAAAACCCTTGTTGAAGAAGGCCCCTTGCCCTGCATTTTACACTGGAATCAAAACCACTTTGTCGTCTTGTACGCGATAAAAAAAAAGCGACTCGCCAAGGGCTACCGCTTCCGGATCGCCGATCCCGGGCACGGGCTGATCACTTTGGACGAGGCGAATTTTACAAAGTCCTGGCTGTCCCAGAACGACAGGGGGGTAGCTCTCTTTCTGGAACCCACCCCGCGATTCTATAAACGGGATGTCCCGCCGAGGCGGAGACTCGATCTCGCCTATTTACTCGGTTTTTTAAAGCCCTACAAAAGGGAGGTGTTGCAGCTCTTTCTCGGCTTGCTCGCAGGGAGTTTGTTTACCCTGATCTTTCCCTTTCTCACCCAAGCCTTAATCGACAAGGGGGTGGCGCACAAAAGCCTGCCTATCGTATTCTCAATCTTATTGGCTCAGCTCTTCCTCTTTCTCGGCAGCGTCGTCATCGAAATCGTCCGAAACTGGGTGATGCTCTACATGGGCACGCGCATCAGCATTACCATCATTTCGGATTTCCTGCGAAAAATTCTGAGGCTGCCCATTCGGTTTTTCGACACCAAACGCATCGGAGACTTCAACCAACGCATACGAGATCACGAGCGCATCGAATCCTTTTTGACTTCGCAGAGTTTGACCACCCTGTTTTCGCTGATCAATTTTTCCGTCTTCTTCTTCGTGCTCTTTTACTACGGTTATAAAATCGTCCTGAGTTATGTGTGCCTCACGGCCATCGCCATATTTTGGTCTGTCGTCTTTCTCAAGAGACGAAAGGTATTGGACTACTACCGCTTTCAGCGCCGAAGTGAAAACCAGGAATCCATCTACGAGTTGATCAACGGGGTGCAGGAGATCAAGCTAAACCAATTTGAGGATTACAAGTGCGCGCAATGGGCGGGCATCCAGATCAAACTGTTTCACGTAAACCTTCGGATTCTCAGGTTAGACCAGTTTCAACTCATCGGCTTTAATTTTATCAACCAATTCAAAAATATCTTGGTCAGCTTTATCGCAGCCCGCGAAGTGATTTTGGGCCACATCACCCTGGGTGCCATGCTGGCGGTCTCCTATATCATCGGTCAGATGAACGCACCGGTCAACCAGCTGGTCGGCTTTTTCCGCTCCCTGCAAGACGCCCGGTTGAGCTTGGAACGGCTCAGCGAGGTGCAAGACCAGCCGGAAGAGGAAGGCGAAGACCAGCTCGCCCTGTCGCAACTGGAATCCCCGACCCGACGCGAAGCCCAAAAGGGCATTCAAATCAGCGCACTCGGCTTTCAATACGAAGGGCCGAAATCCCCTTTCGTGCTTCAGGACATAACGCTATTCATACCGGCGGGAAAGACCACCGCCATCGTGGGAGCCAGTGGAAGCGGCAAGACCACACTGATGAAATTGTTGCTCAAGTTCTATGAACCCGTCCGGGGTAGCATACGCTTGAACGGCTGCGATTGGGCAACGCTCTCACCCGTCAGCTGGCGCCGCAACTGCGGTGTGGTGATGCAGGATGGCTACATCTTTTCCGATACCATCGAACGAAATATCGCAACGGGCGAAGCGGCCATCGATGGCGAAAAACTCGAGCGCGCCCTTCGGATGGCCAACATACGGGATTTCGTCGAGTCCCTCCCACTGAAACTAAAGACCAAAATAGGCGCATCGGGCAACGGCATTTCGGGCGGACAAAAGCAGCGGATCCTAATCGCCCGAGCGGTTTACAAAGACCCGGACTACATATTTTTTGACGAGGCGACCAGTGCCTTAGATGCGGAAAATGAAAGCGTTATTCACGAGAACTTACAGGGCTTCTTTCGGGGCAAGACCGTCTTGATCGTCGCACACCGCTTGAGCACGGTTAAAAACGCCGATCAAATCGCCGTACTGAAAGGGGGGCAGCTGGTCGAAATCGGCAACCACCAACAATTGGTGCAAAACCAAGCGGACTACTTCAGTCTGGTGAAAAACCAATTGGAACTGGGCGTGTAAAGAATGGCTATGGCAGACGACTTGCAAGAGGAATTGGATAAGAAGCGGTTTGCATTGGTGCGCTACGGCTTGCTCTGGATCCTAGCGACCATTGGGCTCGTATTGTCATCGCTGATTTTCATAAAGATAGAAGGCCGATCCATCTTATTTAGTGTCCTGGCCTATTACCTTAGATAAACCACTTAGAAGCAGGGCCTGGCGGCCAATTGGCCGAGCGAAGAAACGAAATGACTAATAAAATGCTGCAAGTAGATAATGCAAAGGAGAAGCCGGTGGTAGACCTTAAGGTGAATTTTTAGTTTAGCTCATATGTATAAATCCGTAAAGACGGATCCTGCGCAGAGGTAAACGTATAAGTTTCATGTCCATAAAGAGGTTTGGTGTGCTTTACAAACAAGCCTTTCGGGTTTGTAAAGAAGTCGGTAAGCGGCTTAAAGGATTCAATTTGCCCTGAGATATGGGTATGGACGCTTATGTATTCACCGAATAAGTAGCTCGGATGTAAACCCGTAGAGAAAGATCATGAGGGAATTTCGAGTCTTGCCTATTGTCATCCAGTAACGAGAATCCGGGATTTGGTCAATATCCACATACGTAAGCCAAATGAAAAATCATATTTTTCTGTAGTAACCGGTGGACAGGGCTTGAATGATAGGCCGCCTGTCGATCGCACCTCGCTAAACGAGCCCCTTTGCTGTTCAGCAGATCATTTGGCGATAGGGGACGACCGTCTCAAACCCTTTTTTGCTGAAATAGGCTGGCGCGGCTTCATCCCCTACAGCCAGGACGAAATCACCTCCCCAGGCACCCAGGCTCTTGACCGCGTGGGGATAATCGGCGAAGTGGACTGCCTTGATGGGCGGCTGATTCAAGACGCGGCTCAGGGCGCGTTCGTGCTCGGTCAGCAAACCTTCAAATGCGCTTAGATCCCGTGCCTGGATCACGGCTCGGGTCAGTTCGGTGAGCATCTCGACCCATTTACCCCCATGGGCTTTTTTTCGATAAGCGGCCATGCCCGAACGGGTGCTTTGTTTCCGGTTTAGGTGGACGAAGTACAAGCGGTCGGCAAAGGGGGGACGGAAATCCACTTCTCGAAAAAGGGGTATGCCGTTTTCCCGATGAAACAAAACCGGCTTGTCGCACTGGGCACAAGCGATATCGCAACCGCTGCCCCCCAGGGTTTCCGCTTGCAACCAAAAGGGATCGACCTGTGCCCAGGCGGCGAGGTTGCTCACCAAGGTCGAACTGCTTCCCAGGCCCCATTCCAATGGGAATTCCAGCCTTGTACAAACGGCTGCACCGCTTGGCAAGAAACTGGGGTTGCGCAGCCGGATTTTCGTCAGGATTTGTTGCAAGCGCAGCGCCGTGGGCCGGTCGGTGGTGCGGACGATGGAAAAGTCCACCGTTCGGAAATCAGCTTTAAACCAGCTAAGCCCTTTACTCGTATGGCTCTCCCAGCGCAAAATGCCCGGCTCAGAATAGCTGAAATAGCGCAATGACTGTCCCATTTGGGTAGGCAAGCCAAGCGCCAGCGCCCCGTCCAATACCGCGTATTCACCCGTGAGCAAGAGTTTTCCGCGTGCGTAAAATCGCTTTGAATCCACCCTACAAAGGTTAAAAATACAGCGAAACCCAGTTGTCAAAGGTAGCTGTGCTATTCGCGCAGGGGTTGATATTGACCGAACTGACGCACACGAGGTATGTGAACCCATGGATTTTCCATTGGAAAATGAGCTGCATCGCAAAAAGTGTAAATGTGTATTTTGCCGCTGAGGAGATCGATTGGATTTTGTACGCTTTAAAAAGAGATTTTAAGCCGTTTTCTGACTCATGGCGCCCGGCACTTCAAGCGGCTTTTTAGCCCGGGTCTTTCTGATGTAGTAGTCCAATAGCAGTTTACCCTTATAGTTAAACTTAAAGGGCGGACAAGCGGATTTGCCTTCATGCCAGGATTTGGGACAACCACCCCCGCATACGGGCAAGTGCACACAAGACTTACGCCCAGTCTTTCCCGAGTCGACGACGGCTGCCCAATTCCGCAAGCTGGCATTGGGGTTGTAAGTGGCCGGGGAATCGAATAGGTTTCCGATTCGGCTTTCTCCTTGGCTGTAAACTTTGTCGTAGGGGAATTCCCAACAGGCGTACATATTGCCCAAGGCGTCATAGACCTCCGAGTCTTTGTTCTCGACCGTGCAAACGCTGTGCACCCTTTCGGGTAAAATGCGGACGCGTATCCCGTTTTCATAACAGAGGTAGAGCCATTCGACCTCCTCTTCGGCGAAAAAATCCGCATCCAAGCTGTCCTTGCCAGCATCATTGCTGCCCAAATCGACGACAGCTGTAAAATACATCGATACCTTTTCTTGTAAATGCCGCGCTTTGATCAGGTAAATCAAGGGCGTTGCGTAGCGGTGATTCGTCTTGTCGATGTTCACCCGGATACTTATCTCATAATTATGATGTGAATAGATTTCTGTACGGGTCACATAGACTATATTTTGCAGGATGATGTCAAATGTGGGGGCGCCCCTTTTGGTCATCCGCCTTTGGTCGTGGCTTTCAGCCGTGCCATCTAAGGTGATTTGGTAGCGCTTTACTTCGCATTCCGCCACCAGTGTTTGAAACACCTTTGGTTTTAGGCTCAACCCATTGGTGATCATATCCGATAGGTAGTCGTACCGATTGCGGCGGCAGCATTCGATCAGCCTTTGGGATGCCTTTCGGATCGCGCGCAATCCCGTCAGCGGTTCGCCGCCGTACCAGGTTACGGATAAACCCCGGTAGTTCGGATTTCGTTTGAGCAAATGGCCGATCCGTTCCACGTATTTGTCGATCACCGCTTCATCGGCGTAGTGTTTGGTGTGCATCTGCCCGCAGTAATCACAGCCGAGCTGACAATTGGCGGTGGGTTGCAAGGCGGTGGAGAGGTATTGAGCCTCGGCGTTATGCCTTTTGCTTTCGGACCTGAGGTATCGGTACCATCTTGGTCGGCGGGGACTAGGAATTCCTTTTCTTTGAGCACTTGAAATAGCGGCGCTTCCAATTCGTCAAAGCGCTGGTGCAAAGCCGACTGATAGACGCTTTCATCTATTAGGACTGAGGTGGCGGTTCGGGTGGAAAACACAATCCGCTTACCCGGCATGCCCACCGCATCCAACACATCCGTGCCGATGTGGTACCGCGAAAATTTTAAGCCTTTCATATTACACCCATATAAATATTGGACTTATACAAATGGATTAATCTGCTAAACCCATACAGAACGGTAGTTCCGTAGGAGAAGTTCTTCCTCTCAAATGGGGGCATTTACCCGAAAATATTTGACAATGGGTCAACACACCACAGCCTGCACCCCCTTTGATGGATTGGGGTTGGATATCTTGTAAAATCTCGAAGGAAGGCTGTTAGTCGCCCTGGGATGATGCCCATTCCCGTAATTTTTGTTTAAACATATCAGATCATTTAAAGTGAAACTTACTTCTGCTTTGCGCTGTAAAGAAAAGAGCCTAAACATCCAAATAGTTTTGATAAAAAGTCGAATAATTTTAATCCATTGCAGTAGTTGTGCTGAGTAAGTACGGAAATTGGGACAACTGTGGGGATTCTTCCACAACCGATAGATGTATCGGCAAGCCCAAAGCCGGTAAAAACAGATGAGCCGTAGGCCTACCGCACAGTTGAGGGTGGATGTCGTCAAAGGATGCGCAATTTTTGCCCCGTCCCGCCTTGATAGAAATAGGGATTTTACGCTTATGCCATTAATAGAAGCACTCGGGCAGAGCTGGAATAAATAGGGTTGCGCATTTTGCCCGGGTTCACCATTTGAGAAATGGTAATTTTTGTGCCTTTGTGTGTTTTATACAAACCGCTGATATAGAGTTGGAATAGATAGAGGCTGCGTATTTTTGCCCCATTCCACCCTTTGGGAAATGCGGATTTCGTACCTTTACACCTCTTTATAAAGCCGCCAATATGAAGATCGAGCAGATATACACGGGCTGTTTGGCACAGGGGGCTTATTACATCGAGTCCCAGGGCGCCGCTGCGGTTATCGATCCGCTGCGCGATCCCCAGCCCTACTTAGATCGCGCCGCGCGAGACGGGGCTGTCATCCAATACGTGTTGGAAACGCATTTCCACGCGGATTTCGTCTCAGGCCATGTGGACTTAGCCCAAAAGACAGGGGCTACCATCGTGTTTGGCCCCGGGGCCGAGCCGGCTTACGGGGCGCATATCGCGCGAGACGGTGAAATCCTAAGGCTGGGCGCACTGCGGATAAAAGTGTTGCACACCCCGGGGCACACCCCGGAGAGCAGCGTCTATGTCTTATTCGATGAAAACGCTGTGGAACGGGCCATATTTACGGGTGATACCTTGTTTTTGGGCGATGTGGGACGCCCCGATTTGGCACAGGGAAAAGATGTAGATCCGGCACAGCTCGCCGGCATTTTATACGATTCGATTCGCGAAAAGATCCTGCCCTTGCCCGATGACGTCGTCGTATATCCCGGGCACGGTGCGGGCTCGGCTTGCGGTAAGCATATGAGCGCGGAAACCGCCGATACCCTGGGCCATCAGAAAGAGGCCAATTATGCCCTTCAAAACATCAGCAAAGCGAAATTTACGGAAAAACTCTTGGACGGACTGGCGCCGCCTCCGGCCTACTTCACTCAGAACGCAGCGCTAAACCAAAGGGGGGCTCCAGCTGTAGAGGCCGTATGCGAGCGGGGCAAACGCCCGCTGAGCCCGGATGAATTCGAGCGTTTGATCCAGGAAAAAGCCGCCCTCGTACTCGATACGCGTCGCCCGGCGGATTTTGCACGAGCCCATATACCCCATGCCCTTTTTATCGGCTTGGATGGCGCCTTTGCCCCCTGGGTAGGCCGGCTCGTCCCCGAACTGCGACAACCCATCGCCTTTGTCGCCCCCCCCGGGCGCGAAGCAGAAGTGGTACAACGACTGGCCCGGGTGGGCTACGACTGCGCCTTGGGCTATTTACAGGGCGGTGTGAAGTCCTGGATCGAGACGGGCCGAGAAACCACTCGCTTAACCTCCCTATCCGCCGCGGAATGGGCTGCGCATTGCGACCCCAAGGCCCAGGTGTTAGACGTGAGACGACCGGACGAATACAGGGCTGGCCATGTAGAGGATGCGATTTCGCTCCCCTTGGATTCCATCTATCAAAATACGGCTCAAATATCCACTGCACGGGATTACTTCATCTATTGTGCGGGGGGCTATCGCTCCGTGATCGCCGCTTCCATCCTCCAGTCGAAGGGCTTTCACCGCTTGACCAATATAGCGGGTGGGTATGCGGCCATCCAAACCACCGATCTGCCCCAGACCCTTGCTGTCGGTACATTGCGTTAAGGCCTTGGATACACTGCTCGCCGCTCGATTGCAGATGTCCCTCTCACTGGGGTTTCACATCGTCTTTGCCTGTATCGGCATGATCATGCCCTTTTTTATGTCTATCGCCGAATACAAATGGCTCAAAACCCGGGATGAGACCTATCTTCAGCTCGCCCGATCCTGGAGTCGAGGCGTGGCTGTTTTCTTTGCGGTGGGGGCGGTATCCGGAACGGTCTTATCCTTTGAATTGGGCTTGTTGTGGCCCAATTTTATGCTGCAGGCTGGCCCCGTCATCGGCATGCCCTTCAGCTATGAGGGCACGTTTTTCTTTTTGGAAGCGATTTTTTTGGGACTTTTCCTCTATGGTTGGGATCGCATAAAGCCATGGTGGCACTGGTTTTTTGGTCTGATGGTCGGTGTTATGGGGATCGGGTCAGGCATCATCGTCGTGGCGGCAAACGCTTGGATGAACAGCCCCAGTGGATTTGATTGGGTTGGCGGCAAGGCGATCCACATCGACCCGGTGCAGGCCTTCTTCAATGATGCTTGGGGTCCAGAAGCCCTGCACATGACACTGGCTGCGCTCATGGCTACGGGCATGGCAGTAGGCGGCTTACACGCCTGGCTATTGCTGCGAAAAAAGGCGGTTTCCTTTCACCAAAAAGCCTTGAAAATCACCGTGCCACTCACTTTTTTGGCTGCCCTACTCATGCCTTTTAGCGGGGACCTATCCGCCCGTGCTATTGCAAAAAGACAACCCGAAAAGCTGGCGGCTATGGAAGCGCAATTCCATACGGAATTCGGGGCAGGATTGCTGATCGGCGGGATTCCGAACCTCGAGGAGCAAAGGGTGAGTCTAGGCTTAGAGATACCCGGGCTGCTCAGCTGGCTCACCCATGGAAAACGCAGCGCTGCGGTTTTGGGCTTAGATGCTTTCCCCGAAGAAGACCGTCCGCCGGTAGTCATCACACACCTCGCCTTTCAGCTGATGATCGGCATTGGAACCCTGTCCTTCGGCTTGGCCCTGTTTTATTTTTTCGAGCGGTTGATACGGAAAAGAGACCTGAGCGGTTCAAAAATTTGGCTAAGGGCTTTGAGCACCCTCATCCCAGTGGGGTTTTTAGCATTAGAAGCGGGCTGGACGGTGACGGAAGTCGGACGCCAACCCTGGATCATCTACAAGATCATGCGGACTCGGGATGCCGTTACCCCCATGCCGGGTATTGGGGTAAGCCTGTTGCTTTACACGAGCGTTTACCTAGCGTTAACCATCGTTATTTGCGTTTTGATGAGGCGACAAATCATCCTGGCCAATCAAAGATACAGTTAGGTATGGTCGAAGCCATTTCACTGATCACATTTGTGTGTCTGCTGCTCTACATCTTGTTCGGCGGCGCGGATTACGGCGCCGGTATATTGGACTTCTTCTTTAAGAGGGCGGACCGGAAATCCATCGCCGAGGCCATCGCAGCGGTTTGGGAAGCCAATCACGTATGGCTGATCTTGGTCGTCGTGATCGCTTTTAACGCCTTTCCCCTGCTGTTTAAAACGGTCTGCATAAGCCTACACATCCCTTTGACGCTGGCACTAATCGGGATTGTCACACGTGGAAGCGCTTTTGTATTCCGCCATTATGACCCGCGGGATAACCGCTATGACAATCCTTTTTACAACCGCCTATTCCAATGGTCAAGCCTACTCACACCCTTTTTCCTCGGTGTTGTATTTGGCGCCATGCTAGGAGGCAGGCTGCGCCTGACTGGGAGCTCGAGTTTTTACGATGCCTATATCGGCTCCTGGTGCTACCCCTTTCCGCTGGTCTTCGGCGGCTTTCTTGCTGCTTTTTGCGCCTACTTAGCGGCTGTCTTGTTCAGCAGCGAAAACAAAACACTGGGCCGATCGATTTACCCCGTTGCCCTGCGGACTCAAGCCATAGCTGTAATCGCTGGTATGGCGTTACTCCTGATGCCCGACGCATGGGGCCACACCCTATTCTCTGCATTCCTAGACAAGCCCGTTGCCCTTTTGCTGCTAGGCCTTTCGCTGATCTTTGCCATCTCGCTCTCCTTCACCTTGAAAAGCCAAAGCTTGCATGCAGCGCGTATCCTGCTCGGCGCAGAGGCGCTGAGCGTACTATTGGGCTGGGTATGCATCGATTTTCCCCGTGTGATACACCTGGCAAATGGGGCGTTCCTCACCCTGTACAATACGGCCGCTCCGGCGGCTACTCTGAAGGAACTGCTCATCGCTTTGACAACCGGCGTGCTCGTCATAGTCCCCGCCCTCATCTACCTATTTCGGGTCTTTAAATACAAACCCCTTACCAAATCGTGAATCCAATCGGAAGGCAGCTCAGTAGAGCCCTTGCCCCAATCTGAAACCCTTTCAGCCGCGTTGAAAAAAAGCATGGATTTTGTAATTTTGGAATCGGATATAAATATGCTCGCGGCTTACAAAAAAAGCCTCCTACATACCGCTTTTCGCGATGTTTACACAGCATGCCGCAGGCATAATTTTTTTGGACTGGTTTGTGAAAAACGGAAGATTTGTATACCTTTCCACAGAATGGGTTTTAAATAAGGAGCGGTTGATGCGAAAATGAAAGACGAGCAAGATCCGGAACAGTTGTGACGCAATGGGTCTAATGGGCATTGGGAATCGACGTAAGGTACTGGAAGAACGAAAAAATGAGGCGGGTATAATCCAAAGATTGAGAAGCGGGGAAATCGGGTCTGTATCGCGACGAGCAATCGGTATAAAACACGACAAAAATGGGTAGAGCGGGACAAAGGGTTTCCATGGCAGAAGCGGCTGATGTCATCCAATCGGGCGATCGGATTCACCTGCATTCCGTGGCCATGGCTCCCCATCGGTTCATCGATGCCATGTGCGAGCGGGGGCGTGCCGGTGAAATCCGAAACGTGACCATCCAACACATACACACCGAAGGCCCAGCGCCCTATGTAGCCCCGGAGTTTGAAGGCATTTTCCAGCTGGAATCCCTGTTTGTCGGGGCCAATGTCAGGCGACAAACCCAAGCCGGTTATGCCGATTACATTCCCGTTTCCTTGAGCGAAACCCAGGCGTTGATTCGCAAAAGAGTTTTGCATGTGAACCTTGCCGTTGTACAGGTCAGCAAACCCGATCGGCACGGATATGTTTCACTCGGCGTCTCGGTGGATTGCAGCCGAGCAGCCGTTGAAGAAGCGGATATGGCAATTGCCATCATCAATTCCCATGTCCCCCGCGCGTTTGGAGATGCTCTGATGCCCTTAGACAGTTTCGATCTCGTTTGCGAGTACCATACACCCTTGCCCGAAAATCACGACCCGCCCCTGATAGCTGTCGATGTGGCCATCGGCAAGCACATCTCCGAATTGGTTCCCGATGGCGCTTGCTTACAAATGGGTATCGGCGGGATTCCCAATGCGGTATTGTCTCAGTTGGAAAACCACAAAGACTTGGGTGTGCACACCGAAACGTTTACCGACAGCCTAATCCCGTTGGTGAAAAGCGGCGTGGTTAACGGTGTGAATAAAAAGCTGGATAAAGGTAGAATCGTCTGCTGTTTTGCCATGGGCACCCAAGCGCTGTACGACTTTATCGACGACAATCCGGGCGTTGCGGTGATGGATGTGGCTTATACCAACTCTGTCGATGTCATCAAACAAAATCCCAAGGTTTGCGCCATCGACTCCGCCCTATCGGTCGATATCACCGGTCAGGTTTGCGCCGATTCCATAGGCACTGTGCACTACTCGGGTATTGGCGGTCAGCTCGATTTTATCTGTGGCGCAGCTGCTTCAGCAGGGGGTGTGCCGATTGTCGCTATGCCTTCGGTGACCCGAAAGGGAATTTCAAAAATCACGCCTACCCTATTGGAAGGGTCGGGGGTGGTGACGACCCGCGGTAATATGAGGTGGCTCGTCACCGAATACGGTGCGGTAAATTTATTCGGAAAATCCCTTCAACAAAGGGCCAAAGCCATTGTTTCAATCGCCCATCCCGACCACCGGGCTGAGTTGGATCGGGCAGCCTTTGAGCGGTTTGGAAGTCACTATCACTTTGTCTCCAAGCCCTGAGAAATCAAGTGCATGGGGCACAGCTGCCGACTGCGGTGTTTTTTTGTTCCCAATCGATGGGTTGCAAGCCGCTTGCCTTGATATTCCGGCACAAAAGACCCCTATATCGGGGTGTGATTTGGTGGTTTTGATAAGCCTTAAAGCCTTTATTTATAAGAGGTAGCCTGTTTATGGCGCTTGCTATAGTTAATGATAAAAGACACGTATTACTGTCTTGAAATGACGATTAAATGACGGTTTTATCGGATTTCGTCTTTGTTTGGTTATCCATCCTCATTTGCCTGTATCGCTTGTAATTACTGGCGTTCCCGCCCATTTTCACTCCTCTTTAAATTAGGGCGATTCGTTTTATCCCCCTTAATTACCTGTGAAGCAGTTAAAAAGGGGGGCTTATTTTTATTCCGTTTGGCGATTTGAAAGCAGGTCATTTTTTGTGTTCGTTCGTGTGCGGCAGTTTAAAAGGTCGATCTTTTTTGTCCTGTGGTGTCCTAGCGGGCCTTGTCTTTTTGCGCCTGCCTGTGTGTAGCAGCTTGAAAGCCGGATTTTGCCTCTCTCTATGAGCCAGTCTGAAAAGGGCGCCCGTTTTTGACGTCTTTCCCTAGGGGTTAATCTAAAAGGGAGATTTAATCTTTTCCATTCGTGTCCTTGCGTGACAGCTTGAAAAGCGGGGCTTGCTCTGTGTTCCGGTTGCAAGGGTGCCATTGCGGATTCAATCATATGGCAAGGGTTTAAACGGTGAGCTTGTCCTTTTGATGTTTATCTATTACGGGGCATCGAACCGTCGGTCTTATCCATTGCTTCTAATCTTTTGTAAGGATTTGCCAAGGCGTGCTTTTGTTTCCGATTGAGGGTTTTAGAGGGGAGCATTTTTTTGCATTTATCCCTGTGGTCAGCCGTGCTGACTTGGGTTGTATCTTTTGCTTGAGGCGCACCTGAAAGGCTGGCGTTATCCCCCTTGTAAGGGTTTGAAAACTGGGATTATTTTTTTTGTTTTTATCCTTATGTGTCGGTAGTCTGAAAAAGCGGTGCTTTGTTTTTCTGTTTCTCTCTAATGATTTGAAAAATCGACCTTGCTTTTTTGGTATTTGTCTGTGGTCAGCGCAGCTGACTTTTATCATCATATCTTCACTTGGGTGCATCTAAAAGGCGAGGGGGTATTTTTCTGCGTTTGTCCCTGTCCGTGGATTTGAGGGGGGTGCTTTTGGCCTTTTACGGCGATTTGAAAAGGGCGACTTGTTCTTTGTACTTGTGAGGTTTGATTTAAAAAGCTGATATCGTCTTTTTGCCCTCTTGTGTCGTTTTAAAATCCCGCCTCATTTTTTTGGTATTCGTCCGTGCGGGAGCCCATTTAAAAGTCGGGTTTATTTTGGTTTGACATGCTATGGGAATCGAAGAGCAGGGCTTAGCTATTTGTTTTTGTCCTGTGGCAGTAGCTTGAAAGGAGAGGCTTATTCTTTTGTTTTTGTCTCTGCGACCTCCCCCTGAAGGGGGGACGTATCTCTTTGCTTTTACTCCTCGTGGTAGCTGAAAGGTGGAGTTTTTTGTTGTTTGCCCCTGTGGCAGTTTGAAAAAGAGGTTCTGCTCTCGCTGTATTTCCCGTGCTTGGCGATTTGAAAACTAGGGTTGTTTTTTGTGTTTGTCCTGTTTTGTTAACTTAAAAGCCTGGCTTTTTTGTATCTGTACTGTGGTTGGCTACGCGGGCTTGTATGGGGCGCCCCAGCTTGGGCCTGTCTGAAAAATCGGTCCTATCTTTATTCCTGCGTCTCAGCCTGAAAACAAAGATGGATTTTGTAATTTTAGAGCCTGAAGTAGATGTGCTCGTGGCTTGTGAAAAAGTGTCTCCCATGACGCCCTCTGCGGGTCCTTGTGGGGCAAGTTATAGCTGTGGGCGTGCATTCTTACTGTTGTATATTTGGATTGGTTCGTGAAAAATGGGTTTCTCGTCTGATTTTCTCTATATTACGCTGAGGTAGATCGAGGTTTTTCATGAGGCGTGGTTGATTCGAGAGACCCATGCGATAACGCAAAGGCAAGCTAGTCCAAACTGCTGTAAATCAAGGGTCTAATGGACAATAGAAAGCGGTGAGACCTAAGAGGCTGCAAAGCTCGGGCTGGCATTTGCTGAAATGGGTATAGATGACGTTTGTAGAAAACCCCGAAGATTAAAAAACGGGAAAAAGGATTTGAGATACGTAAAAAAAAGCATCACACCCTGTCAAAACTCATTTTACACCACAAGGGAGAAACCCGTTGTTTTTCGCTCGAACCCCATGCGAATATATTGGGGTTCTTGAGGCGAAAATCGATGGACGTCCCTTATTCTTGCCTTTCCGGCCGCTGTGGCAGCTGCAAGGCAAAGCGCTTACGCGGCCATGTCAGGATGCAGCACGCCGATGGCTTGGGTAGCGCGGAAATCGCCGATGGCTACATACTGCTCTGTCAGTCGCTGGCCGAATCCGAAGAGCTAGAGGTGACACTGGACGATTGAGCCGCAGCCGCCGGTTGCACCCGAATCGGCTTATCAAATATATTTTGTCCCCCCTTTACACCGAAGTCCAATGTGGTCACCGGATATGCAATGCTGATGCCTTCCTGCTCAAATCGATCGTGGATGCGCGTGATGATATCGCTCATCGCCGCTAAGTAGTCCGTTTGCATGCGATATCGAATCCAGAAACGCAGCTCGAACTGGTACGCAAAGTCGCCGATTTGCGTATAGTAAAAATCGATATCCCTGTCTAACAAGGCGTTTTTTACCTGGGCTGCTTCCTCCAGACTGACGCGCTTGACACGCGCTAAATCTTCGCCATAGGACACGCCCGTTTTAAGGACGATCCGGCGCATGCCATTGGCGGTATAATTCGTAAACGTCTGATCGTAAATCAATCGATTGGGGATGTACAATTCCTCGCCGCTGACCAACTTAACCTGGGTCGTCAACCAGTTCATCTCGACGACCATGCCAAAGTGATCCCCCACCCCGATCCAATCATGGATATGAAAAGGCCTGTGGTACTTCAATAACAAACCGGCAAACACGTTGGAGGCGATATCTTGAAAGGCAAAGCCTGCGATGATACCCAGGATACCGGCCGAGGTTAGGATTTTTGTCAACGTATCCCCCAGCTCTAAGACCTCTAAGGCGAGGTAAATGCCCGATAACAAAAAGAAGCAATAGAGCAGTATCGAAAGCACCTCCACGACTTCTGGGTTTTTACCCTTTCTGAGAAATCGGTGGATAAGGCGTCTGATGGTGCGTCGGACGAGCTTGCCGAGGTAGTAAAAGGCGAGCAGGATGACAACCGCCCATGCAACCCGAGGCCAATAGGCGTTTAGACTGTCTATCCAATTGGAAATTAAACTGTGTCCCTGCTTGGCGAGATCCACGGGTGTTTTAATGCGACCAGCTATAAGCGCAAGCTGAGAGAAGAGCATTTTTCCTTTTTTACCGCTCGTGAAGTTAATGCAAATCCTCCAAATGTGCAAACACTGGACATGACTACGCGTATATGGGGATTGAAGAAAGCCTGTGCGCATAGCGGCGTCGAAATAGGGAATGAAGAGAAAGAGCGCAAACGCTGCGATGTGCTGGTTTTGTAAAGTTGCACTATCCCATCCGCCTGAGAAAGGGAGCAAAAAATGATGGAAAGCTGAGGATAAATGGCATGCGTTGGACGGTAAAACGCTTTACTTCAAATAAAGCCCCATGATCATTGCGGAGAGCAGTATAAATAAGCCCACGTACCACTTGATCCTTTCCATTTTTCATCGGATATCTCTTGTTCCAGCCTCTGTTTCAAATGGGCTAAATCCCCTCTCGTAGCCAAATGTCGGGTTTCGTTTTGTACCCTGTCTTTTACTTTCTCTTCCATATTACCCGGTTGGCTGTGCTGCCTTCTCTTTACAAGCCTTTTCGGATGACAGTCGGCAGCGTTGTGCAGTGGATACGCGCATGCTAAGTGGACGAATTTATCCAAAGGTACGAATTGTTTTTCTACAATCCAGTCGGTTTGGCAGCCTTGGGTAGGGCGGTGTGACCCCTTTACAAGAACCTTGGTTTCATCGGTTATCAACGGGTGAAAAACCACCGTATAAAACCCTCATCGGCCAGACGCCGTAGGTGGTCGAGCACTTGGCGTACCGTCGCATAGGAGACTGCTTTATCCTTGAAGTAGTTGACGAAAAACCCCCGCTCTTCCTCGGCGACCTCCACCTGGTTGAGAATGTTTGAGAGGTGTAGCTTCATATGGCCCCTTTGAATGCCGGTGGTCACCAATGCGCGGACAGCTGCAAAGTTTTGCGCTAGTCCCGCTGCGGCTGCGATCCCCATTAGGTCCGGGGCGCTGGGATTGCCCAACGTATCCAGGGCTAATTTCACCAATGGATGGGTCGAAGTGAGTCCGCCTACCGTGCCCACCGACAGGGGCAAATCCAACCCAAATCGAAATTGTCCATCGCGGATATCCACCTGGGTTAAGCTGCGGTATTGCCCGTCTCGCGCCGCATAGGCATGTGCAGCGGCTTCCACAGCCCGAAAGTCGTTTCCGGTGGCGATCACCACTGCATCCACGCCATTCATAATCCCCTTGTTGTGCGTCACCGCTCGATAGGGCTCGACCTGAGCCAACCGAACGCCGCGCTGAAATTTTTCGGCAAATTCCAAGGGCGACAAGCCGGGTACATCCGTTAGCTGCGCGACAGGACAACACACCTCAGCCCGCACCAAACACTCGGGGGTGTAGTTTGAGACGATGCACATGATGACTTCGATGTCTTTTTCCTCCGCTGTAAACACCGGTGACTGCTGCACCTCCCTTTTCAGCGTTCGGGCCAATTCCTCTAAGCAGGAATTGATAAAGTTGGCGCCCATGGCAGAGACGGTATTGAATTGGGCAAAAATTTGATAATAATCGGGCTCCAAATCGCTTTTGTCCAACAGGTCCAACAGGGTTATGCCCCCACCGCGTGCCCGCATATTTTGGGTGAGGTCTGCCGTAGCTTTGAGAAAACGATCCTGATTCCGGTCGAAAAAGGCTTTTAGCTTGTCCGAGTCCCCGTGGTATAAAAAGTGAACTTGGCCGACCTTTTTCAAGCCGAGCACCTGGGTTTGAAAGCCGCCCCGGTCGCGCCAATACAGAGCGGTTTTCGCTGCAGCTGCCACGACCGAACTCTCCTCTGTGACCATGGGGAGGGCGTAGGCTGCTCCATCGATCAAAAAATTGGGTGCCACGCAGAAGGGCATGTAAAAATTGCTGAGGGTATTTTCAGCGAATTCGTCGTGAAGCCGCTGCAACTTTTCATCCGCATTCCAATACTGTTCCAGTATTTCTCTCGCTCTGTCGGCATGATCGAAATAATGGGCTGACAACCATTCTATCTTTGAACCTTTTGACAGCTTTGAAAAACCGCGCACCCGCTTTTTCATCCCTTACCGCATTTCAACCCCCAAAGGTAAAAAATTAAACTTCGGCTTCGTGCGAGAGGCCTTAAAAGTGCGCTGCGCCCCGAGGTTGAGGATGCGTCACAGCAGAAAAAATAAAGCCATTTCTTGAACATTGTCATTTTTTTACCATATTTGGGAAATTTTATCCCATAAAAACAGCCGTATGAGGCAAAAAATTGCCCTTCTCATCACGCTGGTGATAATTCCATTTGTCACTGTATCAGCTCAAAAGGTACTCAGCTTGGAAACGATAGGGTCGGGTGCCCTCAGCCCGAAAACCCTGAGCGGGTTTCAATTTATGCGGGATGGGAAACACTACACCTTGCTCAAAGGTGATTCTAAAGTCACTAAGGTGTTGCAATGCAATTCGACCAGGCCAGGGCGGGGCCGCGTCTCGGTCAGTAGCGAAGATTTGCCAAATCGCCTTTCCTTCAGTGGTTATTCCTTTAGCCCAGACGAGAAAAAACTGCTGCTGACCACCGAGGAAAAAGCGCTTTTCAGGCACTCGAGGCGCGCCCGATACTATCTGTACGACCTCGCTACAAAGGCGCTGAGTCCAGTGGCCGATCACCCAATCCGAGAGCCTACTTTCTCACCCGACAGCAAGAAGCTGGCTTTTGTCTATGAAAACAACCTGTACATCGCAGACTTGGAAACCGGAAGGACAGCTCAAATTACCGCGGATGGCGAAAAAAACCACATCATCAACGGCGTGACCGACTGGGTTTACGAAGAGGAGTTCGGTTATGTCCGCGCCTTTGATTGGAGCCCCGACAGTGAGGCGATTGCCTACCTAAGGTTCGATGAAAGCCGGGTAAAGCAGATGTGTATTCTCGTCTATGGACCGCAAAGCCAATGTTATCCCGAGCGCCTGACTTATAAATATCCAAAAGCAGGGGAAGCGAATGCCATGGTAACCGCCTACTGTTACAACTCAGCGGATGGGAAAACGGCTGCGGTTGATCTGAGCGCCTACAAAGACTACTACATTCCCAAGATACAGTGGACTGCCGATGCGGATGAATTCGCCCTCTTCATCGCCAACCGGCATCAGGATAAAGTGGATTTTCTGCGGGTGAACCGCCGGGACAACCGCGTAGAAAAAGTACTGACGGAAACCGCCCCCCAGTATATAGAAACCGACAACCTATATGTTTATTTCTTACGGGACAACAGCTTCGTATGGCAATCCGAGCGAGACGGATACCGACACCTGTACTATTATGCAGCTGACGGGCGTTTAAAAAATCAGATTACAAAGGGCAGCTATGTGGTGAGCCAGGTCTATGGGGTGGATGAGCGAAAAAAGCGGGTGTACTACCAATCCACACAAGACGGCAGCATAAATCGCGCCTTGTACGCCGTGCGCTTAGATGGACGAGGCGCCCGAAAGCTAAACCGAAAAATCGGTATGCACGACGCCCATTTCAGCCCGAATTTTACATACTATGTCGATGCGTATAGCACCGGGAATCGCCCTGAGGTATACACCTTACACGAAGGAAAAACCGGCAAAACGCTCCGGGTTTTGGAAGACAACCACGACTTGGTCAACCGACTGAAGTCCTATGCGCTGTCGAAGGTGGAATACTTTACCATTCCCCTCCCAAGCGGTACGGCGCTGAATGCCTGGATGATCAAGCCACCCGATTTCGATCCGACTCAGACCTATCCGCTTCTCATGTATGCATATGGCGGTCCGGGTTCACAAACGGTGTTAAACGCCTATGGGCATAGCCAGCAGCTGTGGTTTCAGCTGCTCGCACAGCGCGGATTGATAGTGGTTTCCGTCGACAACCGGGGCACGGGGGGTAGGGGGGTGGATTTCAAAAAGCAGACCTATCTGCAGCTCGGTAAGTACGAAACCCAGGATCAGATTGACGCCGCCCGGTCTTTGGGGGAAAAACCCTTTGTCGATGCGGATCGAATCGGCATCTTTGGCTGGAGCTATGGCGGTTTCCTCGCCTCGCTTTGCATCACCCGAGGCGCGGATACCTTTCGCAGTGCGGTAGCCGTGGCGCCGGTGGTCAATTGGCGGTATTACGATACCATCTGGACGGAGCGCTATATGCATACCCCAAGCGAAAACCCCCGCGGTTACGACGACAATTCGCCGATCAACCACGTGGAAGAACTAAAGGGGGACTACCTGCTCATACACGGTACAAAAGATGACAATGTGCACTTTCAAAATACGATGGAAATGGATGCGGCCTTAGTACAAGCGGGCAAGACCTTTGACATGCAGGTTTACAAAGATCGAAACCACAGCCTGAGGGGGGGCAACACCACGCTAAACCTCTACCACAAAATGACTCGCTTTTTACTGCAACACTTGATAGACACAAACGACCAATCATGAATGATTCGATGGTTGGAGATCCGGCAAAGCGCAAGCGCTTTGGCCATCCGATAGGGCTCTTCGTGCTCTTTTTTACCGAGTTTTGGGAGCGCTTTTACTTTTACGGCATGCGCGCCATACTGGTTCTGTACCTCGTCGCCCGAACCATGGGTGACGAAAACCCCGGACTGGGTTGGATCGAATCCAACGCCTATGCGCTCTACGGCTGGTATCTGATGTTTGTCTATGCCATGTCCATTCCCGGCGGTTTGATCGCCGACAAGCTCTTGGGACAGAAGCGGACGATTATGCTGGGCGGCTGGCTCCTGTGCGCCGGACACCTAACCCTCACCATTCAAGCTACCTGGGCTTTTTATCTCGGCCTAATCCTGATCATTTTGGGGGTAGGTTGTTTAAAGCCCAATGTTTCAACCCTGGTCGGCAGTTTTTGGATTTGGTGGGGGAAAAGGAGAAGACTGAGCACTTCAATCTTTAAAATGGCCATAGGCATTATAATTCAAGGCATAGGATTTTTCTTTATGTCGGCAGCGGCTGTGCAATACCGTGTCTATGGCGCTTCTTCCATGCTGTTTTTGGTCTTGTTTTACCTGTTTTCTACCCTCGGCGAGCTCTGCGTTTTACCCGTATCCCTATCCTTTACCACCAAGATGGCGCCCCTGCGTTGGGGCAGCTTTTTTATGGGTGCCTACTTTGCTGCCACTGGCCTGGGTGATAAGCTGGGCGGTCTGATCGCCCAGTCCACGGCTTACTTCGCGGAATTTGAAGTCTTTACCGGTATTGCTGTGTGTTCTGTACTCTTTGGCCTATTGGCATGGGCTATCGTAAAACCCTTGAAACGCTTGGCACACGGGTTTGAAGATGTGGACTTTGCGGAGGGAATCGGCTTGCAAACCGAGATCGAATAGCCTTATGAATCCGGTATTCGACCCCGTAGACGACGAAAAGAATCATGTACTGGGCCATCCCGCAGCGTTCTTCGTGCTGTTCTTTACGGAGATGTGGGAGCGATTCTCCTTTTACGGCATGCGGATCTTGCTGGTCATCTTCTTGGTCAGCGCAGTGGATATAGGCGGTTTGGGCTGGCCCCGAGCCAACGCCTTGGCGCTGTATGGCACCTATACCTCCCTGGTCTATCTGACTCCCATAGCGGGCGGTTACCTCGCCGACCGGTTTATGGGGTATCGCAACGCCGTCGTGGTCGGCGCGCTGGTCATGACACTTGGACATGCTGCCATGGCACTCGAAACCCTCACCCCTGTGTTTTTGTATATAGGGATTGGACTCTTAATCCTTGGGAACGGCCTTTTTAAACCGAATATCACTTCCATCGTCTCAGTTATGTATAAAGGACACCCCGAGAAAAAGGACGGCGTCTACACCATTTTTTATATGGGCGTCAATGCCGGCTCTTTTTTGGGCGCCTTGCTCTGCGGCTACCTCGGCGAAAAACTGGGTTGGCATTACGGCTTTGGCCTGGCGGGCATCTTTATGTTTTTGTGCACGCTGCAGTTTTATCTCGCCCGCCACATCTTCGGTCCCGTTGGAAAAAAGCCCGAACCGCAGCAGCGTGCCGAAAAGCCCGCGCAGCTCGAATTCAAAGGCGATCGGTTCAACCCTTTCACCCGGTTGGACAAAATCTTAATGGTCATCTCCACGCTGACCGGCTTGATCTGGATACTGAATGATCCCCTATCGAAAATCAGCGGTTTCAACATGGTGAAAATCGGATCCACCGATTGTGCCAACGGGTTTATCCTGCTCGGTTTGATCGCGTTCTTAGCCCTGCTCATCGGCCGGATTATCCGCTATCCCACCCGCACCCGAGACCGCATGTGGGCCATCGCCATATTTCTGTTGCTTACCACGCTCTTCTGGACTTGTTTTGAACAGGCGGGTGGGACTTTAAATATATTTGCCAAGGATTATACCAACCGAATCATGCGAGGTGGCTATGCGCTGGCATTTAACATCATCAATACCTTGATAACCCTCGTCCCCTGTGGCATCATCACCTGGATCTTGTTCTCCTTGTTCCGAAAGACTTTTAAAAATTATGCGGCTTCCAGCCTCTGTTTGGGTCTTAGCTTTGCGATTATATGGGGAATCCTCTTGTGGAAGCTCAACCGTGACCTGCATACGCGCGCTTATGTAGTACGCTACCGAGCGGTCAAAACCCAGCGGATAGACAGCCAGACCGGGCGATGGCAAATCGATGAAAAGACGGGTGAACCCCTGTTCGATTACCGACCGATAACACAGGATGAAGTGGAAAAAACCGACCGGCAAAACACGGTTGTGCAACAGATGACCCTTATCGCCTATACCCCCTTGGCGGTTGGCCAGCAAATCGCCATGATCGATGCGGATAAAAGGGGGGATTACACGCTGATCAGCCCTGGCAGAGTGGCACAGATACGGAAAAGGGCAAAGGGCTTGCATATGGGAATTGTAAAAGGGCAGGTGACCCAAATAAAGGAACGCGAGGTGGAGATTCCGGCTACTTGGTTTGGCGTGTTAAATGCCTTGTTTATCATCATTTTTTCGCCTTTGTTTTCAAAATGGTGGGCGAGTCGATACAACCCCAGTGCAGCGACCAAGTACGCGATGGGGCTCATCCTGCTCGGCCTGGGTTTTTCAGCCCTGGCCTGGGGCTCTGCAGACATTGGATCGGGGGCCAAAGCCGCATCGGCGAGCGGCATTTGGCTGGTCGTAGCCTATCTCTTTCACACCTTGGGGGAATTGTCCCTGTCGCCTGTGGGCTTGTCTTACGTCAGTAAGTTGGTGCCCGGCCGTATGATCGCCATGATGTTTGGCGTCTTTTTTATCACCTCTGCCATAGGCAACAAATTGGCCGGCCACCTCGGAGGCATGATCGACCAAATCACGACTGCGTATGATATGAGCACGTTCTTTTTGCTGTTTACCCTCAGCTCCATAGTCTTTGGCCTCTTGGCCCTGGCGCTCAACTCATCGATAAAAAAATGGATGCACGGCGTAAAATAAAAACCATGAAAACAACTTTTTTTGTAGTCGCCCTATGCGCATTGGGCAGCTGTGCGGAAGCCCAGCCAATCGCCTGGACGACCCTGGAAAAGGCGCAAGCCTTAAATCGGGCGGCGCCTAAGAAGTACCTCGTCGATGTCTATACCGATTGGTGCGTATATTGCCGAAAGATGGATCAAACCACTTTTCGACACCCAGGGCTCGTCGAATTTATAAATGCGAACTATCGCCCGGTAAAGTTCAACGCCGAGCAGCGGGCGGATGCGCATTGGAACGCTGAGGTATATGCCTATCAAACCTATGGATACCGGGGATTCAATCAGCTGGCCGTCCATTGGCTCAGGGGTCAAATGGCTTTTCCCACCCTTCTCGTGATAAGCGCCGATGGCCAAACCGTCGAAAAGCGAGTCCTCGGGTTTCAGACCGCCGAGGCTTTGAAGCGCCAACTAAAACGTCAGTTGAGCGACAACTGAAAGGCGCCCGAAGTTTGGGTATCCCATAGTCGTAAGCCTGGGTCAGCCGCCGCGAGCGCGGTGAAGCGCATCGCATTTTTTCGATGACTGCTCCCGTCCAAAATGAGGAAGTGCGGTTGGCTGCGGTTACAGGGGGATATGCGATTCACTCTGGGTAGGTCCTGCAACCATATGAAATTCGCCTGCCATTTTTTTCTGTAAATCTCGTCTCCCGATATGATTTGCAGAGAAAAATATCGGGTATAGATGTGGTTTTGAAACTTTTTTACCCAGGCATCCGCGTAATCCGAATCGAGGGATATGTGCTTCACCCGCGAAACCATCTCATCGACCAAATAGGATTTTAATAGGGATTGGCTTTGGGCGGAGTCGGCGATGTGGTAAAACGCAAAGGCGCGATCACCCACCTTGTACAAGGCCAAATTGCGCTTGTAGGCGTCGAATACGACGAATTCGCTGCGCTCCATCAGTCGGCGTTTTTTACCGATGAAGTGCAGCTGTATCCCGACCGATAGGAGCAGGGTTACCAGTAGGTATCCACCCTTTTTGTATTCGATAAACAGCCCCAGAAAAAACAGGGATGCCCAGAGAGACAAAGCCATAAAAAAATCAAAGTACACCGCTTCAATATGGGCGTAGGGCAGATGGGAAATCCCCTTTACCAAACCGAGTAAGGCCGATGCCCATCGGTTGATCAAGCCTGTGAGCAGGGGTGGGGTTACGCCCAAAGCGGTGAGGGACAGCCAGCCCATACCCAATCCGAGCAGGGGGGTAACGAGCGGAATGACCGTTAGATTGCCCAGCCAAAAAAGTGTGGGAAATTGGTGAAAGTAAAACAGGGTAAAAGGTGAAGCACCCAGTTGGGCGACAAAACTCAGCACCGAGATCCGATAGAAATAGGCGAGAAGGCGATTTTTCGGCCTATAGATACGAATCCAATGGGGATAAAACCAAAGGATACAACCCACGACCGCGTAGCTCAACTGGAATCCGAGTTGAAAGAGCATTTTAGGCCAGGTGATCAGTGTCAGCAAAGCGGCCAGCGCCAAGATGTTAAAGGGGTTTGTCGGGCGCCGTCGGATATCGGTGAGCGCAAAGAGTGAAAACATGAGACTGGCACGGGTTACTGAGGCTTTGAACCCCACGATCGCAGCAAAGAGGAAAAGCGCGAGAACGATGAGTACCGCTCGTAGGCTAGCACCCCATTTCCAGGGCAACAGAAAGGAGAAGAGCCAGCGGAGTAAAAGGGCGAGAATACCGATGTGCAGGCCTGAGACCGCCAGCACGTGTACCACCCCGGCATCGGTAAAAGCGCGTAGGGTATCTCGGTGCAGTGCCGCCCGCGTTCCCAACAGCAAGGCTTTCAGCAGAGCCTGCGCCTCGGTACTGAGGTCGCTACTGTTTATGCTGCGCTCGAGCTTTCGCCGGACCGCATCGAGCAGACCCAGCGAATGGGGACCCCCCTGAAATGCGCCCGCGCTCAAAAAGACTTGGTGCGTTATATTTTGGTTGAAAAGGTAAGTGGCATATTCGAATGGGTACGGGTTGCGCTGCGCAGGCGGTTTGAGAAACCGGGTGTGAATCATGAACAGTTCCCCTGGGTAAAGAGGGGGATGACCCTCGGATTTTGGAAGGTAAACGAGCAGCTTACCCCGTGTCTTTTCGCTTGCTAGAGCCGCCACTTCGGCTACCCACCTTTCATAGTTTGCAGTGGGGGGCAGTCGGTGGTGCAAAGCGATTTCAGCAAACTGCTTACCCGGCTCTACGCGCTTAGCATAGTTTCTGACTTCGTTTTTAGGCAGGTGCAACACATAGGTCCAGGCCCCCAGTGCGGTGAACAGGAGCAAGGTTGAGGCGAAATGACAGGAGCTCCATCGCCTTTTTGATCCGCTGAGCCGGTACAGCCCTACCGCAACGGAGAGGGCTGCCGACAGCCAAATAGAGGTGTGCCCGATGTCCGTCCATTGAAAAACCCCGGCGAGATAGATGCCCAAAGCGAAGCAGGTCACCGAACCGATCAGTGGAAATCGCCATGCCATGCCTCAATTTACGCGTATTTATGAATCCAAGTCCGCCTGGATCAAACGAGCGGTGCGCATGGATGCACCCCTGCCTCCGAGCTTGCGCCTCAACTCTGCAAAGGCATTTTGCATGCGCGCGCGCTTCGGTTGCTGAAGGATTTTCTGAAGTTGTGCCCTTATATTTTTTTTGGTTAGTTCACCCTGAATCAACTCTTTTACGACCGCTTGCTCCAATATTAAATTGACCAGGCTGATGTACTTGAGTTTTACCAGGCGTTTGCCAATCGCATAGGAAAACCAACTGGTCTTGTAGCACACCACCTCTGGAACATCGAAGAGCGCAGCTTCCAAGGTAGCCGTACCCGAGGTGACCAAGGCCGCCTGGCTCACGCTTAGCAAATCGTAGGTTTGGTCGGCTACCACAGCCACACGAGGCTGCAAAAATCGTTCGTACAGTTCGGGTTTCTGCCCCGGCGCGGCAGCGATGACGAACTGATGGTTGGGAAAATCCCCTACTACGCTCAACAGCAGGGGAAGGATGGTATCGATCTCTTGTCTTCGGCTCCCCGGTAAAAGGGCTATCAGGGGGTTGTCTCCCAGTCGATTTCGCGCTGTGAAGCCGCGGGGTGAAATCGGCTTTCGATTTTCAATGGCGTCCAACAACGGATGTCCGACAAAGTCCACCGCGTAGTCGTACCGCTCATAAAATGCTTTCTCAAAGGGCAGGGTCACAAACAGGCGGTTTACCCTCCGCTTGATCGCATGGACTCGATTGGCCTTCCAAGCCCATACCTGGGGTGAGATGTAATAATAGGTCTTGATCCCAAGCCGTTGGGCATAAGCGGCTACCCGCAGATTGAAACCCGGATAGTCGATCAGGATAATCGCATCGGGTCGATAGGCTGCCAGGTCCTTTTTGCAGCGGGAGACATTTTTTAGAATCTCGGGTAATTTGCGCAATACTTCGGCAAAACCCATGACGGTCGTATCTCGGTAATGCCGCAGCACATACATGCCCTCGGCTTTCATTAAATCCCCGCCCCAACCCCGGAATTCCGCCTCGGGATCACAGGCCCGCAGCGCCTGGATCAAATGGGCACCGTGCAGGTCTCCGGAAGCCTCTCCGGCCACCATATAATACTTCACAACAGCAAAAATAACCCTTATCGATTTACCCGATTGAAGGCGTTAGCCAGATTGTGTAACGGGTTTTAATCGGAGGCGCACGAATTGTGGATCAAAGCCTTGGTGTAAGGCATTTGTAGCGTATATCGATTGTGAAGTGGGGGCTGTTCTTTAAAATCTGCTTACCTTTGCCGCTTTGAAAAAATGGGCAGTCAACCCAGCATGAAGGCTCTGAAAAATATAAAAGCACTTGTCTTCATACTGCTCTTTTCCAGTGTGCTAGCCAGTTTTTACACGGCTGACGAGGACAAAGACAGGGTAACATTGAAACTGACGAGCTTGGTTTTGAGCCATGGCCATTATCAGCCTAAGGATTTAAACGATTCATTTTCAGAAGATTTATACGATAGGTATATCAAACGATTGGATAATTTCAAGAGATACTTCACCCGAGCAGACCTGAACGCGCTTTTGCCATATCGGGATGAGTTGGATGATCAAATCAAAAGCGGTGATTTGAGTTTTTTTAAAAAGAGCATTCAAATCTTTAAACGAGAACTGAGCAATACGCATGCGTTTACCCGAGAAATCCTCTCTGAGCCCTTTGATTTAACCCGAGATGAAACCGCGCCTATCGACAATTGGGATAAGGTACTGCCTGCTACAGGGGAACGCGGTTTAAAAGAGCTGTGGCGAAGGCGTTTAAAACTGTCTGTGGTCTCTTATGTCGCCGAACGACAAGAAGCGGAGGCGGACCCCAGCTATGGCGTCAAATCGGTGGCCGATTGGGAAAGGAAAGGCCGTGAAGAAACGCTAAAGCACTGCAATTGGTTGTACGAGCGCCTCGATGAAAAGGATGAATCCTATTGGATGTCTAAATTTCTCGATGATTTTGCAGCGGGCTTTGATCCCCACACCGACTACCTCGCCCCCCGCGATAGAGAAGTATTTGATATGGCTTTAAGCGGTCAGTTTGAAGGGATTGGCGCACGTTTACAAAAGCGGGATGGTTACGTGACAGTGGTGGAGATCATACCCGGAAGCCCCAGCTACCGGCAAGGCGATTTAGAGGCGAAGGATAAAATTATCAAAGTGGCACAGGGTGATGGGGAGGCGGTTGACATCGTAGGTATGAACATCGATGATGTCATAGCGCTCATAAAGGGGAAGGCGGGTACCACGGTTAAGCTAACCGTTAGGAGGGTAAATGGGATGGAGAAAGTCATCCCCATTGTAAGGGGTGTGGTTCAGCTGCGAGAAACCTTTGCCAAAAGCGCTGTCATCGAGCGAAATGGGCAGCGGTACGGCTTGATTCGCTTACCGAGCTTTTACTTCGACGTAAACGGCTCCAACGGCAGAAATAGTGCGGACGATGTGAGAGCGGCACTCGAATCCCTCAAAGCAGAGGGGGTGCGAGGAATCGTACTCGACTTGCGAGACAATGGCGGCGGCGCTTTGGCGTTAGCCGTCAAAACGGCCGGCTTGTTTATCGCCCAGGGGCCGATTGTACAGGTGAGGGAAAGAGGCGGAAAAGTATCCGTATTGCGCGACCGAGACGCGGATGTCGTCTATGACGGTCCTTTGGTCGTACTCGTCAACGAGCTTTCCGCCTCGGCTTCGGAAATAGTCGCCGCAGCCTTGCAAGATTACAAACGCGCGCTTATCGTAGGCAGCCACCACACCTTTGGGAAGGGAACCGTACAAAACCTATTGGATTTAGACCGCTTTGCAAGCCCGCGCTTAAACGACCTGAAACCATTCGGATACCTAAAGCTGACCACGTCTAAATTTTACCGCATTGACGGCGGCGCCACACAGCTCAAAGGCGTCATCCCAGACATAGGACTACCCACCCCATACGCCTACATGAAGGTAGGTGAAAAAGACCAAGACAATGCGATGCCTTGGGATGGCATCAAGCCTGTGGATTACAGCGTTCAGGACACACATGTCGATTTAAACGCGATAAAAGCGAAAAGCTACAAGCGAGTAGCAGAGAGCAAATTTTTTGCCCTCGCCGATGCCTATGCTCGGTGGCTCAAAAAACGAGCGGACACCCTTGATGAGGTTTCCTTAAACTTAAGCGCATTTAAAGAGAACAGGGATTCACTAGCGGCCAAAGCCAAGCGCTTTGCGGCCTTGGACAATTATGACAACGAACTGCACTTTGTGTATCCGAGCGCTGAAGTGGAAGAGATGAAAGCCGATACGACGCTAAAGGCTGACCGAGAAGCCTGGTATAAGGCCCTTAAAAGAGACGCCTATGTCGAGGAAGGGGTAAACGTTTTAAACGACTGGGTCTCCGATGAGTTGTCGGGTGAGAAGCTGGGTGTAACGCGTTGAGTCTTCGTCTTGTTTTCACCCCGATCGCCATGCGGCTTCCCGCTTAGAACAGTCTGGATTTCCACCTCTACCCGGTTAAAAGTGCACCCCGCCTTTGTTTGCTGGCGTAGAATTGAGAGCCGTCTGACGGCTTCGCCACATGCTTATGGATCACGGGTCTTTCCCGATTTGTTGCCCACAATTCATTAGATTTGCAAAGCCGGATGGCATACAGCGATACCTTCGATGGGTCTATTTGATTTCATGGTGCAAGACGTGGCTATTGATTTGGGCACGGCTAATACGCTCATCATACACGACAACAAAATAGTTATCGAGGGCCCTTCTATAGTGGCACAGAAGCGCTCTTCGAAGAAATATATCGCCGTTGGGGAAGCCGCCAAGCAGATGCAGGGCAAGACCCACGATGACATCAAGACCATCCGACCCTTGAAAGACGGTGTCATCGCTGATTTCAAGGCTTCGGAGTACATGATTAAGGAATTCATCAAACGGGTTCCCGGCATCAGGCGATCCCTATTTACCTCCTCGCTTCGCATGGTGATCTGCATTCCCTCCGGGATTACAGAGGTAGAAGAGCGAGCGGTAAGGGACTCGGCTTACAACATGAACGCCAAAGAGGTCTATCTCATCCACGAACCCATGGCTGCGGCTATCGGCATTGGAATCGATATATCCCAACCCAAGGGAAATATGATTGTCGACATCGGAGGAGGTACTTCGGAAATCGCCATCATCGCACTCGGGGGTATCGTCCGCGATAAATCGATTAAGGTAGCCGGTGACATCTTTACCGATGATATCACGTATTACCTTCGAACCGGACACAACCTATACATTGGGGAGCGGACGGCTGAAAATATAAAAATAGCTGTGGGCGCTGCGATTGCAGATTTGGATACACCCCCTGAAGATGTAGCGGTTCAAGGCCGGGATTCGGTTACCGGAAAGCCCAAACAAATCGTCATCTCACACAGAGAAGTCGCACAGGCCTTGGACTCTTCTATACTGAGAATCGAAGAAGCCATCATGGAAGCCCTTTCCCAAACCCCACCGGAATTGGCAGCAGATATCTACAACACCGGAATTTATATGGCTGGCGGCGGTGCCATATTGCGGGGTTTGGATAAGCGCATATCGGCGCGCACAGACCTGCCGGTATACATTGCAGAAGACCCACTGCGTGCGGTGGTCAGGGGAACCGGTATCGCGCTTAAAAATTTGGAAAAATACAAATCCTTGATGAAATGAGCTGAAATGCGACGCTTGCTCCAGTTTGCTTACCCGCTCAGGCACTTTTTCCTATTTCTATCGTTGGAAACGGCAGCGTTCTACCTCAGCTTTCAATACAGCAACTACCACAAGACCCTATTTTTCGGTTTGGCTGCCGAGGTGAACGGTTATATCCTTTCAAAAAAGGAACGCCTGACCGCTTTTTTCCGCCTCGAGGCAGAGAATAGGTCTCTGTCAGCGGAAAATGCAAGATTACGGGGACAATTGCGCGCATCGCAGTATCGAGCTGCTGGGCAGCCTACAGTTGTCGACGATTCGTCTTACCGGCAGCAATACACATTTATCCCAGCGGAAATCATCGACATAAGTATCCGCAGTCGAGACAATACAATCTTGATCGATCGGGGTCGCAAACAGGGTGTAGCGGAGAATATGGGTGTGGTTGCAGAGGGTGGGGTCGTGGGTATAATCGATGCGGTCTCCAGCCATTATGCGCATGTCATTCCCATTATCAGTTCGTCTTCCCACGTTTGTGCCAGACTTAAAAAAAGTCATTTTTTTGCTTTTTTAAGCTGGGACGGAAGGGATTATCGCATCGTGCAGCTGGAAGAAATTCCCGACCATGCCCCGATCAGCCCAGGTGACACGGTGATTTCCGACAGCCATTCGGCCATATTTCCCGCCGGCGTGCCCATCGGTACGATACGCAAGATCGAGCGAGATCGCTTACGGGGATTTTACGCCGCTGATGTCGATCTCTTTATAGATTTTGCCAGACTACACCGCGTTTACGTGGTGAAGAATCTACTGAAAGCAGAGGTAAACAAAGTGCTCAATCCAAGTGCAGATGAATAATAAATACCTGAAATACGGCTTTTTATTCTTCTTTCTAAGCCTTTGTCAAGCCTATGTGTTCGGCCGGATCAATTTCATGGGAGCCGTCAATCCACAGGTTTTTATCCTGTTTATCTTATTGGTTCCGGTCTATAGCAAGTCCGGGCTCATGCTCCTCGGATTTCTGCTGGGCTTCAGCGTTGATCTCTTAATGGGATCAGGGGGTATGCATGCGGCTTCGGGCGTATGTATCGCTTTTGCTCGGTCCTTTGGTCTGCGGTTGGTGAGTGAGAAGAGCCGATTCGATTCCGCGACCTGCCCCATCGGCGCGCTTTCAAAATCCGAACGCTTTCTTTACTTTGCGCTGTTGAGTGCACTGCAAAGCCTGGTCATTTACCTCTTGGATTCCTGGCACCTTTACCCAGTGGCTCGAGCTGGGCTTTACGCCTTGATCAGTGCGGGCATGACGTGGCTGCTGCTGGTGGTGATCTATCCGTTTGTAAGAGATCCCGTTCGATCGTGAAAAGATCAGCCCTGTTTTTCATACTGCTCTCTTTGGGCACGGCTGCGTTGGTCGCGCGCCTTTACTATGTTCAAATGGTAAATAAAATCTATCGGGTCAAAGGCGATCGGACGGCTATCATAGCCATGCGGACCTATCCCAGCCGCGGCTGTATATACGACCGAAAGGGCAGGCTTCTCGTAGCCAACCGAAACAGCTATAACCTAGTCGCCACACCCGGTCAGGTAAACGGCGTTGACACGGCAGCGCTTTGTCGTATCTTAGGGCTCAGTCAAACCGATTTTGCCGCTCGGCTTAAGAGATGTGTCGAAGAAAATACGAAGTACCGCAAGTCGGTTTTTAAGCGACTGCTGCGTCCAGCAGAAGTGGTTCGGTTCCAGGAGCTCAGTTATAGGTTTCCGGGTTTTTACTTGCAGCGCAATCCTTTGCGCACCTATCCTTATGCTTCTTCAGCCCATATTTTGGGACATATCGGAGAGGTGAACGCTCGGTTTTTGAAGTCGCATCCCGATTATCAAGCCGGTGAAAATGCCGGAATCTCCGGTATTGAAAAAACATATGAGCGTGTATTGCGCGGTGAGCCGGGCGTTCGTTTCGAGCGGAAAGACGTGCGAAATCGGATCGTCGGTTCCTATGCAGATGGCCGATACGATACCTTGCCACAGCCCGGTCGGGACATCACGACCACCATCGACATCGACCTGCAGCAATACGGGGAACGCCTGATGAAAAACAAGCGAGGAAGCATCGTAGCCATAGAACCTGAGACAGGGGAAATCCTAGCCTCGGTGACCAGCCCGAGCTACGACCCCAATTTACTCGTCGGGCGGAAAAGGGATGAGAATTACAGCAGACTCCTCCGAGATACCGCGGATAAGCCTTTGTTAAATCGCGCTATCACGGGAACCTATCCCCCTGGCTCCACCTTTAAGTTGGTCACCGCGCTCATCGGTGAGCAGGAAAAAGTCTTAAATCCCCGGACCACCCACACCTGTCATCACGGCTTTCGAGTCGGAAAATTCCACATAGCCTGCCACTGTGGTACGACCGGGCCCATAGATTTGGAAACCGCTATCGCCGTATCGTGTAACAATTTTTTTGCGCATGTCTATTGGGATCTCATCAAGCGTAAAAAGACCCCTGCCCTGGGGTTGGAAGCCTGGCGTACCTATGTGAAGGGTTTCGGCTTTGGCGATTTTTTGGGTACCGATTTATCGACGGGTGTGAAGGGTTTTATACCCGATAGCAGCTTTTATGATAAGCTATATGGACGTGGGCGCTGGCATGCCCTCAACACCATATCCAATGGGATCGGACAAGGCGAGGTACTCGCAACACCCATCCAACTGGCGAATATGGCGGCCATCATCGCAAACAGGGGCTGGTATTACACACCTCATATTGTTAAAAAAATAGGTGGAAAACCCAATGAAAATCCGAACTTTACAGCCAAGCGGCGAACCGGCATAGCGGCTTCGTACTTCACCCCAGTCATTCGGGGCATGGCGCGCGTCATCACGGAAGGCAGTGCGCAGTACACGGCTAGCATACCCGACATTGCGCTTTGTGGTAAGACCGGCACGGCTCAAAACCCACATGGCGCAGCGCATTCTATATTCGCAGGCTTCGCCCCGATAGAAGATCCGACCATCGCCCTAGCGGTCGTCGTGGAAAATGGCAGCTGGGGATCGCGCTGGGCTGCCCCCATAGCGAGCTTGATGGTTGAAAAATACATAGACGGTGCGATTGAGACGCCGGCTAGGAAAGCCATAGAAAAGCGCATGGTCGAAGGGGATTTAAACACACCCGAAGGCTGGGCAGAATCGACCTTAAAACCGGTGGAAACCCATGGGTAATGCATCGGTTTGGCGAAGATTGGACGGGTGGTTAATCCTGTTTTATGCGTTTTTCATCTGTTGGGGCTGGGCCAATCTCTATTCGACTGCCCTAGGGGAGCGGCACGCTCCTCTCTTTGATCTATCCGAGAATTACGCAAAGCAACTCCTTTGGATGGGCCTTAGCGCACTGTTGATCCTCGTTATCACGCTGTTGAAGTACATTGAATATTACCAGTTTGCGGGTGTCGTCTATTTGATTTCCATCGCTTTACTGGCAGGCCTTTTCCCGTTTGGAAGGCACATCCATGGGGCTGTCTCGTGGTACGCTTTGGGCCCCTTGCGCTTTCAACCCGCAGAGCTCGCCAAGCTGGCGACAGCGCTCCTCCTGGCGCGCTACCTGAGCGACCCATCGGTGGAAATAAGTCGACCCAAGGCCTTGATTCGGGCTTTGCTGATCATAGGGGTTCCCACAGCGCTGATCGCGGCTCAACCCGATCTCGGTACGGCGCTGGTCTTTTCCATATTCCTCTTGGTGTTATACCGAGAAAGCATGCCGGGCTACTACTTGTTTATCGGCTTTGGCGCTGCGCTGATCTTTGTCATGGCACAAGCCTTTGGTGCTACGCCGGTTTTAGTCGGTCTGATATCGCTCGCCTCGATATGGGCTTACCAGCGGCGAAGACAAAAAAAAAACCTGTGGCGTGTCATCCCTTTTCTGGTTTTTGCCATTGGTTTTTTATACAGCACAGATTTTATCTTCAACCGGGTCCTAAGCGATCGGCATCGGAATCGAATCAATATTTTAATCGGAAAGGTGGAACACACCGAAGCCTTCCGGCGCGGAATCGGTTACAATTTAAACCAATCCTTGCTGACTATCGGAAGCGGCGGACTGATGGGAAAGGGATTTCTCAAAGGTACCTTGACCCAGGGAAATTTTGTGCCGGAGCAAAGCACGGATTACATATTTTGTACCATAGGCGAGGAATGGGGGTTTGTAGGTAGTGCGGGCTTAGTGATTTTATTTTCTTTGTTTATAGCCCGGATCTTTTACAAGGCGGAGCGACAAAACACCCGATTTTCTCGGGTGTACGGATACGCTGTGGGATGTTTTTTCATGATCCACCTGTTGGTCAACGCAGGCATGGCCCTGGGGATCATGCCGACGATCGGCATTCCCCTGCCTTTTTTTAGCTATGGTGGATCTGCGTTGTGGGGCTTCACCGCTATGCTCTTTATCTTCATCAAATTGGATGCAACGCGGGGAGAATTTTTTTGATAGCCGTTTCGCTTTTCCTCATTTTAATAGCCCAACTCGAAGATGTGGCGCTCGATATCTGCTTTGTCTACCAATGCCTGGTAGGCTTCAGCATCGGCTTTTTGCCGGGCAATGGCTTCTGTATTCCTTTGGATATCTGCGTGATTGTAGGCAGCAGCTGCTCGGGCCTTTTTTGTGACCTTTACCAGAAAAATGCCACTCTCTCCCAATACGGGCTGAGATATCGCGTTTTCTCTCAGCCCAAAAGCAGTGCCTACGACTGTGGGTTCACGACCCGCACCGGTGAGAATCGGGTTCGCAAAATGCACGGCATCCGATTCGCGGATGGCAACCTGGTAGGTCTTTGCCGCATAGGCCAAGCCCGGCTTGTCCGCCAGCGCAGCGCGTACGGATTCGAGTTGTTTCTCCTTTCTGAGTATGGGCGCAATCTCAGACCGCACCGCTGAAACCCTGGCCAGCCCGCTGTCCGATTTACCGCTTACCGAGACAACTATGGAGCCATTTTCGCTGTTGAACATATGCGAATCGCCTGACCGCCTCCCCTTGGCGTACAACCATTTTACAATGTTTCGGCTATCTGCCATGCCGGGTATCCCAGCGTCCCATTCGCTTATGCCTTTTGCGTGTTGCACGGGCAGGCCTGCTGCTCGGGCCTGTCGTTTGAAGTGTTCGATGTCGCCTTTCGCGTTTGCAAAGAATGCCGCTGCCTGTGCATAGCGCGCATTCTCGGTTTGTTTGCTCGGATAAATGCGGCGGACTATCGTCGCCACTTTGTAGGCGAGGTGGAAATTTTTCTGATCGGCTATTTCTATCACGTGAAAACCAAAGGGTGTTTCTACCACCCCTATGCTGCCCTTTTTGTGGGTAAAGGCAAATTCCTGAAATTTCGGTACGAGCTGACCATAGGTAGCCCACCCCAGCTCACCACCCTGTGCGCTGCTGGCATCTTCTCCAAAGGTTTTGGCGAGGGTGGCAAACGCACTCCCGCCTTGAATGGCCTGATACAGGCTATCGGCCAGTTTCTCAGCCTGCACTTTGTTTCGTTTGACATCCTCGGGCGCATTTTGCAGTCCGGCATAGGTGATCAAAATGTGACGCGTTTGAACCGAATCCGGAATCCGTTTGCGCGCTATCAATCGGCTCAATCGATAGGTATTATTCACTTTGTAAGGCCCGCAGACCTGGCCCTTTTTTGCGCTTTGTAAGAACGCTTGCAGCGGTTTGGGGAACTGGCTCAGCCTGCGGTAATCGGGATTGTAATTCACGTCTGATTGCGAATTGACGAAGGCGGCTGTATTTGTATCGGATATGTCTTTAAATCCCGGTAGGGTGTCATGGGATTGGGTGATCGCGTTGTATTCCACTCGTCGATCCAGCATGCCGCTCAGCTGTTTTAGTATGGCTTCGTCATCTGATTGAGAAGGTTTTACTTCAAATGAAACGCACTGAATGGCACGTGTAGCTGGACGTTCAAAACGTTTTTTATGGTCTTTTATGTAGGCTTGAATCGCATCGTCCGCAATCCCTACCTCGCCCTTGATCGGTTCAAAGGGAATCTGAACATACCTCACATCGACCTGATCGTTCTCAAAGTGGTATTGGATTTCGGCTTCCTCAGCCGTCGTGTAAATCCCGTCCCTTAGCAAGTTGAAATAACTGTCGATCAAGGCCTGGTTTTTAACGCCCGCTAAGACCTGGTTATAGCGGCTTGGATCCTGGGTTTTTGCGCGTGCCAGCCAGGCGGCAAGCTTATCCGGGTCAAACCGCCCATTCGTCTGTAGAGAAGGATTTTGGCGAATGTTGGGGTTGGTGGTCAGCACTTCCCATTCTTGGCTTTCACCCACTGATAGGCCGAGCTTTTCAGCCTGCTGTTCGACGAGCACGCGTCGCTTCATTTGCTGCCAGGTCTGCCTGACTGCGCCCATAGTCGTAGCATTTGGATTCTGGTGTTTCAGTACATAGGTGTTCTGCTTTACCCCTATATCGAAGTCTCGCGTTGAGATCTCTTGCCCGTTGATGGCGGCTGCGGTATCTGCATTTCTCTTGAAGATCGTGCCTTTGCGAATGAGGTCTGCCAGCAAAAAGGCCAGGAGCGCCACGCCTATGATGGCTATGAGCAGTCCAGAGCGTTTTCTGATATTCCCTAAGGTTGCCATTTCAAGCCTTTTGGTCGGTGGGCGAAGTTACGGTTTCAGCTTTAATAATCTTTTGCCTCTTCCCGGGTTTTCACTTGAATCCTTCCATCTGTCGGTTTTAGCAAGCGATAACTGGACATGTCTTCCTCCGCTTCAAATCCCCTTTCGCCAGGCAATACGGACCCTTTGCTCAAGATGGTGGTCTTGGCGTGGCTATAGAATATTTTTTTTGCCCGATCCCAAACCATATGGGAAGTCAAAATACTGTCCTCGTCCTGTGTAACAGCCAATACGTGTCCGATCGCTTCAAAGGTCCCCTTATCTGAGAGGTGCATAATCGCGGAATCGGAACGCAAAAAACCGACCACCCTGTCATTTTCGATTTGCTTGATTTGCACACCAGCTGGAAACGCCCGATACTTACGCTTTTCGTTGTTGTACTCGATGAGCTCGGGCGCTTCTATGATCAGGGTCACCCGCCCGGAATCGATATAGCGATTGGTAAAATCATCTATGGTGATCGTGGGAAAATCATCTTTGAGATAAGCGGCGAGTTGCTCAGATTCATTTTTACATGAAAAGAGCGCCGCACATAAGATACATGCCATCCGATGCGTTTGACTCACTGCCATCGAACGGTCGTCATGGTGTTGATCCAGCAACCGATTTTGTATCGATCTCCCGACTTATAACCCTCTTGGAAAGCCATGGATTTATCGGGTGCGTCAGCCAAATAGACCTGTAGCGCTTTTCTCGCCTTAGCGGCTATCGATGGGTCGATGTGTGCGGCTTTCTGTGCCATATCGGCAGCGACCCAGTACACGGCTCGCTTAGAGAATTCATCTGTGCCACATTGGTTTGCACTCTTCGCATACAGGGTTGCGATGAGCAGATAAGGTGTGCCCCAGCCCGGGCGCAACTCGGCGGCTCGGTTTGCATAACGCCTCGCGGTGGAATAGCGCCCTTGCTTGAACAGTATATCAGCGATTTTGCAGTCGTCTGCTGCTTTTTGGAATCGATTGCGCTCCAAGTCAGCGGCTTCCTTGAAATACTTGATGGCGGTATTGTATTCGTGCGCTTTGTAGGCCTTAGTTGCCAGTCCACGGGCAGCCGGCGCAGTGGGATTTAAGGCGTAAAAAGCTTCGACAACTTTAGAGAATACGGCTGTCCCTTCACAACCTTTATCAGCCAACAGCACCGCATTGGCATGCAACCACTTCTCATCGCTTTTGTGGGCATCGAAATGCGCTGTTACCAGCGGTATCAGCTGATCACAAGTGGCGACTTGGCCGATCATCCGCTCTATAGCGGATTTCACCGTATTGAGCTGTTTTCGCTGCACTTCGACTATCTTCAAGTTTTGCTCCTGGCTCTCATTTAAGCCAGTCGAGTCTTTTAGTGCGATTAAATGACCGGCCTCTTCGGAATAGGTGTCGATGTTGTAATCGATAATTTTTGAAATGGCTTCATAGTCGTCCAAGTATTTTTGGAAGTCTTTATCCGAGTTGAATATTTCGGTGATGGTGTAGAAGTAGTTCAAGATGGGCTTGGCGCCTACTTTTTGCTCGTAGCCATCGGCAAAAGCGCGCTGAAAGATCGCTTGCCGTTCTCGGGGCAGTCCCATTCTGAGGTCTCTCATATAGGAGGCTTTTTGTGTGAGTACGAAGGCTTTGTTCTCGGGGAAGTATTTCAAGCGCCGGTCGAACACCTGCATCAGCATCTCCTTATACTTCCGCTTATCAGCTGGATTGGCTGCCTTTTGAATGAGACTCCTCAGAATCCGAATACCGTGAATGTAGATGTTTTTGCTCCGATCGGGGCAGTTGTTAAAAGCGTATTCCCAGGGCTTTAATGCGCTTTGCATATCGCCGCTTTGCATGAATTCGTAATAGAGCGATAATTTTTCATCGCAGTTGTCCGCACCTGTGCCCGAGTGGATTTGCGCGGCACAAAAAGCGGGAAAAAGACCCAATAAAAATGTGTAAGAGGCGGCCATCGACCGGATTGTCTCAATCATAATTCCTCATCTATTGGTTTTTACTAATCGTATTGCCTTTGTTGAAACCATTTTTCACCAAAGGAAAGGCAAAGTCTCAAACTCATATAATCCTCTTGAACCAATCCCTTGGCTACCGTTCCCCTTCTACCGAGAACAAGGCCCAGGTTTAGCGTGGTTTCTCCTTCCATGCCCACGGGCAAGCCCAGGCCAAGGCTCACGCCCAAGTCTTTTATCCGCTGCCCATTGAGTTTTAAATGAGTACCTTCATAAAATGTGCCAAAGCGATAGGTCACCCGGCTGAAATAGTCCTGGATGGCGTTGTACTTGGGAATCCAATAGCCTCCGGCGGCAAAACGCACTGAATTTTTGAAATCCGGTCGCCTCTTACCATCTATCCTAAAATTTTGAAAATTTTCAAAATCGGCTTGCACACCATAGCCAAACTTCAGCTCTTTGCGCAAACCTAGGGCAAGCGCAGTGTGAAAAGGCAAGTCCAGGGTTCCCTTTATATCTTCTCTGCGGTGTATCGTATCCGAGCTGATCTGCCTTCCCGTTCCGTCGCCGCTGTATGCAAAGGTATAGACGAGTTGGTCGTGTTCCGTTTGGAGCTGTGTGCCCGAGCTATAGGTAGCGCCGATGTTCAGGCTTTTCCCACCCTTCAATTCCCTTGTGTAAATGGCTCCACCGGTAAAGCGGAAACCCTTTTCGTGGCTCGTTTCTCTTTGTTCGGTCAAGCGTTGCACACCTGCCCGACCCGAAAGGATGCTATACGTCTTGTTACCAAATACATAATTGACATTAATCCCCAAACTGAGCCCCTCGGTAATTTGATATGCGTAGCCCATGACAAATGAATTGAGCCCCCCCTCTGCATCGTGTACCGTAAACGCATCTGCATCCTTTGGATCGCTTTCCCTTCCGTTGTAATCCGTGGTGGAAAAAGGTGAAAAACCGAGTAAAAGAGCCGATCGCTTGAAGGGTAGGACCAGATCGACTTGCGAAACATAGGTTGTACTGCGGCTGTCCGAAGAGAGATGGGTTTTAAAGTGGACTAGGTCGGTGTGGATACCCACTTCGTAAACAGTCCGGCTGAGGTGTGGGTAACTGGCTGGGTTTGACGTATTGACATGGCTGCGATCGAAAAAATTAGCGCCCACGCCACCCATAGCAGAAATGATGCTGTGTGCATTATAACGCTTGTCCCCATAACCGTATAATGAATAAGGAGATGGGCCACCACTCCCTTGTGCAACTGCTGTGCCTACCACGAGCTGCGCCAGTGCGAGGGTAGCGATGCATTTTCTAAGCATTTGATCTCCTATCTGCTGTATCGGGAAATGATTTGCAAATATGCCATTTTTTATCAGTTGCACAAAATCTATGCAACCTAGGTGAATGTCTTAGCGCAGGGGTTTTGAACGGTCTGGGTTGCGTTTCGATTGGTTGGGTTGCGGGCTGGTTGGTTGGGTGCATGGGTTTGTTGCGCGGGTACGTGGATGGATTGGGTTGCCCTTGTCGGGATTTTGTATTCGTCTCTTCTGCGATTGGTGTAGTTGCCTTGCTGGTGTGCTGGGTTGATTGGCTCATTGAGTTGGATTGGGTGGCTTGGGTTGGCTGGGTCGCTCTGTCGCTGGTGTGCTGTCGCGTGGGTTGTTGTCGGGTTGATTGGTTGGGTTGGTGGTTCGCCGGTGAGCTTGTCGTGTGTCAC